>DGQT01000118.1 GCA_002390845.1 Chitinophagaceae bacterium UBA4407 | reverse complement strand
GAGCCTTTTTTTATTTTTTATTTGCAGGTTAGCTTACCTGTTTGTAACATTAGAGACATTCAGCCATTCGCTGATGCCGGTACAGCCTGCATAACCATTATCAATCGTTATGTAGTAATTGGGAATATGTTCTTTAAACCATTTTTCAAGTACCTGCTGTTTCTTTCCCTCCAGCGCCCTTTGGGACACTTTATTGTAATCATCTTTAAGATTCTCGCGGTGTGGTTCTGTACGGGTTTTTAAATATAAGATCCTTACCACTTTGCGGCCACGGTCATCTGTATAGCTCTGTGGCTTCGAAATATCGCCAACATTCATGTCTTTAAGCGCTAAAGCTGCATCTTTATCAAGTTCATCAATTGCTATATAAGTAGAACCATCCCTGTTATTTAAACGGAAACCGGCACTAAATTTACTATTCTCATCTTCGCTGAATTTATTTACTGCAGCAGCAAAAGAAAAATCACCTGAAATTATTTTCGAACGGATACTGTCTAATTTAGCAATTCCGCCTTTTACCTCCGCGTCAGTTACAGGAGGTATTTTAAGTATATGTCTTACTACGGCATCATCACCTGCACGGCTTACCATTTGAATAATATGCAGGCCAAACTTCGATTTTATTACGGATGAAATCTGCCCCTCCTTCAATTTAAAAGCCGCCGAAAGAAAAGCAGGATCTATATTTTTATCTCCTTTGTTAATGCTGAACTGGCCCCCGTTCTCTTTGGCACTGGGATCATCTGAAGTTAATTTAGCAAGGGCATCAAATTTTTTCTGGCCGCTTTCAATCTGTCTTTTCAAATCGAGCAGTTGTGCAGATACAAAATCTTCCAGGTCTTTATTTGCTTTGGGGTACATTACGATCTCACTTACTTCCAGTTCGCTTTCGTAAAACCGCAGGCTGTCTGTTGGTATTTTTCCAAAATACTCTTTCACTTCATTGGGTGTAATTTTTACATTATCCAGTATTTTATTCTGCATTTTATCAGCCAGTGTTCTTTCCTTAAACGGCTGACGCAGGTCTTCTTTAATCTGGTAAACACTGCGGCCTGCAATCTGCTCCAGCATATCCTGGGATCCATATTGACTTATAAAAAAACGAATCTTATTATCGAGCAAGGCTTCCAGTTCATCATCATCTACCAAAAGCGAATCTTTCTCGGCCTGTAGTACCAATGTTTTTTGTATTAACTGGCCTTGTAGAAAAAGACAACCAGCATCGGGTGGCAACTGCGCATCGGGATCCTGCCTTTTAGTATCGATAATCGCATTGTCGATATCAGATTTCAGGATGATCCTGTCGCCGACCTGCGCAATTATTTTATCTGCCACCACTTTCTGGGTTTGAGCAAAACTGAGGGCAGGTAAACAACATGTGGCAACCACTAAAACAGATAATATCTTTTTCATAATATTCGAATAGGTTCAAAAATATACAATAGGCATTAGCAACAGCGCTACAAAATGGCTTTTAACAAAACAATTAGCCCTTGAGAGGCTAATTGTTTATCTGGCGAATTTATAATTTAGTGATTTATGTACCGGGCTATGGGAATGCTGCTCAACTTCTCTTGCCACGCTCGGTTCACAGTTCCTCTTTCATGGCAACATTTAAGCGAAGATGGCAACCTGGCTGCGCATTGCAGAATCGTATTACCAAATGTACAAGTGTGCGACGCAAGGGACGATGATATCAGCAGTAAAGCCCGGCTAAAAAAAATTCTGTCAGCTAACTTTTAAAGTGTGCGTTTTACTTCCTCTTCTTCGTAAGCTTCTACAATATCGCCCACCCTTATATCATTGTAATTTTTGATGGTTAAACCACATTCCATTCCGGTAGACACATCTTTTACATCGTCTTTATAACGTTTCAGCGAACCAAGTTCTGCATTTCCTTCACCGGTTGGATAAACCACAATACCATCGCGGATGATGCGTATTTTACTGTTTCGGGCAATCTTTCCATCAATTACCTGGCAGCCGGCAACGGTAGCTTTATCGAACTTGTACACTTCGCGAATCTCAACATTGGCAGTGATTTTCTCCTGAATCTTCGGCTCAAGCATACCTTCCATGGCACTCTTGATCTCCTCAATTGCGTTGTAGATGATGGAGTACATTTTTATCTGCACACCTTCATTTTCAGCCAGCCGGGCTGCCTGCATAGAAGGCCTAACATTAAATGCAACGATTACAGCATCGGAAGCTGTTGCAAGTAGTACATCGCTTTCAGAAATCTGGCCCACGGCTTTATGTACAACTGTTACAATAATTTCATCAGTAGATAATTTCTGTAGTGAATCGCTTAATGCTTCTACAGATCCATCCACATCACCTTTAATAATCAGGTTCAGTTGTTTGAAATTACCCAGGGCTAGCCTGCGGCCAATTTCATCAAGTGTGATATGTTTCCTTGCACGCAAGCCCTGTTCGCGTACAATCTGTGCACGTTTAACAGCAACTTCTTTTGCTTCAGACTCATCCTCGAACACCCTGAATTTTTCACCGGCCTGTGGTGCACCATTTAAACCAAGAATTTGGACCGGTGTGGATGGGGGAGCCTGATCTATACGCTGGTTGCGTTCATTGAACATGGCTTTAACCCTGCCATAGTATTGACCACTCACAATAAGATCGCCTTGTTTTAAAGTACCGTTTTGAACAAGCAGTGTAGCCACATATCCACGTCCTTTATCAAGGGAAGCTTCAATGATTGTTCCTACAGCTTCCTTGTCAGGATTGGCCTTGAGGTCAAGTAATTCTGCTTCCAGTAATATTTTTTCAAGCAAAAGGTCAACATTCAAGCCCTTTTTCGCTGAAAGTTCCTGGTTTTGATATTTACCACCCCAGGCTTCAACCAACAGGTTCATCTGCGATAGTTGCTCATAAATTTTTGTAGGGTTTGCACCCTCTTTGTCAATTTTATTTACAGCAAATATCATTGGTACGTTTGCTGCCTGTGCATGGCTGATGGCTTCTTTTGTTTGAGGCATCACCGCATCATCTGCTGCAACTACTATTACTGCTATATCCGTAACTTTTGCACCGCGTGCACGCATTGCTGTAAAGGCCTCATGACCAGGTGTATCAAGAAAAGTAATGTGTTTTCCATTGGATAATTCAACTTCGTACGCACCTATATGCTGTGTAATACCGCCTGCTTCGCCTGCTACAACTTTCGCACTACGGATATAATCCAGTAAAGATGTTTTACCATGGTCAACGTGGCCCATGATGGTTACTATCGGTGCTCTTGGCTGCTGACCTTCGGTAATATCATCCTCCTCATCATCATCTTCATCAGCATCTTCAACTCCAATAAATTCAACTTCAAAGTTGAATTCCCCGGCAACCAGTTCAATTACTTCGGCATCAAGCCTTTGGTTGATTGATACCATGATACCCAGACCCATACATTTGCTGATCACATCCGCAAAACTTACATCCATAAGATTTGCAAGTTCACTTACAGTCACAAATTCTGTAACCTGTAGTTTATTATCTTCCCCCGGTTCACCGATTGAATCAGCATTTCCTTGTCTTTTTTCACGACGGTATTTTGCTTTAAGGCTTTTTCCGCGTCCGCCAGATCCAGCTAACTTTGCCTGTGTTTCCCGTATTTTTTCCTGTATCTCTTTTTGATCAATTTCCTTGTCTTCCCGTTTAATATCTTTTCCACCTCTTCTGTCTCTGCTACCGCTGCTGCCACCCCTTCTATCATCTGTTCGCGCAGGCCTGTCGCCTACTTTTTGTATCTGCATACCCCCACCAACTCTGGGTTCCCTGGCTGGCTCAGGCTTTTTTATATTCCCTGTGCCTGATCCGTCTTTCTTAAACCTGTCTTTATCACCGGGCTGCTTATTGTCTCCTTTTTTATCTATGGGTATGCGTTTGCGTTTGCGCTTCTCATCCCTTAGTGTAGGCTTAGGCCTTGTATCGCTGTCTATGGGTAACTCTATTTTGCCAAGTATTTTAGGCCCTTCCAGCTTGTCCGCTTTAATATTTTCAATTAATGGAGCATGTTCTGTATCCTCTTCAATATCTTGAATGAATTCCTCCTCAATATCATCAATATCTATAGCGGGTAAAGCCTCTGGAACAGCTGTATCCTCAATTACATGATCTTCAACTATATCATGAACTTCCGGTGCAATTTCTTCTGATTTTTTCTTAACTATTTTCTTAGGCCTAGTTGAGGAATCTATGGCGGATAAGTCAATTTTACCAACTGTTTTTGGACCCTCAATCTCAGGAGCCTCTATTTTAGTTATTTCGGGTTCAGCAGGTTTAGGCTGCTCTTCAATGACTATCTCCGGTTCATTAGTTACTTCTTCAATAACCGGCGGAGGCGCTATTATTGGTTCAGGTTGTTTCTCAGGTTTGGGTTCTTCCTTTTCTTTTCTGAAAATAATCTCTTCCTCATCCCTCTTTTTTCTTTCAGCTGGTGCCGCGCCCTTAGGAATTTCAATTTGGTCTGCCTTTGTTTTGGCAACTTTATCGCCTTGAAATTCCTGCTGCAGCGAACGGTACATGTCTTCTGTAAGTTTTGCAGTAGGCTTTAAATCATCACGGCTAAAACCTTTACTTGCCAGAAAATCCACAAGGGTATCCTGGCCAATATTAAATTCCTTGGCAGCTCCTAATAATCTCGGTAATTTCAGTTCAGACATTCAGTTCTTTTTATTTTTTGTACCCATCATTGGATACCTTTTCAGCTTTTCTTGCGTCGCACACATGTGCTGCAAAACCCTGTGAAACGCTGCACACAACAGATTCACAACTATTCAGATGGTGTAAACCTAAATCATAATCATCAAATACTGCGCAACATTTCCAAATTGTATGCGTTATTCCCTGTCAAATTCATCTTGCAGGATTTTCCTAAGATCGTAGATGGTTTCTTTTTCAAGATCCGTTCTCCTTTCCAGTTCATCGGCAGTAAGATTCAAAATACTGCGAGCCGTATCGCATCCAACACGTTTAAGCTCCTCAATAATCCATGGCTCTATCTCATCAACAAATTCATCAAGGTCAATATCAAATTCTTCTTCACCGTCTTCAGTTTCGCGGAACACGTCTATATCATAACCAGTTAGTTCGCAGGCCAGTTTAATATTTACACCACGGCGCCCAATTGCAAGAGAAACCTGGTCAGCTTTCAGATACACATCAGCATGTTTTCCTTCATTATCCAAATCCATATAGCTGATTTTTGAAGGCGTTAAAGAACGTTGAATCAGCAATTGTATATTGGTCGTCCAGTTAATAACATCAATATTTTCATTTTTCAATTCCCTTACAATTCCATGGATACGGCTTCCTTTCATTCCAACGCAGGCACCTACCGGATCAATCCTGTCGTCAAAACTTTCAACAGCCACCTTTGCTCTTTCCCCAGGCTCCCGTACAATTTTACGAATGGTGATTAAACCATCAAAAATTTCAGGCACTTCAATCTCAAGTAATTTCGAAAGAAAATCAGGGCTGGTACGGCTTAAAATAATAACAGGAGAATTATTTTTCATATCAACACGTCTTACCACAGCACGAATATTCTCCCCTTTCTTAAAATAATCCTGTGGTATCTGCTCAGACTTTGGAAGAATCAGTTCGTTACCTTCCTCATCAAGTAAGAGCACTTCTTTTTTCCAAACCTGGTACACTTCAGAACTTATAATATCACCTATACGGTCGCTGTATTTTTTTACAAGCACATTTTTCTTAAGATCCCCAATACGGCTTGCCAGCGTTTGTTTAGCTGCCAGAATAGCCCTGCGGCCAAAGTCTAATATGTCTACTTCCTGGTAAAGTTCCTCACCCACTTCAAAGTCAGGTTCAATTTTTACGGCTTCCGTGTAAGCGATTTCTGCCAGTGGATCCTGTACTTCGCCATCTTCCACAATCATACGGCGGCGAATGATTTCAAGGTCACCTTTTTCAGCGTTTACAATTACATCAAAATTTTCATCGCTGCCGTATTTCTTTCGCAGTAATGTTTTAAATACGTCTTCCACAACTTTCATCAACGTAGGGCGGTCTATATTTTCCGCATCTTTAAACTCCTGGAACGCCTCGATTAAGTTAATACTTGCCATATCTCGAAATTTTAAATCCGGATGTTAAATCCGTAAGAATCAGAATTTGATTTGAACGGTTATTGTTTTTATACTATTAAATGGAATTACCAATTGTTGTGTAATGATGCTTTTGCTTTTACCTGTAGTTACTTCTATAATAATATCTTCATCCGCTATCTCTAACAGTTTTCCTTCCTTAATGCTGCCATCATTAAAAACGATTTCAATAAATCGGCCTATGTTTTTGACATATTGACGTTTCATTTTCAAAGGCTCATCAACGCCTGGCGAAGAAAGCTCCAATGAAAAATCCCCTTCAGGAAAAATAGCCGATTCCTCTATCAGTTTATACAGGCGGCGGTTAAACCTCACACATTTTTCAATGGTAATACCATTATCGCCATCTATATACACTTTGATATTATTGGTTGGCTTTATTTTTACCTGCACCCGAAAGTATTCAGGCTCCTCAGCTAATATTCCGTCAACCAGTTGTTCAATATGCCCTATTGTTGTTTCTGTTGCCATATGGTAAAAAGAGAAGGGAACGATTTTCGTTCCCTCCTGTCATTCATTTTCCGCTGCAAATGTAAAGGAAATAACAAATAGCTTCCAAATTTGTGTATGTTGCCAATTTTTGTATAAGTGATTGCCGCTTTTTTTTGAACCATCAGTTGTGCTTCGTGGCATCGCCTGTTGTGTCACTCACTTGTACGTTCAGAAATTTATTCAGCTTTTATAGAAGCGAAAATTTGAAACATCAATCACTAAAAAAATTCTTGTTTCCTTGTTAAAAGACGATAAAACATTACTCAAAAATTGCCTCCGCTTTTATAATACTTTCAGGCTTACCAACATCAATAAACTTACTGGCAGAATGATCGAAAGATTTGATTGTTTTAGTTTTTGCAGCCTCAAGGTAAGCATCCACCATTGAAAATTTTCCCTGCTGCCCCATTTCCTGAAAAATGCGGGAACTGATAATATGAATGCCACTGAATGCCCGCTGATAAAAGGTTTCTGAATTCCTCGAAATCCGCTCCGCACCGGTTTCTGTATTCCGCCATCCGCACAATTCATCATTATCATTAAAAAGAAAATATCTTGAAGTTTTTCGCTGGGTTGTTGCAAGTGTAGCCAGTGGGTTTTCTTTTAAATGAGCATCCATCATTTCCCCAAGGTTAAGGTCGGTAAGTACATCAACGTTTATTAAAATGAAATTTTCATTATCATTTAAAAAAGGTGCTGCTTTTTTTAATCCGCCTCCCGTTTCAAGCACTTCATCGCTTTCATCGCTAATGGTGATCTTGCTGCCCCAGCCTTTATTTATATTTATTGCATCAATGATTTGCCCGGCAAAATGATGCACATTTACTCCAACATCGTAAATGCCAAATTGCTGCAGGTATTCTATATTGCGCTGCAGCAAACTTTTTCCGTTTATTAATGCAAGCGCCTTAGGATGCTGATCAGTAAAGGGTTTTAGTCTTGTGCCCAAACCTGCGGCAAGTATCATTGCTTTAATGTCCCCAACCCCTGAAGGGGGGCTCGTATGTTCATTAATATTGATTTTCGTAAACAAGTTGATCGGGATTATGATGGTGATGGCAAATTGCTCAATATTGTTTTGAAAGTACAAGAGTGCGACGCAACAATGCTTAATAATAGGTCTTCTGCCTGGCTCAAAATAAATTTTCTTATCGCGGTTTATTCCTTTATTTCTTTTACCCAATTGCTTTCATTGGTATGCTCCAGTTCTGTTTTAACCTTGTACTTATTCTTTAAATGACGCGCCATTTGCTCTGCGGCATAAACACTTCTGTGCTGGCCCCCGGTACAACCAAAATTTATGGCCAGGCTTTCAAAACCACGCTGTAAATAATCTTCTACAGAAATATCTACCATATCGAAAGCGCTGTTAAGAAAGGCATTCATTTTGGTTTGTTGCTCCAGAAAATCAATTACAGCTTTATCTTTTCCCGAGATGGTTTTATAGGCATTGAAACGGCCCGGGTTCAGAATGCCCCTGCAATCAAAAACAAAGCCGCCACCATTATTACTGTCATCTTTCGGGATGCCCTTTTTATACGAGAAGCTTTTTATTTTGATAACCAATGGCGTATGTTCATTTGCCTGAACCGGATTAAAACGGCTGGTAATTTCATCGCTTACCAGCAGGTGTAAAATCCTGTCAAACTCAGGCAGTACAATGCCCGCACGGTTGTTCTCTAAAAAACTTTTAAGATTTTTTAGTGCGAGTGGTATGCTTGCAAGAAAATGGGCTTTTCGTTCAAACAATCCCCTGAAACCATAAGCACCCAACACCTGCAGCAGGCGTATTAACACATATCCATAGTACTGGCTAACAAATAACTGCCTGTTGACCGGCTTTTCTAAAAGCGCATCAATGGTGTCCATATAATATTCCAGCAGGCTGCTCTTCCATTCATCGCTTAACGCTGCTTTTGCCTGCCATAAAAGGCTGGCCACATCGTACTGTAAAGCGCCCTGCATGCCGCCCTGGTAATCAATAAAAAAAACCTCGTTATTGTTTACAATGATATTCCTGCTTTGAAAATCGCGGAACATAAAATACTTATATTCTGTTCTGGTAAGGTAGGTACTCAATGCATCAAAATCATCGAGCAGTACCTGTTTGTCGTAAGGTAGTTTTAGTGTGTCCAGAAAATAATATTTAAAATACAGCAGGTCGCTCATAATGGCTTGTTTGCCAAATTCTTTTCCGGTTAAGCATAAATTATAGTCAAGCCCGTTGTGTCCATTGATCTGCAATTTTGCCAGTTGCGCTATGCTTTTACAAAACAGGGTATATACAAAATCGTTATGGCCATAAGCTTCAAGCTCATTTAACAAAGAAGAAGTACCCAGGTCTTCCTGTATATAAAGGGTAAAATCTTCATTTACTGCAAAAATATTTGGCACCGGCAGCCCAAGTGCTTTAAAGTGTTTGCTGAAACTGATAAATGTTTTATTCTCTTTTACATTCAGGTTATGCGTTGCGATAAAAGTTTCGTGGTTGTATTGTATTCTGAAATAAGTTCTGTCGCTGCCGCTTTCGGGTATTTTGGTAATATGCTCAAACGGCTGGCCCGCAAACTTGTGAAACAACTCGCGTATATTTTCAATAATCGTGTTCATGCAAATGCTTTGGCGGTAAAAGTAGAAGTTTATCGATCACAATCATATTCGTTCATTTATAGGATATGAAATTTATGATACCAGCTTTGGTTTTTTATGGCACCGGCTGTTGCGTCGCAATCCTTTCATCGTTCCGGACAGGCATTGCTACAGGTGGGATATTTTATGATGTCCAGCCCCACTTGCAGCAATACCAATGTTAGAGGGTGTAGTTCATCTTGCATTGTTAAGCTGTTCCAATTTCTGTTTTAGTTTGTCCATTGTTACTTTTTCAAATGAAAGGTTATTTATTGATTTCAAATTTGTGTTGCTTTCAGTCAATGAAATGAAAGTGTCATTATTCATTTTCTTAACTACTACAACTGTTATCGCTTCATCGTCTGGTATGTTTTGAAATTTATAGGTTGTCTTCGAAACGTAATTGTCTAAAATAGCTTTAAAAGAATGGAATACAAGCTTAATGTCAAGCTCTGTATAGTTTCCGCAGTCCACATAAAAGTCTGTTCTTGGTTTTGGGCTGCTATAAAATCTGTCGCAATTAATCCATCCCAATTTTGAGGTGCTGAAAATATATTGTCGTATATCAGCAGTATTCACTTTGCTAATATTGGTGTCATTAATTGTTGCTTCAAAATCATTTTTGAAAATTGTATCATTTATATTCTGTTTTTCATTATAAAAAGTTATTGACTGGGAATAAGTCGATTTAATAGGAACTCCATTTCTTTTTGCAGGTTTCCATTTTGGCATTTTTGAAAACGTATTAAGCACAGCACCTTCAAAACCTTTTTGAGAACGGTTTTTAAAGTTGACAACTTTTGCTTTTCCCGTTTCATCAATTACAAAATTCATTTGAATTATACCACCAATTCCCATATCTGCTAAAGAATCAGGATATACAAGATTTTTACGAAAGAAATTTTGTAAGGCAACTGTGCCGCCTGGAAATTCTGCAATTTCTTCGACAATTTCCTTTTGATTGGCTTCGTTTGACGGAAATAGTTCCCAATTCATTTTTTGATTTGTCCAACTGCCACTAAACAAAAGCATACTGTCTTTCTTTTCTGTAAAAGGAAATGAAATCTCAATTGTAGAATTGTCTTTGAGTTTACATAACTGTCCGTCAGAAGTTGCTTGAATAAAAAGCATTCCTCCTGTTTCAAGGATATTGCCGTTTGAATGTGTGGAGAGTCTTGCTGAAAGTATATCTGATATTTTATAAAATTCTTTTACTTGGAATGTGATTGCCCCTTTTACTTCTGTTAACGTAGATGCGATTAAAAAACATGAATGCTTTATTTTCAATGTTGTTCCTTGTTTGCATAAAAGTGTTGTGTCAGAATTTGAATAAATTATAAAATCCTGAAAGCCCTGTTCTGTTACTTTAAAATCATTTTCCAGTGAAGTTTGAACTTGAAAATTTGAAGTAAGTGCAAATGCTTTTGGGCTCTTTTTAATTTTAAAAGCAACTGGCTTTTTTTCTATAACTCTTTTTAAGTCTGGCTTTATTTCTGCCAGTTTTGGAACAGCAGCAATTGTGTCCTTTGTTAAAATTGGCGAATTAGCTTGTGCTTTTTCTTTGTCTGTGCTGTTGCAAGAAAGTAATAAAATAATAAATGTAGGAACTAACAATTGTCTTGGTAGAAACATGAAAAATTTATATTGAGATGCAATCTGCGTAAGGTTTCCATAATATAGCCGCTAACTTTTTAATGGCAGCAAAGCAACGGGCGGCATTGCAAATTTTCGCTTCGGTAAAAGCTTAATAGCAGTGCAGGAGATGAACGTAATGCGACGCAACGATGATGCCACGGGCACTGCTGCTGGTTTCAAAAAAAACATTTTCATTTCAGCTTTTAAAAAAACCAGCTCACACTTGGTTTATACCAGCTCACACAATTTGTGACATATAAATGACATTCGCATGACGTAAATCATATTTTAAAAGCAATCTCCGGAGCTATTTTTGCGTCTGTTAGAAAGTAAACTAAGATTATAAGCTTACATGGATATCAACCAGTTTTATATTGCAGGAATCAACTACAAAAAAACAGATGCATCTGCAAGGGGGCGGTTTGCTATTAGTGAAGCTCATTATTCTTTGCTACTTAAGAAAGCTCCTTTATTAAATGTATCAGAGATTTTTGTGCTAAGCACCTGTAACCGAACAGAGATTTACGGGTTGGCTTCTAATGCTGATGTTTTAATAAACCTGCTTTGCAGCGAAACTGCCGGCTCAGTGGAAACTTTTAAAGAGCTTGCCTATATAAAAAGAGGATGGAAAGCCGTTGAACATTTATTTGAAGTTGCTTCGGGGCTCGATTCTCAAATTCTGGGCGATTATGAAATTGTTGGTCAAATAAAATCGGCTGTAAGATTTGCCAAAGAAAATGGATTCATCGGCACATTTTTAGAACGATTGCTTGGTTTTGTACTTCAGGCATCCAAATCAATAAAAACAAATACCACATTAAGCGGTGGAACAGTTTCTGTTTCTTTTGCCGCTATCCAGTTTTTAAAAGAAAATGTTACTGATGTAAAAAATAAAAAGATTGTTTTAATGGGTACCGGTAAAATCGGGCGTATTACCTGTAAAAACCTTGTTGATTATTTAGAAGCTACCGATATAACACTGATTAACCGTACCGCAGAAACTGCTGATGAACTTGCAAAGGAAATGGGTTTACAGTTTGCCCCTTTTCAAAGCGCAAAGGCACTGGTGCAAAATGCCGATATCGTTATCGTTGCCACCGGCGCAGCTGAACCAATTATTCTAAAAAATGACCTGGTTAACTATGGGAATAAAATACTGATCGATTTATCAATCCCCAACAATATTGACCCTGCTTCCAAAGAACTGGCTTACATTACTTTAGTTAACGTGGATGATCTTTCAAGGATTAACGATGCAACGCTGCAAAAGCGTTTGGCAGAAGTACCTAAAGCAAAGCAGATCATTAATGAGCATATTAAAGAATTTTCATCCTGGTACAATATGCGTAAAAATGTGCCTGCGCTAAAAGCTGTAAAACAAAAATTGATCGATATGCAGCAATGCAATTTGTTTTTAGCCGCGTACCCAGATTTTTATACTGAAACCAACGCAAATCCAAACTCCGGGAATATCCAGAAAACCATCAATAATATGGCGCTTAAGATGCGAAGCCAGCATCAACCCGGCTGTTTTTACATTGAGGCGATTAACGATTTTATTACCTGCAAGGTTAACTGAATCAACCCATGAACAAAGTTTTAAGGATTGGCACAAGAGACAGTCAGTTAGCTGTTTGGCAAGCTTCATTGGTACAGCAGCAACTGGCTTCCAATAACATACAGAGCGAACTTATTTACATAAAAAGCGATGGTGATCTGGATCTTATTACCCCACTCTACCAATTGGCTGTTCAGGGAATTTTTACCAAAACATTAGATGCGGCACTGTTAAGCAAACGCATTGATATTGCAGTGCATTCCATGAAAGATGTACCCACCCAACTGGCTGAAGGAATTGTACAGGCAGCAGTCCTCCCGAGAGCATCATACAAAGACATATTGGTTTTCAAAAACGATAAAGATTTTCTTTACGATTTTAATTCTTCGGCAGTTATTGCAACCAGCAGTATTCGTCGGCAGGCGCAATGGACGCACCGCTATCCCAACCACACAATTGAAAATCTTCGAGGCAATGTAAATACGCGATTAAGAAAAGTTCAGGAGCATAACTGGAACGGAGCCATCTTTGCAGCCGCAGGATTGGAACGGATCAATCTGCGCCCTGAGAATTCTGTTGAATTAGACTGGATGCTGCCCGCACCTTCGCAGGGTGCTATTATGGTGGTATGCAATGAAGATGATAAAGACGCACAGGAAGCTTGTAGTATCTTAAATGATGAGCACACAGCACTTTGTACAAAAATTGAAAAAGATTTTCTAAAAGCCTTAATGGGCGGCTGTTCTACACCCATCAGTGCACTGGCAGAAATAAGCAACGGTGTTATTCATTTCAGGGGAAATATTTTTTCTTTGGACGGGAAAGAAAAAACTGAAATTGAAAAAAAAGTAAGCATAGAAAATGCAGTAAATTCGGGCGCAGAAGCAGCGGCAGAACTTTTAAACAATGGAGGCAGAAAAATTTCAGAAGCAATACGCAATGCAAAAAAATAAAATCAGCATATTATGTACACGCCCTTTACAAGAACAGCTTATTCAAAAAGCGGCTGCAGACAATATTCAGATAGATGCTGTTCCTTTTATTGAAACAGCGTCTGTAAATACTCCGCAGATCGTTCAGCAAATACAAGCATTCGCCTTACAAAAAATTGTTGCAGTTTTTACAAGTATCAATGCTGTAGAAACAGTAATAAAACACCTTACCATAATTCCAGACTGGAGTATCTTTTGTTTAGGCGGCATTACCAAAGAACTCGTTTACGATTTTTTTGGAGAAGCAAAAGTTGCAGCCACTGCTAAAAATGCAACAGTGCTTGCTGATAAAATTATTCAAACAAAAGCGATAGATGAGGTTGTGTTTTTTTGTGGGGACCAGCGCCTGGATGAATTGCCGGAAACACTTCGCTACAACAGTATTACCGTAAACGAACTGGTGGTTTACACAACTGTTCAACTGCCTGTCTTTATAGAAAATGATTATGACGCATTCATTTTTTTCAGCCCCAGTGCGGTACACAGTTTTTTTTCAATGAACACAGTTCCCATTAATTCTGTTATGTTTTCGATTGGTAAAACAACTACAGCAACCATTCAAACATATTGTACCAATAAAATAGTTACAAGCGAGTGGCCGGGTAAAGATCAAATGATCGAAAACATTATCAGTTATTTTAAATAATTTTTTTTGTAACCGGCAGTAAATCTTTGTGAAGCATTTGTTGCCACGCTCGTTTCACAGTTCAGTTTTCATGGCAACATTTAAGCGAAGCGTGGCAGCCCGAAAGCTTTCGGGACCGAATTCATTTCGGGATCGCACACTTATACATCAGGAAGTTTATTGAGCTTTCAACAGCCACCGAAGCGGATTAAATAAAGCACTTTAATGATATTTTTTGCAAAGGCTGTTGAAAGCACAGTCATTTATTACTGCACAAGTGTGCGACGCAAGGAACGATGATAAAAGATATATAGTTTGGTTCAAAAAAAACTGTTCAAAAATTATAAGAGGGGTTTAAAATAAAGCAGTATGAGCGATTTAAAAAACGATTTACTTTTAAGGGTTTTACGCGGCGAAAAAACAGAACGCACGCCGGTTTGGATGATGCGGCAGGCAGGAAGGTATTTACCAGAATACATGAAGCTGCGTGAAAAATACGGTTTCTTTGAAAGGGTACAAACACCAGCACTGGCCTGCGAAATAACCATTCAGCCCGTTGATATTATTGGCGTTGATGCAGCCATACTTTTTTCTGATATTCTTGTTGTTCCGCAAGCCATGGGCCTTGAGGTACAACTGATAGAAAGCAAAGGCCCGATTCTTCCTGCACCCATAAAAACAGCGAACGATTTAAAACGTGTTCGTGTACCCGATGTTAATGAAACACTGCACTATGTTTTTGATGCCATTAAATTAATAAAACAGGAACTGAATGGCCGTGTACCATTGATTGGTTTTGCCGGCGCACCATGGACGATTCTTTGCTATATGGTTCAGGGTAAAGGTTCCAAAACTTTTGATGAAGCAAAAGAATTCTGCTATACCCAACCGGAGCTTGCACACCAGTTGCTTCAGATGATTACAGACACAACCATCGCTTATTTAAAAGGACAGGCAGAAGCAGGTGCAGATACCATACAGATTTTCGATAGCTGGGGAGGCTTGCTAAGCCCGCAGGATTTTGAAATAATTTCTTTGCAGTACATCCGGCAGATCGTTGATGCATTAAAAGATATTGTGCCCACCATCATTTTTGCAAAAGGCGCGTGGCACAGTTTAGATTCAATGGCTGCAACAGGTGCTCATGGTCTGGGTATTGACTGGTGCATAAAACCACAAATGGCAAGACAATTAGCAGGTTCAAATATTGTATTACAAGGTAACTTTGATCCTGCAAAATTATTATCGCCTATTCCGGTAATACAAAAAGAAGTAAAAGAAATGATGGATGCATTTGAAGGCAATCATCATGTAGCAAATTTGGGGCATGGTATTTTGCCAAATGTACCTGTGGAACATGCCAAAGCGTTTGTAGATACGGTGAAGGAATACCAAGTCTGAACGGGGATTTGGGAGGATTTTAAGGATTAAATGGAAATCACAAGTAACCCCCTCAATCTTTTTAATCCTTAAAAAAATCCGCATTCAGAAAGCTTGCCAACTTTTAAAACTCTTCTATATGAAAACAAGTATAAAGCAGGAATGGATTCACTACGTTCACGAATTACAAGACACCATCTGTGCAGCACTTGAAAAGGCAGACGGCAAAGCAACATTTATTGAAGATAAATGGGAACGCACTGATGGCGGCGGAGGCATAACAAGAGTCATTGGTAACGGTAATGTTTTTGAAAAAGGTGGTGTTAACACGTCTGTTGTTTATGGTGATGTTACCAATGAAATGAGGAAAGAATTAAAAATATTTGGAAGCAAATGGTTTGCGTGTGGCTTAAGTTTGGTATTGCATCCATCAAACCCATTTGTACCTACTGTGCATTGCAACTACCGTATGTTTGAACTATACGACGATAACAACGAAGTAATCGATCGATGGTTTGGCGGCGGAACTGATCTTACTCCATATTACTTATTTGATGAAGATGCAAAACATTTTCACGGCACGTACAAAAATGTTTGCGATGCATTTGATCCTACTTTCTTTCCAAAATTTAAAGAAACCTGCGATAACTATTTTGTAAACTGGCACCGTAGTAAAGAGCGCCGGGGAATTGGCGGCATTTTTTATGACTACCAAAAACCATTCGGTGAAAAAAATGTTGATTTCTGGGTCAACTTTGGCAAAGCCTGCGGCAATGCATTTGTAGAAGCATACCTGCCAATAGTTGAAAAAAGAAAAAACACAGCCTTTACCTCAGAGCATAAACACTGGCAGGAAATAAGAAGGGGCCGTTATGTTGAATTTAATTTAGTACACGACCGGGGTACTTTATTTGGCTTAAAAACGAATGGCAGAACAGAAAGTATTTTAATGAGCCTGCCGCCTACTGTTCGTTTTGAATATAATTATCAGCCGCAGCCGGGAAGTGAAGAAGATAAATTATTACAGGCTTGCTTACATCCAAAAGACTGGATTAATGAACCAGATAAAGATGAAAGCGAATGGGCCCAAAAAGTAAATATGTGTTGAGTAATTTATAAAATAAAATGCTGAGTCATGATATTAACCCGCAGAAATAGAATACTTAGAACTAACGCATCTATACGCAGTCTGGTTGCTGAAACAATATTAACCCCCAGCGATTTTATTGCACCATTATTCATTGATGAAGGCGAAAACATTGCATACGAAATCCCTTCCATGCCCAACTATTTTCGTTATTCAATTGATAACACAGTTAAAGAAGTAAAACTGTTATGGAGCCTGGGAATAAAGTCTGTTTTGCTTTTTGTAAAAGCAAAAGACGAAACAAAAGATAACACAGGTAAAGAAGCATGGAACCCCGATGGTTTAATGCAGCGAAGCATTAAAGCCATAAAAGATGCGTTCCCTGAAATGCTTGTTATGACAGACGTTGCGCTGGATCCTTATTCTTCCTATGGCCACGATGGTATTGTAGAAAACGGAGAAATTGTAAACGATCCAACCGTTGAAGCATTGGTAAAAATGAGCCTCAGTCATGCCCATGCAGGTGCCGATTTTGTTGCACCGAGCGACATGATGGATGGCCGTATCGGCGCCATCCGCGAAGCATTTGAACAAAATAATTTTACCAAAACAGGCATCATGGCCTACAGTGCAAAATATGCTTCCTGCTTTTATGGCCCCTTCCGCGATGCACTCGATTCTGCCCCCGGTTTTGGCGACAAAAAAACCTATCAAATGGATTATGCCAACCGTATAGAAGCCGTTAAAGAAGCATTGATGGATGTGGAAGAAGGCGCCGATATTGTAATGGTAAAGCCAGGCCTGCCTTATCTCGATATTGTACGCGAAGTAAAAAATGCGGTGGATGTTCCCGTGAGTGTTTACAATATCAGCGGCGAATATGCCATGATAAAAGCCGCCGCAAAAATGGGATGGATCAATGAAGACAAAGCCATACTCGAAACACTTACTTCCATGAAACGTGCAGGCGCAGATCTCATTGCCACTTACTTTGCAAAAGACGCAGCAAGGTTGATTGGTTGAGTAGTTGATAAGTTGAATTAGGAGCCAAACAGCATTGCTACTATTGATCTTTACTTGCGTCGCACTCTTGTACTACAGTAAATCTATTCACCAACAAACACAAACAACTTTATGATTATAGATAAAAGTATCGAACTCTTTTCCCGTGCACAGCAATCTATTCCCGGCGGCGTAAACTCACCCGTTCGTGCATTTAAAA
This sequence comes from Chitinophagaceae bacterium UBA4407, assembly GCA_002390845.1. GTDB lineage: Bacteria > Bacteroidota > Bacteroidia > Chitinophagales > Chitinophagaceae > Limnovirga. The sequence goes on along the minus strand of DGQT01000118.1, from coordinate 28,822 downwards.
GTGTTGGCGGTACACCACTGTTTATCAGCAAAGCAAAAGGCGCATATTTATTCGATGCCGACGGAAATAAATACATTGATTACATAGCATCCTGGGGCCCAATGATTCTTGGTCATGCTTATGAACCTTTGGTAAAAGCCATACAGGAACAAGCTGTATATTCTACTTCTTATGGCGCACCAACAGAGCTTGAAATAAAAATGGCCGAGCTTATAAAAAGCATGGCTCCAAATGTCGATCTAATCCGCATGGTAAGCAGCGGCACCGAAGCTTGCATGAGTGCATTGCGTGTTGCACGCGGCTACACCGGCAGAAATAAATTCATCAAATTCGAAGGTTGCTACCACGGCCACGCAGATGCGTTTTTGGTAAAGGCCGGCAGTGGCGTAGCTACTTTAAATATTCAAACCATTCCAGGTGTAACTGCGGGTGTAGCGAATGATACACTCACTTGTGCCTACAACGATCTCGCTGCCGTTGAAAAATTGGTAGCAGAAAATAAAAATGAAATCGCGGCAATTATTGTTGAACCGGTAGCGGGAAACATGGGTTGCATTTTACCAGCACCCGGTTTCCTTGAAGGTATCCGTAAAATATGCGATGCAGAAAATATCGTTTTCATTTTCGATGAAGTAATGACGGGTTTTCGCCTGGCGCAAGGTGGTGCCCAGCAAAAGCTCGGCATCAATGCAGACCTTATAACTTATGGCAAAGTAATCGGCGGCGGTTTGCCCGTCGGCGCTTTTGGTGGCAAGCGTCATATTATGGAAGTTGTTGCCCCGCTGGGTAATGTTTACCAGGCCGGCACCTTAAGTGGCAATCCCATCGCAATGATTGCCGGTTACACATTGCTCTCCATTTTAAAAGATCAGCCGCAACTGTTGCAGCAGCTTGACGAAAAAACTTTGTACCTCAAAAATGGTTTGGATAAGGTGCTTGCAGCATCAGGCGTACCTTATGTTATCAATCATTTGGGATCCATGCTCAGCATACATTTCAGCGATCATCCGGTTACCGATTTCGCCACCGCAGCTTCAGCAAATAATGCGTTTTTTAAAAAATATTTTCATGCAATGCTTCACCGTGGCGTGTATTTACCGCCATCTGCTTTTGAAAGCTGGTTCTTAAATAATGCATTGTCGTACAAAGATCTTGATTACACGATTGAAGCTACAGAAGAAAGCCTGAAGGAAATTTTGTAGCCGCTCAAATTGTATTAGAAAAATCATTTTGAACCGGCAGCAGTATTTCATGGCATCACCTCTTGCGTCGCACACTTGTACGTTCGGATTATAATTGAGCTTTTACCGTAGCGTAGAACCAAGCGAAGGTTAACAGATTCAAAGTTTTCAGCGGGAGACAATTTCCTTTCACTGAAAGTTTTAAGCTATACAGCAAGAAACATTTTTCTTTCACAGGAAGTTTGCCGTATTACATCGTAAAACAATTTTCTTACACAGAAAGTTTGTCACGTTCAGTTGGAAACAATTTCCTTTCACAGAAAGTTTGAAACATTATAGCTAGAAGCAATTAATTTTCACAGGAAGTTTGCCACATTACTGCGGGAAACAATCTTATTTCCAAGAAAGTTTATCGAGTTCAGTAGGAAACAATTTCCATTCGTTAATAATAAATTTTCTTTCAATTTTGTACATTTATGTAAAATAGTAAACTATGCTGTATATAGATGTACCAAAAGCCTGTAGCAACAAAGGCATCGACGATGCAAGGCGCTGGCTGGTTAAAAACGGGCTCAGCCATCCCGCTGCATACCGCCTGCTCAATCACAAACAGGAAAGTATCAATTTCAACACACTGGAGCGGCTTTGCCTTAGCCTAAACTGCACACCCAACGAATTTTTTTCCTGGCAACCCAGCGATGCAGCCATACCCGCCAGCCACCCCATGCAGAAATTAAAACCTGTTGCTGCGGAACATTCAGTAAATGCCCGGCTAAAAACATTATCGCCAGAAAAAATGGAAGAGCTCCAAAAGTTTTTAGATCAGCTTACCGGGCAGTAAGAAAGTTGCGGTCGGCATGGTCTACACAACGGTAGCTTTTTTTAGCCCGGCATCAAAACATTAAGCATCGTATGTTGCCCGAAGCTTCGGAGGCACACTTACACCTACCTTGTGTACACATCTTTTGCAATCTTCTCTTTATTCTAAAACATGCAGAATCAATTTCAAAACTATGAGCAAAGCCCCTTTTGGGGCTACCTGTTTATAGAAGAAAAACCGATTTGGAGTTTTGGCTCCATTGGAGCCTCCTGAAATATATAAAACAGGAAGCACCTACGGAGCTTGGCTGGATATTTTTATTTGTTGTTCTATAAACAGGAAGCTTCTGACGGAGCAAATTATATTTAAAAGATGTGTCCTCACCGTAGCTCTTATACGCAAGTATTTAATGCATCTTTTACTGAATTAGAGCTGCAAAAGCCAGTAAAAAAACTTTCGTTTTTGTATTGTTGCCGCATGGCAATTGAAAATGCGAAAGTTTAAGACTTTCGTATATTACATTGCCTTATAGGTTAAGATTAGTATATAAGATTTAATGAAAGTCAAAAATCAAACATTCGTATATCAGCGAGTTGTACGTTATACCATTGGACACTCCCTAACAATTCAAACGATGATTAAACCACTTTGCTTTTTTGTTACTTCTCTTTTACTGTTTACAAGTTCCTATGGACAGAGTAAGCAAGAAAAAAAGCTGTCAAAAAATCTTGATGAACTAATTCCAAAACGGTTGACAGAGATTGCCCCGGGCTGTGTAGTATTGATTGTAAAAAATGACAAAGTTGTTTACAAGAAAGCATTTGGAACGGCTAATACAGAACTCAATATTCCTATGCAGCCAAATATGCTTTTCAGAACAGGCTCTATGGGCAAACAATATACAGCAATCGCAGTTTTACAATTAGTTGAACAAGGAAAAATTAGTTTGCAAGACAGTATTCAAAAATATATCAAAGACTTTCCATCAAAAGGCTATACAATTACTATTGAAAATCTTTTGACAAATACTTCGGGCATCAAAGATTATTTAACAGAAATTTCCAATCCTGCAAAACAAAAAGAAACCTACACACCCAAAGATGGAGTTGATTACATAAAAGACGAACCACTTAATTTTAAGCCAAGCAGTAATTACAGATACAGCAACTCAAACTTTTATTTATTGGGTTACATTATTGAAATGGTTACAGGTAAAACGTTTGAAAACTACTTAAAAGAAAATGTATTAGATAAAGCAGATTTAAAAAACACTTTTTATATCCATCCAGAAAAAACTATTCCTGATATGCCTCAAGGCTATTCAAAATTTGATGGTAAAATTGAAAAAGCAACGCTACAAGAAGTATCAATAATGTATTCGGCAGGAGCATTAATTAGTAATGCAGATGACATTTATAAATGGCATCAAGCCTTATATAATCAGCAGTTAGTAAAAAAGGAAACATTAGAAAAAGCGACAACACCTTTCAAGTTTGACGATGGTACGTTTTCTCAATATGCTTATGGTTGGTTTGTAAAAAACATTGACGGTAGCAAGACAATTGAACACAGTGGTTCAACAGACGGCTTCCAATCAGACGAAATTTATTTACCAACCGAAGACGTTTTTGTGGTTGCATTGTATAATTGTTACGAAGCTGATATGGATTGGCAGATACTTACGAACGACATTGCACGACTTGCAATTGGAAAAACCATAAACGATAATTTCAAAGTAAAAGAAGCCGTTTTAAAAATGTATGTTGGCACTTACGAAGTTACTTTGAATAATGTCAATCATAAGCTGATTGTAACTTTTGAAGATGGAAGGCTTTCTATTGAAGCAGCTAATCCAGACGATAGATTGCCTAAAGTTCAGATGTATGCTAACAGCGAAAACGAATTTTATATTAAAGAAGCAGCATTGAGATTTGAGTTTGTAAAAGACCCAAACAACGCTTTCAAAATCGTAACTTATAACAATCGTGGCAAGGACGCTGAATGGACAAAGACCCACTAAGAAGAGGCACAAACGCACAACATTGGTCACTGCTGCACAACCATAGTTTCAAAAAAACACATCTGTAATTCTCCCGTTGCATGGCCTTCAGATGCTATTAGAGGCAGTTATTTTTTACTTTTCTGCAAAACATATTTTATTAACAGAAAATTTCAATGATACTATCGAGCTTAAGAATGAGGTTTTGAAGAAATATAGCTTTCGCATATTTTTGAGTTGCAAGCAATTATATGAGCGACTTCTACATTCATTGTTTTATTAAGTTTGGGAGCAAGGCGACAATTACCGACTTATATGAAAACGGAACTATTTATTGCAACCCAGTTCGCTATTTCAAAATACTTGAAGACAAATTTCGTGGCGACAATTATGAAGGAGCAAGTTACATTCATAATTTACCACCAGGGAAATTCAAAGTTTCAATTGCAGGTAAGCCAATTGACAAAGAGTTCAATTACTTAAACTTTCACCTAAAAGAAAGTTACGACAAAACACTAGGCAATATTTACAGTCTATATTGTTTGTCGTCTAAAATACTTCGTGGCGAAAAACCCGTAACTATTGACAAACGAATAAAAGATTTTGGCGATACAGCGTTACTCATAAAAGACAATCCAAAATTTTTGACACTAATTGAAAAAGCGTTAGAGAAAAAAAGATTGAAATATTTTCACGGACTTGTTGAGTATTACGATAGACATATTTACACTGGTAAAGTTGACGTTTTTAATAAGCCGTCAGACTATGCTTATCAAAACGAGTTCAGAATTTATATTAAACGACGTAGTGATGAACCTTTTAAAATACAGATTGGAAGTCTCAAAGACATAGCAGAAATTTATCCAGTAAATGAGTTTATTGACACATTTGAAGCGACAGAGAAAAAATAACTGCTTGCATCTTTATTGTAATTCAGTTTAGGCTAGAAGTTATAAATTTAGCTTACGAATAAAACATCAGCAATATTGCAATCATTGGGCTTCGGTTATGGGCAGACGTAATTCTAATTCCCCAACAACAACGCCAAGCCTTTTTCGTTAGCAGCAAATTAGAAAGAACCTCTTAATCAGACGAAAATGACATTAGAAGATTTTAAAAACTGGACAGATATTATATCGTCAACATTGACCTCATTATCAATTATTATTGGTGGAAGTTGGGTTGTCTATAGGTTTATTCTTCAACAAGAGAGATACCCTAATATAAACTTCTCCACAGATATTAACGTGATCGGAATACAAGATGGACATTGGATAGTAGAATTAATTGCACTTGTTGAAAATAAAGGTAAAGCACAACATAGAATGAAAGATTTCGGATTTAGCCTTAATGTGATGTTTGCCAATGATAAAGTTGAAACAAAAGAAAAGTGGGGAGGTCAAGTAGATTTTCCAACTAAACTTGCTGGGGGATCATATTTACCAAAACACTTAACTTATTTTTTTATTGACCCTGGTACCATTGCTAAATATTCATTTATAACGAAAATACCTGAAAATGCAAGTTTTGCAATCTTACATTCAAATTTCGCATATGACAATCGAAAAGGTTACATGCATACTGCAGAAAGAACTATCAATCTTACAAAAATCTCGACAAAACTTTCCGCATTGTAGACAGCAGTGCAACTGACTAAACTGAATTAAAAATTTTCGCAGCCATTGGCGTTCCCGCCAACGGCCTTCGCTTTAATCTACTCTTCGGTAAATGCCCCAGCGGGGGCAGCCTGTTTGTAGAAACAGTTTAATGTTGAATTGAGCTTTGCTCCGGAGGAGCAACCTTACAACGAAATAATCCATGAATGACACAAATGGAATGCTGCGGTAAAACAATATAGATAAACAGGTTGTCCGCCGCGGCGGAGCAAGCATTATATCTTCATTTCACTATCTACAAACAGGCTACGCCTCTGGCGTAATTAATTCTCACCTGGTTATTGTTGTACGCTGCTCAACAACAAGTCCGCTTCAATCTACGCTTCGGTAAAGCTCAATCTCCAATCCAACCGCACAAGTGAGCGACGCAACAAAAGCTTCATACCTATTCTTCTGCCGGGCCAATAAAAATGCTTCTCTTTATTGCGTTGATTTTACTTTGAGCAATTAAGAATATTTTTACGGCTTAAACTATTACAGTTGAGTGCATCGGTTTTTTTAATAACGCCTCCATTTACGCAATTGAATACGCCGTACCCTGCAACGGCCTATTTAAAAGGATTTTTAAATACAAAAAACATAACGGCATTCCAGGCCGATCTTGGCATTGAAGTAACGCTTGCACTATTTTGCAAACAGGGTTTGCAGCGCTTGTTTGTAAAGGTTGAGAATGCGCCAAATCCATTGTCGGAAAACGCAGCGAGAATACTGGCTTTAAAAGACGATTATATTTCTACCATTGATGCAGTAATACTTTTTTTGCAAGGCAAAAATGCAACGCTGGCACACCTGATTTGTAAAAGAGATTTTTTACCGGAAGCTTCGCGCTTTGCCCAGACAGATGATCTAAACTGGGCGTTCGGAACCATGGGCACGCAGGATAAAGCCAAGCACCTTGCCACCATGTACCTGGAAGATTTGTCGGATTTAATTATGGAATGTGTGGATGTGCATTTTGGTTTCAGCCGTTATGCAGAACGGTTGGGCAGATCTGCAAACAGCTTTGATGAATTATATACTGCTTTGCAGCAGCCATATACTTTTATAGATGAAATATTGATTGATATTCTTAAAAAACACATGGCCGAAGTGCAGCCAAAACTTGTAGCTGTCTCCGTTCCTTTTCCCGGAAATCTGTACACGTCTTTACGCTGCGGCCAATGGATAAAAGAAAATTACCCCGCCGTGAAAGTGGCCATGGGTGGCGGTTTTGCGAATACGGAACTGCGTTCGCTTTCTGATACACGGGTATTTGAGTTCTTCGATTTTATTACACTCGATGATGGTGAAGCACCTATTGAAAACTTAGTTGCTTACATTGAAGGAACCAAAACAATTGTTGAACTGAAAAGAACATTTACACTCATAAATAATACGGTTACCTACATAAACAATAAAGCCTGCGCCGATTATAAACAGGGTCAGGTAGGTACGCCGGATTACAGTGATTTTTTATTGGATAAATACATTTCAGCCATTGAAGTGGTAAACCCGATGCACAGCCTTTGGAGCGATGGCCGCTGGAACAAACTTACCATGGCGCATGGTTGTTACTGGGGTAAATGTACGTTCTGCGATATCTCGTTAGATTACATAAAACTCTATGAACCTGCTGCCGCACAATTGCTTTGCGACCGCATGGAAACCATCATTGCGCAAACCGGTGAAAATGGTTTTCATTTTGTAGATGAAGCCGCACCTCCTGCATTAATGCGTGCACTGGCGTTGGAAATATTAAAAAGAAAACTTACCGTTAGCTGGTGGACCAATGTGCGCTTTGAAAAAAGCTTTACAAAGGACCTTTGCCTGCTGTTAAAAGCCTCCGGCTGCATCGCTGTTTCCGGTGGTTTGGAAGTTGCTTCAGACAGGTTGCTGGCGTTAATTGATAAAGGTATTACAGTTGCGCAGGTTGCGAGGGTTAACCGCAATTTTACCGAAGCGGGTATTATGGTGCATGCCTATTTAATGTATGGTTTTCCCACACAAACAGCACAGGAAACGATTGACTCGCTGGAGATGGTTCGGCAGTTATTTAAATTGGGCGTTTTGCAATCTGCATTCTGGCATTTGTTTACCATGACGGCGCATAGCCCTGTGGGACTGCATCCTGAGAAGTACCAGGTAAAAAAACAAACGGAGGCGATAGGCACATTTGCCAACAACGATATTGCGCATATTGATCTTACCGGTGCCGATCATGAAACATTTGGCTTTGGGCTAAAGAAGTCGCTGTTTAATTTTATGCATGGCTTATGTCTTGACGATCCTTTAAACAAATGGTTCGAATTTAAAGTTCCCAAAACCAAAGTAGCTCCCGATTATATTGCCAATGCATTGAACGAACCCGAAGATGTTTTATATAAACCCAACGCTAAAATAGTTTGGCTGGGTAATAAGCCCACGGCGGAACATTTTGTAAAATCAAAGAAAGGCAATCACTGGCCAATGGTTTCACTTACTTTTCAAAGCAAGAAAGAAACATTGAATATTAAACTGGATGAAGCGCAGGGTTTGTGGTTTAAAGATATGCTTGAAAAATTATCGGTTGCCAATTTAAAAACTTATACACTGCAGGAAGTAAAAGCAAGCTACGAAGCAGCAGGCCTTGAAGACTTTGAATTATTCTGGGACAACAAACCCATCAGCACCATGAACAAGGTTGGGTTGTTAAGGCTATAAAAGTGATCTGCCGGTATTTTATGCATCAAAAAAATCATAACAATTAAATCCATTTTTGTAACCAGCTTTTGTTCTTTGATTGAGCTTTCGTTGTGTCACTCTCTTGTACGTTCGGAACATGAATCAACATCTAGCGCAAATCTCAAAAATGAATTGGTAACGGGCTGCTAAACTTCGCGTAAATGTCGCCATGAAAACGGAACTGCAAAACGAGCGTGGCAACCGGCGATGCCATAAAAGGCTTTAGCTGACCAAAAAATTGTTTTTATATATTTCAGGCAAGCCCGTTTAAAAAAGGGTTGTACTTCTTTTCGTTACCAATAGTGGTTTGCGGGCCGTGGCCGGGATGTACAATGGTTTCATCCGGCAACACGAATAACTGTTCCCTAATGCTGTTTAGCAATTGCTGGTGGTTACCGCCTGGCAAATCGGTGCGGCCAATACTTTCTAAAAAAAGCACATCGCCGCCGATCAGAAAATTTTGCGCCTTGCAGTAAAAACAAATATGCCCCGGTGAATGGCCCGGTGCAACGATTACCTGCAATTGGTCGTCATCGAGGTTTACAGTATCGCCGTGGTTAAGGAAGTGGAGCGGGCCTCTATAATTGTCAAAACTCATTCCCCACATCAGTCCACTGGCGGGTGCAACCTGTAACACCTGTTCTTCTTTTGGATGGAGGAACAGTTCAAGTTTATAAGTATCGGCCACCCATTTGTTGCCAAATACATGATCCAGATGACAGTGCGTGTTAAGGAGTTGAACGGGTTTTAGTTTTTTGTGTTCTATAAAATGTTGAAGCGTTTCCTGCTCGGCGGTAAAATAACAACCGGGGTCGATAATAAGCGCATTACCTTTTTCGTTCCACAACAAATAAGTGTTTTCCTGTATTGGGCTAAAGGTGAACATTTGAATATGCATCATAACACTATTTTTACACTGTATTATTGTAATTACATTAATTTTAGTACTTCAAAGAAAGGATATGCAAGTTAACAGCAGAAGGTTCGTTATTTATGTTTTTTTATTGGTTGCTTCCCTTCCATTTTTTTCTACAGCACAGGTGAATACGGTTGAGTTCGGAAAAAACCGTTTGCAGTATAAAAAATTCAACTGGAAATTTTATCAAAGCCCAAATTTCTTTACTTATTTTAACCAGGGTGGCCTGGAAATAGCAAAGTTTGCCGCGCAGGTAGCTGAAGAAGAACTTCCTTCAATTGAAGAAGAAGCGGAGTATTCCTTGCAGCGGCGCGCCAATATGGTAATCTATAATAACTACGATGATTATAAATCGAGCAATATTGGCCTTGGCATAGATTGGCAAAATCCCGGTGGCGTTACCAAACTGGTAAACAATAAACTCATTCTGTTTTATGATGGTAATAAAAGTCATCTGAAACTTCAGATACGTGAGGGCATTGCCAAAGTACTTACAGATAATATTTTATTCGGCGACGATATTGGAGAATTTGCAAGCAACCAGGCATTGCTTGATCTTCCACAATGGCTTACCGATGGTTATGTAAAATATATCGCAGAACACTGGAGTACTGAAAAAGATGATGCGTTAAAGAATGCGATTCTAAGCGGTGATTATAAAAGTTTTTACGAGTTCGCATTTGCAAAACCTGATCTTGCCGGTCAGGCATTCTGGTATTATATAGCCAAAAATTACAAACCCGAAAACGTAACTTATTTTCTTTATTTAGCCAGGTTGTATAAAAACCTGAATACCGCATCGCAGCGCATCTGCAAGAAAAAATTTAAAGATGTACTTGCCGATTTTATGGTATTTGAAGAAGACCGTTATGTACAGGATATTAAGCAACGACGTAACGCTCCGCGTGGCAAGCTTAGCGTAATAGAAGAAACCAATAAGGCAGATTATTTTCGTTTTGCCGCCAATCCAAGCCCAAAAAATAATTCTTATGCTGTTGGGCAGTTTAAGAAAGGTGTTTACAGTGTAAAATTCATGAATAACCTTTATGAAGAAAAAACACTGTTGAATTACGGGGTGCGCACACTGGCTGGTGATATTAACCCGAACTACCCTATACTTGCATGGGATGGAAAGGGTAGCCGTCTGCTGGTGATTTATTCGAAAGAGGGAAAACTGAATATGTTCGTGTATGATGTAATCGCAAACATAAAACGTTTTCAGCAACCGATTGACGGCTTTGAGCAGATTGCAGACGCAGGTTTTATGCTAGATGCAAACACCCTTTTGCTGAGTGCTGTAAAAAATGGTCATTCAGATATTTTTACATACCGGATAGACAATAACAAGATCAAACAAATCACCAACGATGTTTACGACGACCTTGACCCTACGTTTGTATCATTTCCTAACCGCACCGGAATCATTTTCGCATCTAACAGACCCGGAGTAAACGCGTCAAACAGCGATACTGTTTTGCCCAGCGATTATCACTTTAATATATTTCTTGTTGACCTATTGAACAACAGTGAGTTTAAGCAAATAAGCCAGCTTACAAAAGTAAAATATGGTAATGCGCGTTACCCCATGCAATACAATGTAAACCACTTTACCTATGTAAGCGATGAAAACGGTATTGGTAACCGATGGGCGGGTTTCTTCTCAACACAGCGCGATGGGTTAGACACACTGTATTACATTGGTGATGAAGTACTGCGCAACCCTGCTGACAAGGAAATTGATTCAACACTGCAGGCATGGCAGAAACAGGAGCCAGATAGTATCAGTTACTTTTCGATGTATAAAGATTCTACTTACACATTTCCTATTACAAACTATCAAAGCAGTTTACTGGAAAGCCGTGTAGCGGGCAATAATGATCAGGTTAGTGAAGTACGCCGGGAAGGTGATCTTAAATTCCTGTATAAATTAAAAGTTGATTCTGTTGCTTTACGTAAAAGAAATATAACAGCAAGACCAACAGAATATATTAAGGAACTTTTGAAACGTGACAGGATTGCCAGTGGTAAAGCCATTGAGGTTAAAACAGATTCTGCACAAACCACTCCTAAAAATATTTTTGAGAACGAGTTTGAAGATGAAAAGCCTGATTCCGGAACTACAGTAATTAAACCGGTCATTCATCCTATGTCAGTCAGAGAAGATATACTCGCTAAATCTTCATTGTTTGACTATCGTAAAAAATTCAGTGCCGATTATATACTCGCTGGTTTTACAAATAACGTACTTATCAACCGTTACCAGCCATACCAGGGCGGGGCCGGTCCAATTCAATTAAACACCGGCAACGACCTTAATCTTAGTCTGCGTGTTGGCGTAACCGATGTAATGGAAGATCTTAAATTTATCGGAGGCATCCGTTTTGGAACAAACTTATCCGATAAAGATGTGCTGCTCTCTGTTCAAAATTATCGCAAACGCATTGACTGGGGTTTAACTTACTACCGTAGCAATGTTTCTAATTATTCAGGTTTCTTTGGTAACAGTTACCTTAGTTTTTACGATAACAAAGTAATTACAAACCTTTACCAGTTCAATGCTGCATTTCCTTTTAACGAGGTAAAAAGCATCCGCGCAACAGTGGGCCTGCGCCGCGACAGGGGCATATTAAGACCAGTTGATTTTACAGGCTACCCCGATTCAACAGTATTGGGAATCAAAGACTCAACTTCGTCATCTGTTCTTTCACGAATAGAGTATGTTCACGATAACACCATTAACCCAACTCAAAATATCTGGAACGGCCTGCGCTGGAAAGTATATTTTGATTACAATATACCCACAGGTAAAGGCTCTGCCTTAAAAGGAAAAACAACTTTTAATCTTGGTTTCGATGCAAGGAATTACGTAAAGATCTACCGTAATTTTATATGGGCAACAAGGGCGGCCGGAGACTTTTCTTTCGGCGAGGCCAAACTTATTTATTATCTGGGTGGCGTTGATGGCTGGATCAGCCCAAGGTTCAACAGTTCCAACAAGCCAAAGCCCGATGCAGAATACGCATTCCAGTCACTTACGCTCAATTTGCGCGGCTTTGAGCAAAATATTGCCAATGGCAACAATGCATTCGTTATCAACAGCGAATTCAGGCTGCCCATTTTCACTACTTTTTTTAATAAGCCCATCAACAGTGCTTTTGTGCGTAATTTTCAACTGGTACAGTTCATAGACCTTGGAACAGCATGGAACGGTAGCCTCAGTAATATTGAGCGGCCAACAACGGTATTTGCTGCCGATCCCAACAGCCCGGTTTCAGTTTTTCAGAAGGCGGGTGGCATTGGTCCGCTTGCAGGTGGTTATGGTTTTGGGGTACGCAGTACATTACTCGGTTATTTTATGAAGCTTGATGCAGCCTGGCCCATGAACGGCTTCTTCCGCGGAAAACCATCACAATGGTATTTTGCACTGGGCTTCGATTTTTAACCACTTTTTTTTAAACTCATTATAAATACCAGGCCAATTTTTTTGAGCCAGGCATTTGTATTTTATAGCATCGCCTGTTGCGTCGCACATTTGTGCTGAAGAATTTTATCATTCTGCATTGAACAGCCGTTTACAAATGTCAATGTTCTTAAAAATGCAATAAAAAAGTGCATTAACATCCAGGCTTTTGATCTTCCAAATGCCTATACTTAATTTACATATATTTAGGTAATGCCTGCAAGTAAATTAAAAATTTTTCCAATGAAGAAATTAACAAAGAGAAAGCTGTTGTTCATCTGTATAGCTCTACTTCTCTTTAACCTTCTTATATCAATCATAAAATTTTCACTAGATACTTCCGGCTATTATCATCTGGACGGAAGTTATATTAAACCCCAAAGCTCAGAGTTAATTAACTCTATTATCATGGGACTAATTGTATCTATACCAATTATATGTTTTATGCTTGGAGCAGTAACTGCGATCTTCATCGAAAAGGAAATTCCATATCAAAAAAGACTTATTACAGGTTTCTTATTGACCCTGGCTGTAGCTTATAGCATAATTTCAATTCTTGGGATTATTAAAGTCATTTCATTATTGATTTAAATTCCTGTTGAAGCCCTCCGCCAACATAGAACGAAATCTTTCCCCCCGTTAATAAAAAGCTCATTTATAATCCGAAAGTACAAGTGTGCGACGCAAGAAAAGATCAATAGAATTACTACTGCCCGGCTAATAAAATCTTAACGCATTTGAATTAGTTGCATAAACAACTTTTTATTAATTTTGGCCTCTTAAAATACAATTATGCAGGAAGCATATATAGTTGCGGGTTACCGCACCGCAGTAGGCAAAAGTAAAAAAGGCATGCTTCGCTTTTTCAGGCCAGATGACCTGGCCGTAGAAGTGATTAAAGGTCTTGTGGCATCGGTGCCGCAGTTAGAAGCAAGCCGGGTAGATGATGTAATTGTAGGCAACGCTGTACCCGAGGCAGAACAGGGCTTGCAGTTTGGGCGCATTATAGCCGCGAAAGCTCTTGGCATTGATGTGGCAGGAATTACCATTAACCGTTACTGCGCCAGCGGACTGGAAAGTATTGCAATGGCTACCGCAAAAATAAGAACCGGCATGGCCGATTGCATTATTGCCGGTGGTACAGAAAGTATGAGCATGGTGCCAACCGCAGGTTGGAAAACAGTTCCTTCGTATGCCATTGCCAAAGATGAACCTGACTATTATTTAAGTATGGGTTTAACGGCCGAAGCAGTATCAAAAGAATTTAACGTAACCCGCGAAGACCAGGATGCATTCGCTTATAATTCGCATCAGAAAGCGATGAATGCCATTACCAATGGTTATTTTAAAGGAGGCATTTTACCAGTTACTGTTGAGGAAACTTACCTTAACGAAAAAAGTAAAAAAGCTGTACGCAGTTATGTTGTTGATACCGATGAAGGCGTAAGGGCAGATACGAGCATTCAGGCGCTTGCAAAACTAAAACCAGCTTTTGCAATGGGTGGCAGCGTTACTGCCGGTAACTCTTCACAAACCAGTGATGGTGCGGCTTTCGTGATTGTAATGAGTGAGCGCATGGTGAATGAGCTTGGCTTAAAACCGATTGGCCGGTTGGTGAATTGCGCCGTTGCAGGGGTACATCCTCGCATTATGGGTATTGGCCCTGTAGCTGCTGTACCCAAAGTTTTGAAACAGGCAAATATGAATCTTGGGGATATTGACCTGGTAGAATTGAATGAGGCTTTTGCATCTCAGTCGCTTGCTGTAATTCGTGAACTCGGCTTAAACCCCGACATTGTAAATATTAATGGTGGAGCTATTGCATTGGGGCATCCGCTGGGTTGCACCGGTTGTAAGCTAACTGTTCAAATTCTACAGGATATGAAAAGGCTGAATAAAAAATATGGGCTGGTTACAGCCTGTGTTGGCGGAGGTCAGGGTATTGCCGGAATCATTGAGAATCTGTAAGCTGACTTAATTTATTATAATCTTCCGGGTAGTCTATATCGGTTAGAATATTTGAAGTGTTCATCTGTACAAGGTGAACATTTTCTTTATAGTCAGCTATAATATTTTTGCAGCCTTCCATGTACTCGCTTTGTAAAATAAGCTCCCTGTAAAATGATGAAAAAATTACAGGGTTTCCTTTCTGACCATTAAATACAGGAATGCAAATACATTTTTTATCAACCTGTACCTGTTGTTCAAAAGAAGCTTTTAATGCTGCGTAATCTTCTGATGCAAGTAGTACCATATCGGACAGGCAAATCATATAACCGTTTCCCTGCGAAAGGGGTATGCCGGTTTGAATAGAGGTTGTCATTCCCTTTTCGTAAAAAGGGTTATAAACTGTTTTAACAGGAAGGTTTGATAAAACGTTTTGAATTAATTCAGGTTCATGTCCGGTTACAACAATTACTTCTTCGATTCCTGAAGCGATAACATTCTCTACTACAATTTCAACTACTGTTCTATTTTTATATTTAAGTAAAAGTTTGTTGGCTGTACCCATTCGTTTCGATAATCCTGCTGCCAAAACAATTGCACTAAGCATAATCATAAATTGATTCATAAATTTACAGGGTTCTGTAACAACACAAAGATGAAAATGAGCATACTGGCATTTGGCATTGTGAAAGAAATATTTGGAGCTTCGGTTTTAGATATTGAATTAACTGATGCTGCAACTGTAGTTGAATTAAAAATTGTACTTGAACAAAAATATCCCCGGTTAAAGCAATTGGCTTCATACATGGTAGCAGTGAACAATGAATATGCCGGGACAAATCAAATAATAACTGGCAAAGATGAAATTGCTATTATTCCACCGGTAAGCGGCGGATAATTTTTAAATATGATCGAAGTAAAAATTTCAGGCACAGCATTAAACATTCAATCCTGTATTGATTGGGTGATGAGCCCGCAATGCGGCGGCATTGACGTATTTATTGGAACTGTTAGAAACATAACTAAAGGTAAAACCGTTGTAAGGCTTGAGTTTGAAGCTTATGAGGCAATGGCTTTAAATGAAATGCGAAAAATTGCAGAAGAAGTTTTGCATAAATGGCCCGTTCAAAAAATACTGATTCACCATCGTACAGGCGTTTTACAAACCGGTGAAGTTCCTGTTATTATTGCTGTTGCAGCAGCACATCGCGGTGCTGCTTTTGAAGCCTGCCGGTATGCTATTGATACTTTAAAAAAATCTGTTCCAATCTGGAAAAAAGAGGTATTTGAAGATGGTGAAATTTGGGTTGCTGCACACCCATAAAATTCTTACTCAACTTTACTTTTGTACATTTAGAAAAAAGAAGCAGCCTGAAGCTGATAGTTTTCTTTAGCACAAGAGTGCGACGCAAGAGAAGCCTCATTCATATTCTTTGTTCGTTACAAAAAAATACCCTGCAATAAATTTATATTGATTAAGCAACATTAAATATCCTGGCTTATTACATATAGTTGATCGAGGTGTGGTGTTGGGCTGCCGCCTTTTTGTTCAAGTGTTACGGCAAATTTTTGAGCCCGGGGCATATTGGTCATTTTACATACACCGTTGCAGTCGCTGATAAGACCGGCATCTACCGGTTTACCATCTACAATTGCCCAAAGCTGGTACTGCCTGTCTGCAGGGGCTGGGGCTAGTTTCGTAGGAATTATATAAACGTCTTTTGTTTTAGTGTTCCAGTACACTGTGGCAAGGTTGTTTTCTTTGCCGGGTATGGGGCCGAGTTTTACAACCAGCATATCGGGGTTTTGTACAATACGCATTGCCTCTTCAAAATCGCCTAGTTTTGTACGGAATACATCGTTATTTGCCTGAAGGCTGTTGCGATCTGTAAGCAATGCCTGGTATTTTGTATTGGCCGATTGATAGTTGCTGTAAAAATAAAAGTTTAATGCAGCACTTGCCACCAGCAAAATAACCGAAGCGGCTGCTAAGTATTTCCAAAAGCCAATGCGTTTTGTTTTAATGTTACCTGCACCAGAAGTATTATCCTCCATCATCGAAATAACAGGAGCCCCGGTTTTATTATTATCTTCTTCCTTCGCAAATTCATCCGAAAGGGTAGCCATCAATTTATTCCTGATATCAGAAGGTGGGGCAACCGCATTTTCAAATGCTTGTTTTTCTATAAACAATTGAAAATCCTCAACGGCATGTTTAATATCAATATACTGCTGACAAAACTGTTCCAACTCAGTCGCTTCTTCATCAGTTGCAAGCCCAAGTACGTAGCTTTCAATAATACCACTCTCTATGTAAGCTTTTGTGTCCACTTTAATTTTTCACCAATTCACGTAATTGCAATAATGCACTCCTTAGCCTCGTTTTCACTGTTCCTAAAGGAATATTCAGCATTTTGGAAATCTCATCCTGCGTAAAACCTTCGAAATAAGAGAGCTCCAATAAAACCTTGTAATCCTCTTTTAAGGAATGTACAATTTTTCTAAGACCTATCCTGTCAATGTTGGTAACTGAGCTACCGGCATTTTGATATACGGTTTCTGTAAGCTCGCGGTTTTGTTGGCTCTTTTGGTAGTTCTTACTGCGCAGCATATCAATGGAGGCATTGCGGGCAATATTCATCATCCATGTAAACAAACGCCCTTTTGAGGAATCATAAGATTCGCACTGCCGCCAGATTTTTACAAATACTTCCTGTAATACATCACTTGCCAAATCCCTGTCTGGCACAATGGCCAGAATTACATTGTAAAGCGCTCCGGAATAATTATCGTACAAATAACTGAATGCACTTTGCTGACGCTGTTTCAGCAACGTCACCAATTCTTCTTCAGTATATTTCTCTGTTTCCGGCATTATTTAAACCCCGTTAATATTATTTATAAAAATTTTGAGCCTAACTAAAGTATTTCAATTAAGCATCGTTGCGTCGCACACTTGTACGGTTTGCTATGAATGAGGCTACAGCCTTATCCAACCAATTGTTCATAAGCGGCAGCGTTGAGCAATTCATTGATGTCATCAGGATTGGTTACCTGCAGTTTGATCATCCATCCTTCGCCGTAAGGGTCGCTGTTAACAAGCTCAGGCTGCCTTTCTAATATTGGATTTACTTCCAGTACTGTACCATCTACAGGTAAAAAAAGATCGCTCACTGTTTTTACAGCTTCCACGGTGCCGAATACTTCATCTTTATTAAGTGTTTTTCCTGTAGAAGCAATATCAACATATACAATATCGCCCAGCTCCTGCTGAGCAAATTGTGTAATACCAATCAGTGCAACATTACCATCTGTAAGTTTTATCCATTCATGGTCTTTTGTATATTTTACATCTGCAGGGAAATTCATATAAAAAATTTTAGGTTTACAAATATTGAATAAAAATTCTAATATAGAACTGAATTCCTAATTCAGCATTTTAATTTTAAAACGTACATTTTTTAAAGGCCGGTCGTTGCTATCTTTTTCAACTGCAGCAATTTTATCAATTACATCAAGCCCTTTTATTACTTCACCAAAAACGGTGTAATTCTGATCGAGGAATGGTACACCACCAATTGTTTTATAAGTTTTTCTTTGAACATCGGTATAAGTAAACTCAGGGTTATTGCTACGGATATTACATTCTACCTGGTTTAATTCAATATCACTATAAGGCCTTCCCTGCACTATATAAAACTGGCAATTGCTACTTGCTTTTTCGGGGTTGTCTGTTCTTGCGGCGGCAAGAGCTCCTTTTTTATGGAAGAGCGCTGGTTTAAATTCTGCGGGTATCATGTCAACACCGGGAACTTCGCCATTGCCAAGCATTGCCAAACTGTCGGCATATTTACTTTGAGGGTCTCCCCCCTGAATCATAAAACCCTGAATTACCCGGTGAAAAAGTAAACTGTCGTAAATGCCCTGCTTAACAAGACTAATAAAATTATCACGGTGCATGGGAGTAGCATCGTACAACATTATTACCATTATGCCATAATTTGTAGTCATCTGCACCAACCTTCCTTTAGCGGGAACTACAGCTTTCTGCGTTGTTACGGTTTTTGGTTTAACAGCTGCACCGGGTTTGGTTTGAGCGAAAGACAACTGCAATAACAGTAATGCCGCAATAATAAATGTAAATCGTTTCATGAATTGGTTTTTAAAATCCTTGTTTATCGAAGTAAAGCAAAATATGGTCTTTTAAAAAATTTTCCTGTTCTATTAATCCTCTAACAGGCATTTCTTTTAATTGTTTAAAGTGCGGCCAGCCGTCCTCATCATTACCTTCAAGTGCATAAAAGCCACTCTGGCCAAGTACGGTGCAAACCGCCACGTGCATCAAATCCTGCTTTTGTTCTTTGGTAATTTTTTCAGCCATGAAATGGGTTTCCTGGATGCCGATTAAAAACAAGATGGCTTCCATGTCGGGCTTTTTTCCAAAGCGTTCAACAAGTTTTGCTTCTAAATTCCACCAGCGCTGCTGCAGGTCGTCATTTGCATTGAGCATTGCGCAAAAATAAGGGAAGAACAATGTACAGCGGTTAGAAGTATTGTAAACTTTTTAATAGCGGGTTCATGCAACAGATTCAATACTACAGCAATATTTTAAGATGCCTCTTGTTAGCTTGTTTTATAAAGATGTGTGGTTGCAAACACTATTTAACCTGGCAGGAAGCTGCACCTTGCCGCCATGAAATTCATTAGCATAAGTGTGCGACGCAAGGAACGATTAATAGAATTATTGCTGTTCGGTACAAAAAATTACTGGTTTACAGAGGCCATCATGGCTTCGGGGTAACGGGTACCTGCGGCAATTCCTTTTGGGGCGATGGTCTCAATTTCATCAAGTTCCTCTTTTGTGAAACTTACATTTAATGCAACTGCATTTTCTTCAAGATATTTAATGCGCTTGGTGCCGGGAATTGGAAAAATATGTTCGCCCTGCGCTATAACCCATGCCAGCGCCAACTGCGAAGCCGTGCAATTTTTCTTTGCAGCGAGGGCCTCAATTTTATTGACAAGATCAAGATTTTTTTGAAAATTTTCGCCCTGGAAACGCGGAGAAAAACGACGATAATCATCGGCAGCAAAGTCTTCAAATTTTTTAATTTGCCCCGTTAAAAAACCGCGGCCAAGCGGGCTGTAAGCAACGAAAGCAATCCCCAGTTCTTTGCAGGTTTCTATTAAATCATCTTCAGGTTCGCGGCTCCAGATCGAGTACTCGGTTTGCAATGCTGTAATGGGATGCACAGCATGAGCTTTACGTAAAGTATCTGAAGAAACTTCAGACAAACCAATGGCTTTTATTTTACCTTCTTTTACCAATTCTGCCATGGCGCCAACTGTTTCTTCAATAGAAGTTGCAGGGTCTTTACGGTGAAGGTAATAGAGATCAATGATATCAATGTCAAGCCTTTTTAAACTTGCCTCGCAGGATTTTTTTACATATTCCGGCTTGCCGTTTAAACCTCTAATCAGCGGGTTTGAAGGGTCTCTGACAATACCAAACTTAGTAGCGATGGTAACTTCATTCCTGTAGTTCTTTATTGCTTTACCAACCAAAATTTCATTTTTATGTGGGCCGTAAGCATCGGCGGTGTCTAAAAAATTAATGCCCAGTTCGTGGGCGCGGTGCAGTGTTTTAATGGATTCCACATCGTTGGTTTGGCCATAAAACTCACTCATGCCCATGCAGCCTAAACCCAATTCAGATGCAGTTAAACCTTGTGTACCAAGAGCTTTAATTTTCATAGATTGATTCTTTTTAGTTTAAACGGAAAGATAAAACTGTTTATAAAAATACTTTGCAATAATGTATTATTGAATGTTTAATAAAATTCTCCGTATTTCGCAAGGCGTAAAAAGTAAGTTTGAAACTCTCCATCATCATAGTAAATTATAATGTAAAATTTTTTCTTGAGCAATGCCTTTGTTCAGTAAAGCTTGCCATTGAATTAATTGATGCTGAAGTATTGGTGATTGACAATTGCTCAACTGATAACAGCATCTACTACCTGCAAAGCAAATTTGAATGGGTAAAGTTTATAGCGAATAAATCAAACGAAGGTTTTGCAAAAGCAAATAACACCGCATTAAAACAATGTTCAGGAGAATATATTTTGTTTCTTAATCCAGATACAATATTGCCCGAAAATATTTTGAAAAACTGCATTCATTTTTTTGAGCAAAAGAATAATACCGGTGCAATAGGTGTAAGAATGATCGATGGCAGCGGCAACTTTTTACCTGAAAGTAAAAGAGCATTCCCAACTGCCATGATTTCTTTTTTTAAACTGTGCAGACTTGCAGACATTTTTCCAAAATCAAGAATCTTTAATAAATATGCTTTAGGGTTTTTACCCGAAAACGAAATACATGAAGTTGATGTTTTGTGCGGCGCTTTTTTTATGGTGAAACGAAATATTTTGGAAGAGCTTGGTGGTTTTGATGAAGCCTTTTTTATGTATGGTGAAGATATTGACCTTAGCTACCGAATACAAAAGTCGGGATATAAGATCTGTTATCTAGGTACAGAAACAATCATACACTTTAAAGGCGAAAGTGCAAGAAAGGGGAGCCTTAATTATGTTCGCATCTTTTACCAGGCAATGAGTGTATTTGTAAAAAAACATTACACAGGCAGCAATGCAAGGCTGATGAATATGTTTTTGCAAATTGGGATTTATATAAGAGCAGGGATCAGTTTAGTGGCATCACCTTTTCGCCGGATTAGAAAAAAAATTCCCATAAATGCTACTGATCTTCCGGCATTGTTGATTGGCAGCGGCGAAAGTATAAACGAGGCAGAAGCCATCCTTATAAAAAACAGGCCGCATACGGTTATAATAAAGCTGACAAGTTTAGATCACTCACAATTTAAAATAACGCAGACACCGGAAATAGTCTTTTGTACCGGCAGTCTTTCTTACAATGAGACCATCAATTTTGTGTCAGCATCGAAAATGAATTATAGTTATAAATGGCATGGGCTTAACTCGGCTTCGGTAGTGGGCAGCGACCATAAAAAAATTACAGGAATGGTATACAGTTCAGAAGATTGATGATTATTTTTAAAATTGTAATTTCAAACGCTTGATGCTTATTTAAGCGGCTGTTAATTGCTGATTGAAAAGAGGAGCCTGAAGTGTGCGATACCGAAATGAATTCGGGACAGGCTGCCACGCTTCGCTTAAATGTTACCATAAAAGAGGAACTCTGAAACGAGCGTGGCAACAACCGATGCCATAAAATATCAATTGCCGGGCTAAAAAAAGTCTTTGCAATACTTACTAATATGTTTTACGTAGTTTCGTTTTTTTAAACCCCTTTATTTCGCATGGCATTATTTGACATACAGCTACCAAATAGTGTTGCAAGAGCGCTTCGATTGCCTACCCATGACCCAAGGTGGCAACAATTGCGCGTTTTGAAAAAACTACTTCGAAAGGCAAGATTTACTGCATTCGGCCAGAAATATAAGTTCGATGAGATTCTTATGAGCAGGCATGCAGGCAAAAAATTCCAGGAAATTGTTCCAATTTACAATTACAACAGCATTTATACAGAATGGTGGCACCAGTCGCTCGAAGGTAAACCCGATGTGTGCTGGCCCGGGAAAATTAAATTTTACGCACTCAGCAGTGGCACCAGCGAATCTTCAAGCAAATATATTCCCATTACGAAAGACCTGCTGAAAGGTAACAAGTTTGTAATGATCAAACAGTTGCTCAGTCTTCGACACTACCAGGACCTTCCGGTACGTTCGCTTGGCAAAGGCTGGCTTATGATTGGCGGCAGCACTGCGTTACAGAAAGAAGCGGGTTTTTATGCAGGTGACCTTAGTGGCATTACTGCCAAGAAAGCGCCGTTCTGGTTTCAGCCATTTTATAAACCCGGAAAGAAAATTGCCAAAGAAAAAGATTGGGATAAAAAATTAGAAGAAATTGTTGAAAAGGCTCCCGAGTGGGATATAGGTTTTGTTGTTGGTGTGCCGGCCTGGATACAGATCTGCATGGAAAAAATCATAGAGCGGTATAACCTTAATACCATACATGATATATGGCCCAACCTTAATTTTTTTGTACATGGCGGTGTAAGTTTTGAGCCCTACAAAAAAGGCTTCGAAAGATTACTGGCCAAACCGCTTACTTATATAGAAACTTACCTTGCAAGCGAAGGTTTTATTGCTTACCAGGATAGGCAAAACGCCACAGGAATGCGACTGGTAACAAACGAACATATCTTTCATGAATTTATTCCGTTCGATTATAAAAACTTTGATGACAACGGCGACCTGGTTGCCAATCCTGAAACACTCATGATTCATGAGGTTGAAGAAGGAAAAGATTATGCATTGCTCATCAGCACCAGCGCAGGCACCTGGCGTTATCTTATTGGCGATACCATAAAATTTACAGATAAAGCCCGTTGCGAAATTGCGATTACCGGCCGCACAAAACATTTTTTAAGTTTGGTGGGCGAGCACCTGAGCGTGGACAATATGAACAAGGCTATACAAATGGTGTCGGATGAAATGAATGTTTGTATTCCCGAATATACCGTGGTGGGCAAACCTTACGGAAATTTCTTTGCGCATCACTGGTATGTTGCCAGCGACGACCAGATTAACACCGAAGTAATGCGCCTGAAGATTGACGAAAAATTGAAAGAGATCAACGATGATTACGCTGTAGAACGCAAAAGCGCTTTGAAAGAAATATTTCTTGATGTACTGCCAGAAGATATGTTTATGGAATTTATGCGACTTAAAGGTAAGATTGGCGGCCAGCATAAATTTCCACGGGTATTAAAGGGCCGTATGCTGGAAGACTGGAATAAATTTTTAAAAGGAGAATTGGTATAAGAATTTTATTGGCCAGGCTGAAGAATATTTATGAGGCTCCTCTTGCGTCGCACACTTCAGGTTTCTGATCTTTATTCGACAGCGAAAACACCGGGCTGTATAGCCATTCCTAAAAATTATCTCATTAGCAACTTATGGAATTTTTTGTACGCAACAACTCCGTTGTTCGTGAAATTTGGGGCAAAGGAGATACCATCCTTTTTATTTTTGCAGGCGCCTCTGCAGAATTTGCGCTTAACAAAGCGGTAGACTGGCTTTACTTTACAGGCCGTCTTCCTTCCGATCCGATTGGCAGATTATTCTCTACGGTAGCTTATGCACGAAAGATCGTTTTCTCAGAAAAAGAAGCAGCACACAAAGCAATTGATACTATGCGTGCCATTCATACATCGGTAGAAACAAGCCGTGGTACAACAATTCCAGACTGGGCATACCGCGATGTGCTTTTTATGTTGATTCATTACTCCATTGCATCTTATGAATTGCTCGAAAGAAAATTAACCATACAGGAAAAGGAAGAAGTATTCGATGTGTTTTACCGGGTAGGCTACAGAATGGGTATTAAAGGATTGCCTGTTACATTTAATGAATGGCTGCAGATGCGTGCCACACATCTTGAACAGGATCTTGAACAGAGTAAACTGTCGCTGGATCTGTATCAGCAATACAAAATACATCTTGGCGCAATTCGTTTTAAGATTCTTTGCGAATCTCAAATACTTGTGGTTCCTGAACGTGTAAACCGATTGCTGCAACTTGGAAGTTTTTCTTTACTACACCAACTGCTTCCGTTATATAAATTAAGCAGAAAACTGAAAATGGATTGGTTTTTAAAATCATTGATACTGCCTTCGGCATATAAATCCAGAATTAAAGACTTGGACATATCGCCTGTATAAATTTAGATTGTAACCTTGCGGAGGAAACAGAACGATGCCATTTTTTATACAGATGAATGGATTGCGACGCAACGAAGATGCCATGAAAACCGATGCTGGTATCTCATAAAAATATTTAGTAAGAGCCGCTTCTAAAACTTAACTTCAACTTATGCGAAAAGTTTATTTTTTGTTTTTCAACTTCTTAGTTATAAATACAGTTGTTTTTGGTCAGCCAAAAACGGATACCTTGCTGCAGAACATTTTATCTGTTAATAGCAATAAGCTTTTTCAACAGGTACTGCAACAGAAAGATAGTTTTAGGTTGCAGATTATTTACACGCAGATAAACCGCGACAAACACAATAACCCCTCGTTTAAAAATTATTATTTCAACACCGATAGTAATCTTTATTTTAATCCCGCATCAACTGTAAAACTGCCATTGGCAATACTTGCTTTGGAGAAGCTGAATAACCTGCACATAAAAGGTGTAAATAAATACACGGCTTTACAAATTGACAGTAACTATCAAAACCAAACTGTGGTGCGCTTTGACAGCACTGCACAAAACAATCTTCCCTCTATTGCCCACTATATTAAAAAGGCTTTTCTTGTGAGTGATAACGATGCCTACAACCGGATGTATGAATTTTTAGGGCAGCAAACCATTAACAGAACCCTGCACGAAAAAGGATACAGCAGCATTCGTATTACCAGGCAATTTCTTGGGTTAACATCGGAGGAAAACCGACACACCAATCCCATTCGTTTTATTAACAAAGATGGGAGTGTAATATATACTCAACCTGCTGCCTACAACACCGATTCATTTTATTTTGGCAAAATAATTAAAATTGGCAAAGCCCACTTTAATAACAAAGACAGCCTGATAAATGAACCCATTGATTTTACAAAAGTGAATAATGTGCCATTAGAAGATCTGCAGCAAATATTGCAGTCGGTTATGTTTCCAGAATCTGTGGCGCCTCAACAAAGATTTAACCTCACAAAGGATGATTATAGTTTTTTGTACCGGTACCTTTCTCAATATCCTTCCGAAACAAATTACCCGAAATACGACAGTGCATCTTACTATAACAGTTATGTAAAATCCTACTTCCACGATAGCACGCATCAAATGCCATCTTATATCCGGGTGTTTAATAAGGTAGGCTGGGCTTATGGTTTTTTGATCGATGTTTCTTACGTAGCCGATTTTAAAAACAATGTGGAATTCATGCTCACCTCCACGCTATATGCAAACAGCGATGGTATTTTAAACGACGATAAATACGATTACGAAACAGTAGGCGGGCCTTTTCTTTATCAACTTGGGCAAACCATTTATCAGTACGAATTAAAAAGGCCACGAAGCTATAAGCCCGATCTCAGTAAATTCAAAATGCATTACGAGCAACGCGATCCAAAAGATAAAAGGCCAGTGATTGGTAATGTAGATAATTAATTTTTTTTGAGCCTGACTAAGCATTCCAATTAAGCTTCACTTGCCACGCTCGTTTCACAGTTCCTCTTTCATGGCAGCATTTAAGCGAAGTGTGGCACATAAACCTGCAAGTATGTTGTTTAGATACACCACTTATAAAAACACTAAATAGTCAATAAGTTTTGCAATCAAAAATACCCGGAAAATTTCCTTACATACTTTTGATTTTTCCACTCCGTTACTTTGCCCTAAATTCATACTTTCAACAGCATACTTATTTTATTTTTAAACTAACGATCTAATTTCATGAACAACAAAGAGCAAAAAAGCAACAAATCCCGAAGGAAATTTATCCGCAATGCTGCTACTGCAATGGCAGGTTTTTATATTGTGCCCCGTCATGTTTTAGGTGGGCCGGGTTTTACGGCACCCAGCGATAAGCTGGTAATTGCCGCTATTGGCGCTGGTGGAAAAGGTGCCGATGATATCAGTCATTTTTACAAAAGCGGCAAAGCTGAAATTGGTTTTTTATGCGATGTTGACGACAGGCAGTCTGTTGAAGCACGCAAGAAATTCCCCAATGCAAAATATTACAAAGACTTCCGCGAAATGCTTTCTAAAGAGGGTAAATCTATAGATGCCTGTTCTGTTTCCACACCCGATCATACACATGCGGTTGCAGCAATGGCGGCTATGCAATTGAACAAACATGTGTATGTTCAAAAGCCGTTAACACACGATATTTACGAAGCTCGTATGCTTACCGAAGCAGCACACCGCTATAAAGTGGTAACACAAATGGGCAACCAAGGCAGTAGTGGCGATGGTGTTCGGCAACTGGTTGACTGGTATAAAGCAGGATTAATCGGCGATGTGCATACGATCTATTGTTATACTGACAGGCCAATCTGGCCACAAGGTGTTGCAAGGCCAACAACCGCTTCTCCAATTCCTCCGGAATTAGATTTTGATCTTTGGCTGGGCACGGCTCCCAAGAAAGATTATTTCGAAGGCATTCTTCCATTTAACTGGCGCGGCTGGTGGGATTATGGAACAGGTGCACTTGGTGATATGGCCTGCCATATTATGGCCCCGGCTTTTGCGGTTTTAAAATTGGGTTATCCTGTTTCTGCAGAGTGCAGTGTTGCAACAAAATATATTGAAAACTGGAACAAAGCATATTATCCTGAAAGCGGGCCGATAGCATCGCATATCATCCTCACTTTCGACCGCCCCAACGGCAAAAAACTTAAACTGCATTGGATGGATGGTGGCATACAGCCAGAACGCCCCGATGAACTAGGTGCCAACGAAATAATGGGCGATGGTGGTAATGGAGCCATATTCCTTGGCAGTAAAGGAAACATGATGTGTGGCACTTACGGTATCAATCCGCAATTGCTGCCGACTTCTAAAACGCTTACAGTAAAGGTTCCTCAAACAATTGCCCGTGTTCCAGGTGGCGATGAAGGCCATTATGCCGCATGGGTAGAAGCTGCAATGGCAGGCTACGGCAGCGAGAAGGCCAAAAACCTCAGCTCTCATTTCGACATTGCCGGCCCTTTAACCGAAAGCGTTTTAATGGGCAATCTTGCAATACGCAGTTACGATATTCAAAAGAAAGATGCCAAGGGAGAAGATACTTACCCTGGCCGGTTCATCAAATTGCTTTGGGACGGACCAAATATGAAGATCACCAACTTTGATGATGCCAACCAGTTTGTGAGACGTAAATACAGGGATGGCTGGAGTTTAGGAGTATAAGTTTTTGAGCCCGGCTATTGAAGCTTTGATTGAACTTTTGTTGCGTCGCACACTTGTACTGTACAACTTTAATGATCGGTTGAATGTACAGTCTTAAAATAAAAAAAACCTGTTCATGCGTGAGCAGGTTTTTTTTATACAACAATAGCTCAATCCATATAATGCGGGAAAAGCTGCCTGCTGCCCCGAACGTATAAGTGAGTGACACAAGAGGCGATGCCCAAAGATTTATAGTCTGGGAAATAAAAAAATTCATTTGGCTGTGTTCCAGGAAACATTGGTGTGGGACACAAATCTTTTATAATTAGGGTTAATTCTTAAAAGCCGGGTATTTTAGTACTTTCGCAGAGTCTTAATATATAAAGGTTATGCAGGAGCTGCTCGAAAAAATTGATAAATCCCGTCTTCCCAAACATATCGCCATCATTATGGATGGCAATGGCCGTTGGGCAAAGGAAAAAGGCCAGGACAGGTTGTATGGGCATTTTCACGGGGTAGAAAGTGTGCGAAATATTGTAGAGGGCGCAGGCGAACTGGGTATTGAATACTTAACATTGTATGCATTTAGCACCGAAAACTGGGACCGCCCCGAATATGAAGTAACCGGACTGATGGAGTTGCTGGTTGACAATATGCGCAAAGAAACACCTGTACTAAAAAAGAACAATATTAAACTGCATGTGATAGGCGATATTAAAATGTTGCCACAAAATGCCCGCAACGGGTTGCTTGAAGTGCTTGCAGAAACTGAAGACAATACGGGCATGAACCTGATTATTGCATTGAGCTATAGCAGCAGGTGGGAGTTGGTAAATGCCGTTAAAAATATCGCAATCGATGTTCAGGCGGGTAAAATTACCCCTGAGTCTATTACACAGGATACACTACAGGCTTACTTAACCACAAGCGCATTCCCCGATCCGGAACTGATGATACGGACCAGCGGCGAATACCGAATCAGCAATTTTTTATTGTACCAGCTTGCCTATGCTGAACTATATTTTACCAATGTGCGTTGGCCCGACTTTAGAAAAGAGAATCTTTACGAAGCAATTATTGATTTTCAAAGCCGCGAAAGGCGGTTCGGAAAAATCAGCGAACAGATAAAACACGAAGCAATAACCCATTGAGCTTAAAAACAGGCAGTTTGTTTTAACAAACAGTTTTG
>DGQT01000011.1 GCA_002390845.1 Chitinophagaceae bacterium UBA4407 | reverse complement strand
ATGACTTTTTGAGGGACGACTATTTATCATCTAAGGTAAACTGATAAAAAAAGCCTTCGGAAAAGAAGGCTTTATAATTAAAAACTCAGTTGTTATTTTTCTCTTATGCCCAAAGAAATATGCCGGTCTTTCCTGCGCTCTTCATCAGGCGCATCAGCAGCTGCCTTTGCATATTGCGAACCATAGCCTTCGGCACCGGCTATCTGTTTTTCATCGGCACTCATTCTTTTTAAACCATCCAGCACAGCCTGTGCACGGGCCTGCGAAAGTTTAAGGTTTGCAAGGCTATCGCCGGTTTTATCGGTATATCCGCCAATCTTAATTACCAGTTTTGGATATGCTTTTAAAATGGCCGCAATATTTTGAACCTGGCCATAACTTTCAGGAACTATTTCTGCGCTGCCGGTTTTAAAATTCAGGTTGTCGAAATCGAACCATACATCTTTACCGCCTTTTGACGAAGCGTCGTTTAAAAAAGCAACCAGCTTATCTTCAATGCCGCCTTTTAATGCGTCTAGCTCAATACCGCCCGGCAGTGTTACTTTAATTGAATTGGGTTTTGCTGTTTCTGTTTCAGCAGGGGCTGCTTCTGGTTCGCCTTCTGTAACGGTTACAACTGCATGTTCATTTTCACCACCCGGCATAAAATCGCCGTGGCATTGCATCATAATCATCAGGAAACAAAACACTACCACAAAAGCAAGAAAGGCAGTAAGGGTAAATTTTTTTGTACTGCCATCGTCAAAATGTTCGCTGCTCATAAGAATTGTTTTAAGTAGGCGGTAAAATAAAAACTAATTATTGTAAAGAAAAAATGAAATTAAAAATTTGGATATAAACACCGGTTTATTTTTCGTCAGGCTTCTTTTGCATATTGCATCATCTGTAAAATGAGATCGGGGTCGGGGCAGTTGGTAAGGTATTTTTCCTGTTCGCTTAATTTGCAAACACCGGGATAATCTCCTCGTTTCCATTGCATTTCATTTATTACCTGGAAATGCAGGTGTGGCGGCCAGTTGCCGTTTTCTTCGGCTACTCCAAAATGTGCAAATTCCTGGCCTATGATGATGTAATCCCCTTCCTTTAAACCTGCAATATCTTTCAGTGAAAGGTGCCCGTATAATGTGTAAAAAGCATAGCCATCCAGTTGGTGCAGCAAAATAATGGTAGCGCCATAATCGGCAAACTGATCGTTAAAAGCGAAGCTGTGTACCATGCCGCCAAAAGGTGCAAAAACAGGTGTACCTGCTTTGCCCCAGATATCTATGCCAAGGTGTAAACGTCTTGGTTCCTCGCCATCGGTGCCTCCGTAATTGTTGCTGCGGGTGTATAAAACCCTGTTTTCAGCATAGCCGCCAATGCCGTAAGCTGCTCCGGCCTTTTCCAGTTTATCCGAAACGTAGCGGGAGAATTTTTCTGTGTCGTTAATTACATCCTGGGTAAGTGTGCTGTTATGAAAAGTAAAATCCATGCGCAGCAGTTTATCCTTGTTGGCATTAAACGGAACGATCTTATGGTAGATATGTTCATATTTTTTTAAAGAAGCCGAAAGCATTGTAGGTATCATAGCTGTAATGTAAAAACTTTCATGCAAATGCGTTGTGATATTTTTATGAACCGGTCAGAAGTAGTGCTATGAAACTTTTCTTGCCACGCTCCGATCTACGCGGCAATAAAAGCTCAATCACTTATCCAAACGTACAAGTGTGCGACGCAACAAAAGCTCAATTGAAATGATTTTGCCGGTCTCAAAAAATGTATTTGTATTCTGTTAAATTAATTCAATTGCCAGATGGAAAAATTGAGGATGCTTGCAAAACTTACCCATAATAGATAAGGAAATAACAACCAGCCTGCGGGTTTTGAAAGCGGCGCAAAGGCACGCATGGTAAGGAGTATAGCGAGCCACAGCGTTACAATTTCAACAAAGGCCAAACCTGTCTGGTGTAAATTGAAAAAAATCAGGCTCCAGAAAAAATTAAAGGTAAGCTGTATAAAAAAAAGAATCATTGCCCTGTTTCTTGCAGGAGATTTTGGTAACTTCCAGATAAGGTATAATGCAATACCCATCAGAATGTAAAGGATTGTCCATACGGGTGCAAAGATCCAGTTGGGTGGATTAAAAGAAGGCTTGTTTAAATGGAGGTACCAGGTGTCAATTGCATTTGCTGTTGCAAAACCTGCAACCCCACCTACTGCCAGTGTAAGGAGTAACGATAGAAATAATTTCATGCCTCTATTACATTAAGCTTACTAAAATTGTTGTAAGAAAAGCAAGTTTAATTAAGTAAAATTAAATTACTCAGGGCAAACCGATAGCTTTTCTTTACTGCTTAAGGCAGGCCACCGATAAAATTGTATCTTCAAAAAAATTATTAAACCTATGGATGTTTACAGTAAACATGTGGAGGTACGATGGAGCGATATGGATCCTAACTTTCACCTGCGCCATTCAGTGTACTACGACTGGGGTGCATACATTCGTCTTTGCTTTTTAAATGAGAACGGCTTAAGCCTGGGAGTGTTGCAGCAGTTGCATTTTGGCCCCATTCTTTTCAGGGAAGAATGTGTTTTTAAAAGAGAAATTGCATTTGCAGATTCTATTGAAGTAAACCTTAAACTGCGTAAATGCAGGCGCGATTACAGCCGGTGGACGATGATTCATGAAGTATATAAAAATACGGATACACTCAGCGCAATAATTACAGTTGATGGTGCGTGGATCGATACGCATATTCGTAAACTGGCCATACCACCGCCGGTTACACAACAGGCTTTTGAGGCCATACCGAAAACTGAAGATTTTGAATGGACAGATTAAGCAGCATGGATTCTATAATGAAAAATACAAATGATCAAAAAAGGTAAGCCCCCATCGGGAATTAAAAAATTTTTCAGCCAGCTTGGCCCTGGTCTTGTAACTGGTGCCAGCGACGATGACCCTTCAGGTATTGCAACTTACTCGCAGGCAGGTGCAAAATTTGGCCCGGCGCTTTTATGGACGGCCATTCTTTCTTACCCTTTAATGGTTTCTATCCAGGAAATG
The DNA here is from genome assembly GCA_002390845.1 of Chitinophagaceae bacterium UBA4407. Classification (GTDB taxonomy): domain Bacteria; phylum Bacteroidota; class Bacteroidia; order Chitinophagales; family Chitinophagaceae; genus Limnovirga. The sequence goes on along the minus strand of DGQT01000011.1, from coordinate 48,095 downwards.
TGTGCACGAATCGGGCTGGTCAGTAATCATGGGCTTACCGGTGTTATTAAAAGAAATTATCCCAGGCCCCTTTTATATCTAATTGTAATTGTAAGCTACCCCTCAATCACACTGAATATTGGTGCCGATATTGCCGGTATGGGTGCAGTGGGCAACTTGTTGTTTCCCGGCATACCTTCTTTTGTTTTTTCTGTTTTGTTTACGGCAATTCTTATGTACAGCATTATCTTTTGGAACTATCATAAAATTGCCAATATACTCAAGTGGCTTTGTATTACATTGTTCAGTTATATCATCATTCCGTTTCTTATTAAGACCGATTGGCTGCTGGTTTTAAAAAGCACATTTATTCCATCTGTTGAAAATTCGAAAGATTATTTTATGGCACTGGTTGGTATTCTCGGTACCACCATTTCGCCCTATCTTTTTTTCTGGCAAACATCTGTGGAAGTAGAAGAGATGCGTGAAAGAAAATTGTTTGTTGATAAAAAAATAATTCACGGTATGCAAACCGATGTTAAGGGTGGTATGCTGTTAACCAATATCGTTTTCTTTTTTATCATACTCACTTCGGGTACGGTTTTGTTTAATGCAGGCATCCATAATATCGATACTGTTGAAGAGGCTGCTAAAGCATTGCAGCCACTTGCAGGTAATATGGCCTATGCATTATTTTCATTAGGCGTTATAGGCACAGGTTTGCTCGCAATTCCAGTGCTGGCGGGTGCTTCAAGCTATATGATGGCCGAAGTATTCGATTGGCAAGAAGGTCTTGATAAAAAATTTCATGAAGCAAAAGGCTTTTATATTACAATTATCGTGTCTCTGCTAATAGGTTTGCTTATTCAGTTCCTGGGCATTAGTCCTGTAAAAGCATTACTATGGTCGGCAATACTCTACGGCGTAACCGCACCAGTTATGATTGCTGTTATCCTGCACATTTGCAATAATAAAAAGATCATGGGAAAGTTTACCAACAACAGGCTTTCAAACTCGCTGGGTTTTGCAACATTGATATTAATGCTTGCTTCAGCCATTGCATTAATATGGTTTTTGATTTAGTTTTTTTTGGGGGGGACGGGCTGAAGTTTTTCATGGCATCTTCGTTGTGTCACTCACTTGAACGTTCGGAACTTTGGTCGACAGTCGACAGTCAATGGTCGACCGAAGATTCGTCAGTACAAGAGTACGACGCAAGGAACGCTCAATAAATGATCTGCTGCCGGGTACAAAAAAAACTTTAATTAAACTGAATACATGTTTGTTTAAACGTCAATTCTACACTAAGAAAAAATCAATTAATTTTAAGCTGTTTAAAACTACAGGTATGCGGCGGTTGCTTTCAAATAAAATTTTTCTTGTGGTGCTTGCACTTGCAATTATTGTTGGTGGATTTCTCTATGCAACACACGAAGATCCGGTTGATTTTACCACGCAGGTAAAACCGATACTTAATAAAAATTGCATCACCTGTCATGGCGGTGTGCGGCAGAAAGGTGGTTTTAGTTTACTCTTCCGCGATGAAGCACTGGCAAAAACAAAATCAGGAAAATATGCGATTGTTCCCGGCGATCCTGAACACAGCGAAATGATCAGGCGCATCAACATCAGCGATCCCGAAGATCGTATGCCGTATAAACACGACCCACTTAACAAAGAAGATATTGATGTATTTACCAAATGGATAAAAGAAGGTGCACCCTGGGGCGAGCACTGGGCGTATGTTCCGGTAAAAGATGTGCCGGTTCCGCAACCAAAAAAGTTCTTTGGATTAATCAATACAAAAAGCGACTGGGCAAAAAATCCGGTGGATAATTTTATAGAACAAAAATTAAAAGAACAGGATTTAAAACCTTCTCCACAGGCAGATAAACAAACACTTTTACGCAGGGTAAGCCTTGATTTAATCGGTATGCCAGCACCTGAAAATCTTGCTGCGAAATTTTTAAAAGACAGTAGCGATCATGCTTATGCAGATCTTGTTGATTCACTCCTCGCCTCGCCACATTACGGAGAAAAATGGACCAGTATGTGGCTCGATCTTGCACGCTATGCCGACACCAAAGGTTATGAACGCGATGATAGCCGCAGCATCTGGAAGTACCGCGACTGGCTCATCAATGCCTTCAATGAAGACAAACCTTACAACCAGTTTTTAACTGAACAGATCGCCGGCGATCTGCTGCCCAACGCAACCGACAGCGATTATATTGCCACCGCCTTTCACCGCAACACCATGACGAACGATGAAGGAGGCACAGATAATGAAGAATTCAGAACCTCTGCTGTTATGGACAGAGTAAACACCACATGGCAGGCAACCATGGGAACTACATTTGCCTGTGTGCAATGCCACAGCCATCCTTACGATCCTTTTAAACATGATGAGTATTACAAGTTCATGGCATTCTTCAACGATACCCGTGATGAAGATACCTATGCAGATTACCCTCTGCTGCGTACTTACAACGATAGTATGCAACAGCAATTAGTAACCGTTGTAAACTGGTTAAAACAAAACACTACAACGCAAAAAGCAAAAGAAGTTTATACGTTTTTAAAAACATGGCAACCATCTTATAATTCACTCACCTGTGACAGTTTTACCAACAGCGAATTAAGTGATACCAAATGGCTGGCATTTCGTAATCATGCGGTTTGCCGTTTAAAAAATGTTGACCTTGAAAGCCGCAGCCAGCTTATATTCCGCTACCAGGCGTTTGCAGCAGGAGGTACCTGGCAAATACATATCGATCAACCAGGTGGTGCGGTAATTGCAACCATACCATTATTACTTACAAAAAATGGATGGACGATAACTCAAACCAATATTGCACCAACAAACGGATTGCACAATTTATATTTTACGTATACGAATAATAATTTAAAAAAGCCGGAAGACAATGGCGCAATGTTCGATTGGTTTTATTTTACAGAAGAACTGCCCGGCAAGGAAAAACAGGGTTATGTAGAAACAGAAAAAGAATACTGGAACCTACTAAAAGCAAGTGTGCCCACCACGCCGGTTATGATGGATAACCCAACTGATATGCATCGCGCTTCCTATGTTTTTGAACGCGGCAACTGGTTGGTAAAAGGCGATAAAGTGCAGCCAGATGTCCCCAAATCACTAAACCCATTTCCAGCCAATGCGCCACGCAACAGGCTGGGTTTGGCGATGTGGTTAACAAGCAAACAAAACCCATTAACAGCACGAACAATGGTAAACAGGGTTTGGGAACAGCTTTTTGGAACCGGTCTTGCAGAAACACTGGAAGATTTAGGCTCACAGGGTATTCCACCAACACATGTTGAGTTACTTGACTGGTTGAGTTACCAGTTTATCAACGATGATAATTGGAGTACCAAAAAATTAATACGCACGATTGTTATGAGCGCAACTTATCAGCAGGATTCTAAAATTACCCCAGAGCTTGAACAAAAAGACCCAACAAATAAATTTTATGCACGTGGCGCAAGGGTTCGTTTATCTGCCGAACAGGTACGCGATCAATGCCTTTGCATCAGTGGATTAATGAGCGATAAAATGTATGGTCCGAGTATTTTTCCTTACCAGCCAAATGGTATCTGGCTCTCGCCATGGAATGGTGCCGAGTGGAAGCAAAGCAAAGCTGAAGACCAGTACCGGCGTGCTTTGTACGTGTACTGGAAACGTTCGGCCGGTTATCCTTCTATGATGACTTTCGATGGCGTTTCCCGTGAAGTTTGCACGGTTCGCCGCATACGTACCAACACTCCTTTGCAGGCGCTCACCACGTTGAACGATTCTGCTTATATCGACCTAGCAAGGAACTTCGCTTACCGCATGCAAAAGCTTGCAGGCAGTGATGTTCAAGAACAAATAAAAACAGGATTTCAATTAGCAACTTATCACGAGATTGATGATAAAAGTTTGAATGCTTTCGTGAATTTATACAACAAAGCGTATGCGCAATTCAACAAAAATCCCGATAAAACATGCGAGATGATTGGCGGTATGAATGAACATACAAACGCAGAAACAGCAGCGTTAGCAGTTGTGGCAAATGCGATGTTGAATTTAGATGAAGTGGTAACTAAAAACTGATGTGCTGATTTGATGATATGCAAATGTGCATATGAAGAAAATAAGTTGGTAGCAGGCAGAAGTTTTTCATAGCATCGACTGTTGTGTCACTCACTTGTACGTTCGGAAGTTTGAGCGTCATTGCGAGGCCTCCGAAACAATCTGTGGTCAGTATTTGCAACTCTTTGAAAGAATGAAAGCAGATTGCTTCGTTCCCCGCAATGACGTGAAGATGGATATTTTGTGCCCAATAAATAATCCGAACGTACAAGAGTGCGACGCAACAAAAGCCTCATTCATGTTCCATTGCCGGGCTCAAAAAATTAAACTTTTATAAAATGCAAACGCTTGCGGTAATAATTGGTTCCAATATTTTCTTACTGCCTTTAGTTTAATTTTGAAAGCATGATTATTTACTCAACTGCTTTGTTTACTGCATGAAAAAGAAAATCATTTTTGCTTTATGTATCATTGCCACAGTAAGTGTTTCTGTGTGGTTAATTAATGCAGGTAATGCAACCGTTGATTTTACCACGCAGGTAAAACCGATCATCAATAAAAATTGCATCACCTGCCATGGAGGTGTAAAACAAAAGGGCGGCTTTAGTTTATTATTTCGTGATGAAGCGCTGGCCAAAACCAAAGACGGCAAATACGCCATCGTTCCCGGCGACCCCGATCACAGCGAAATGATCAGGCGCATTAACCTTAATGATCCCGAAGACCGCATGCCTTATAAGCATGATCCGTTAATCAAAGAAGATATTGATGTACTTACAAAATGGATAAAAGAAGGTGCACCCTGGGGGGAGCACTGGGCTTATGTTCCGGTGAAAGAAGTAGCCGTACCTCAGCCAAAAACTTTCTTTGGATTGATCAGTACAACAAGTGAATGGGCAAAGAATCCGGTAGATAATTTCGTTGAGCAAAAATTAAAAGAACAGGATTTAAAACCATCGGCAGAGGCAGATAAACAAACCTTGTTGCGCAGGGTAAGTTTAGATATTATCGGCATGCCCGCACCGGAAAATATTGCCAACAAATTTTTAAATGATAACACGGATCATGCCTATGCCGATCTTGTTGATTCATTACTTGCCTCTCCTCACTACGGAGAAAAATGGACCAGTATGTGGCTCGATCTTGCACGCTATGCAGATACCAAAGGTTACGAAGCGGACAGGGGAAGAAATATCTGGAAATACCGCGACTGGCTCATTAATGCGTTTAATACAGATATGCCGTACGATAGGTTTTTAACGGAGCAACTTGCAGGCGACCTTTTGCCCAACCCAACCGATAATGATTATATTGCCACGGCTTTTCACCGCAACTCTATGACGAATGATGAGGGTGGCACGGAGAACGAAGAGTTCAGAACCTCTGCTGTGTTGGACCGTGTAAACACAACCTGGCAGGGACTAATGGGAACCACCTTTGGTTGCGTACAATGTCACAGTCATCCCTACGATCCATTTAAGCATGATGAGTATTACAAATTCATGGCTTTTTTTAATAACTCAAGAGATGAAGATACAGAAGCCGATTACCCGTTGCTTCGCCAGTACGGCGATAAAGACAGCTTGGATCTTTTGCGTTTAACCAACTGGCTCGCAAAAAATGTTTCTGATGCCAAAGCAAAAGAATATTATACTTTTTTAAAAACATGGCAACCCAGCATTAATTCAATACAATGCGATCAGTTTGTAAACGCCGCCCAGGTAAGCAGTTGGTATGCTGGTATGCGCAACAATGGTAGCTGCAGATTACCACACGTGGATCTTGAAAGCAAAGACCAGCTTATGTTTCGTTATACTGCTTCTGCAAAAAATGGTTTATGGACGATACATCTCGATTCACTAAATGGCCCTGTACTTACATCTGTTCCCATAGTTCCCATCAAAGAAGGATGGAAAATTACAACGACCAATATTCAGCCAACAAAAGGAGTGCACGACCTGTACTTCACTTATAAAAATGCTACGCTTAAAACGCCTGAAGAAACAGGTGTTCTGTTTGAGTGGTTTAAATTCACCCAACAGTTTCCTGGCAAAGAAATGCCCGGTGCAGATTCTGCCAGCAATATTTTCTGGAAGTTGATGAATGCCAGCGTAAGCACTACGCCGGTTATGTATGAAAATCCTGCAGATATGCACCGCGTATCTTATGTTTTTGAGCGGGGCAACTGGCTGGTAAAAGGCGAAAAGGTAGAACCCGATGTTCCCAAATCGTTAAATCCCTTTCCGACAAATGCGCCGCGCAACAGGCTGGGTTTAGCGATGTGGCTTACAAGTAAACAAAACCCGCTTACTGCAAGAACCATGGTAAACCGTGTTTGGGAACAACTCTTTGGAACCGGCCTTGCAGAAACATTGGAAGACCTGGGTTCACAAGGCATTCCGCCAACACATCCTGAACTACTCGATTGGTTGAGTTACCAATTCATGAACAATGATAACTGGAGTACCAAAAAATTAATCCGCACCATTGTAATGAGTGCAACTTACCAACAGGATTCAAAACTTACTCCGGAGCTGGAACAAAAAGATCCCTACAACAAATATTTTGCACGTGGTGCCAGGGTGCGTTTATCAGCAGAGCAGGTACGCGACCAATGCCTCTGCGTCAGCGGATTGATGAGCAATAAAATGTATGGCCCAAGTGTTTATCCATACCAGCCGAACGGCATCTGGCTCTCACCGTGGAACGGAGACGAGTGGAAACAGAACACAGGCGAAGATCAATATCGCCGTGCTTTGTACACGTACTGGAAACGTTCTTCGCCTTATCCTTCCATGATGACCTTCGATGGTGTGGCCCGGGAAGTTTGTACCGTACGCCGTATAAGAACCAATACGCCATTGCAGGCGCTTACAACATTGAATGATTCGGCGTACATTGACATCGCAAGAAGTTTTGCTTACCGTATGCAAAAGCTTGCCGGCAACGATGTAAAGCAACAAATTAAAACAGGTTTTCAACTCGCAACTTATCACGAAATCGATGATAAAAGTTTGAACGCATTTTTAAATTTATACAACACAGCGTTAACTAAATTTAAAAGCGCCCCGGATAAAATATGTGAGATGATCGGTGGCATGAATGAACATACCAATGCTGAAACAGCAGCATTGTCGGTAGTGGCAAATGCAATGCTGAATCTTGATGAAGTGGTAACGAAAAACTGATGTGCGGAGGTGCAGATGATGGAAATATTTTGGTAGTGAGCAGCAGTTTTTCATGGCATCGCCGGTTGTGTCACTCACTTGTACGTTCGGAAGTTTGATCGTCATTGCCGCGCAATGTTATGCAGTACAAGAGTGCGACGCAAGAAAAGCGTCATAGTAAATCTGAAAGCTGGGTTCATAAAAATAGTTATATGACACAAAAAGAATTACATAACCAAAGGCTCGTAAGAGAGGCGGAGCATGCGGTAATGCGCATGAATACGCGCCGGCATTTTTTAAAAGAAAGTGCCATGGGTTTGGGTGCGCTTGCTTTGGGTTCGTTGTTTGGAAGCTGTGGCAGCAAAGCATCTCAGAACAGCGTGGTATTTGATCCTGCGCATCCGTTGTTGCCTAAGTTGCCACCATTTGCAGGTAAGGCAAAGAGTGTAATTTATCTGCACATGGCTGGTGCGCCTTCACAACTTGAGCTGTTCGATTATAAACCTGAGCTCATGAAAATGGACGGCCAGGATTGTCCGCAATCTTTGCTCGAAGGAAAAAAATTCGCATTCATTCGCGGCGTTCCAAAGATGCTTGGTCCGCAGGCAAAGTTTGCGCAGTATGGCGACAGCGGTGCATGGGTTAGCGAAAACATGCCACACCTTTCAAGCATTGTTGATGAACTGAGTTTTTTAAAGGCAGTAACTACCGACCAGTTTAATCATGCACCTGCACAGTTAATGGTGCATACAGGCTCGGCAAGATTGGGGCGTCCAAGTTTAGGCAGTTGGGTTACCTATGGCCTTGGAACAGAGAATCAAAACCTGCCCGGCTTTGTGGTGTTAACCAGCGGCGGCAGAAATCCTGATGCGGGTAAAAGCGTGTGGGGCAGCGGGTTTTTACCAAGTGTATATCAGGGTGTGCAATGCAGAAGTGAAGGTGATCCGGTGTTATTTATTAAAGACCCCGATGGTATGGACAGGGATTTGCGCAAAGCTAGTATTGATGCAATTAATGAAGTAAATGCACAGGAATATAAAGAGTATAACGATCCAGAAATTCTTTCCCGTATTTCGCAATATGAGATGGCTTACAAGATGCAGATCGCTGCGCCTGAAGTAATGAACATCAATAATGAGCCCCAGTATATTCACGACATGTATGGTACAAAACCAGGCGAAGGATGCTTTGCCAATAATGTATTGCTTGCAAGAAAATTGGTAGAGAAAGGTGTGCGTTTTGTGCAGTTGTTCGATTGGGGTTGGGACAGTCATGGTACCGATGCAAGTCTGGCTATTGATGTTGGTTTCATCAACAAATGCCGCTCGGTTGATAAATGTATCACGGCGTTAATTCTCGATCTTAAACAACGTGGTTTGCTGGAAGAAACGTTGGTGGTTTGGGGCGGCGAATTTGGCCGCACACCCATGATGGAAAACAGGGAAGGAAAACAGAATCCATTCAAGGGAAGGGATCATCATACCGAAGCATTTACCATTTGGATGGCGGGTGCAGGTATAAAGAAAGGCTTCACTTATGGTGAAACAGATGAGATCGGTTACAGTAGCATCAGTGGCAAAGTTGAACCGTTTGATGTGCAAGCTACAATCCTTAACCAGCTTGGGTTTGACCATGAGAAGTTCACTTACGATTTCCAGGGACGGCCATTCAGATTAACGGATACGAGGGGAAAAGTGATCAGTGATATTATTGCGTAGGAGAATAGATGTGATACCAGCATTTGTTTTTCATGGGACGTTCATTGCGTCGCAATCCGTTCATCGTTCGGAACTTTGTGAAGCATAAAAATTCATTTGAAATTGTTACAAACTCTATATTTATTTATGAAAATCAGTAGCATGCTAATGAATAAAATTATCTTTCTTATTTTGATAATTGCATTTACTAGCTGCGTTTCCGATAAAATTTTAGTAAGAAAAAAAATAAATGAGCAATCAGGATATATAATTAAGAAAGGCTCTTTCAGCGGTATATCTTATTTTCATGTTGAAGGTGAAACTTCATACAATTCAAAATTCGATATGTGGATTGAATTCAATGAAGAAAATATTTTTTTTATCCGCAAAACTACATACCCTGACAGAAAAAAATATTCAACTTGGCATTTTGTAACAGACACTCTTTATAGCATTTCTGCTAATTATCAAAAGTATAAAAATACATTTACACCAATATCCGAAACTGAAATGGAAATTTTTAAAGAAGTGGCTGATCTTATCAAGAAAAATAATTGGCTTTATCCAATGAATACAGAAAGTGTTATGAATATTAAAGGCTGGATATGTTTAGGAACAAATAAGCTGCCATAAACTTTTAAAAATTATAAATAATAACTTGAACCGCAGAATTTTTTTACAAACAACCACAACGGCAACAACTGCTTTAATGCTTGCATCGTTAGATATGTTTGCGCAACCACAATTAATCAACAATATGAATACAAATTTTCAACTTAAACTATTAGCCACCAGTTGGGGCTTTAACGGAACCACTGATGAATACTGCGCCAAAGTAAAACAGGAAGGGTACGATGGCATTGAAACCTGGTGGCCCACCGAACAAAAAGCACAGGATGAAATGTTTACTGCATTAAAAAAATATGATCTTGAAGTGGGCTTTTTAACGGCGGGGCATGAGAGCAATTTCAATGATCATTTCAATACTTTTAAGAACATGATCAACGCGGCTGCAACCAATAAAATACAAAGACCGCTGTATATTAATTGTCATTCGGGAAGAGATTATTTCAATTACGAACAAGGCAAAGCTTTTATTGATTACACAGCGGCTTTGTCAAAAACTACGGGTTTAAAGATTTGTCACGAAACGCATCGTTCGAGGTTGATGTATGCTGCGCCGGTTGCACGGCATTACCTGGAAACCAATCCTGACCTGCGTTTTACGCTGGATATTTCTCACTGGTGCAATGTCCATGAAAGTTTATTAGCCGATCAGCAGGAAACGATTGATCTTGTATTGTCACGCGTAAATCATATTCATGCACGCATTGGTCACCCCGAAGGGCCTCAGGTAAATGACCCCCGTGCACCTGAATGGAATGATGCAGTAAATGCACATTTTGCCTGGTGGGATAAAGTAATAGAAATGAAAAAGCAAAAAGGGGAAGTAATGACGATTCTTACTGAGTTTGGCCCGCCGGATTATATGCCTACTTTACCTTACACAAGGCAGCCCCTGGCAGATCAATGGGCAATTAATGTGTACATGATGCATACGTTGAGAAATAGGTATGCCCCCAACCTCTAAAGGGGAGTATAAAAGCCCTAAACAATATTTTTTGCGATTAAATTAATTCGTGTAATTCGTTTATTAAATCTAATTCGTGTTATTAAGCATCACAGAATTCCTCGGCCATTTTCACCCATTATTAGTTCATCTGCCAATTGGCATTTTGCTAATAGGGTTATTGCTTCAATGGCTTTCGCGTAAAGAAAAACATGCATCCTTAAAACCTGCAATCCCAATTGTGTTATTGTGGGGAACCGTTGCTGCGCTTGCATCTTGCATAACTGGTTACTTATTATCCATCAGCGACGATTACGATAAAACATTGGTAAGCCTGCATATGTGGATGGGCATTTCCGTGGCCCTGGTATCTTTAATGCTGTATGCAAAAGAAAAGAACCCCGCATTTGCAATTGATAAAAGAATTCTTTCGATTGGTTTACTGATTCTTGTTTTCCTAACAGGCCATTTGGGTGGCTCATTAACGCATGGCTCCGATTATCTTACTAAGCCATTCAAAGATATTTTTTCAAATGACACCTTATCAACTGCAACCATAAAACCGATTGCCAATGTGCAGGAAGCAGTTGCATATCAGGAAGTAATAAAGCCCATCCTTGAAACAAAATGTTACTCCTGCCACAACGCCAACAAGCAAAAAGGCGGACTGCGTATGGACGACAGTTTGAAGCTGATGAAGGGCGGAAAAGACGGCAAAATAATTGAACCGGGCAATGCAGATGAAAGCGAAATGATCAAGCGTTTATTGTTGCCTGTTGATAACGAAGACCACATGCCGCCCAAAGAAAAACCGCAACCAACAGAACAGCAAATTGCATTGCTGCATTGGTGGATCAGCAACAACGCTGACTTTACAAAAAAGGTGAAAGAGCTGCAACAAACAGATAAATTAAAACCCATTCTGCTTGCATTACAAAATGTAACAGCAATAAAAAAAGAAGCGACAGATATACCTAAAACTACAGTTGAAAAAGCAGATGAAAAAGTGATCGATCAGCTAAGACAAAAAGGCGTAGTGGTATTGCCTGTAGTACAAAACAGCAATTACTTAATGGCGAATTTTGTAACCGATACCATTGTTGACAAAGACGACCTTCAATTGCTGCTGCAATTAAAAAAACAATTGATCTGGTTAAAATTAGATGATACCAATATTGGTGACGACGGTATGCAAATAATTTCGCAGTTAACCAATCTCATTAAACTCGACCTTTCGCATACAAATATTACTGATAAAGGGTTACAACAACTGCAACCACTTACAAACCTGCAGTATTTAAACCTCGTTGGTACTAAAATTTCTGCACAAAGCTTACTGCAACTGAAGAATTTATATACGCTGCAATCGCTCTATCTCTATCAAACAAATGTTGGTAAAAATGACTGGGAAACACTAAGAACAACATTCCCTAAAACGCAAATAGATTCAGGTGGCTATGTTGTGCCCCTGCTGGCAACCGATACTTCATTAGTTAAAGAACCAAAGAAGGATTATTGATTTTTTGTACCCGGCATTTGTAATTCTATGAGGCTTTACTTGCGTCGCACTCTTGTACTGAAGAATAGCTATTAGCCATTGGCTAATAGCTAAAGGCTAACCGCTAATAGCCTTTATCTGAATATTGTTCCAACCGTACAAGTGAGTGACACAACAGGCGATGCCACAAGGTTATTGGCCGGGCTCATAGCGCCTTTGTTTATGTTCATCTGTTTAAAATACCTGTTCGGCAAAATAAAATCCGCGTTCAACTTCAATTTTTTCTACATTTCCGGTTACAAAACTTTTTTTAGCTTATACATATAATTGCAAATTGAATGGAGATTGTTCAAAATTATACAGATGCTGAACTTGTACGGGCATTGAAGAACGATAGAGAAACAGATGCGGCCATTAAGTTTATCTATAAGGAATATTATGGCTTGCTGGAATATTATGTTGCCAACAACAACGGTTCAAAAGATGATGCAGCAGACATTATTCAGGAAGCGCTGATTGCTTTTATTGACATCGTTCAACAGGATAAATTCCGTGGCGATTCAAGTGTAAAATCTTTTCTATACAGCATTACACGCAATCTTTGGTTAAGTGAACTGCGAAAAAGAAACAGCGCAGATAACCGCAACCGGGTTTTTGAAAAAGGAAAAGATGAAACAGAACAGGGAGCCGTAAACCAGCTGATTAAAAATGAGTATTATAAAGCCATACAGGATTTGTTTCAACGGCTTGGCGAAAAATGCAAACAGCTTTTACTAATGGTGTATTATGAGGACCTTTCAATGAAAGACATCCTGGATAAGACTACCGATTACCAGAATGAACAGGTGCTGCGCAACAAGAAATATAAATGCATGAAGCAGCTTGAACAAATGATAGAAGACAACCAGGATTTAAAAACACAATTTAAAAACGCACTGAGACATGCAGGATAATTTTACACCCGATGTTATTGAACAACTGATCAGCTTTCTTGATGGTGAATTATCGCCGGAAGAGAACGCAGCAACAGATAAACTGATACAGGAAGATGCTGCTGTAAAAGAACGTTTTGAAAATCTTGTTGCGGCCCGCAGCGCTATAAAAACTGAAGGTTTAAGGCAGAGGATAAGCAGGTTGCACCAGCAGTATTATCCTGAAATCGCGGTTGCACAAACAGCAGAAAAAGAAACAGCAAAAGTGATAAAACCTTCTTTTGGAAACAGTACAAAAATTATATTACGCATAGCGGCTGTTTTTATTTTCGCAGTTGCAGGTTATGCAGTTTACGAATATTCAACCACAAACAATGAATCGGTTTATGCAGATAATTTTATCAAATATCAATTGCCTGTTTCGCGGGGCGAAAGTCAGTCGCAGCAAAGTATAGACTCATTGTTCAGCGCAAATAATTTTAGTGGTGTTATCGAAGTTTTTAAAATAATTACAGATAAAAATCAGAAAGATTGTTTTCTTGCAGCGCTTGCCTCTCTTGAAACAGGCGACAGTCAATCAGCCATTGATGATCTCAAAAATGTGCAGCAACTCAACAGTAATTCACCCAAAAAATATTTTGAACAGGAAACGGATTATTACCTCGCACTGGCTTACATAAAAGCGGGCAATATTGAAGAAGCGCAAAAACAGTTGAATATGATCAAGGCCAATAAGCAGCACATGTTTTATCAGAAAGCAAGTGAGATCAGCAGTACAAAACTTGGCATCCTTAAGATGAAGGAATAATAATTTTTATTGGCCGTACAGCAGTTCTTTGTGAAGCTTTACTTGCGTTCTTAATCCCGTATGTTTCATCGGGACGCACTCTTGTAAGTTCCGACTATGAATCAGCAGCGGGCTGCTCTTTCACTTTCGTTTTATAAAATAAAAAACTGCAATTGCAAGCAGTGCAGCGCCTAAAGCAATCCACAAAATATTTGAAGACTTAGATTGCTGCACATCTCCTATAAAAATAAGGTGGCTCCAATACTGCGGTGCATGATACTGGCTCATGGCTCCATCCAGCAACAGGTCTTTTTTTGCCTGTTGTAAGGCCTCAGCATAAGTATAATCTTTATCAAGGTAATTATAGAATTTTTCACTGATGTATGCTGTTGATCTGTCTTCAGCTTTCCATAACGAAGTCACAATATTGGGGCATCCTGCATAAGCAAAAGCCCTTGATAAACTTAAAGCGCCTTCACTCTGAGATACTTTACCACTGGCGGTTTCACAGGCACTTAAAAATACAAGCTGTGTATTGGGTAATTGCTGGTTATACAGTTCATGCGCAAATAATTTATAAGAAGAATCTTCCTTGGCGGATGGATAAAAGGCAATAAAGGAATTTTCGGGTTCTGAATAATCAACAACTGCATGTGTTGCCAGGTGAATTACTGAGGCATTAGCGGCATGTAAAAGAAAATTCTTTTTAGTGGCGTTTTCGTTAACCAGTTGTTCATCTGCCGAAAATGAACCAATCTCGTATCTCGAAGATTCTAATAAGGCAAAGGGACTGTTAGTATTCCTGGCTGCAAATGGAGCCACCGCCAATGACTGCGCTCTACTGATATTTTTGTTATTTAAAAGTAAGAAGGGGAGTGCGTACTGATACGTTATGGCATATTTTTCAACCATATATTTATTGCCCGGCATTTGCAGTGCTTCGAAAGGCATATTAATCAGTTGTTCATCTGGTATAATAATAAGTGAAGCAATATTATTATCAAGCGATCTTGCAACGGGCAGCATTAATGTATTGTACAGCCTGGTGGAAAGAGTGTCGTTGCTGTTATTCTTTCCCGCTGCATCCTCAGAAAGCCCGTTAACAAATTGCCTGATCTGCTGATTGATTGTAGTATCAGTAGTCAGTTTTTTTTCTGTAACAGATAATTGTGTAATAATAAACGCACTGATATTTTTCACACCACTGAAATAGCAAATTACAGCAGTATGTTTATCAAGAATATTTTTTTGAATTCCGGTAATATCAAGACTATCCGATGCGAACTTTTGACGGTAATACCCGGGGTATTGCCGGTAACTGTTTGTTAATTCGCTAAGGAATAAAGCGGAGGAATTTATTTCAGAAACGATTGCTTGTTGTGTACTGTTGTCGGTTGATTGTTGCAATTGAAGCTTCAGCCTCGATATATTTATTTTAATATTTTTTTCTTTTTGCAAAAGTGAATCCGGCAAACCGGCAAATTTTTTAATGGTGTTTTCTTTTAAACTTATGGCAAGAGAGGTGGCCCTGCTTTTACTGATCCATTTGAGTGCCAGCAGGTTTGTTTTCTCATTATTATATTTTGCGGTATTATTCAATAGAAAGTCAATAGCGCTGCGGTAACCTTCGAATACCTTATCCGCTATAAACAACCGTGCCTCATCATTATCAATTGATTTTTTTATATAATCAGCCAGTGCAAAAGCAGAATCATAGGTGCTTATGGCAGCATTAAAATTTTCTTCTTTATGTTCCTGTTTAAAAAGTACAGCAAAACAGTTCGCTTTTGCAAGTATGGCATTGAACAATTCGTAACCGGCAAAGTCACCAATAAAATTACCGGGGTTTGTAAAAACATTTTCATTATTAAACTTATAATCCAGTTGAATGATCGCCTGCTGGTAATATTGCAGTGCTTGCTGTGGCTGCATTTCCATTAACCTCAGGTCGCCAAAATACCTGCACGTTGCACCATAAGAATTATTTTTAGCGGTTGATTTATTTTGTTGAAATATTGTGGTGGCATTTTTTAGATATTTTGCCGCAGTAATTGTGTCATTCTTTTGTATAGAGGCAAGCCCCAGCGCATTGTTATAGCCAATTGCGTAAATACCGGCATCCTTTACCTGCTGTAGATAATACAAAGCACTGTCAGGCTTTTTTTTAGAAAGATAAATTCTTCCAAGGTTGTTCAATAGTGGGGTTGTCGGTGCGCCTGGTTGTAGTAGCTTTTTATACAACTGAATAGCAGAATCGAGATTGCCTGATAATCTTAAAGCAGAAGCAATATTGGTTGACATGGCAAAGATCGCTTCCTTAAGTTCGGGCTTTGTTTTTTGGGTTATCTCTAAAGCTTTGCTAAAGTAGATTCCGCTTTGTTTGTAATCTCCCGATTCGCTGTAAAGCGCACCAAGTGAGTTATACAGATCACCTGCAAGGCCGGCACCAGGATATTGTTGTATGATCTTTTCTGCTCTTGAAAAATAATAAACCGATGAATCGAACCGGCCATCGGAATAATGAACATTTCCTGCAGATAATAATAAACGGAATAAGATAGAATCGGGTAGTTGATAATTGTTTTGTAGTTGTAAACCCTGGTAGTATTCCTGCAACACATCTTTTGAAGGTGTGCCCAATCCCTGTTTTAAAATGCCCATGCGCTCATGGCAGTTATACAACAGTAAAGCATTGCCGGCATCTGGTTTAACATGCTGTACAATTCTTGTGTAGTAAGCCAATGCTAATGTGTCGTTATATTCGCCTGCTTCGCCGGTAAATAATTTTTCTGCTTTTATAAATAGCTCCTGGTACAAGGTTTCGCTGCCGCTTACCTGCCCTTTTGGTAGTATAAATAACAGCGGGAAAATAACGCACAGCAACAATTTTAATTTCATCTTCATGCAATTGAACTGCATGAAAATAGTAAAAAATAACCGGCATGTGTTTGCTTACAGCAGAATAAAAAGATTACCTCAAATAATTTATTTTTTTTGGGCCGGGCATAGGAATTTATATGAAGCATTGTTGCGTCGCACACTTGTACTTTTATAACCTTTTTTGAACTTTAAAATACAAACTGCGTGCTGCTATTATTTTATACGCTTCAATAAAAGCTCAGGCATGTACAAACGATGAAAGGATTGCGACGCAAGAACAACGCCATTACCGCAAAAGCTGGTATTATAAATGTTTATTCAAGTGAATAATTGCTACTGTTGAACAACGATAATATAGGCCGGTCTGCATTTAACTTCCACCCCTTTTTGAAAAGGTGTAAGCAGGTTGTTGTAGCTGGTAAAAGTGCCTGACGGGCCGCCGCCCTGAAGCTGATTGAAAAGAATAAGGGAGCGTTTTGATTTATATTGCTTTTTCAGGCTTGATGGAATTTCGCTGGTTTTATGAAAATAATATAAACGGAATGTAAGTTTATTTAACGCGTTGGCACTTGGATCGGACACTCTGTAGTTGAGTATAAAATCTTTGAACGTGCCGGGAGTGGGGTTAATACCCAACGCCCCATTTGCAATACTTTGTTTAAGGTCAATATTACCGGTAGTTTTATCAAGTGCAACACCCTGTGGTATTAATTCCTGGCCAGGAAGCGGTTCATCGTCAAAGCCATCGCCGTCATCATCATCATTGCCGTCATCGAATTCATTGGTTAAAGTTGAACCACCCACGCTTTTTCCTGGTGTAGCATTGTAAAGCGGTTGTGCCAGACCTTGTGTTTTGTTGGTGAGAACATAGATACTGTCCATAAAATTAATACCCGCAATAGTGATGTATTTTTTGCAGGTGTCTGTTGATCCGGTTGCCTTAAACCAAACCATATATCTTAAACCCGTTTCACTTCGGTAAACATCAATATCGCCGTTTGTTGCATTAATTTCCAGGCCACTGGGATAACATCCGAAAGTTCCGGAAAGCGGATTTAAAAGATGTGCCACCTGGTGAATTCCATGACTTGTTTCTATGGGATAGATTATTGAATCACCGTAGGTAAACTGGTCGCACGTGCTTAACACTAAAGCATCTGAATTTACTGCGGTAGCGCTTAAATTGGTGCCGGGTATTATATTATCTTTTTTGGTGCAGGCGGCGATACCCAGCACTAAAATAACAACGGTGCAGGCAATTAGAATTTTAGGTTTCATGGCTAAAGTGTTTAAGTAAATTGTACTTTATTTTTGGTCTTTGTTTTTTTTGCCGTTGGTGAATATATACCCCGGCTTTCATTTAATCTTTATGCAATTTGCTGAACAGGGAAAAAAAGCTGCTAAACAAGTGATTAAAATACCTTGATAAACAAACAAATATGGAAGCCGTTTAAACTGTTAAGTGATTGTGCAGGATTAAAAAATGCATGCTTTTTTACGGGTAATGTTTTAAAATTGATCAATTCAGAAAGTCACTACCAGGGCAATGACTTTCTGAAGATTTTAATAGATTACTGTAGTTCGCCATGTGTTAGCAGAACGATTACTAAGCGGGATATTGTACTTTCATACGTGCACCATTAAGCAAGAATTTGGCCTGGTAAACAGTTTGGCCATGTTCTGTTTGGCGCTCCCATCTAACATTTGTAGCTGAGGGAAACTGGCTGGTGAATTGTGCCATAATTGCAGGTGGTACCTGTGAAGGAGGAATATGAACTCCTTTACCTGTTTCTGATGAAAATTTAACTGCATTAACATGCGTAGGAGCAGCGAAAGTGGCAGCTGCAATCAGCAGCGAAGCGGCAAATAAGATCTTTTTCATAACTTGTTTTTTTGTTTTATTTTTTAATGAATCGGATGTTAATCTGCAGGTTGCGCTTTCCTGCTGTTTCATCCGTTATATAATAGTAGTTGCAGCACGTAGAAAGAATGTAACCGCCGAATCAAATATTTTTTGTTTTTTTTCTCAGCAATTTAAAATGGCTCTCATCCGAAAGGATTAATCCTTTAACTTTCGCCTGTATTAATCACTTCATTAACTATTTAAATTTTTCAAAATGAAACGAATTGCTTTTGCTGGTGCAAGTTTTTTATTTGTAATGTTCTTTACAAAATGCAACAGCGGAACACCTGTTGACAATAATACAGATACAACTACATCTGTTGCAGACTCTGCAGATGTAACAGCCAACTGGAAGCTTGGGGTGCAGATGTGGACCTTCAATCATTTCACTTTTGCTGATGCGCTTAATAAAGTTGATAGTGCAGGTATTAAAAGTATTGAAGCCTATCCGGGACAGAAATTAGGTGCCGACATGCCTGGCGAATTCGGCATAGCAATGAACGCCGATACCCGTGGTAAATTAAAAAAACTACTCGAATCAAAAGGTATCAGCATTGTTGCATTGGGTGTAATAGCTCCCGAAACAGATGCTGAATGGAAACAGTTTTTTGATCTTGCAAAAGAATTTAATCTGAGCTATATTACTTGTGAGCCCCGCGATGATCAATGGAATATGGTTGATAGTATGTCTGGTGTTTACGGAATAAAAATTGCCATTCACGATCATCCGAAACCCAATCATTACTGGAGCCCCGATTCTGTGTTAGCTGCTGCACAGGGCCATCCAAACATTGGCTCTGTTGCCGATGTGGGCCACTGGGCACGCAACGGACTTAATCCTGTTGAGTGTTTAAAGAAACTGGAAGGCCATGTATATGGCGTGCATTTGAAAGATATTAAAGTATTTGATAATCCGGAGGCAGAAGATACTGCTGTAAGCCACGGTGTTATTGACTTTCCGGCAATCTTCGCAGAATTAAAACGCCAGCATTTCAGCGGTATGCTTTCTATTGAACAGGAATCGAACTGGCTGCACAGCTTGCCCGATGTAATAGCAACAAAAAAATATTTTGAAGAGCAGGTGGCTAAGCTGAAGTAGATTTTTATGTACCAGGCTTTTGATATTTTGGTGATCGCCTGTTGTGTCACTCACTTGTACGTTCAGAAATTTATTGAACAAAAAATACAACATCCCGCATTTTTGATATGGATCATAATGCGGGATGTTTTTTTTGCTGATATATAATCCAACCGTACAAGTGAGTGACACAACCAAAGCTTCATTATTGACCTGTTGCCGGTTAACAAAGAAATAATACGTAAATAATCTTTAGCCGATTTTAAAAAAGTAAATGACAGGCGGTTATTTTTTCCTGGAAAAAATTTTAAACTTAGTGCAGTAAAGTATCCTTTAAAATTTTAATCTTAAAAAATCAAACATGAAAAATGCAATAAGCTGGTTCGAAATTCCGGCAACCGATTTAGCCCGTGCACAAAAATTTTACGAAGCCATTTTTGATATCAGTATGATACCATTGGATACGCCCAATATTAAAATGCGCATGTTTCCTTTAGAGGATATGATGACGCAGGTTGGCGGCGCACTGGTTGACAGCGGTGGATTTCATATTCCTTCTGCAACAGATGGTACACTCATTTACCTGAACGCAAACCCGGATGTGCAACATGTTTTAGATAAAGTTGAGGCCGCCGGTGGAAAAGTATTGGTTCCTAAAACACAGATTTCACCTGAGTACGGTTACATGGCCGTGTTGCAAGATACCGAAGGCAACAGGATTGCCCTGCACTCAGTGCCATCTCCGGGGTAGAATTACCAAATGCCCGGCTCATAATATTCCTAAAACACATTACTTTCGTTGCTTATATTTTTATTACAGTTAAACAGTGATTGGCACGTGGCGTTTCACTAAAAAAATATTATTTATGCAATCATGGAGCGATTATCAGCAGCAGCACAAAGACCGGTTTTTAAATGAATTGCTTGAACTTTTGCGCATACCCAGCGTAAGTGCACGCAGCGAACACAAAGAAGATATGCAGCGTTGCGCAGAAGCAGTAAAAACCCGCCTGTTAGAAGCCGGTGCAGATACTGTAGAAATTTATGCAACCGCAGGCCACCCTGTAGTGTACGGCGAGAAAATGATCGATGCTGGCAAGCCTACGGTTTTGGTATATGGCCATTACGATGTGCAGCCTGCCGATCCGCTGGAACTATGGCACAGCGGGCCTTTTGAGCCAACAATAAAAGACGGAAAAATTTATGCACGTGGTGCCTGCGATGATAAAGGCCAGTTTTATATGCATGTAAAAGCACTGGAAACTTTGGTGCAAACAAACTCACTTCCGGTAAATATCAAGTTCATTATTGAAGGGGAGGAGGAGATTGGTTCGCCCAACCTGGGCATATTTGTAAAAGCAAATAAAGAGCTTTTAAAAGCTGATGTGATTCTTATAAGCGATACCGCCATGCTAAGCATCAACACCCCAAGCATTGATGTGGGTGTGCGTGGTTTAAGTTATATTGAAGTTGAAGTTACCGGCCCCGACCGTGACCTGCACAGTGGCGTTTATGGCGGCGCTGTTGCCAACCCGATTACCATTCTTGCACACATGATTACCAGTTTGCACGATGAAAATAATCATATTACAATCCCTGGTTTTTATGATGATGTTGTGGAATCTTCTGCTGAAGAGAGAGCAGAACTTGCCAAAGCTCCTTACGACGAAGCGACATATAAAAAAGAGCTTGGTGTAAAAGAATTATGGGGCGAAAAAGGTTACAGCACCAGCGAACGAACAGGCATTCGGCCAACGCTTGAACTCAACGGTATTTGGGGTGGTTATACCGGCGAAGGCTCTAAAACAGTGCTGCCTTCAAAAGCGCATGCAAAGATCAGTTGCCGTTTGGTGCCCAATCAAAAGCACGAGAAAATGACGGCGCTGCTGATTGCACACCTCAAAAAAATTGCTCCGCCATACGTTACCATAAAAGCAGAAGAACACCATGGCGGAGATCCTTATATGACGCCGGTTGATAGCATTGAATACCGTGCTGCCGCCAAAGCCATTGAAACAAGTTTTGGTAAGTTGCCCATTCCTGTTCGTGGTGGTGGCAGTATCCCCATCACAGCATTGTTTGAGGCAGAACTGGGTTGCAAAGTGGTGTTCCTCGGCTTTGGTTTAGACAGTGATAACCTGCACAGCCCCAACGAAAAATACGACCTGGTGAATTTCTATAAAGGCATAGAAACCATCCCTTATTTTCATAAGTATTATGCAGAAATGAAGCAATAAATTGAGTTACATTAATAAATTTTATGCAGGTCAATAAATAGACCTGCATTTTTTTTGAACCGGACTCAGGAATATACATGAAGCATCCGTTGCGTCGCACCCTTTTACACCATAACCAATAATGAGCAATCAACAGCCCGGCACAGAATCGGAAAGTAAATTTCTATTTTAATATCTTCATGCAACGCTATTTATCAATCCTTTGTCAGGCTGCAAAACACAGTTTATGAAAAAATATAATCAGCTTATAACATTCCAGGTGTTTGCAATTACCTGTACTATTTGTCTTCTGTCAGGCTGTTCCAAAGACAGCGCTGTTAAAACAAAAGAAGCCTACACCTATACTTTGTACAGCGATTTTGTTTACAAAGCAAAAGCAGATGTACTTGCATCCATTAATGGAAATCCTGCGCAGTCAATCGATCATGCCGGAAAGCTCTATATAAAAGACAACTATATCTATCTTAACGAGGTAAAGAAAGGTATCCATATAATTGATAACAGCAATCCTTCGCACCCCACGCAGGTTGCTTTTCTGTCTATCCCCGGCAACAATGATATTGCCATTAAAGGCAATACACTATATGCCGATATGTACACCGATATGCTGGCATTGGACATCAGCAATCCCCGGCAGGTTACACTAACAGGTAAACTCGATAATTTTTTTGTTGGTAATACTTATTTTACCGGTGGCCCTAACACAAACGTATCCGATAGCATTCTTGTTGACTGGAAGCAAAAAGATACTACAATATTTGCAGATCATTATCCGGAGTATAACGGTGGGGGTATTTTACTGCAAAATGCAACTCCGGG
Source organism: Chitinophagaceae bacterium UBA4407 (assembly GCA_002390845.1). GTDB lineage: Bacteria > Bacteroidota > Bacteroidia > Chitinophagales > Chitinophagaceae > Limnovirga. Next base: position 25,461 of record DGQT01000011.1, on the reverse strand, counting down.
CGTCAAGTCAAATAGCGGCACAGCCGGTTCTATGGCAGGCATGGTGATGATCGGCAATTATTTGTATGCCATTACCGAAATGCACAGCCTGGGCATTGTAGATATCAGTAACCCGGCCGCTCCTAAACTCGATTCAAATTTCTTTGCAGGTTTCGATCTGCAAACCATTTTCCCTTTCCAGGATAAACTCTTTCTCGGGTCTGCAATCGGTATGTTTATATACGATGTAAGCAATCCGGAGTCTCCTGTTAAAGTGGGCGAGTTTACACATGGCCGGGCCTGCGATCCTGTGATAACCGATGGAAGTTATGCTTATGTTACGCTGCATGCAGGCGATGGTTGCGGTGGCGATCAAAACGAGCTGGATGTAATCGATGTAAAAGACCTGCTGCACAGCCAGCTTGTAACAACATATCCGCTTACAAAACCAACCGGTTTAAGCAAAGATGGTAATCTGTTATTCATTTGCGATGGTGATGCTGTGAAGGTTTATAATGCCTCAAACCCATCCAAATTAATACTGTTAAATCAAATCAAAAGCAACGAGCCTTACGATATTATTGCTGCCAATCATAAAGCAATGGTAGTAACCAAAGACGGGCTTTACCAGTACGATTACAATTTCATCAGCAATATCCGCTTATTAAGTTTTATGCCTGCAAAAAAATAGTTGCTTCATTTCTTAAAAGCAGTTACAACGCATGTGTTGTAACTGCTTTTTTATTTTTATGAGCCGGGCTGAAGTAGTGCTATGAGGCTCCTGTTGTGTCACTCACTTGTACTGCAGAATAGCTATGAGCCATTGACTGTTCGCTAATAGCTAAAGGCTAACTGCCAGAAGCCTTAGTTGCTTAATCTTCGGAACGTACAAGTGAGTGACACAACAGGCGATGCCATAAAAAACCTCAGTTTGGTTCATAAACATTTTCTCCTTTTGCTATAAAGACTTCTTGAATTTTTGTACGGCAAATGAATAACTGCTATATTGCTTAAAACAATCTTCATGAGAAAAATCTGGATGCCCGTAGTGATTGCTTTATTATTTTTTGTTCAGGCAGAAGCACAGAAAAAAAATGCAATTGCAAAGTTGGATGAGAGTGCAAGCTTTGATGCCTATATTCAACAGGCGCTTACGTTATGGAAAACGCCGGGCATTTCTGTTGCGGTAGTAAAAGATGGTAATGTTGTTTTTAAAAAAGGATATGGTGTTACCGAACTTGGCAGGCCTGAGGCTTTTACAACTTCAACGTTGTCTATATGCGCCTCAACCACGAAAGCAATGACAGCGGTTTGCATGGGTATGCTGGTTGACGAAGGAAAAATAAGATGGACGGATAAAGTAAGTGAGATCTATCCTGCATTTAAGCTTTATGATAATTATTCCAATGCAGAAGTTACTGTGAAAGATCTTTTTACACACAACGCAGGCCTGGGAAATGCAGACTGGCTGTGGGTTATAGGAACACCGGTTGATACCGTGATTGAAAAAATGCGGTTACTGAAACCGGAGTATTCCATGCGTTCTTCTTTTATTTACCAGAACCTGATGTATGTGGTAGCAGGCGAAGTAATTCATAAAGTAAGCGGTAAAACTTATGATGAATTTATACAGGAACGTTTGTTTACGCCATTGGGCATGTTGCATACATATCCTAACTATTCCCTCTCTGTTAAAGAACCCAGCCATATTACCCCGCATTACATGTACAAAGATTCTGTGGTAAAGCCAATTACATTTATTGAAGCCAAAGGTATTGATGCAGCGGGTGGTGTTTGGTCTTGCGCTGATGATATTAATAAATGGATGATGTTTATGTTAGACAGTGCAAAAGCTAATGGCAAGGCCTTGCTTAAACCTGAAACTTATGCGGGTTTATTTACACCATCTTCTTTTTCAACTAACGATTTTTATCCTACGGCAAAACTTACCAAACCACACTGGACAACTTACGGCCTGGGCTGGTTTCAGGAAGATTACCGGGGTAAAATGGTGAATTTTCATACAGGAAGCCTGGATGGTGCCGTTGCTATTTGCGGACTTGTTAATGACGAACATTTTGGTGTATATATTTTCGGTAATCTTGACCACACAGAAGTGAGGCACGCACTGATGTATAAGGCAATGGATCTGTGGGTTTTTGGCGATAATAAAAATGACTGGAGCGCCGATTTTTATAAAATGTACAAGGGCTTAAGAAATGATGGGGAAAAAGAGGAAACAGATTTTGAGGCAAAACGTGTACTCAATACAAAACCATCGCTTGAACTAAAGGCTTATGCAGGTAAGTACAGCAATGAAATTTATGGCGATGCGGAAATAGTAAACAATAATGATACATTAATGTTGCAGTTTCCCAACCATATCAATGTGCAATTAAACCACTGGCATTATAATACTTTTCTTGGCAAATTTGAATATGAGTGGTATGGTAAAACATGGATCACTTTTTCTTTGAATGATGAAGGCGAAGTTGCATCGTTTAACTTTAGCGGAATAGAGTATAGTAAGAAGTGATTTTTACTACTCACTTTGATCTACGCTTTGGTAAAAGCTCAATAAAATTCCTGCAGCACAAGTGTGCGACGCAAGAATGCTGATTTGATGATTTGATGATAGGCTAATTTGATTATGTATTTTATCGGCACATTGTCAAATCACCATATCATCAAATTAATCTCTCTGCCAGGCTCAAAATAATTGCCTTTCTCACCTTTAGAAAAACGTACTTTGTAATATGGAGCAACAAAGAGATATACGTCTTGCAGTGCTGATTGATGCTGATAATATTCCTTACAAAAATGTAAAAGGAATCATGGCTGAAATTGCAAAATATGGTACGCCAACTTTTAAAAGAATTTATGGCGACTGGACGAAACCTACTGTAAGTGGCTGGAAAAATATTCTGCTTGAAAATGCGATTACACCCATTCAGCAATACAGTTATACGCAAGGCAAAAACGCTACGGATTCTGCGATGATTATTGAGGCGATGGACATTTTATACAGCGGAAAAGTAGATGGCTTTTGTATTGTTAGCAGCGACAGCGATTTTACACGTTTGGCAACAAGATTGCGGGAAGCAGGCATGAAAGTTTTTGGAATTGGTGAAAAGAAAACACCGCAACCTTTTATAGTGGCCTGCGATAAATTTATATATATTGAAATACTCTCAAACCCTGATGCAGAAACGGATACAGAAGAAGCTGCACAACCAAAACCCGGTAAGCCAAAACAGAAAGCTGTGGTAGATAAAGTGAATAAAGAAACATTGCATTTGATCGCTTCAACGATAAGCGACCTTGCAGATGAAAATGGCTGGGCCTTTCTTGGCGATGTAGGAAACCTGGTATTAAAAAAGCAACCCAATTTCGATCCGCGTAATTTTGGGTTTTCAAAACTAACACCATTGATACAGTCGCATAATCAGTTTGAAATTGATAAACGCGAAACAGATAAGGCTGGCATAAAACTGGTGTATATCAGGAATAAAGAATAAAGGTGAATGCAGCGTAATGTTTAAGGCTGTTGTCAAATTGAGATAATTATTTTTATGCGAAAGCTTGTAAATATTGTTGTTTTGTTTCTGTCGGTTTCCGTTGCCAATGCACAGTATAAAACGGTTACCCTGCGTGGAGGTTTTGGCTACTTATCAGATACGCATACCGCAGAAGTACTGGCCAACAGTGCTGGCACTATACTGGTTTCTTTTTTCACCAACCATGATTTCAGGATCAAAACCAGTGGTGCTTATTCTATGGATGCACTGGTGAGTTTGAAAGATAAGCGCCACCAGGTTGGCTTGTCCGTTGCTTCAGAGCAATTGAATATTACCGAATACAACAATGATAAAAGCACAAATTTTAATCACGATGTTTTTTCAGTAATGCCTGAGTATCATTACAATTATTTAATAAAGCCTAAGAGTAATTTTTATTCCGGCGCAGCAATGGGCGTAAAGCTTGTTAAATATTCCGGTGAAACTGATAACATCAATACTACCGTTTTTGCTTATCACTTTACTTTACTAGGATTTACCTATGGTAATACAGTGGCCTGCTTTGGAGAATTGGGTTTTGGGTCCAAGGGCTTGCTTCGTGCAGGCGTTGCAGTTTCTTTTTAAACACATTAATTTTTATCTTTTTACTTTTCATGTTCTGTGTAATTTGCAGGCATGAGTAAGTATGATGTTTTAATTATTGGTGGTGGACCAATTGGTTTGGCGTGTGGCATTGCAGCAAAGAATGCAGGGCTTGGTTATGTAATTATAGAGAAAGGCTGCCTGGTTAACAGTCTTTATAATTATCCCGTAAACATGACTTTCTTTTCTACGGCAGAAAGACTGGAAATTGGCGGTGTTCCTTTTATGACGCTTCATCCCAAACCAAAAAGGCAGGAAGCTGTTGAATATTACAGGCGTGTTGCAGAAATGCAGCAGCTTAATATTCATCTTTTTGAAGAAGCAAATGAAGTAAACAGGCAACCAGATAATTCTTTCCTTGTAAGCACTTCAAAACAAACTTATCACTGCAACAATATTATTATCTCCACAGGGTTTTACGATATACCCAACCTGATGAATGTTCCCGGCGAATCGCTGCCCAAAGTGCATCATTATTATAAAGATCCGCACTATTATGCATTTCAAAAAGTGCTGGTTGTTGGTGCACAAAATTCAGCGATTGATGCAGCACTCGAAACATGGCGCAAAGGTGCAGCAGTTACCATGGTAATTAAAGATGCGCAGGTAGGCGAAAGGGTTAAGTATTGGGTACGCCCCGATATCATTAACCGTATAGAAGAAGGCAGTATTAAAGCGTACTATAATTCAACGTTGACGAGCATTAGAGAGCAAGAAGTTGATATTCAAACGCCTGAAGGAATTATCACCATCGCCAACGATTTCGTAATCGCAATGACGGGTTATAAACCCAATTTCGATCTGCTTAAAAAATTCGGAATTCACCTGAGTAACGATGAAAAATTGCGACCCGAATACAATTCCGAAACCATGCTCACCAATGTACCTGGAATTTATCTGGCAGGAGTTGTTTGCGGCGGCATGGATACACATAAATGGTTCATAGAAAATTCAAGGGATCATGCAGATAAAATTATAAAACACATCAGTACCTGTTAAAAGAAATTTTATGACTCCAGGCTTTAGTATTTCATGGAATCTCTTGTTGCCACGCTCGTTTCACAGTTCCTCTTTCATGGCAACAATAAAACATCCTACCCTGAATTATAGTTCAGCATACTGTTGTAAAGTAAATGATGTTGTTTCACATTGCCGAATATTGATACAACAGTAAAAGTGAGTGACACAACAGAAGCTAAATAGTAGCATTGGGGTTTAGTACAATATAAAAGTATAAGTGGTACCGGTTTAATTTAAGAGTTGTATAAGGCTTGAATTTGGTACATTTATGCAAAAAAATCAGCCACATGCAATACTATAAAATATTTTCCTTTTTGTTGGCTGTATTGTTTGCCAATACCGTGTTTGCACAAAACACCAACAGAGATGTTTTAGATTCCTTTTCAGGAAAATTTATAACGGCAATAAGAACACACGAAAAACCCCGTGCCTACCTGGTTACGGATAAATCTGTTTTTACGGCGGGGGCCAAAGTGTGGTTCAGTGCATTTCTTTTAAATAGTGTTTCTCAAAAAATATATACAAAAAGCAGGTTTCTTTTCGTGGATCTTGTGAATGAAAATGACAGCGTGATAAAAGCTGTTGTTTTAGATGCTGCTAACAGGCAGATAGAGTCGCGTATTGTATTGCCTCAATCCATCGCTACCGGTTATTACTGGCTTAGGGCATATACAAAGCAAATGGTTGAAGGTGATACCAGCAGCATTTGCGTAAAGCCACTTTATATTTTTGGCAATACAGACGATAACTACGCGGCTGTACAAAAAAAGAATACAAACCTAAAGGATAGTACACCCTTAATAACCTTTTTCCCCGAAGGCGGTTCGGTAATTACCGGCATTAACTCTGCAATCGCTTTGCAAACAAACTTTGCAAACGGAGATCCTGTAGTGATCGATGGCTTTATAAAAGATAACCGCGACACAACAATTGCGAAATTTACCACAAACGTAAATGGCTTTGTAAAAATTGATTTTGAACCATCAGGTTTTAGAAAGTACAAAGCGGTTATTAACTGGCATGGTAAAGAAGTAAGTTACCCCTTACCTGATTTTGATTATCATAAAGGTCAGATTTCTGTTACAACACAACCGGGCAATTACAAATTAAGGGTTTTACTGGGCGATTCTATTTATACAAAAGATGCGGTTACCTATTTAGTGGGTGTTTCAAAAGACAGTTTATTTTACGCTGTTATCGGCAGGGGGCAGTATGAAGCCGTTGTTGCCCGGCAAGCAGTACCAGATGGTATTGCAACTTTTTATTTGTTTGATAAGCGCTTTAATTTGCTAAGTGAACGAAGTATTTATGTACGCGAAAATAACGTACGGGTTAAACTTGCAGCAGATAAAAAAGATTATACAAAGCGTGATAAAGTTACCCTGGATCTTTTAGTTGCGGATGCACAGATGCACCCCATCCCGGCGCTTATGGCGCTATCGGTAAGTGATGCAAATTTTTCTGATGCGAATGAGCGATGCGGCTTTTCTATTAACAAACAATTCCTGCAGCAAACGGATAATATGTTTTTAGCACAGAATGATTGTCTTACCGATGACGACATAGACCTGCTGATGATTGCAAAAAATAATACCTACCCAAAACTCTCTGAAACAGTACCACCAGATGTAACCGGTAATGTTGACAGTCTTTTTTATATTAAAGGGGTAGCATTGAATGGCAAAAAAGCTCCCGCTGCAAACAAAATACTAACGCTGCTCTCCAATTCCGGCGACCTTGCTTTAAATACAGATACAACAGATAATAACGGCCGTTTTTGTTTTCCTGTGGATCGTTATGAAGACAGTACAGAGTTCGTTATTCAATCAAGAAATGTAAAAGGCAATACTGAGGGTTTAGAAATATTGCTCGATCCTTTTGTTTATCCAAAACTAAGTACACCGGCCTCTTTAAAACAATTTCTCCCAGTTGTGCCTCAAATGGTAAAAAGATACCTGAATATTTATAACAATGTTGGATTGATGGATGATGGAAAGCAAACATTGCCCCCGGTAACAGTAAAATACAGCAAGAAGAACATAGATTTTGATGAGTCAAAAAGAGTGAGCCCCAATTCGGCCATTATTAGTTCAGATGACCTCAACGAAAGGAACAGTAGTGTTGGCAATGCTGTTTTAAGAGTTGGCGGCATGCATTTATTAAATGGCTTTCTTGTTGTAAATGGACTTACTGCAATGAAAGCCCCTGATGCCGGGTCAGAGCCTATGCTCCTGATAAATGGCTCGCAGGTGGGCAACGCCGGAGGTGTTTTTGATGTAAGCCCGGTAATGAATAATTTAAACAGCCTTAATGCAAAAGATATTGATTTTATAGAAATCCTTAAAGGCCCCGAAGCGGCTAATTATGGTGTAAGGGGTGGCAATGGTGTTATACTCGTAAACCTTTTAACCGTAAGAAGGCCACTGGCTGCAAATGATGCCGATATGAAAATATTTTATACAAAAGGTCTTTCAAATCCGGTACTTTTTCCAAGTGTGGATTACCAGGCAAAAGAAATGAAAACCAGAATGCTTCCAGATATACGCTCTACATTATTTTGGAATGGCAGTTTTTTAAGCGACGCCAGCCGCCAGGCAACTATTACACTTTATACAGGAGATGTTCCTTCAACCTATAAAGCAACTATAACAGGTATAACTGTTCATGGAGATATTGTTTATAAAACAATATCTTTTAAAACAAAATAATCCAGTTTACCCGGCACGCATCAGAATTTGTAACAATACATGCTTCTTAAATTTATTAGCCAAACTGTATTACTACTATGAAGCTTTTCTTGCGTCGCACACTTTTGCAGTGAGATTCTTTACCGGGCAAAGTGCAGGCTTTAAAAAATTGATATATGTAGTTCGATTTTCGGGTTTTGCAAATACAACAGGCATTGCTTTTATGATGTTGGTTGCACAATGCTGAATAGTGATCAGAACGCTAAAGTGTGCGACGCAACCGGGTTTAATAGTAGTACTACCGACCGGCTAAAAAAATACTCATACTTTCCAGGGTGAAGTAATCTCAAAGTAATAATCATTAAAAATACCGCACTGGCCGTAAAGCATAACTCCCCTTTTTTCCGGCCTTTACCTGGCTGCCATTTGAGAAATTTTGAAACCATGCGGCTGTAAGATTGAATTCTGAAGAACTCCAGTAGGCGATTGTTCTGAAGCCACCAACAACATTTTTTTGTTTATATAATTCGTTGAGTTCATCTTTAGATGGCAGGTACCAATCGCTGTAACCATTCAGTTCAAACTCAGCACACTCAAGCGCTGCATAGTCTTCGGCCTGATTTACCGGATCGCCCTGTACTCTTAAAATCCGCGAAGTATTTTTGCCACCGTAACCAATGGCTGTACCTTTTGCACGGGTAAGGGTATCTTCATAAGCCCAAACAGCGGGCTCTTCTATGTCAGCTTCTGCGGCAATTATGCCATGCTTGTTTATGCTATCGATGTAAAAAATAATGCCACCACCAAAGTGTTCGCCAATGAAATGTATGGATGCAACTATTGATTCAGAAGATGCAGAGGTTGCTGGCTGATTGGTTTCTTTAATACAGGATTGTAAAAATACAACTGATAATGTTGCAGTAAATATTGAGACCATTGCTGACTTCATAAAAAGATGTTTTTTGCTGGTTAAAATAAGAATTGAAGTTTAAAATAGGTTTTATTTTTTAAAGGTAAAAACTTATTGTTTTGCCAGGTAAATATTACACTTTGATTTATAAAATCCTGTACATTTTTCCGGGCAGTGAACTGATTACATTTTGTAATTCAAGACTTAGCATTGCCCCTGCAACGGCACTGCTGCTTATGCCGCTTTTTAAAAAAAGTTCATCAATATGAGTACTTTCTTTTTGCCGAAGGATTTCAATAATCGTTTTTTCGTCTGGCGTAAGATCAATGAACAGTTCTTTCTGTGGTTTTGGTTTTGCTTTCTTTTGTTTCCAACCCAATGCTTCTGTTAATTGCTGTGCATCGGTTAGTAAAACTGCATGACCATGTTTTACGAGATAATTACAACCCGCACTTTTGCTGTCTGTTATTTTTCCGGGGATTGCAAATACATCGCGGTTATAATTATGCGCCAGTTCTGCTGTAATCATACTGCCGCCTTTTATGGCAGTTTCAACAACAATTGTTGCATCGGCCATACCAGCTACAATGCGGTTGCGGCGTGGAAAGTTGTGTTTATCAGGTTTTGTTTCTTTCCTGAATTCTGTAAGCAGGCCACCCTGTTGCAACATGTCTTTTGCAAGGCTTTTGTGTTGAGATGGGTATATACTGTCTAACCCATGTGCCAGCACACCAATCGTTGGCAAACCATTATTTAATGCGGCTTTATGTGCAATGGCATCAATGCCAAAGGCAAGCCCGCTGATTATTAAAATATTTTGCTCCTGAAGGTCGGCGACTAACTTTTCTGTAACCTGTTTACCATAATCTGTATTGTTTCTTGTACCAATAATGCTGATGATCTTTGTGGTATTCAGGTCTGCATTGCCACGGTAATATAACAATGTTGGTGCATCGTAACAGCGCAGCAATCTTTGCGGATAATTTTTATCAGTAATAAAAAGCGGCTGTATTTTGAATTTCTCAATGAATGCTATTTCCTGTTCTGCTTCAGTAAAATCTTCGAATTCTTTTATGCTGGCCGCTCTTACTTCACCAATGTTTTCAATATTGCTGAGGGTTTTAATTTTTGCTTTAAAAATGCTTTCAGCATCGCCAAAATTTTCTAGTAATGTTTTAGCCTGTACCGCACCAATGTTTGGAATAAGCGTTAGTGCAATTTGATATAGCAGTTCGTTGGTCAATTGTGAATGGTAGATTTAATGCTGTAAATAAAGATAAAGCGATTTAGATTTAATGCTGCAGTTCAATTTAAATTCTGCAGTTGAACGGAGCGTCGCAACTTCAGCCCAAAATTGTTATTAAGCTGGTATCCCAAAAAAATGGCCGCCTTTTTTTTAGGCAGCCATAAAATTATTTTGGTATCATTTATTTCTTCAATGCTGCGGCCATCGTTTTTCCAATATCAGCAGGGCTTGCAACTACATGTACGCCGCACTCGGCAAGTATCTTCATTTTAGCTGCGGCAGTATCATCGGCACCGCCAATAATTGCACCCGCATGGCCCATTCTGCGGCCGGGAGGTGCCGTTTGACCTGCAATAAAACCAACCACAGGTTTGGTAGCATTGTCTTTTATCCAGCGGGCGGCATCTGCTTCCATGCTGCCGCCGATTTCGCCGATCATAATAATACCATCTGTTTCCGGGTCATTCATCAGCAACTCTACCGCTTCTTTGGTAGTAGTGCCAATGATGGGGTCGCCGCCAATACCAATCGCGGTACTGATTCCCAGGCCAGCCTTAACCACCTGGTCAGCAGCTTCGTAAGTGAGTGTGCCCGATTTTGAAACAACACCAATTCTTCCGGGTATAAAAATAAAGCCGGGCATAATACCAACCTTGGCTTCGCCGGCGGTAATTACACCAGGGCAGTTTGGCCCGATTAAACGGGTATTTTTTTCCTGTAAATAGTTTTTTACACGAACCATATCCTGAACGGGAATACCTTCTGTAATGCACACCACCAAAGCAATTCCGGCATCGGCAGCTTCCATAATTGCGTCTGCTGCAAAGGCTGGTGGTACAAAAATGATGCTTACATTGGCGCCGGTTTCTTTTACCGCATCTGCCACCGTGTTAAATACCGGTTTATCCAAATGTGTACTGCCGCCTTTGCCGGGTGTAACACCACCAACCACATTGGTACCGTATTCAATCATCTGGCCGGCATGAAAAGTGCCTTCTGTTCCTGTAAAGCCCTGTACAATGATCTTCGAATTTTTATTTACTAATACACTCATGTCAATATTTTAAAGTTGGGCAAAAATAGGTGAAACTGTTTGTAGTTTATGGCTTGTGGTTTATAGTTTTTTTGCAGGCCTTGTAGGTGAATTTTAAATACAAAGTTTTTGAGCCGGGCTTTTGAAGTTGTATTGAGCTTTAGTTGCGTCGCACTCTTGTACGTTCGGATTATGATTAAGCATGCTGCGAGCCATGAGCTACGGGCTGTGAGCAAATATAGGGACTCATAGCTCGTAGCTCATAGCTATTCTTCAGTCCAAGAGTGCGACGCAAGAGGTGATGCCATGAAATATCAAAGCCGGGCTCATAAAAAATAATAAACCAATGTTAGTTTGTAACTGATATTGCAAAACATGTTAAACTGGTACTAATAATTTACCGTATGTAAAGAAGCTATCATTCATTTTTTTGAATAGGGTTAATTTTGACGTTATTATGTTTCTAAGGAATAAGCTGATTGTTTTATTGTTATGTTGTATGGCAACCACGGTTACCGTGCATGCCCAGGTAAAAATTTTAAAGGGTATTGTATTGGATAAACAAAGCGATGAACCCATTCCGTATGCATCGGCGGTTTTTAAAAAGAGCGGCAGGGGTGTGCTGACAGACTCGCTGGGCAATTTTATTTTTCACTTTAATGAATGGCCCGTTGGCGATACACTTGAGGTAAATAACATCGGTTACAAGATTACCCAAATACCTTTTGCTACAGAGCAGGATTCAGCATCTATTACAGTTTATGTAGAAGTGTTGCCGCCATCGCACGAAGCAATTGTTAAGGTAAAGTACAACAGGGCATTGTGGTTCTGGAGAAAAATTATTGCGCATAAAGACAGGAATAACAGAAGTGTTGTGTATGATAACTTCGGATACGAGGTTTACAATAAGTTGGAGCTTGACCTGAATAATGTAAACAAGGACAAACTTGGTAAAAACGTTATACTTAAGCCGCTGAATTTTATATTCGATTACACAGATAGTACCAGCGAGAAGAAGCCATTTCTGCCAATATACCTTACCGAAACCTTATCGGATTATTATTATCAGAAACAACCTTACCGTACCAGGGAAGTAATTAAAGCAGCCAATGCCAGTGGTTTTAACAATGAAAGCTGGACAAAGCAACTGGGCGCTACCTATCAAAACATCAATGTTTATAATAACCTGTTGCCTGTATTTGATAAATCATTTATCAGCCCGATTGCCGATAACGCCGACAATTTCTACAACTTTAAATTATTGGATACACAATACCTGAACAAACGCAGGCTGGTACACCTTTCCTTTACGCCCAAACGAATTGGCGAAAATACTTTTGATGGTGATTGCTGGGTAAACGATACCACATTTGCCATTCAGAAAATTACCATGCGCCCATCGCTTGATGTAAATATTAATTTCGTGAATGGCTTAACAATGATCCAGGAATACAAACTGATCAACGATACCGCATGGTTTTTATATAAAGATAAGTTCGTAGTAGACCTTGCACCGCTTGGTGAAAACAAATTGGGAGCGAAGGGGCGAAAAACAACCACTTACCGAAACATCATTGTAAACAGCGATTCTGTTATTGCCCAACTGAATAAAAGTAAACAGAACGAGGATATTGTGCTTTTACCAAACAAGAAAAACCTGCCCGATTCTTTTTGGGTGCAAAACCGTTTTGAGCCCTTAAATAAAAATGAACAAGCCATCTATACGATTCTTGATACACTGGTAAAAAATAAAACATTTATTCATTACCGAAATGCAACAGACTTTTTAACTACCGGTACAAGAGACATCGGAAACTACAGGATTGGCCCATGGTTTTACTGGATCTCAGGAAACCAATGGGAAGGCACAAGAACAAGATTTGATTTAAGTACCAACCAACATTTCAGCAAACACTGGTACCTGCATGGTTATGCTGCCTACGGCTTTAAAGATCAGAAATTTAAAGGGCAGGCCGAAATAAAATACCGTTTCAGCAAACAGCCCTGGAGTTTTGTGGGGCTTTCGTATAAAACCGACCTTGATAACGGCCAGGTTAGTTACGATCAGTTGTCCAGCGATAACTTCTTTACGTTCTTTTTCAGAAAAGCAAATGTGCCATTTAAATACCAGCAGATCCAAGAAAAGAAATTTGAATATTTTACGGATACCTACAAAGGCTTTTCATTCGACTTCACTGCTTCAAGTAAACAATATGATCCCTTGCTCAATTTGCCCGGTAAAGAAAATTTTCCTTCAACCAAAACCGGCGAAGCACTGAATAACTTTGAAACATCAGTACGTATTCGTTATGCTTACCAGGAAAGGTTTCTTGAAGATAATTTCAGCCGTTCCAGTTTTGGAAGCGATTACCCGATTGTGCAGTTAACTTATGCACATGGCTGGCCCGGTGTACTCAAAAGCAACTATACTTATAACAGGTTAGACCTCAGTGTGTCAGACAATATTAAACTGCCACCTTACGGGAGTTTGCATTACAATCTTTTTGCAGGTAAAGTTTTCAGTAACCAGGCACTACCTTACCAGTTACTTATTGTGCAGCCGGGTAACGACTGGCATTATTACAGCACACATTCCTTTAACCTCATGAACCGGTTTGAATATGTTACAGACCGTTATGCCGGCTTCACTTTAGAGCATAATGTTGGTAGTGGTTTGTTCCGTTATACGGCGCTTACCCGCAAACTAAAATTACGCCAGTTTTGGGAAGTTAAAAGTGTAATCGGCAACCTTTCCAATGCAAACAAACAATTAAATTTTGTTGAAGGCGCTCCTTTTAAAACACTGGATAATAATTTATACATGGAAGTTGGTACAGGTGTAGATAATATCTTTAAATTCTTTCGTGTAGATTTTCTCTGGCGTGTGTTACCACAACCTTTGCCTGTTGCAAAACAGGAGCGTTTTGGCGTGTTCTTCGGTTTCAGGCTTAGCCTTTAAGTCAGTTGTGATAATTTTTTTTAGCCAGGCAGCATTACTGCTATGAAGCTTTTCTTGCGTCGCACACTTGTGCTGCAAATCCTTATTCAGAAAGGGTTTCAAAGGATTCAAATAATCCTTCATTTATGAACCCAATATTAATTTTAAAAAAAATGTAAAAATATTTTTTGGAGTGTAAAATATTTATTTACCTTTATCCTACTAATCCAATAGGAGTATTAGGATTTATAAATAATAGTTTAAATAAAATGCATTTGTTACCACCGGCAAGTGTCTTCTGTAAAAGCTTAATCTAAAATTACATGAGTGCATTTTATGTTTCCAATGCCTGTAAATACAGGTGTCAAAAGCTGGTGATTTGCAGTATCTCTTTTTCCTGCAATTTTTATTGTTGAAACATATTTCGTTTTGTTCATCCATGATGTAAAATAATCCTGATGCTACACCTGTAACGCTGGCGTTTACTGCCTGGTTGGGTATGCGAAATATATAGGTGGTTATCTATTTCCTGCCCAACCGGCGGTTGCCAGTCGTTTGTTTAAACTTAAGCAGGATAACACGTTTTACCTGCTGATTTCAAGGTTGTTTTATTGTAAATGCTTGCTGAACACAGTAACTCACTTATGGGGGCTTATTGTGTATAAGGAAGGTTATGCAATAAAACCAGTGATTAAAATTTGAAGGGCTGTAAAAAGTTCATGAATGCAATGTTGTACAAGTGTGCGACGCAAGAGGTGCTGAAAAGCGATCCCTTGCCTGGCCCATAAAAATCATGTGTACATATCATGCTAAAATCTTAAATAAAAACTCGAGTATGCAAACCAAAATTACAAACGCTTTTAAGCCTTTTCTTACAACTGTGTTCTTTACAATTTTTCTGCAACTTTTTTTAATGGCGCAGGATAAAGAATTTATTTTTTTAGGTAAAGTGGTTGATGAAAAAACCCAGTTTCCGCTGGGCGGCGCAAGTATTCAGATTAAAGGCGCTTATCACGAAGTAATCGCCGATAACGAAGGGCAATTCATTGTAAAAACTGTACAGAAATTCCCTTTTGTTATATCCATTAGTTATGTGGGTTATGAAACAAAAGATATTACCGTTGAAAATGCTCAAAAGTTAACGATAGGTTTAACCGAAACTAAAAATAAACTAAACGAAGTTGTGATAGTTGGTTATGGCACGCAAAGAAAAAGTGATATTACCGGCTCGGTTGCAAGTATTCCTAAGAATATCCTGTCTCAGCCCGCTGCATCTTTTGATAATTTATTACAGGGCGCTGTTCCGGGAGTTGCTGTTACACAAAGCTCCGGACAGCCCGGAAGTACTGCAACCATAAGGGTTCGCGGAGGTAATTCTATCTCGTTTGGCAACGATCCCTTATATGTAATTGATGGGTTTATTGTTTATAATAATAACAGCTATACCAATACAGGTGCATCGAATGGAACAGGTGTGAATGCGCTGTCTACCATTAACCCGAGCGACATTGAATCAATTGAAATTTTAAAAGATGCATCAGCAACAGCCATCTACGGTTCGCGTGGTGCCAATGGTGTGGTAATGATTACCACAAGAAGGGGAAAGAAAGGAAGCAATGATATAAGTTACAGCACTTACATAGGCAGGCAAAGTATCAATCAAAAACTGTCTTTGTTAAATGCTTCTCAGTGGGCGTCTTTGGTAAACGATATTAATGTTAGCGATAACAAACCAAAGACTTTTACTGACTCAGCCATTGCTGCTTTTGGTGAAGGATCCGACTGGCAAAGTGCCGCTTTAAAAGATGCTAACATACAAAATCATGAACTATCATTTTCAGGTGGCGATGATAAATCACGCTACCTTATTTCCGGTAACTATTTTAACCAAAACGGCACCGTGGTAAATACAGGTTTCAAAAGATACTCCGGCCGTGTTAACTATGAAAGAAATATTTCTGACAGGTTAAAAATATCAACAAATGTTTTTGGCAGCCAGACAATAGAAGACAAGCTCTTTGGAAGCCCCTATAATAGCATCAACTTCAGTGGAGCTTATCCAACTTTACTGCTGACATCACCGGTAGCACTGATTAAAAATGCTGATGGTACTTACAATAAAACAAGCCCTTATTCAACAACACCAACAAACCCTCTGCTTGATGTTTACGAAACGACCAACAGAAGCAATATATCCCGTGTACTGGGAAGTATTTCAGCAGAGTTTAAAGTGTTAAAAGAACTTGTTTTAAAAATTACCGGTGGTGCCGATCTCATCAACAGCAAACAAAATTATTATGCACCGTCCAATACAGGCTCCCCCGCCGGAAGTTCAACAGGTTACCAGGCAGGCAGCTATGCTTCCGTCGGCACAGCAACAGCCGTAACATGGCTTAATGAGAACACACTTACCTACGATCATGCATTCAGTAATACGCATTTCTTAAATCTGCTGGCAGGGTACACAACGCAATACCAGAAAGATGAGTCGGTAGTGGCTACGGGGCAAAAATTTCCGAATGACCTTACCACTTACAATAACCTGAACTACGCAGCCACAGCGGTTTTACCATCATCAGATGCGCACAAATCAGTATTAAATTCTTATCTCGCAAGGGTTAATTATTCTTACCTGCATAAATACAATCTTACGATCTCAGGCCGTGCAGATGGTTCCTCAAAATTAGGTGCCAATAACCGGTGGGGATTTTTTCCTTCGGTTGGTTTATCATGGAATGCAAGCCAGGAAAGTTTCCTTAAGAAATTCAATCCGACAATCAGCAATTTAAAGCTGCGCTTATCAGCCGGACAAACAGGCAATTCAGAAGTGCCGCCTTACAGTTCACTTGCTGCATTATCTCCAACCAATTACTATTTCAACAGTACATTGGTTACAGGTATATCGCCGCTGCAGGTTGCTAATCCAGATTTAAAATGGGAAACAACAACGCAGTACAATGCCGGCATCGATCTTGGATTACTAAGCAACCGCATTACACTTGTGCTGGATGCCTACTACAAAAAAACATCCGACTTATTACTCAATGTACCACTACCATTCTATACGGGTTACCTCAGCTCATTACAAAATGTGGGCAGCGTAGAAAATAAAGGCATAGAGCTTAGCCTGACTACAGATAACATAAAAACAAAAGATGTTAGCTGGCGTTCAACCATTGTTTTCGCAGTAAATAAAAATAAAATCCTTAGCCTGGGCAATGGAGTAAATTATTATTTCCCCATCGCCCCGCTCGGCCTTGTGTCCCCGGTAATCGTCCAGGTTGGTCTTCCAGTAGGGTCGTTCTGGGGCTATAATACCAACGGCCTTTTAACTGCAGATGATATTGCCAAAGGGGTACCCATTTTAGCAGGCGTATCTCAAAAAGAAGGTGATAGAAAATATGTTGACTATAATGGCGATGGCGTAATTTCTACTGCTGATAAACACAATCTCGGCAGTGCACAGCCAAAATTCACTTATGGTTTTTCCAATACGGTTACCTATAAAAATCTTGATCTTTCATTTCTCTTCCAGGGTTCTTATGGCAATAAAATTTTCAACCTGCTGCAGCAAAAGTTAGAGATACCTACTTTGTCGCTCAACGCCTCCGCAACTTTATTAGACCGCTGGAGCACTACAAATCCTAATGGTAAATTTCCAAGAGCTACCAATGCACCGGTTGCACAGGTTACAGATAAGTACGTAGAAGACGGTTCCTATATTAAGCTTAAAAATATTTCGCTGGGCTATACATTTTCAAAAGGAATTATTACAAAAATTCATGCAAAGCAGCTCCGGCTCTATGTTTCAGCGCAGAACCTGCTAACCATAACCAAATATTCAGGCTACGATCCCGAAGTTAATTTTTACGAAAACGATAATACCAAACAGGGCATTGATTATGGTATATATCCAACGTACAAAACATTTTTGGCAGGCTTAAATATCACGTTTTAAAAACCATTATTGATCCCCGGCTGAAAAGATTTACTGATCGTTCCTTGCGTCGCACACTTGTACAAAAGGATTTCCAATCAGCTTTTAACAGCCATTAAATCCAGGTCATAAAAAAGTTAAATACACAGCAATGAAAAAAATATCAATTATAGTTTTACTTACAGCAGGCATTTCTTTTTCCTGCAATAAACTTGTAGAAGAGCCAAGCTCGCTCATCACCGCAGCACAGTTTTATAAAACATCTGCCGATGCAAGCGCCGCCGTAAGTGCAGCGTACAGCTCGCTAAACAGCGACATAGCAAACGACTTTCCTATCTATGGTCGCAACCTTAACCTGCTTACCGGCAACGGCAGCGACGACCAGATCTTTAGCCCCTCAAATACCAATCCCGATGTTCGTGCATTGGGCACCGCTACATATATTACTTCAAACGACAGGTTAAAGAAAAACTGGCAGCAGCATTACTACGGTATCAGCCGCGCAAATGTTGCAATCGATAATATTCCTAATATCGATTTTGATACCACACTGCGTGCACGTTTTGTTCGTGAATCAAAATTTATTAGAGCATTATTATACTTTAATATTGTTCGCCTATGGGGCGATGCACCTTTAATTTTACACGACCCCACAACCGTTGATGTAAACAGTTTAAAAGTTGCAAGAACTTCAAAAGACAGCATTTATCTCCAGATTATTTCAGACCTCACTGATGCAACCAACCTTCCCAAAACCTATTCCGGTGCAGATAAAGGAAGGGCTACAAGCGGTGCTGCACATGCATTGCTGGCAAAAGTTTACATCACCCGCAGAGACTGGACAAAAGCGCTTGCAGAAATTAATACAGTAATAAACGGCGGTTATGGTTACGCCTTATTTGCGAATTATAAAGATGCTTTTCAAAAACCAACCAAGAACGGGGCGGAGCATATCTTCTCCGTTCAATATGAAACAAACCTCGGTGCAAAAAATAGTGTGCAGTGGTTAAGCCAAACCAATTTTGGTTCATTTAATCCTGCCGTTTATCCCGGTGATATACCTGCTGACAGTACATTGTACAAACTCTTTGCGCCAACAGATACACGCCGCGATGTTACTTTTTTCACCACGCTTTATAATGCAGCAACAGGGCAAAATGTATTTTTTGGAGCACCGCGTTTTGCCAAGTTTATCGACTTCTCTTTGTCGCCGTTAACCAACCAGGCACAAAGTGGTATCAACTTCCCGGTGATACGTTATGCAGATATTTTACTGCTCGATGCAGAAGCATTAAATGAAATTAACGGTGGCCCAACACAGGAAGCTTACGATGCCATAAATAAAGTAAGAACAAGGGCCAGCGTACCCAACTTAACAGCCGGTTTAAATCAATCAGATTTTCGCGATTCTGTTTTTCTTGAGCGCAGAAAAGAGTTTATACAGGAAGGCATGCGTTGGTTCGATTTGTCGCGCCGTGGTGGAACTTATCTCTACGATGCATTGAAAATATATCCTGCTAAAACCGGCGCTGCTGTTAAAGATACGCTCTATCCTATTCCGCAGGCAGAGATCGATTTAAATGCGCAAATAACACAAAACCCGGGATGGTAATTGGTAAATATTAAATACAATTTTTTGTACCAGGCAGATGAACATGAATGAAGCTTCTCTTGCGTCGCACTCTTGTACTGAAGGAACGCTATGAGCTTTTAGCTGAGAGCGATGAGCCTTAGTATTTTGCTCGCAGCTTGCTCAATCATAATCCGAACGTACAAGAGTGCGACGCAAGGAACGCTCAATAGTAGAAAAAAAGTTGGGTCAATAAATATTAAACATTTTAAACCCTATAAATGAAAAAAATAAAAACCGTTTCAGGGATTGTTGCAGGTTATTTATTATGCTTAAATGTACATGCACAAAATGCACAGCCTTATGGAGGTAAGGTTGGTAAAACATTGGCCGAATCGAAAGAGTGGTGGCCCGATCCTGTAAAGCCGCCTGCAGATGCACCAAACATATTATGGGTATTGTTAGATGATGTTGGTTTTGGTGCGTCGAGCCCGTTTGGTGGTTTAATAAAAACGCCAACATTCGATTCGCTTGCCAACAATGGGTTGCGTTATACAAACTTTCATACATGTGCTATTTGTGCACCTACACGTGCCGCATTGCTAACAGGAAGAAACAGTGCATCTGTACACATGTCTGGCTTTGCCCATTATTGGGGCAGCGCAGGTTTTCCGGGTTGGGATGGTTATATACCAGAAAAAGATGGAACAGTTGCAGAGATACTGAAGAGTGCAGGATATGCAACATTTGCTGTTGGAAAATACGGTGTAACGCCTGATGCAGAAGCAACAGATGCGGGTCCGTTTGATCATTGGCCGCTGGGTAAAGGCTTTGAACATTTCTTTGGTTTTTTAGGTTCTGAGACAGACCAGTACAAACCGGCACTTGTAGAAGACAACGCATCTGCTGTTCCGGATGGCCGCCACTTCAGCGAACAGTTAACAGACAAAGCAATCAGTTATATAGCAAAAGAAAAGAAAGCTGCACCAGATAAACCATTCTTCTTGTACTACTCCCCTGCTGCTGTGCATGCACCACACCAGGTACCTGATAAATGGAGAGACATTTACAAAGGTCAGTTTGATGAAGGCTGGGACGTGTACCGTGAAAAAGTTTTTGCTAATCAAAAAAAGATGGGTGTAATACCGGCTTATGCACAACTGCCGGAACGCAACCCGCTTGTAGCACAATGGAAATCTTTACCATTAGAAGAACAAAAATTATATGCACGTTTTATGGAAGTGTATGCTGCCTATTTAACGTATACAGATTATGAAGTAAGCAGGGTTATCAGTTATTTGAAAGAGATCAAGCAGCTCGACAACACACTCATTTTTGTAATGATTGGCGACAATGGTGCAAGCAAAGAAGGATCGGATAATGGTGTGATAGAAAAAGCATGGGGGCCACGTTACGATAAGAATATAACCCGTGAAGAATACATCAAAAAAAATGAAGAAGCCATTTCTAAGATTGGGACACCAGAATCAGAACCAAACTATCCGTTGGGTTGGGCGCAGGCGTGCAATACACCTTTCAAATACTGGAAGCAGGATGCCAATTCAGAAGGCGGTACACATAATCCATTGATTGTTTTTTATCCAAAGAAAATAAAAGACAAAGGCGCATTACGTACACAGTATAGTCATGTGATTGATATACTTCCTACAACACTTGAATTTGTTGGTATAAAAGCACCGAAGAGCATCAGGAATATACAGCAGGATTCTATACAGGGAACCTCACTTGTTTATTCCTTTGATAATGCCACTGCCGTTTCAAGGCATACTCAACAGCAGTATTACATTTTTGGTTCACGTTCCATGTATAAAGACGGCTGGAAGGCAGAAGCAGCGCATCATCCTGATGCAATTGATCTTTCGGCATTTGGCAGCTTAAATATTGCCCCGGGTGATTACAGCAAAGACGTATGGATGTTATACAACTTAAACGAAGACTTTAATGAGCGCATTGACCTTGCGAAAAAAAATCCCGAAAAGCTGGCTGAATTAAAAGCATTGTTTGACGCTACAGCAGTAAAATACAACATGTATCCGTTGATAGACTGGTCGGATGTGTATCAGCAAAAATTCATCAATTCAAAAAAGTCACCAACATTTAAAGCACCGCCCCCGCCTGCAA
This sequence comes from Chitinophagaceae bacterium UBA4407, assembly GCA_002390845.1. Lineage (GTDB taxonomy): Bacteria > Bacteroidota > Bacteroidia > Chitinophagales > Chitinophagaceae > Limnovirga. The sequence continues at coordinate 3,839 of DGQT01000011.1, read as the reverse complement.
ATAAAAAACAGGACGTAACTGTAACAGGAACCAAAACAACCACCCAAAATAAATAACTATGACAATTAATACACTAAGGAAAAGTTTTATGCAAACAGGTTTTGTGTTTGCACTACTCTTAATTATTCAGTATACCAATGCACAAACAGAACAACCTTACCTGGGTAAGATTGGTAAAACATTGGCTGACTCAAAAGAATACTGGGCACCGCCGGTTACTCCACCAAAAGTTGCACCCAATGTAATCTGGATATTATTAGACGATGTGGGTTTTGGCGCATCCAGCTCGTTTGGCGGGTTGATTAAAACACCAATGATGGACAGTTTAGCCAACAATGGTTTACGTTATACCAACTTTCACACATGTGCCATTTGCGCACCAACACGCTCTGCATTATTAACCGGAAGAAATAGTTCTTACGTGCATGTGGCGGGCTTCTCGCACAAATTGCTGGCGGGTGGTTTTCCTGGTTGGGATGGTAAGATCCCTTCAAGCAGCGGAACAATTGCAGAGATCTTAAAAGCAAGTGGCTACAACACTTTTGCCGTGGGCAAATATGGCGCAACGCCAGACGAAGAAGACAATGATGCAGGCCCGTTTGATCACTGGCCGAATGAAAAAGGTTTTGAACATTTCTTTGGCTTTCTTGGTTCGCAAACCGATCAGTATAAACCAGACTTGGCTGAAGATGAAGCTAAAGTAGCAACTGACGGAAGGCATTTAAGTACGCAGATAACAGACAAGGCCATTTTTTATATTGAGAGGCAGAAGAAAGCTGCGCCCGATAAGCCGTTCTTTTTATATTATTCACCGGGTGCAGTACATGCTCCACACCAGGTTCCCGATGAATGGCGCGACATGTATAAAGGTCAGTTCGATGAAGGCTGGGATGTTTACAGGGAAAAAGTATTTGCGAATCAAAAGAAGATGGGATTGCTGCCTTCTTACGCGCAGTTGCCTGAACGCAACCCAAACATAAAAGCCTGGAATAAACTTTCTGCTGATGAAAAGAAATTGTATGCAAGGTTTATGGAAGTATATGCTGCTTATCTTACTTACACCGACTATGAAATAAAAAGAGTGGTTGATAAATTAAAGGAATTAAACCAACTGGATAATACTTTGATTTTTGTAATGATTGGTGATAATGGTGCAAGTAAAGAAGGCACATTGTATGGTGATATTGACCGCTCATTATTCAGCAAGCCACTTTCAGAAGAGGAGAACATTAAATACAATTTAGCAAACATTGATAAAATAGGTAAGCCCGAAGGCATTGAAGTGAATTATCCTTTGGGCTGGGCACAGGCTTGCAATACGCCTTTCAAATACTGGAAGCAAGATGCCAACAGCGAAGGAGGAACACACAACCCGCTAATCATATTCTATTCAAAAGTTATTAAAGAGAAAGGAGGTTTACGCAATCAATATTCTCATGTAACCGATATACTGCCAACCACACTTGAAATGGTTGGTATTAAAACGCCCGATGATATAAAAGGAATAAAGCAGGATCCTATCTGGGGAACATCGCTTGCTTTTTCATTGAACGATGCAGTATCGCCTTCAAGACACAATATTCAGTACTACTACATTTTTGGTTCGCGGTCGATGTATAAAGATGGATGGAAAGCTGCTTACTCATTTCAGCCAAAAGTACGCAACGGGCTTACCAGTAATTACAGTGTTGCTGATACTGTACGTAATGACTGGCAATTATATAACCTGAATGAAGATTTTAATGAACGCATTGATCTTGCAGCTAAGTATCCCGATAAATTAAAAGAACTAAAAGCACTGTTTGATGATCAGGCAACAAAGAACAGGCTATATCCGCTAATTACCTGGGATGACGTAAACGATAAAATTAAAAAAGGCGTCACAGTACCAGGCGTTACCCCTCCACCATCAAAATAAATAATACAAGATGAACATAAAAATGTCAAAAATATTTCTTTGCACTGTCATCACTGTACTGGTGCATCAAAGAATAAATGCACAACAGGATACAGTCTACAGAGGTGTTGTTGGTAAAACATTGGCTGAATCAAAAGAGTACTGGATACCGCCTGTTACTGCGCCAAAAGCCGCACCAAATGTTATATGGATACTATTAGATGATGTTGGCTTTGGCGCATCGTCACCCTTTGGAGGATTAATAAAAACTCCAACATTTGATAACCTTGCAGCCAACGGATTACGCTATACAAACTTTCATACATGCGCTATCTGCGCTCCTACACGTGCAGCATTACTCACGGGAAGAAACAGTGCATCAGTGCACATGTCTGGCTTTGCACATACTATTTTATCAGCAGGTTTTCCTGGTTGGGATGGAAAAATACCATCAGCAGATGGCACCATTGCAGAGATACTAAAAGGCAATGGTTATAACACTTTTGCAGTCGGCAAATATGGAGTAACGCCTGATGAAGATGCAACAGATGCCGGTCCGTTTGATCGCTGGCCAAGCGGCAAAGGCTTTGAACATTTCTTTGGTTTCTTAGGTTCGCAAACCGATCAGTATAAACCAGATCTTGTTGAGGATAATGCACACGTTGCAACAGACGGCAGAAATTTAAATGAACAAATAACAGACAAAGCGATCTTTTACATAGATCGTCAAAAGAAAGCTGCTCCTGATAAACCTTTCTTTTTATACTATGCACCAGGTGCTGTACATGCGCCACACCAGGTTCCTCCGCAATGGATGGATATGTACAAAGGAAAATTTGATGAAGGTTGGGATGCTTACAGGGAGCAGGTTTTAGCCAATCAAAAGAAATTGGGTGTTATTCCTGCAGACGCACAATTGCCAGACAGAAGTCCCGGTGTTGTTGCCTGGAATACATTAAGTGCAGACCAAAAGAAACTGTATGCACGTTTCATGGAAATCTATGCATCTTATCTAACTTATATAGATGATCAGATCGGTAAGCTGGTAAATCATCTTAAAGACATCAATCAACTTGATAACACCATGATCTTTGTAATGATCGGCGATAACGGTGCAAGTAAAGAAGGAACATACAACGGTGTCATCAGCCAAAGCCCAATAGAAAAGCAATTAACAACAGAACAGGCAGTACAAAAAAATCTGAAGCAGATAGATGATATCGGCACGCCCAAAGGCAGTCAAACAAATTACCCTTTGGGTTGGGCACAAGCATGTAATACTCCGTTTAAATATTGGAAGCAGGATGCAAACAGCGAAGGCGGTACAAGAAATCCTTTGATCGTCTATTATCCCAAAGCAATAAAAGATAAAGGCACTATCCGCAATCAATACAGCCATGTAATAGATATACTGCCTACCACAATTGAATTTCTTGGCATTAAAGCACCACAATCTATCCGCGGTATAAAACAAGATTCCATTCAGGGCACATCATTGGTATATTCTTTCAACAATGCAAATGCTGCATCAAAACACACACAGCAGTATTACTACATCTTTGGTTCGCGTTCTATTTATGTAAACGGTTGGAAAGCTGAAACATTACACCATCCTGATTACATAGACGAGCGACTCAAAGACAGCACGCAACTGCGCGCTATCAACCGCGACTACGATAAAGATGTTTGGGAACTCTACAATCTCAACGAAGACTTCAACGAACGTATTGATTTGGCAAAAAAATATCCTGAAAAATTAAAGGAGTTGCAGGCAAAGTTTGATGCAGAAGCAAAGAGTCATAATCTATATCCGTTCATTGATTGGGATGATGTGTTGCACAGGAGAATACATCCGGCTAACAATCCAATTGATCCGTCGAGGCATTAATGTGTGTGATACCGGCAATGGCATTTCATGGGATCGTTCCTTGCGTCGCAATCA
>DGQT01000117.1 GCA_002390845.1 Chitinophagaceae bacterium UBA4407 | reverse complement strand
CAGAGGAAGTGTGCGACGCAAGGATGTTGATTTGATGATTTAATGCCCGGTTAATTTAAAAATGTATTTCATTGGCACATTATCAAATCTCCAAATCATCAAATTAATTAAGTATGCCTTATAGCAATGCATTGCTGAATTTAGTCCAGAACTCCTGCCGCTGGTTAAAGATCGATTTTGCTTCGCGTATAATATCGCTGTAATGTGTAATTACGTAACGGTGCGAAGTATTATCCGTATAACCGCTCATGTTCTGCGAAAACAAAAGATCCAGTGCGGTGGAATTGCCAAAGATCTCTTTCAAATCTGTAAGTTTATTTTCATTTCCTTCCGAAGAGTTTTGCATCAATGGTTGTATGTATTTATAAAAAATCTTCATGGCCATATCGTTTACAGCCAGCCCTTTTTCCATTAATAAATTGTCTTTTACAGGATTCATAAATTCAAAAAAAGTGCCATCGAAAATATTGGTGAGCTCATTATTTTCTGTGTACCTGCAATTGAAAAAATAATTTTCGGGCCGTACAAAAGTGTAGCTGCTTACACTGCTGTTGCCAATTTGAGCAAACCAGTCTGCAAGCAGTATTGGCTCGCTTTTATTAACCGAAGGGTCTATAATAAAGGTCTCCGCTTTATCTTTATTTTTTACTAGAACTGCCGGTGCGGTATGGTAATTCCACTCAACCGTATTATTGGATGATAATTTATTTTTATCTTCAACAAACAGGGTTCTTGTATCACCTTCATATAAAGCGGCGGGTGCAAACAACCATACTTTGCAATGCTGAATGGCAAACTTTTTTTGCAGGATCATTGACATGATCTGTGCCCTTTGCTGACAGCCACCCTGGGGAAAATCGAAATCAATTTCAGATTGTAAAATATAATCAAAGGCATTCTTAATTTCACTGGTTTCGTAAGTCTCCTGCGCTATGTAATTATCATTAAAAAAGTATTGTGGCCACATGCGCTAAATATAACCCGCATTATTCACAATACGAGTTAAATTAAAGTAACGGGCATTGTATTGTATTTAGCCTTTCGAAATTCAGGGGTAATCTTTTTGAGCCCGGCAAACAGTAATTCTATGAGGCTTTTCTTGCGTCGCACACTTGTACGGTTGTAAGTTGCATGAACCACGAACCGGAAGTAAATAACCGCATAAAAACAAAAAAAGGGCTTGCAGCCCTTTTTAAATTATATACTTATTTATCAATTATCAGTTACTCACTTTAATGATCATGTCTCCGTTGCTGCCATTATCTGTACTAATATAAACGGCGCCATCAGGAGCAATTGCTATATCACGCATGCGGCCATACTGACCTTTAAAGAAATCACGTTCTCCCAGGATTGCTGTTCCTGCGTCATTTAGTTTTAGTTGAACTAATTTTTCATCTTTGAGAACTGCGAGCAATAAAGAATTTTTCCATGCCGGTATGGCATTGTTATTATAATAATCAAGACCACTTGGTGCAATTGTTGGAGTCCAGGCATAAATGGGTTCAATTATATTAAATGAATCGCAAAATTTCTTTTCTTTAGAAAGATCACAGTACCCTTGCACGTAAGGCCAACCGTAATTTCCCCCTTTTGTAATTATATTAATTTCATCGTCTGTGTCTTCGCCATGCATTGAGCTGTACAATGTACCATTATTGAATACCAGCCCCTGTGGGTTACGCTGACCAGTAGCCCATACAGCATTTCCGAAAGGATTATCCGAAGGAATAGATCCGTCGAGGTTTACACGCAACACTTTCCCGTTAAGCGAATTGTGGTTTTGGGGAAATAAGTATCTTTTGTTTGCATCGCCGGTTGTTGCGTATAGTTTCATATCAGGCCCTATAGCCAACCTACTGCCATTGTGAATAAAATTCCCGCCTTGCTTTCCTACGATGCCATCTACCAGGATCATAGGGGAAACTAACGTGGTTCCATTGTAAGTAAAGCGAACAATTTTTTCAAGATAAGCACCGCCTGCACCAAAATAATTATAAACAACATAAACGTATGGGTTAGCGCTGAACTCTGGATGCAACACCATTCCTAACAACCCATTAAAGTCTGTAGTTGAAGCAACATCCGGAATATTTGCAACAAGTGTTACTTGCCCTGTTGCAGGATCCATACGGTTTACGCTTCCCTCTCTTTCTGTGAACCAGATAAAATTATCTGGACCCCACAATATTTCCCAAGGATAATTTAGTTTGTTGTTTAATACGGTAACTTTTGGTGCCGCCATAACAACTTCAGAACTTTCTGCTGCTACTGTTTCGGGAGAAGATTTGATTTCGGTTTTTTTGCACGCAAAAAATAACATAGCGACTCCAATGAATTTGAAAATGTCTTTCATAGTTTTAATTTTTTAAATAAGAAAAATGGTTAGCGAAAAAAATGTAAATAAGAGGTTTTATGCTCTCGCTGTAGCGATGTCAATATTTATACCATGGTGCGGGTATATTATGGAGTGGTGCTATAAACCATTAAACTTCAATTATATTAGCTGAGTAAGAAAATATTTTAATCATAAGCACAGGCAATCCACTTCAACCTTGAGTGTTGAATTTTATCCCCAATTCATTTGTTTCAACTTTACATTTCTGCATCGGCAACACAATAATTGTCATTAATTGCATGCGGGAATAGCTGGGATGAAAAGAAAAGTTTGATACGACTTTTAATTCACGGCGTCAATTTTTTGAACTTTGCTTGTTAATTCGCTTCTATACAACTCGGTACTCACTAATTGAAAATCAACAAAACCATTTTGAGTTGTTTTGCTACGTGACGCAACGCCGCCGTTGCTGGGAGACTTCGATAAAAGCTCCGTGTATAATCTAACTGTACAAGTGTGCGACGCAACAATGCCTGATGCATGTAATACAGTTTGGTCAATGATTTCTTACTTCTATATTGGTGTTTCTTTATATGGTTTGCAGCCATTTTTCCTTTAGTTTTGCCCGCATAAAATTGAAGTATGAAGCCCATTCAAATGGTGGATCTTAAAACCCAGTACCAGAAAATAAAGAGCGAAATTGATGCTGCGGTAATTGGCGTGCTTGAAAGTTCAGCTTTCATCAACGGCAAGCCTGTACAGGATTTTGCTGATAACCTGGCACAATATCTTGGTGCAAAACATGTAATTCCCTGCGCCAACGGAACGGATGCGTTACAGATCGCCATGATGGCGCTTGGCCTGCAACCCGGCGATGAAGTTATTACGCCTTCGTTCACTTATATCGCCACAACCGAAGTAGTGGCATTGCTGAGGTTAACACCTGTTTTTGTTGAAGTAGATGCCAAAACATTTTGCATGGATCCCGATGCTTTGCGCAAAGCGATTACATCAAAAACAAAAGCAATTGTTCCCGTGCATTTATACGGGCATGCCGCCAATATGGAAGCCATAATGCAAATTGCCAATGAGCATCATTTATTTGTAATAGAAGACAACGCACAGGCCATTGGCGGTGATTATACTTTCAGCGATGGCAGCAAAAAGAAAACCGGAACCATTGGCACCATTGGCACTACCTCGTTTTTTCCTTCAAAGAATCTTGGAGGCTATGGAGATGGTGGCGCTATCTGCACGAACGATGATGCACTGGCAGCTCAAATGAAAATGGTGGCCAATCACGGTCAGAGCAAAAGATATTACCACGATGTGGTTGGTTGTAATTCAAGGCTTGATACTTTACAGGCAGCTATCTTAAATATAAAGTTGAAAAAACTGGATGAATATATTGATGCAAGAAGAGCGGCTGCAGATTACTATGATGCTGCTTTTGCCAATCACGCAAAGATCACCACACCTTACAGGGCTGATTATTGCAAACATGTTTTTCATCAATACACTTTAACGCTCGAAGGCGTTAACCGCGATGGGCTGAATGAATATCTTGCCTCGAAAAATATTCCTTCAATGATCTATTACCCGGTACCCGGCCATAAGCAAAAAATGTTCGATTCTTTTAACCTGGAACCAGCCGACCTTAAAATAACCGACTGGCTTACAGAACGTGTAATTTCTTTACCCATACACACAGAACTCGAAGAAGAACAGCAGGCATATATTACCAGCACTGTTTTAGAATACATCAACCGGTAAATGCAACAAACATGGCCACTAAAAGAGTTTTGATTACCGGTGCGGCAGGCTTTCTGGGTTCGCATCTTTGCGAGAGGTTTACTAAAGAAGGCTTTTACGTAATAGGCATGGACAACCTGATTACCGGCGACATCAGAAATATTGAGCATTTATTTCACCTCGAAAATTTCGAGTTCTACCATCACGATATTTCCAATTTTATTCATATATCCGGAGAGCTGGATTATATTTTACATTTCGCTTCGCCTGCAAGCCCGATTGATTATTTAAAGATTCCGATTCAAACTTTAAAAGTAAGCTCACTCGGTACACACAATTGCCTGGGTTTAGCCAAAGCAAAAAATGCAAGAATATTGGTTGCATCAACCAGCGAGGTATACGGCGATCCATTGGTACATCCGCAGAACGAAGAATACTGGGGCAATGTAAATCCGGTTGGCCCACGCGGCGTGTACGACGAAGCCAAGCGTTTCCAGGAAGCCATTACAATGGCCTACCACACTTTTCATGGTTTGCAAACACGCATAGTACGCATCTTTAATACTTATGGTCCGCGTATGCGTTTAAACGATGGCCGTGCGCTGCCCGCATTCATTGGCCAGGCCTTGCGTGGCGAGGATCTTACCGTTTTTGGCAATGGCAGCCAAACCCGTTCGTTTTGTTATGTAGATGATTTGATTGATGGCATTTGTAAATTGCTCATGAGCGATTATGCAATGCCTGTAAACATTGGCAATCCTGCCGAAATTTCGTTAAAAGATTTTGCCGAAGAAGTATTGAAACTTACCGGCAGCAATGTAAAAATCATTTACAAACCGTTGCCTGTTGACGATCCCAAACAGCGGCAGCCCGATATTACAAAAGCTAAAGAAATACTTGGTTGGCAGCCAAAAGTAAACAGGGCCGAAGGTTTAAAAGCTACTTACGATTATTTTAAGGCTCTGCCCAAAGAAGAGTTGTATAAACTGCCCAAAGAGTTTGAATCGAAGAAATAATTTTTTGAGCCGGGGGCTGGTAATTCTATGGGCTTTTCTTGCGTCGCACTCTTGTACGTTCAGATTATATAATGATCTTTTACCGAAGCGTAGATTGCAATAAAACTTTGGCTAAAGCCTGCATCTTTTAGTCGCTATAAATAACCCCGGCTTTAAAGCCGGGGTTGTACATCAAGATTATTTTGGGGCTTTAGCCCAAGCTTACGATTTATAATTTCTAGAACATTCATCATGCAAAAACAAACCATCATAATTTCAGGAAAAAACGGGCAGCTTGGCAACGAACTGCAGGATGCTGCATTGCTGTTCCCGCAATTTCATTACCGCTTTTTTGGTAAAGATGAATTAGACATTTCCAATGCTTCGGCGCTTGAAAAGTTGTTTAAAAAATATAAGCCATTTTGTTTCATCAATACAGCTGCCTATACAGCAGTAGATAAAGCAGAAACCGAGCAGGAAGCAGCTTATTCTATAAATGCAGAAGCTACAGGTGCCATTGCGAAAACCTGCAACCTTTTTGGCGCAAAGCTCATTCACGTTTCAACAGATTATGTTTTTGATGGCAGGGGTAATGAGCCTTACAAAGAGGACGACAAAACAAATCCTGTAAATTATTACGGTTACACAAAATGGATGGGTGAAAAGCTTGCATTGGAAAACAACACTCAAACCATTGTGGTGCGTACTTCCTGGGTGTACAGTGTTTACGGAAATAACTTTGTAAAAACGATGTTGCGTTTAATGAAAGACCGCAAAGAACTGAATGTTGTAAACGATCAGTTTGGTTCACCAACTTATGCAAAAGATTTAGCCGAAACCATTCTGAAAATAATTACTGATCTGCAGTTAAACGATCATCAATCGAACTACGGCGTTTATCATTATAGTAACGAAGGTGCCATTTCATGGTGCGATTTCGCAACAGCGATCAGGGATATAAAGCAATTAGACTGCAGTGTTAATGGCATTGCAACGGCGCAATACCCTACACCTGCAAAGCGGCCCGGGTATTCTGTAATGAGCAAGGAAAAAATTCACACAACGTTTAATGTTGAAATAAAGCACTGGAAACAAAGCTTACAGGAATGCCTGGCCAAACTTTAAGAGAACTATTTTTAATGCTGTTTCACCATGCTCAATTAAGGGCGGAACGTACAAGTGAGTGACACAACCATTGATGCCATTTAATTGGAAGCTGGTAAACAAATTTGTATTCTAAAGCTTTGCAGTAAGGTGGTTGTAATCGCTCAGAATGGCGTATAAAAAATTTACGGGTTCTGCATGTTTGCTTTGTATGTTAAGCACCGCTTCTATCTTACGCATCATTTGCAGGGCAAGCATGGTGTTGCCGGTTTTCTGCACATTGATCAATACTTCTTTTACAAGCTGCATGTCGCTGTCGCGCAGGTTAATAACTTCGGGGTAATTGGCTGTGTAATTTGTATCGGCTACCGGAGTGTAAAGTGTTTGCTGTAAAGCGCTACGCGGCTTTGTTTTTACCAGCACGGTGCCCGCAATAAGATCGCCGATGCGCTGGTGCCGCTCTGTTACGGCTACCATAATTGTTGCCAGTACAAACCCAAACAGCCACATATCTACCAGCCTGAAAAGCCAACGCGTTAAATACTGCCCAAACGAAGCCTGGTTGCCATTTAAGCTGATTACTTTTATACCCATTACCCTTTTACCTACGGTTTGCCCATTAAAAAACTGCTCGCTTAAAAGACTGTAAAATGCCACAGGCAAAAAGAGGAACACATATAACCATGCTGCACCATTATCAAATGCACCGGCAGAAGAACTAAGCACCATGGTAATCAGGAAAAGATACGCACCCATTATTACAAGGTCGATAATGGTAGCAACAATCCTTTCGCCAAGGCTGGCGAGGTCGTATTCAAGCGCTATATTCTGCGTAGTGGTGATAGAAATAACAGCCATGCTTCAAAGATGTACAAATAAATTTTATTTTCCGCGTTTGTATTGATTAAGCTGTTATTTTTATATCTCATTACCCGGCCTATGCGAGAAGCTCAGTTCCTGAAACAAAATGCGGAGAAATGGAAGCAATACGAAGCGGAGTTGAATACAAATGTTTCAACGGATATTACAGCCGACCGTTTTGTAGAGCTTACCGATGACCTTGCCTATGGGCGAACGTTTTACCCTGAGAGTAATACCACCCGCTACCTGAATGGTTTGGCGGCACAGTTTCATCAAAAAATTTACCGGAACAAAAAAGAAAAGAAAGGCCGCATTTTCTGGTTCTGGCAATATGAACTTCCATTCCTGTTTAAGCGGTATCACCGTCAATTTCTCTATTCTTTTTTATTTTTTGTTTTGTTTGCATTAATGGGAGCACTCTCTGCTAAATACGACGATACTTTTTTACGCCTGATCCTTGGCGATGGCTACGTAAACATGACGGATAACAATATAGAAAAAGGCGACCCTTTTGGTGTGTATAAAAGTGAAGACAGTGTGTCGATGTTTTTTTCAATTGCCTACAACAATATTTCTGTTTCATTTTTCGGGTATGTGCTGGGCATTTTTGTGTCGGTGGGCAGCATCTGGCTGCTGTTTCAAAACGGTATTATGATGGGCAGCTTTCAATATTATTTTATATCAAAAGGCCTGGGAGCAAAATTTATTACCGTTGTATTTATACACGGTACACTGGAATTGTGGAGCATTATCATAGCCGGTGCAGCTGGAATGATTTTGGGCAACAGCATACTATTTCCGGGAACTTATACCCGTGCTGCATCAATTGCACGTGGTGGTAAAGACGGGCTTAAAATTGTGATCGGCCTTATCCCGCTTTTTCTTACAGCAGCTTTTTTCGAAAGCTTTGTAACACGCTATACCGGAATGCCTTTATGGGTAAGCCTTTCCATTTTAATTGGCTCGCTGGCATTTATTATATGGTACTTTATTATTTATCCCATACAATTGCATAAACGTTTGCAGGCGTTAAACAACAACCCTGATACAAAAACAGAAAACAAAAATTTTACCGCATGGCTCAGCAAAAAATTCAACTCAGAAAAATAAGGGACTTTGGTGAAAACTTCAGCGATACATTCCAGTTTATACGCCAGGAGTTTAAGCCATTACTTACTGCGTTTATACTGGTTGCAGGTATTTTTATATTGGCTACATCAATTCTTGGCGGCTTGTTTCAGAAACAGATGTTCGGCTTTCTCGACCAGATCAAAAGCGGCGGATCTGCATTGCAGCAAAATGTAACCAGCATACTAACCCCAGGCTATTTTGGTTTTCTTGTGGTAACATTATTGAGCATGGCAGCTATGCAAACTGTAATTGTAGTTTACATGAAACACTACGACGAGCATGGCGAAAGCCCAACAGTACAGCAGGTATGGAGCAGCTTTGCAAAATATTTCTTTAAGGTCTTTTTGTTTAGTATTCCACAACTTTTACTAATGGGTGTTGCATTATTGCTTTGCATACTTCCTGTTTTTTATGCGGCCACTGTACTGGTACCATTGCCTTTTGTGATAGTGAACGAAAACGGCTCGTTCAGCCGCTGCCTTGATCTTATAAAAGACAATTTCTGGATCTCCTTCGCTACTTACCTGGTAGCATATATTATTTATTCGTTCAGCTCCAGCATTGTGGGTATTATTATTGGCGCCGTAGTTGGCCTGGGTTCTTATTTTTCAAAGAACGACTTAAGTTCAACAGCAGCTATTTTTACTTCAGTATTAAGTATTGTGCAGTATATTTTTTACATTGTATTTTTTGTTTCTGCCGGCTTGCATTACTACAACCTTGTTGAAATAAAGGATGGCACCGGGCTTGAAAAAAGAATAGAAGGTTTGGGTACAGGTAACAATTCAAATACAACAATTGAAGAACAATATTAATTTTTGGTGCCGGGCAGAAGTATTTCACGGCATTGTCTCTTGCGTCGCACACTTAAACGTTCGGAGCAATGAGCAGCAAGTAGGGAAGTCCGAAAGACCAGAAGTCGGAAAGAAATAAAGCTGCATTTACTTTCGGACTTACTGACTTGCCGACTTCCGGTCTTATTGTACAAGTGTGCGACGCAAGAAAAGTTCAATAAAGATTTAAAGCCGGGTTCATAATTATTCAACATGCGTTTTATATTTATCCTTGTTATATTTTTTTGCTGCTTTGGTGCAGCAGCACAGCAAAAAGCTGCTTATGATTCATTGGCTGTGCAGCAAAGAAGTTTTTCAAAGTCATCGCTTGATACCTACTCAAAAGACAGGGATTTTCAATATGAAAAGGAAATTATAGAACAACCATCGCTTTGGGATAGGTTCTGGATGTGGGTATGGGGTTTCTACGATGACCTGATGAGCACCGAAGGTGGCCGTGCTGCCATAAAAATTTTTTACTGGTTACTTGCACTGGGAGCAATTACCTTTTTTATATTAAAAGTGCGGCACATGAACCGCATGGCTTTATTCGATGCATCTTCAGAAGGCGGCACAGCATACACCATTGAAGATGAAAACATACACGCCATTTCTTTTGAAAGTGCCATTGAGCAGGCATTACAGAATGGTAATTACCGGTTGGCGATCCGTTATTTGTATTTGCAAAGTTTAAAAATATTAACTGATAAAAACCTGATTGCATGGCTGCCGAACAAAACCAACAGGGATTACCTGCGTGAATTAAATACGGCAATTATTCAACAGCCATTCAGGGAGGTTACGAATATTTTTGAATATGCATGGTATGGCAACCTAACGGTAACAGAAGAAGATTTTACAGGCATGAAAGCGGAATTTATAAAATTTCAAAACCAGCTATCCAACAGGTGAAAGGGAATAAAACATTCATAATCATTTTCAGCGTGCTGCTGGTGCTCTATGTTATTGCGCAGTTGTATGAACCTAAAAAATTCGACTGGACGCTATCCCTGCGCAATAACGATAATAATCCTTTTGGCGCCGTTATTCCGTATACCGAATTAAAGCAATTATTCCCGGGCGTAAATATTCAAAGCCACAGAATACCTGCATACAATGTGCTGCACGATAAAGACGAAACCAGCAGCGCTTACATTTTGCTGGAACCGGAATTTAATCCCGACAAAGCCGACCTGGAGGAACTTCTGGGATATGTAAAAACAGGTAACACTGTGTTTCTTTCAGCTTTTGATTTTGATAAAAAATTCCTGGATACACTTGGGCTAAAAATGAAAGAACATATAAGCCTGCTCGATAAAGATTCCACTACAATAAATTTTGTAAACCCTGCATTGAAAGCACCAGAAAATTATACTTTTAAAAATTCTACCATCGATGGTTATTTCGATTCCATTAAAAAATTTGATTCTTCTGTAGTACTGGGCGTTAACCAAAACAACAAACCAAATTTTGTAAAAGTGCAGTTTGGTAAAGGTGAATTTTTAATTCATGCTGCGCCAATATGTTTCAGCAACTATTTCATGTTGTATAACAACAACAGTGAGTATACGGCCAAAGCATTGTCCTATATTTCACCTGCAATAACCACATTGCATTGGGATGAATATTACAAGAGTGGACGTGAAGGTGCAAGTACACCGCTGCGCTTTTTTCTCTCCAATACATTTCTTAAATGGGCGTTGTGGCTTACTGTTGCGGCATTATTGATTTATGTATTCTTCGAAATGAAACGCAGGCAACGCATTATTCCTGTAATAGAACCATTACGCAACACCACACTCGATTTTGTAGAAACTGTTTCATCTGTATATTACAGTCAGCACGATAATAGTAGTATTGCAAAAAAGAAGTCGCAGTTCTGGTTCGATCATATCCGCCAGCGGTATTATCTTTCTACCAATAATACAGATGATTCTTTTGTACAGCAGCTTCAGAGAAAAAGTGGTGTACCTGCAGAATTGATCAGAACAATCATCAGCAATATTCAACGTGCCGAGATACAACCAAAGGTTACTGACGATTTGTTGCTTGCACTAAGTAGCAGCATTGATGAATTTTATAAATTATCCAAAATATAAACAGTATGGAAATGCGAACCGATGTTGCTCAACTGAACGAAGCAGTGAGCAATATAAAAAACGAAATTGCGAAAGTAATTGTAGGCCAGGATAAGATGATAGAATTGCTGATTGCAGCCATTCTTGCAGACGGCCATGTGCTGATAGAAGGTGTGCCCGGTGTTGCAAAAACGCTCACTGCAAAACTGCTGGCACGCAGTATTGACGTGCCTTTCAGCCGTATTCAGTTTACACCCGATCTTATGCCAAGCGATGTTATTGGCACTTCAATATTCAATCCGCAAACAGCAACATTCAGTTTTAAGAATGGCCCGGTTTTCAGCAATATTGTTTTGATTGATGAGATCAACCGTTCACCGGCAAAAACGCAGGCAGCCTTATTTGAGGTGATGGAAGAAAAACAAATTACGTACGATGGTATTACTTATCCCATGCCACAACCTTTTATGGTTTTGGCTACACAAAATCCTGTTGAGCACGAAGGTACTTACCGTTTGCCTGAAGCACAGCTCGACCGTTTTCTTTTTAAAATAGAAGTACATTATCCTTCGCCTGAAGAAGAAGTAAAAATCCTGGAGTTTGCACACAAAGGCATTACTGCGCATTACACTGAAAACGTACATCCGGTATTAAGCGGTGCAGAAGTTGTTCACTTCAGGCAGTTGGTAAGTAACATTCATATTGAAGATAAAGTGCTTCGTTTTATCGCAGCTTTGGTGTATGAAACACGTAACAATAAAGCACTGTTTCTTGGTGCAAGTCCACGTGCATCGGTGGCGGTATTAAAGTCAGCAAAAGCAATGGCAGCAATAAACGGGCGTGATTTTGTAAATCCTGATGATGTTATCAGTGTGTTGCATCCTGTATTGTGTCACCGTATTATTCTTACACCGGAAAGGGAAATGGAAGGCGGTACTGCAGCAGATGTGATAACCGATATTGCAAAGAAGATAGAAGTACCGAGGTAGGCAATTATTAATTAATAATTTTTTTTATGAGCCGGCAGAAGTTTTTCATAGCATCGACTGTTGTGTCACTCACTTGTACGGTTGGAAATTTATTCAACACTTGAAATACAGGTGATGTTGGGTTTGGTGTTCTTTCATTATCAAATCATCAAATCATCAAATCATCAAATCATCAAATTGCCGAATTTAATTCTTCAGTACAAGAGCGCGACGCAAGGGACGATTAGCGATGAATCAAAAGTTGGGTACAAAATATTTAAAACATTAAGTGAGAACTTTCTTTAAAAAATATATCAGTGCATTGTTTATAACGCAAAGGTTATACGCGGCAATAATATGCTGTGTGGCTTTGTTTGTAATACGCTTCTTTTTTACATGGCTGGGCGATATTCCATTCCTGGCTGTACTCATCTTATTCATTGTGGTTGTTTACGATTACATGCTGCTGTTCTATAAAAGCAAGGGTATTTTTGCAGCCCGCAACATGGCTGAACGGTTGAGTAATGGCGATGAGAATGAAATAAGGATTGATGTAGAAAATTTTTACAACTACGCCGTGCATTTAGAGATCATTGATGAAGTGCCACACCAGTTTCAAAAAAGGGATGTGCTGTTTAAACTGAATATGGGCGCAGGTCACAAAAAAGTACTGCGTTATAAATTGCGACCTGTAAAACGTGGTAGCTACGAATTTGGGGTAATCAATATTTATGCAAAAACGGTTTACGGTTTGTTTAGCAGAAGATACATTGTTGGTGCGCCTGCTGAAGTGCCGGTATATCCATCATACCTGCAACTTCGTAAATACCAGTTAATGGCAATGAGTAACCGTTTAAGCGAAGTAGGTGTGAAAAAAGTTAGACGCATCGGCCAGAGCATGGAGTTTGAACAAATAAAAGAATATGTGGCCGGTGATGATTACCGCACAGTAAACTGGAAAGCCACTGCACGAAAAAGTTCGCTGATGGTGAACAATTATACTGATGAAAAAAGTCAGCAGCTTTATTGTGTGATTGATAAAAGCCGTGTAATGAAAATGCCTTTTGAAGGATTGAGTTTATTGGATTACGCGATAAACACATCTTTGGTATTGAGTAATGTGGCTCTCACAAAAATGGATAAAGCAGGGCTGCTTACATTCTCTGAAAATATTGGCTCTTTTTTACCCGCTGATAAAAAAGCTTTGCAGATGCAGAGCATTTTGGAAACGCTTTATAATCAAAAAACGCGTTATCTTGAAAGCGACTATGAACGCCTGTATATATTTATCCGCAGGAGAATTACACAGCGCAGTTTAATATTGCTGTTCACCAATTTTGAATCGCTTACCGGTATGCGCAGGCAATTGCCCTATCTTAAAAAAATTGCGGAGAACCATTTATTGATCGCGGTGTTTTTTGAAAATACAGAGCTTGCAAAATTCATTAGCAAACCTTCTGAAAATTTAGAAGAGGTCTATAGCAAAACCGTTGCTGAAAACTTTGCTTTTGAAAAAAGGCAGATTGTAAAAGAGTTGAACCAGAGTGGTATTCTTACCATATTAACTGCACCACAAAACCTTACCGTAAATGCATTAAATAAATACCTTGAAATAAAAGCAAGGGGTATGCTTTAAAGCAAGTTTTTATCGCGAAAGCATGGATCAATTTTATTGTTGATGCAATAATTGCCATCTCAGAGGCTTCTACTTTACGGTTTTCTGTATCAAATTCAATCAGCCCTGTATCAATACCGAACAGTTTTAAAAACCCTGTAACTTAACGCAGTAAAGGGTTACAGAAGATTTTCATTAAATTTTACCGGTTATAAAATCATTTTTGCCATTCATCACCAGGTTAACATCTGTTAACAGTGCTGTACACAAAGTTTGCGTTGTATATAGCAAAAGAATGATTCATGAAAAAGAGATTAACATGGTTGCCGGTTGTACTGCTGATTTTGATTACAGCCATTTACAGCCCGGCAAAGGAAGCACTAACGAAAAAGGCTCCTGTTACTAAAAGCATTTCATTTGCGGTATATAAGGGTGGCAATTATTCATCTGAAGTGTACAATAATACATCTGCTCAA
Organism: Chitinophagaceae bacterium UBA4407; assembly: GCA_002390845.1. Taxonomy (GTDB): domain Bacteria; phylum Bacteroidota; class Bacteroidia; order Chitinophagales; family Chitinophagaceae; genus Limnovirga. Next base: position 42,466 of record DGQT01000117.1, on the reverse strand, counting down.
ATACATATTGTTGTTGAAAAAGTAAGCGGTAAAATACGTACCCGGGTATGGGATAAAACTTTTGATGCAAAGCTGTTAAATCAATACCCAAGTATTGAAAATGCATTATCTCAGAATATAATAGTACCGAATGTGTTTGACAAAAAAGAACATCTCGAGGTTACTTACACGCTTATTTACAATTCGAAAGGAAGTCAGTTAAAGATGCAGAGCGGTACGATTGTTTCAGGCGATGTAAAAACAAACAAGGTTGATATCAGTATTTAGCAGTCACTATAAACAACCGGGAAAACACCAAGAAAAATTAAGGGAACCAATGTGTTCCCTTTTTTTATAAGACAGGCTTAAGTAATACTATTAAGCTTCGTTGTGTCACTCACTTGTACTTTCTGAATATATTTGAGCAATGCCTTAAACACATTAACGGCTTACAAATATTTTCTTAATGCTGGTTTTAGTTTGTTGCTGAATACTTAATAAATAAGTGCCATTAGTAATTGATGCCGGTAATACAAAAGAAGCCTGAGTGTTGATCGTTGCTGTGTTTTGCCATACACATCTTCCGGCAATATCAAATAATTTTAAACTGCAAATTTGTGCTGATTCAACACCCGAAACACTAAAACTATTTGTAACAGGGTTGGGTACAACAGCAATATGAATTTCTTTTAAAGTCTTTATATTATCTGCTTCTGTTTGCGCAATAGTTAATGCCTGCAAATTTTTTACAGCAATGTTATCAAGGTAAAGCAGGTTGTCGTTGCCATTAATGTTTTCAAAAACTATAAGTATGTTATCATATCCGGCAAACGCAGTCAGGTCAAGTGTATCGCGTTTCCATTGGCTTAAACTATCGGGAGAGAAATAAGCATATTTTCCGTTTGCTGCTGTTGAAAGATCAAGTCCGCCTTTATAATAAACCGTTTGCCAGGACGTACCACAATCAGCAGATATCTTTATTTTCAGCGTATCACTTTTATTTCTTCCATACTTGTATAATGCAAAAGCGTGATCGAAAATAAGACCAGGTTTATTGATGCCTGTAAAATTAAAAGGAGGCATTACAAGATCATCAGTTTCATTTTTATTGGGGTACTCAATATTATCCATCATGATGCTGGGCGAATAACCACTGAGCAGCGAACTTGTTGTTGGCGCCCATGTAAAATAACGATCAGGGTTTACAACAGACCAGCCCTTTGGTGGAAATGAGCCATGAGAAAAATCTTCACTGAAAGGCAATTTCACTGTTGCTGTAATATTATAATTAAATACAGTGCTGGCTTTATCATTATCAACATTCTCATCTTTTTTGCCGTTAGGATTTTGTGTGTATGCTGTAAAAACAAGCTTACCATTACCGGTTACATCTATTGCCGGAAGTTTTAATGTATCCAAACTATATGGTTGAAGGGAAATTCCGGTAAATTTATAAGTTGCAGGGCCGCTGCCTCGTATAGAATACAGAACCAGTACCGAATCCAGTATTTCATTTCCATAATTGCGCAAAACAATTACAGGCCTTATGCTACCGGCACACGTATAAGAATTATTAACCGGTGATAATATGTCTTTTATACCAGCATCATTTCTTGTGCGCAAAGGTTCCTGTAATGCTTTTGAATTGTGTAGTTCCGGTGTCATTATATAATAACTCGCAACCATTCTTTCAACCTGGCCTTTTGTAAAAAGGTTCATACAGGCATCATCGGTATAATCCATATAATCCATGTACGCATCACTGGTATCGGGTATACAACTGATATTTGGAAATCCAGGACAAACATAATTCGCAACACTTTGCAGCGGTGTATCGTAAACATGATCATCATCAGTACAATCTGCGACATAAGTAATATCTGTTGGCCCCCATGTATGATCCAGGTTAAAGTAATGACCCATTTCATGAGATATGGTTCTGCCTAAATTGTATGGTGGTTTTACCGTTCCTTTTGTTCCAAAATAATGATAGTCGCAAACAATGCCCTCCTTACGCAAGCTGCCACCGGGAAAATAAGTATACGCAAAAGTGTTTATAGAAAATTTACAGATCCATATGTTTACATAGTGTGCCGGATCCCAGGGGTCTTCTCCGCCGGCAGCAGTGTATTGTACCTGGTCATCAATTCCAAAACCTGAATCAACAGTTGTGTACCTTCTGCTTATGCCGTTCGTTGGCAAACCATCCGGGGTTTGTTTTGCAAGCCTGAAATAAAAATTGGTTTTACCATGGCGCTCTTTAAAATATGAAGCTGTATTTATGGTATCTGCATTAAGGCTGTTAAAGTCTGCATTCAAAACATCTATCTGCGATTGCACCTGCCTGTCAACAATATTTTCTTCAGCATTATGCCAAATAACATGCACCACTACAGGAATAAAAATTGAATCCATTTTTTTTAATGCAGCCTGTGTTTTTATCCAGCTTTCATAAGCATTTTCAAATGATGCTCTTTTTACCGCATACTCAGGATGCAGTAGATCTTCTTTTGAACGAACTGTATAAGTTGCGCAACGTTTAAGTTGAGCATATACTGATTGTAAATTACATGCACCCGTAATGATAATGCTTAGTAAAAATATCTTTCTCATAAAATCATATAAATTAAAAAAATACAATTTAGCATTTTTGGCCCGGCAAGGGAAACCCTATTAAGCTTTTCTTGCGTCGCACTCTTGTACAGTTAGATCGGAAGTCGGCAAGTCCGAAAGTCAATGCAGTTGTATTTCTTTCCGACTTGCGGCTCATTGCTCCGAACGTACAAGTGATTGCGACGCAACGATGATGCTATGGAATACTGCTGCTGGTATAAAAATAATAGCCAGTGGAGGAAGTTTTAAAATTTCTTGTTCCAGTTCAATGTTTTCACCTGTTGCTTTGTGCGAAGTTTGCATTATCAATAACAACAAAAAGAAAGATCATGACAAATACAATTTTAGGCATACACCACATAACTGCAATTGCAGGAGATGCCAAACGCAATTTTGATTTTTATACCAAAGTATTAGGCTTGCGCTTCATAAAAAAGACCGTAAATTTTGATGACCCGCATACCTATCATTTTTATTTTGGTGACAATGAAGGTACACCAGGCAGCATCTTAACATTTTTTCCATGGGGCAGCGCTATAAGACAAGGCAAACGTGGCGCAGGCATGGCTACTGAAATTGGTTATTCCGTTCCTGTGGGTAGCCTTGATTTCTGGATGAAACGTTTTGAAGAACACAATGTGATCTATAACAAACCTGCTGAAAAGTTTGGACAGAAATACTTAACCTTTCTGGATCCTGACGGGCTTAAACTGGAAATGGTAGAAGTTGCTGATGATAACCGCAAACCTTATGCAACAACTGAAGTAACCGAAGCCGTGGCTACACGTGGTTTCTTCAACACAACACTTACACTTAACAATGCGGCACCAACAGCGCATATACTTACAGAAGTGTTTGGCTATAAACTGGTGTCAAAGGAAGTAAACCGCTATCGTTATGCAACGGATGCCGTTGATACAGCGAATGTAATAGACATTGTAGAAATACCTTCAGAGAACAGGGGCATTGGCGCAGGCGGCACCATACATCACATTGCTTTCAGGGTAAAAGATGATGCAACACAAATGGCTTTTCATGAAAAGATTTCAAAGATGGGATTGCATATTACACCACAGATAGACCGCAACTATTTTCATTCTTTATACTTCCGTGAACCGGGTGGTGTATTGTTTGAGATAGCAACAGATAATCCCGGCTTTACAGTAGATGAACCATTGGAAGATCTTGGCAAGAATCTTAAGTTGCCTGCACAATATGAACCACAAAGAGCTGCCATTGAAAAACATCTGGTGGCATTGGATTAACCTTAAAACTACAAAAATGAACAACAATATTATTACTGCAGGCATGCCTCTTGCAAATGCAACAAAAGCTTTGATCATGTTGCATGGTCGCGGTGCAAATGCACAAGATATACTTGGTCTTGCTGAGCATTTAAATGTAAAAAACTTTGCATTACTTGCACCACAGGCTCCAGGTAATACATGGTACCCACATTCTTTTCTTGCACCTGTTGAAAACAATGAACCTTATTTATCGCATTCATTAAAAACTGTTGCAGATACGGTTAATTATGCGATGAAGAATGGCATTGCAAAAGAGAACATTTACCTGCTGGGCTTTTCGCAGGGAGCTTGTCTGATATCGGAATATATGGCACGCAATGCAGACCGTTATGGTGGTTTGGTTGTGTTTACCGGTGGATTAATAGGTGAACAAATAAACCGTAACAATTATAAAGGCAACTTCAGTGGCACACCGGTTTTTATCGGTACATCAGATCCTGATTTTCATGTACCTGTTGAAAGAGTTTATGCCACAACCAATATATTGAAAGAGATGGGTGCAGTGGTTACAGAAAAAGTGTACGCCAATATGGGGCACACAATAAACCAGGATGAACTTGCCCATGCAAACAGTTTAGTACTTGCCACGGCTGCGGGTAAAGAAGCATAGATATTTTTAAATAAATAATGCCGGTAATACAATTCATTTGTGTGCCGGCATTTGCTTTTTATGGCATCTTCGTTGTGTCACTCACTTGTACTGTAGAAGCTATATTGAGCAACGCGAATTGCATCGAAGAGGTACATTTTACCAGAAGATAACCGGTATGATGAAAAAAGTTTTTATGCCATTGCTCTTGCAAAACCAACTGTTTCTCTATACAACTGAGGTGATACATCTGCATTTACTTTAAAGAAGCGGCTGAAATAATATTCATCTTCATAACCAAGCTCCCAGGCAATTTCTTTTACCGCTTTATCTGTAAGATATAATTCACGCTTTGCTTCAATGATAATGCGCTCATTGATAAGGCTGCTGAGTGTTTTATTAAAATGTGCTTTGGTAATTTTTGCCAATGCCTTTAGAGAAATGTACAGTAGTTCCGCATAATCAGCAGGTGAATGTTTTGTTTTAAAGTTTGCTTCAATAGCGTCTTTTAGTTTTTGTAAAATAAAAGGCTCTTTATTATCTTTTACAGATTCGGCGGCTGCAGGTTGTTGTTGTGTTTTTAAACGAGCCGCATTGATCAAAAATATTTTCAGGTACGAAACAAGCAGCTCATGTTGCGCCAGTTCAGGCTTTTGCATTTCTGTTTTTATTTGTTCGGCAAGTATTTTAAAAGTTGCTGCTGAACTTTCATCCACTGCTACAAAAGGTGGCTGGTAAATATTATTGTACAGCACTCCATTTGCTGATACTTCTTTATGATGTTTATAAATGCAAAAAAATTCAGGATGAAAATAAATAGAAATGCCTTTTAATGCTGTAGCTGTTGTAAACATATAGGGTTGGTATGGTGAGAATGCAAACAAACTATTTGCTTCAAAACCGTAGTCGGCAAAATCTGCTTTTAGTTTTCCGTTGCCATTTGTAACCCAGATTAGTGAAAAGTAATTGTTGCGTTGAATATGATCAAAAAAACTATTGTCTTCAAACTCCAGGTATTTAAAAGCAAGGTTACCATTCTGCGGGTTTACCAATGTAAATGTTGACTGGTTAAGCATAAAAAAAACTTATTGTTTACAAGATACAATTTTATACAGGCTGCTAATGATAAGCCTGTTTGCATATGCTGAATGAAGAACAAAATGTACAAGTGTGCGACGCAAGAATTGCCTGATAGTAGTAGTAAAGCCTGGCCAAAAAATATTGCCTATCTCTCTGCGCTTTCTTTCAATTTTACTTTCAACGCTTTTATTTCTGCTTCAAGTTTTGCAATATGATGTCTTTGCCCTTCAAAAGCTTCTTCAATATCCTCCACTGTATATCGTGGTATAATATGTTGCGGACAATTCCAGTCGTAAGCTTCTATATGCAGCACAATCATTCGTTCAGGGTTAAATTTATATTCAGAAAGATCGAGCACATCATACAATGCCGGATCATCTTTTAACTCCACCACTTCAGCCTTTGCAAGGATTTTCAATCTTGTTTTCGAAGGATAATCAACCATTATCAGTGCTACATTATTATTCGTTGCCAGATTGCCTACAGAAACGTACTGCATATTTCCCCTGAAATCTATAAAGCCAATGCGTTTTGCATCGAGCACTTTTACAAAACCTTTTGGCCCGCCACGGTGTTGTATGTAAGGAAAATTATTTTCACCAATGCTTGCCATGTAAAAGCTGTCGCGCTGACCAATAAACGCTACTTCATTTTCTGATAAGCCATCTACAAACTTTTCTCTTTCCATTCTTGCATAGCTTAACCTGCTGCCATTTTTTTCCTGCAAAGCTTTTACCGAATCAGTAAAGGCTAATGCGCCAAAATTTTTTGCCATGATAATTTTTTTTATGCACTTGGCTTTAGAATAACTATTGAGCTTTTGTTGTGTCACTCACTTGTACAGTATCAATTCTACTGAACAATGAAGATGCACTTTTTGAAACAACTTTCACTTTACAAACTTTTACTTCCTGGTTAAGCACATCATCCCACATACTATCACCACATTCGTCTGCAATAACGATTGGTTCAGTTGCAGGTTTTTCTTTTTCGCTTATTAAATCTTTTTTCATAAAAACCTTATTTAAATTTTCTGTCTTTTTCTTCAATAGGCAAATCATTAATACTGGCATATCTTTTCTGCATCAAACCATTTTCATCAAACTCCCAGTTCTCATTACCATAAGCCCGGAACCATTGGCCTGCTGCATTTTGATATTCGTATTCAAACCTTACTGCTATGCGGTTATCAGTATGTGCCCAGTATTCTTTTTTTAGTTTATAATTTAATTCCCTTTCCCATTTGCCGGAAAGAAATTTTACTATTTCTTCCCTGCCATTAATAAATATGTTTCTGTTCCTCCATTCACTGTCCACTGTATAAGCCTTTGAAACCCTTAACGGGTCTTTACTGTTCCAGGCATCTTCCGCCATCTGTATTTTTTGCTTGGCAGTTTCTACAGTAAACGGTGGTAGGGGATGACGTTTTTCCATAATTTTTATTTTATACTGCAAATCTCGGTTTAATTAAGGCGGATAAAAATGGAGTAATAACGCAAAGGGATGGATAATTTTCCCCGGCTATTGGTTTTTAACAGAAGGGCTTCTCAAAAATATTAATCCAAATGAGATGGCAAAAATTGCATATACAATGGCTATAGCCCAAATACCAATTGGTAATGCAGGGTTTGATAGGATGCCTTTCATCAATGCCATCGCCCCAATAAAAAAATGCGTAAAATTTGCAACAGCAATTGGCCTGTTGTAAATACCGCCAATGATACTTGTTTTTGTCATCCAGTTAAGCATAGCAAATGCAAAATATAATGCGCCTAAAATTTGTAATAGTAACAGCAATGGCCCGTTTGCTTTCATATCTGTGTAATTTAAAATCTCGCCAGGTAAAAATGTAAACGCTATCCCCGCAATACCTGTAACTATTGCTGCCGCTGTCATTATTAACTTTGTATTCATAGCATGTTTTTTCTGAAGTTTTTAAAAAGCGAAAGTCAGGATTTGTTTCCTGACTTTGCCAATGCCTTTCTTTTAATTATAACTTGCAACCGCTTCTGTTTCCAAAGCAGGTGCTAAAGGAAAATCAACCGGTACTTTTGTAAGGTTATGCAAGTAGTTCATGGCAGTTTTATCACTTACCTGCAGAATAAGGTCAACTAAATTTTCGTTGGTATAACCTTGTGCATAAAAGTCATCTACCAATGTTGCTTCTGCATTGCCACGGTTGCGGGTGATGCTGGCAGCTAATTTCACTAAAGCATTCAGTTTAGGGTTGTCTGCTTTTTCGCGGCGGATGTCTAATAATTGTTCATCCGTAAAGCCATTCATTTTGCCAATTACAGTGTGGGCACTTTTACAGTAAACACATTTGTTTACTTCACTCACCACTAAGTTCACCGCTTCTTTTTCTTTGTTGCTTAAAGTGGTTTTTGCATTTTGATACGCCAGGTAACGGCCTAATCCATTATCAGAATATGCAATGGTGGCATAAAGATTGGGAACAAAACCTAACGCTTTGTTCAGGTTGTCAAAGATGGCTTGGTTAGCAGGTGCTACTTCATCTCTTGTTGGTACTGTGAACTTTTTCATTGTGTATGTTTTTATTTTTTGTTGTCGTTATTGACAATGCAAAATTGCTTAGCCTGACTGCGGTAAAAAATGGATAAACAACGCAATGGGATGGATAATTTTTCCAAGGAAAATTGAATGAGTGTATTGCCCTGGTGCTGTGGTAAAGGATTTTTTATTATACCGGCACCTGTGTTTCATGGCAGCATTGTTGCGTCGCAATCACTTCGTCTGCATATCTTTTGGCGACAATTGAGCAGGTTACGGCAATTTTCTAAAGCTTCATTCATGATCCGAACGATAAACGTAATGCGACGCAACAAAGCTTAACCAGGGTACAAAAAGCCAGTAACAAAAAATTACATTATTGGTTATTAAAACTGATTTTTATAGCAATGCTTCCTTTATTAATGAACAATACGGTTGATACAACAAAGACTTGTAAATGATCAATCAGGGCAATTGAATAGTTGGTAAAAAATATCTTACCTGCAAGCTTTACAGGTTCTGTTATTGCGGAAGCTTTTCTTGTATCAAACCGTAAACCCAGGTGCCTGCAATTGCGCTTAGCAAAGCAATAATCATAACTAAAGCTCCTGTACCAATTTGTGCAAATATTGGTCCGGGGCAAGCCCCCGTAAGTGCCCAGCCGAAGCCAAACAACAACCCGCCGTATATCTGCCCTTTACTGAACTGTTTTCTGGGTAATTCTATTTTTTCTCCATTCAATGTTTTTATGTTGAACCTTTTTATGATCTGTATTGAAATGATTCCTGTGATTACCGCTGACCCAATAACTCCGTACATGTGAAAGCTTTGCAGGCGAAACATTTCCTGGATACGAAACCAGGAAATAACTTCCGTTTTTACCAAAATAATTCCGAACAAAATGCCGGTTACAAGATATTTGATGTGCGACCACCAAGGCTCTTTTGTGGTCTGTTGGTTATTGAAATCTGCATCGAGGGAACGAACTTCAAAGTCGGTGTTTATTTCTTTATTTTGGATGGTTGTTTTTTTCGTCATTACCTAAAGTGTTAGAATAAATGGAAGAACAAAATTTGCCATAATAAAACCACCAATCATAAAACAGATGGTAGCAATTAAAGAAGGCAACTGTAAATTGGATAGGCCCATAATTGAATGGCCTGAAGTACAACCGCCGGCATATCTTGTGCCAAAGCCCACTAAAAAACCACCAACAACAATCAGTATAAAACCTTTGAGTGTAAAGAGCTGCTGAAAGTTAAAAAGCTGCGCAGGCACTAAAGAATGGTAGTCTGTAATGCCATAGCCGGAAAGTTCGGTTACTAATTTTGGATTTATCTGTACAGGTTGGTTATTAAGCAGTAATTGCGTTGCAATGAAACCCCCAATTAAGATACCCGCAACCAAAACGATGTTCCATATTTCTTTTTTCCATTCGTAACTAAAGAAAGGAATTTTTGCAGGTAAACATGCTGCGCATATATGGCGTAATGATGATGATATGCCAAATACTTTATTTCCTATAATCAATAACAGCGGAACCATCAGGCCAATGAGCGGACCGGATATATACCACGCCCAGGGTTGTTTTAAAAATTCAATCATGAAAAACTTTTTAAGTTGTTAAGTTAAATTACCGGTTATAAAAAACATCTTTTGCAATAATATAATAAAGGTACCTGTATATATGCCTGAATTTTTAGTAAGAAACAAACAGCGTTAAAACCTTTAAAACCCGGTTGTGTTGTACACTTCAGTATTCTGTTCTTTATTTAAGATTGCGCCAAATGCTTTGCATGCCAGCTATCAAAAGTACTGCTGTGGGTCAATCTTTTTTTATCCATTCAATAGCGTTTCTATGAATAACCACCCAACCCTTTGTTTCCATTTTCTTTAATAAACGGCTTATTACCTCTCTTGAAGAATTGAGGTCGTTTGCAATTTCCTGGTGCGTATTTTTTAAATTGTTACCAAGCTGCACTACCTGTTGTTTAAGATAGTATTCCAGCCTTTCATCCATACTGGTGAAGGCTATGGCATCAATAGTTTTTAAAAGTTCTTCAAACCTTTTTCTGTAAGAGGAAATAACGAACTGGTACCAGCTTTTATATTTGCTCATCCACTGCTCCATATATTCAAGCGGAATAGCCAAAACTGTTGCATCGGTAAGGGCTTTAGCCAATATCTCACTGGTTTCATGTCTGGTGGCGCATATCATAGAAAGAGAACAAGCCTGCCCTGCATTAAGATGATAAATAAAAAATTCATTCCCTTCATCGTCTTCCCTGTACAACTTCACCAATCCGTCTATAATAAGCATGGTTGAACGAATGGTTTGACCTACTTTTAAAAGGGTTTCACCGGCCTTTACTTCTTTTAAAGTTCCATGCGCCAGCAATTCCTTGTATAGCCCTTCTTCAAGGTTGGGGAATAATTTTTTTAATATTAATATATCCATATACAGGCAAGGTCGTAAAAAACTTAAAGCATAACATTTCTTATATGCACATGCTCCTGAATTTTTTTTAATCTATTATGCTTTCTGCCTGCCTGAAAGAAGTACACAATAAGAAAACGGATAAAATTTTTATACAACCCGTGATTTGCAATATCAGGCTGGAAAGCTCCATTACCTATCCGGCCGTACAAGTGAGTGACACAACGAAGATGCCATGAAATACTACTGCCTGTAACATGCAACTTTATTTTTGCTGTGCTTATTTTTCTGCATCTTTCTTTAACTTCTCATCGTATTGTTTTTGAAGATCGCTTAATTCGGCATCATAACCTTGCTGGTCTGTAAAAGCAGCAGGATTATAGGTATCACCGGGTTGGTGTTTTTCGTGCAGGTTAAACTGGCCGGCATGAGAGGCAAGCCATATATCGAAAGAAATATTTTTCATGGCCCGTAAGGTGTACGCATAGTCGCCTGCTATTCCAGGGTAAGTGCCGATGGCTGTAAATGGTTGCTCTGTAACAATCGTGGGCATGTTGGCAATTAGCACCCGGTAAGATTTCTGATCATCTTTTACCGTAAACAAAAAACTGCAGGAGCCTTTTGTATGACCGGGATGATGCAGCATTACCAGTTGCATATTGCCTGAATAGATGGTGTCGCCATCATGCAACAAACGATCAGCTTTAACAGGTTTAAAGGAGGTTCCATATTTTCCCAAAGCATAGTCTGAACTGCCACCCGATGTTAATACATCTGCATCTTTTTCATCAACCATTAATTGTGCACCAGTACTTTTTTTAATGACCGCCATTGCGCCCATGTGATCGTAATGGGCTTGTGTTGTTAAAAGTATTTTGGTATCGGAAAATTTAAAACCAAGCATCTCTATATTATTTTTTATTTGAGATGCAGAAGATGCAAGCCCTGTATTGATCAGGATATTGCCCTGCGTTGTTGTTATGAGGTAACAGGCAAGATCGTAAGTGCCTACATAATAAAGGTTGCCGGCTATTCTGAATGGCTGATAGGGTTGCGTCCATTCTTCGGTAGTTTTTGGCTCTTTTACTTTTTGTGCAGATAGTGAAAAAGAAAACAGTGAAAAGATTGCAATGCTCGCTATGTGTTGCAATGAATACTTAGGCATATTTTAATATTTTGATACTCAAGAATATTCAAATGTATTTGCTTGTATGGTAAATGCAACACCTTTTATCACAATCAGCTATTTCTTTTTATTTGGAATGATTCAATAGGAAATGCTGATACTTCATTGCTAATGAATGCTGAGCATTGTAATAAAACATATTCCATTTGTGAGGGCTGTTTTTTTGCTTTCATTATTTTGAATACCAGCTTTAGTATTTCATGGCATCATCGTTGCGTCGCAATCACTTTATCTGCAGAATATAAGGCATCGAAAATCCCGTCTGCGGAAAAGTTAAGCCCCTCAAAAGCTTCTGAATATTATTTTACTAATAACCGGTATTATTTAATTGCTCTTTTTAAAACTCTTACTTACATTTATGTATCCTATCCTGCGAACTGCCTGGACTTCATTATTCTAAGTTTTTTAATCATAAACTAAATGCTTTTTGCCATGAAAACAAAACTACTTTTTGCATGGATAGCCATAACGATGGTTATTTGTAATTCAACTTTTGCCCAAACACTTGTAACGAACATGAGCTCTACAAACGGCGATGTTTACAGTGTTTATAAAAGCGGGGGCAGCTACTACATTGGGGGCAGTTTTAATTATGTTGGTTTAAATACGGGTTATGCCGCGGCTACAAAAACCAGCAACGACTACCCAAACATGAATTTTCCGTCAGTTAACGGCAATGTTGAAACCATTGTACCAGATGGCACGGGTGGCTGGTACATTGGCGGATATTTTTCTGCAGTTGGTACTACATCGGTATCAAACCTTGCCCATATAACCTCAACCAATATAGTAGACCCTGCTTTTACTGCATCCTGTAACAGCCGCGTAAGGGCGATTGCCAGGGTTGGTACAAGGTTGTATATCGGCGGAGATTTTACTACTGTAAACGGAACAGCCAGGTCTTATGCTGCCGTTGTTAATGCTAACACTGGTGCGGTTATTCTTGCATGGAACCCGTCCCCAAACTATTCTGTATATTCTATTGCTCCGGTTTTTGGGGTTGATACAACACTTTGGCTGGGAGGTAGTTTTACAGCTATTAACACAACAGTAAACAGGCCCTATCTTGCAAAAGTAAACAGCAGCAATGGCAGTTCAATCAGCGGATCAATTAGTGCCAACAGCACCGTGTACAAATTGCTGACTCGTGGTGATTCAGTTTTTGCGGGAGGAGCTTATACCCGTTTGGGGTTACGAACCGATTATCTCTCCAATGTAACGCTTGGAAGTGGCACAGCCGATCAGTCTATGCCAGTTGCAAATGGTCAGATAAGGTCGATCATACCCGATGGTGCAGGTGGCTGGTATGTGGCAGGGTTCTTTACGCAGATCGGCGGCGTTGCCCGTTCTTATGTTGCAAGGCTTAATCCTGACAAAAGCGTCAATGTGAGTTTCAATGTTACCAGCAACAGCTACATTTACAGCCTAGCATTAGACGGTAACAGGCTGTATTTAGGTGGGGCGTTTACATCAATCAACGGCACCACGCGAAATTATATTGCCGCAGTAAATAACAGTACAGGTGTATTGCAAAATTGGGATCCCAATGCAAATTCATACGTTTATACACTCGCATTAACCACCAATGATGTACTGGCAGGAGGTATATTTACAACGATAGGAAATAAGGTTGCATTTAGATTTGGTGCTATTTCAAAAACAACGGCAATAACTGAAAATGGCTTTGTAGGTTATAACAGCCAGGTGAATAAAATTTCAGTGAGGGGCGATTCTATCCTTACAGGAGGGAACTATACCGCAGGAGCTTATTATTCGCAATACTCGGCTAAAATAACTACAACATTAACTATACCTGATTATAATTTTCCTGCTACAAACGGATACATCCGCACAATGGTACCCGATGGAGCAGGTAACTATTATGTAGCTGGAAATTTTACGACGATCGGGGGTGTTAACCAGGCTTATATTGCAAAATTGAATTCAAGTTACCAGGTTATTCCTACATGGGCTCCGGTAGTGAATGGTGAAGTACGTTCTGTTGTTTTAAATGGCACCACGGTATATATCGGCGGAACTTTTTCAACTACAAATGGTGTTTCAAGACCATACATTTCAGCACTCAATACAGCAAATCCTGGCGCCAACAAAACATTTAATAGTGCTTTGAACAGCTATGTCTATTCATTGGTATCTGATGGTACAAGTATTTATGCGGGAGGTCTTTTTACACTCGTAAACAATCTTACTACCCGAAACCGCCTCGCAAAATTTGATCTGAATGGCAATCTTGATGCTTCCTGGAACCCTGATGCAAACAGCACAGTTGAAAACGTTGCTATTGCCGGAACATCTATACTTGCCGGTGGTAGCTTTACAACTATTGGCGGTGTTTCCAGGAATTATTTAGCAAAACTGAATAACACTACCGGTGCGGCTACAAACTGGGCCACAGCAAACAGTACGGTTTACTCATTATATGTAGATGGTTCATCCTGTTATATTGGTGGTGCTTTTACACAGTTGACTGGAAATGCAAGAAATTATCTTGGGTCTGCCGCTGTTTCTACAGGAGCAATTTCAAGTTTCGCACCCAATCCGAACAGCTATGTATTGTGTATTAATAAAATTGGTAGCATACTTTATTACGGGGGCTATTTCACCACTATAAATGGTACAGCCCGAAATTATCTTGCAGCAACAAATGTTACTACCAGTGCCCTGCAGGCATGGAACCCAAGCCCTAATTCTTATACGTACGGTATCAGCCTGAATGGTACAGATGTTATATTAGGAGGAAACTTTGGAGGTTTCCAGGAGGTAACACGTTCTTATGCATCTGTTATTGCAAACTCAACTGGTGGTTTTGCACCGTGGAGCCCGGCCATAAATGGTGCCGTATATGATATAACATATAATGCCAACAGGATTTTTATTGGCGGTTCGTTTACAACAGTTAGTGCCGCTGCAAGAAACGGTCTGGCTGCATTTACTTTAAATGGCAACCTGAATACATTTAATCTGAATCTCACGAAAACAGGGGGCAGTGTTACCGTAAACAGTTTGCTTGCTACAGCAACTGAGATTTATGCAGGTGGCGATTTTACTGCCGCAGGCGCAAGCCTGAGAAGTGATCTTGTTGGGGCAACAATTAACCCGGTTGTGGTAACTGCTACAGATGCTTCTCCTGATGCCAACGTTTATGCAATTGGATTAAATGGAACTACGCTTGTTTATGGTGGTGCTTTTACTTACAGTAATTATGTGCCGCGTAATTATTTAAGCGTTATCAGAAGTTCGAATGGTACAGCATTGCCGTGGAATCCGTTACCAGATGGTTATGTATTAGATATTGCCTATAACTATAACAAGATATTTATAGCCGGTTCGTTCGATAATGTTAGTGGTGTTTCGCATGCTGGGGCAGCTGCATTTAATTTGGGTAATGGTGCTCCGCTTGCCTGGAATCCATTACTGTCACGGGCCAGTTATGGTCCTTACGCCGACCTTAATGCTGTTAAAGCAGACTCAAACAACGTTTATCTTGGCGGTTATTTTGACCAGGTAAATGGTACTGCGAGAGGCAATGCAGCAGCAGTTGCTGCCAATAATGGGGCATTACTTGCCTGGGACCCGGGCGCAAGCTATGTTGTTCGTACCCTGGCATTAAATGGTACCGATCTTCTTTTAGGCGGCGATTTTAATTTCTGTAAAGGCGCTTCAAGGTCATACATAGCTAAGATCGATTCTGCAACTGGCTTGGTAAATGCTACATGGAACCCGGGGGCCAACAGTTATGTTTATGCCATTACCGGTAATGGCAATAATATTTACGCAGGTGGCATATTTACGCAGCTTGGTGGTATAACAAGAACTGCACTTGGAGCAGTAAATGCTAACACGGGTGTTGCAACGACATTCGATCCGGTGGTGCAAAATAGTGGCGGAACCGGTTATGTTTACTCGCTTGCTTTTGATACTGCCAACATACTTTATGTAGGGGGTTATTTTAATACGGTAAAAGCCACTGCCAGAAATTATGCTGCTGCATTGGCAGTAACAGGCAGCGGTGTTTTACAGGCGTGGAATCCCAATGCCAATAACCAGGTAAATGCCATCGCTGCAAATGGATCAACCATTTTCCTTGGTGGCAATTTTACTACTTTAAATGGTGGTACTGCAAGAAACCGTTTGGCATCTGTTAACAATTCAAACGGTACGCTTCTTGCATTTAACCCGAATATGAACAGTAATGTAAATGCATTGGCAATTAGTGGGAATATCTTAAATGTTGGTGGTGCATTCACAACTGTTAACGGCGGCGTTTCTACGCGTAATTATCTTGCGGCTTATAATGTTTCATCGGGAGCATTAAATGCATGGGCACCTAATGCAAATAACGCTGTAAATGCTATTGCGGCTGTTACAGATACCGTTTATACAGGCGGATATTTTACTACATTAAACGCCACAACACGCAACCGTTTGGGCGCTATAAGAGGTGCCGCAGGTACTGCCTTACTGGCATTCGATCCTAATGCAAATAATCTTATTCGCAATAATTTTATAGCCAACCACACTTTATTAGTTGGCGGTCCTTTTACTACACTAGGCGGTTTAAGCCGTGGAGGTTTTGCAGTATATTTGCTCCCTGGCAGTGGCCCGGCACCTGCAGTTGCAAGCCAGCCTGAAATAAGCAATATTCAACAAGGCATGCCGCAGCAAACAGCGTTTGCTTTATATCCAAATCCATCAAATGGGTTGGTTACATTGCGGCTGAACAATTCAATGGCAGGTAAGTTTAGCGTAACCCTTACATCAATGGATGGCAAACAGGTGTACCAAAAAACAATAGATGCTTATGCGAAAGGTAGTACCGTTTCGCTTAATGTTTATCACTTAAACAGCGGTAATTATATTGTAAACGTAATTGGCGGTAATGCAAGCTATACAAGCAGGCTGGTGATTGCCAAATAATTAATCATACTTTTAGTTAAGGGTTGAATTATGCATCATAATTCAACCCTTTTTTATTGCCGGGTATTAAATATTTTTTTGAGCCCGGCGATATCAATCGTTTCCGCTTTTCTTGCGTCGCACTCTTCGGCTACATAGCTTTATTGAGCAAAGCGAAAATAAAAGCTACTGCATGGCTTATTCAGCTGGAATGTATTTTAATTTTATCCCGGCGAATATCAAATCAGTAAATAGGGAATCATGGAATGGTACGGATTAAAAAATAAATAATCCAATTGCGACGCGGAACGGAAGCAATATGCAGCATAGCCTTTTGCAGCGAGAGTTCTATGCTTTAACTGAATATTTGTTTAAAAGAAAAATGATGATAGAGTTTTTAAGAAAACGAACATATATTAGATGTGCGACGCAACGATGCACAACCAGGGAACAAATGCCGGTATCAAAATATTAATATACTTATCCTTTAACACAGGTTAATCTAATAACTCGCACTTAAACCCATGCTCCTTTACAAGTATTACTATTCGTGATGCTGTTATATTTTCTCCTTCAACTCTCAGTACTTTATCAACATCTGAAAGATCAAAGTTTATTTTAAGCGAAGGGAATGCTTCATGCAAAATACGCAGCAGCATTTTACCTTGTGTTTTTTTCTGAACATTTGTTTTAAAAATTTCAACCATTTCTTATCAAATTACCATTTATGCTACCTGAGCGGTTGGTTGTTTTTCTTTGGTTACGTTTGCCTGTTGTTTTTGTGCAAAG
This sequence comes from Chitinophagaceae bacterium UBA4407, assembly GCA_002390845.1. GTDB lineage: Bacteria > Bacteroidota > Bacteroidia > Chitinophagales > Chitinophagaceae > Limnovirga. The sequence goes on along the minus strand of DGQT01000117.1, from coordinate 25,058 downwards.
TTCACCATCCGTCTAAGCCCAAATTTGTCTGCAAACATTCCAAAGTAATTAGCCCACGAACTTTAGGCTATTGGTATTTCAACTGATCATCCTTTATTCGTAGCCTCAACTCCATATTGTATTGCCGCCTGAAGAATATCAATGTTTATATCTTTTAGTATTTTGAACTTAATACAATACCCCGTAACAATTGCCTTGCCTATTTTTCCCCCATACGTTTGGGCTAAGTATTTCTTATCTTTTATACCAAGGATGTAAACAGAGATCCCGGTTGTGTTCGCACTTAAACCAATTTGATAAAACTCCCTGGTTGTTCCATCAGCATATTGTATGGTGTAAGATCCATATCCTATATTAGGATTAGAAACAGTTTTGCCTTTATCGTCTTTGCCATCGAGGAACCATAATTTACATGCCGGCATTACTTGCAGAATGATGCTGTGCAACTCTTGAATGTCATTACGTTTTGGCTCAGGCTGGCTGGTAATATACGCTGCGATTTGTTTTTGCAGGTTCATATAAATATAAAATTGCGGGTTGCTTACTTTGCTTTTCAAATCACGTTTTAAGGTTTCATAGAATTTCTGCGGTTACAATTATCCTTTATATTCCGGGTCAAATACCACAATCCATTCTATTCCGTATTTATCTCTGAAACAACCAAAATATGAACCCCAGGGAGCATCACCCATAGGCCCTTCTATTTGTCCTCCTGCTGAGAGTCCATTAAATAATTTGTCTGCTTCTTCTTTACTTTCTGTATTTATTACAATTTTACTTCTGTTCTCATTTTCGTTTGTTTTTCCCATAAATTCCGGAACATCATTTGCCATTAACATATTACTTTTACCGATAGGCAAAGCAATATGCATAATTTTATTTTCTTCTTTTTCTGAAACCGGGAATTCAGCGCTTGCAAGGTCTTTGAAACGAATAATCTTTGCAAACTCTCCGCCAAATACTGATTTGTAAAAGGTAAATGCTTCTTCGGCATTTCCGTTGAAGTTAATGTGAGGATTGATAAGTGCCATAGTTTTTATTTTATAAATTTTAGAAATTTTTGTTTGCCCCGGTTGTTATAGGAATTATTTTTCTGATAAAGTTGTCAACAGTTCTTGCAGGCTGTTCAGTGTCATAGTAAATCCTTCTTTAAAGCCCATTTCGATCTGCTTCTCCATGCGTTCAAGAGATTCATTATAAATACTAACCCTGACTGTTGTCTTTCCGCTTTGTTCGCTGAAAGTATGATCCCATTCAGAACCAGGCAGCTCGGGGTTTTCAGCAGCATCTGCAAAAGCATTATACAATTTGAAATTGGTTTTGGGAGTAATGGAAGTATATTTTTGTACTACCCAACGTTCCTGTCCTTCGGGGCTTACCATAGCATAAAATCTTCGGCCCCCAACTTCAAAATTCATCGCTTTCGTTTTTGATGAAAAGGGTTTAGGTGCCCACCATTGGTCCAGAATTTCCTTCTTGGTAAAAGCATCCCATACCAGCGAAAGGTCAGCATCAAATTCTTTGGTTATTAATACTGTTTTTGTTGACTTGTTAACAGTAAAATCAAATAGCAAATTGTCGTTCATTTTTTTTCTTTTATAATTGTTGATAATACATTGTCAAGTTGATTAAACCGGGTTTCCCAGATTTTCCTGAATTGGTCAATCCATTTATCGATCTCTTTCATTTTTTCAACTTGTAAGGAGTAATAAATTTCCCTGCCTTGTTGTTCCTGTTTTACCAGTTCGCATTCTGTGAGGATGCGAAGGTGTTTGGAAACAGATTGCCGGGTAGTGTGAAAGTTGTTTGCAATGGCATTTGGTGTCATTGCCTGCAATGCAATTAAGGTAATAATTGCCCGCCTTGTCGGGTCGGCTATTGCCTGGAAAATATCTCGTCTCATAATGCTTAATTTTTTCTTGCGCAGCTAATCGGTTGCAAATATATGCGCAGCTATTCGGTTTCGCAATTTTTTTTTGCAAATTTTTTTAAAAGAGAAAATGTTGGAAAGTTTGAAGTTGGCGAACTGGTATAAGCAAGTTTTATTTTTTGTTGTTATGATGTATTCTTCTTTATACCATGGTGGCTTGGCTAAAAAACGATTTACTCCAATCTTCGCATGGTTAAAAACCATTCATAATCTAAACTTACAATGCATACCGTCGGCGTTATTTTCGCTTTGCTCAATAAAGCTATGGTAGCCGGAGAGTCCCGCCTTGGGCGGGTACAAAAACTTGATAGGATTATTTTAGTCTGCACCGAATTTTTTTCACTGCTTTATTTAATTGCCATTTAATCCAAACAATGTTTGAATGCTTTTTCCCCGAACTTGCGCTATAGAAATTCCGGGTATGAAACAGAAGATCGTTTTATTTATTTGCCTGCTGGTATCGGTATTTGTAAACGCACAGCTTAAAAATAACTGGCGTGTTTTGATAGACCGTAAGGATGGAAAACAGGTGGTGTTTCAACTTGAGCGCAAACAGGAGCAGGGCAAAACAATTTTATATGTGATTAATGCGGCTGAAAGAATAAGGATAACTGGCATAAGGCAGGTAAAAGATTCTTTGTTCTTTGAGCTGCCTGCCTTTGAATCATCATTCAGGGTAAGGGTGCTGGCAAATGGCAACCTGAGCGGCACTTATATAAAGGGCACAGCGGGCGCAACGCAATACTGGCCATTGTTTGCAGTTGCAAATACAAAGGAACGTTTTGCAGCAGTTAACGGTGTCGCAAAAAATAATATCACCGGCAAATGGGATGTTACCGTTACCCGCGCCAACGGTACCACCCGTAAAGCCGTTGCAGAATTTGAACAGGAAGGAAATAAACTTACCGGTACTTTTTTAACGCCTTCTGGCGACTACCGCTACGTGGACGGAATTGTAACCGGAGATTCTTTAAAACTTACCAGTTTTGATGGCGACAACAGTCGTTTATTCGAAGCTAAAATTGAAAACAGCAACACAATTTCCGGCGGCATATTTTATAACGGCTATACGGGCAAAGAAACCTGGATTGCGGAGCGAAATGAAAACATTAGTTTGCCTGAAGCAAATGAACCTACATCGCTGCGTGAAGGCGAAACAAAACTCAATTTTACATTTAAAGACTTAAATGGCTTGCCTGTTTCTATTGATGATGAAAAATATAAAAATAAAGTAGTCATTATACAACTGATGGGAAGCTGGTGCGCCAACTGCCTTGATGAAACAAAGTTCCTGGCTGACTATTATAAAAGCAATCATTCGCGTGGCGTAGAGATCATTGCTTTGGCTTATGAATTTACAACGGATCTTGCAAGGTCGAAATTGAGTATTTCAAAATTTCAAAAATTATTCGATGTGCAATATGCTATGTTAATAACCGGTGTGGCAGCAGGAGATGAAAAAAAGACAGAAAAAACATTGCCGCAGCTTACAGCTATAAAATCTTTTCCCACCACGGTTTTTATTGATAAAAAAGGAAACGTGAGGGAAGTACACACCAGTTTTTATGGTCCGGGTACAGGCGAATATTATACAGCGTATAAAAATAAATTTTATGAAACAGTAGATGGTTTGCTTGCAGAATAGGAATAACTATACGCTATTTGAAATGCACCACATGAAGCAATGTTTGATTTTGTAAACACCCTTGCATATGCCGAAGAGTGAACAGAACGTACAAGTGAGTGACACAACCGGCGATGATAGTAGTAATATAGTTCGTCTCCGCTCACTACTGGCAACAAAAAAATTTATTCCAAATAGTGTATAGTTATAAAACTACAGCTAAAAAAATACGCTATCACTTGTTAGTTTTTGTAGTTGCTTTCAATTACTTTTGCGGCTTATAAAACATAAAAGATGTATTTCCAGTTAAGCGAAGAGCAGTTAATGATTCAAAAAGCGGCACGTGATTTTGCTGTAAATGAATGTTTGCCCGGCGTAATCGAACGCGATGAACACCAGAAATTTCCACGCGAACAGATTATGAAACTTGCAGAACTTGGCTTTATGGGCATGATGGTAAAACCGGAAAATGGTGGTGCCGGCATGGATACCATGAGCTATGTGCTGGCAATGGAGGAAATAAGCAAAGTTGATGCAAGTGTAAGTGTTTGCATGAGTGTAAATAACAGCCTTGTAAGCTGGGGGCTTGAAGCGTATGGCAACGAAGAACAAAAACAAAAATATCTTTATCCGCTGGCGCAGGGAATCAAAGATGGTGAATTGTATATCGGTGCATTTTTATTAAGCGAGCCCGAAGCTGGCAGCGATGCAACTTCGCAAAAAACAACTGCAGAAGATAAAGGCGATTACTATTTATTAAACGGCACCAAGAACTGGATTACCAATGGCAACAGTGCCAGCGTATATCTTGTAATGGCGCAAACAGATGTGGCAAAAGGCTCGCAGGGTATCAATACTTTTATTGTTGAAAAAAACTGGCCCGGTGTTACGGTTGGCGCAAAAGAAAATAAGTTGGGTATTCGTGGCAGCGATACGCACAGCATCATGTTCACCGATGTAAAAGTGCCTAAAGAAAACAGGATTGGCGCAGATGGTTTTGGCTTTAAGTTCGCCATGAAGACTTTGGCCGGAGGGCGTATTGGCATTGCATCGCAGGCATTAGGTATTGCAAGTGGTTCTTACGAACTGTCTTTAAAATATGCAAAAGAGCGTAAGGCATTTGGTAAAGAAATCATGCACCACCAGATTATACAATTCAAGCTTGCCGACATGGCTACCCGAATTGAAGCTGCAAGGCTGCTATGCCTTAAAGCTGCCTGGGAAAAAGACAATGGTATCGATTATACTTTAAGTTCTTCAATGGCTAAAGTATATGCCAGCGAAACGGCTATGTGGGCCGCGACAGAAGCGGTGCAAATCCACGGCGGATACGGTTATGTAAAGGAATATCACGTAGAACGTTTTATGCGTGACGCAAAAATTACACAGATATACGAAGGCACCAGCGAAGTACAACGCATTGTAATTGGCCGCAGTATTTTAAAATAGGTTTTGTTTCATAATGCACATGGGAACAAAGGCCCTGCCGGTAACGGCGGGGCTTTTAATTTTTTTAAATACAATTGTGTACACGGCTTTTGATTTACTATGAAGCTTCGGTTGTGTCACTCACTTGTACGTTCAGAGGTGTATTGAGCTTTGCCCAAGCGAAGATTGAAGCGAAAAGAGTATCACGCAGAGCAAAGGAGATCGCAGAGAACAAAACCAATGAATGTTAACGTGAGTCTAGGATAAGAATAATGAAATTGAAATCCTGCAATACAGCGCTGCAAAACTGGAAACTCATAAAACCTTAGTAGAAACGTCAACTATTCTAAGAAACCTTATTACCTTATTGCACAGAATAGTTGAATAAGGTAATAAAGTTGAAATAAGGCTGCTGATTTTTCTACTAAGGTTAAAAAAAGATTCATACCGGATCACATTATTAATTTCTGCGCCCACTAGGCCTCTGCGTGAAAGCTGGCAAAAATAAATCTGCTATTTTAGCTCCTGAATGAAAAAAATATTTTCCATATTTCTTTTACTGTCCTGGTTAAACATATTGCCCCAATTATGCAATGCGCAGGACAGTTTGCATATAAATTTTTTATTGAAAAGAATTGCAGAACAACAGGTAAAACAGGATGATTATTTTTTGCCGGGAATTTCCCCTTCTTATATTTCCAGAAAAGAATCATTTAGCAATAAGAAAAAAGACAACAATATTTTTTTCAATACGCTTATTGCTTATACGCTCAGTGATATTAAATCTTTTGTATCAAAAGACAACCAGTTATTAATTGATGAAATCCTGGAAAAAGAAAAGCCATTATTTCCAAAATTTAAAAACCAGAAAGGCAGGAACACGTATAACTTCTGGAGAACAGATACAACTTTTGAATACCCATATACAGGCTTAATAAATCCATTCAAAAAAAATGTTACACTGCCTGATGACATGGACGATACAGTGCTTTCCCTGCTTGCGCTTCAGGAAGATGATTCTTTTGCAGCCAATGTTCATTTACTCATGCAATCGTTCACTAATAGTGATTCAAATAAGGTTAGATCAGTCATCAGTAGCTACAATCAATTGCCAGCTTATTCTACATGGTTTGGCAAAAAGTTTCCGGTTGTATTTGATGTAAGCGTGTTGTGTAACCTGTTAAGCTTTGTTCAATTGTACAACTTTCCCTGGACAAAAGCAGACTCAGCCAGCCTTGATGTAATTCTAACTACAATAAAAAATAATGATCATATCAGTCAACCTGTTTATGCTTCACCATACTATCCAAAAACTTCACTCATCTTATACCACATCGCAAGGTTGATGAGCATCAAAGAGATTCCTGAATTGGAGGCACTGAAAGTGAAGCTGCTAACCGACGCTGTAATTGAATTTTCAAACACCAAAAACATACTGGAGAAAATTATCTTAAGCAGTGCAATTATGAAGTGGGGTTACATACCACCTGTATTAGAATTACCGTCAATCGCTGAATTTGAAACTGGCATTGAACAAAATGATTTCTCTTTTTTTGTTGGCAATATCCCGTCTTATTTTCCGGGTTGGTTGCGCAAATATGCAACAAAGAAAAACACAGGATTGTTCTACCATTACTGCCCTGCTTACAACGATGCTTTGTTGCTGGAATACCTTGTATTGAAGAATCAATAACACTTTTCAAATAACAGCAAGTTTCGGGTTTTATATCGTTTGTACGTGTAATAGTTTTGTGCTTACAATCATAATAAAATGAGTACACAGGAAACCATCAATTACCAGCGCATTGCAGATGCAATACAATATATACATCAAAATTTTAAAGAGCAACCCGATCTTGATGCCGTTGCTGCACAGGTACATTTAAGCCCCTTTCATTTTCAAAAATTGTTTAAAGAATGGGCTGGTGTAAGCCCTAAAAAATTCTTGCAGTATTTAAGTTTGGAGCATGCAAAAACCATCTTAAAAGCGAATAAAATTTCATTGTTCGATGCAGCTTTTGAAACCGGCCTTTCAGGTACGGGAAGATTGCACGACATGTTTGTAAAAATCGAGGGCATGACACCCGGTGAATATAAAAACGGTGGTGAAAATCTTTCGATCAATTACAGTTTTGCAGAAAGCCCTTTTGGAAATATCCTTGTTACATCAACCGCAAAAGGCATTTGCCATATTGCTTTTGCAGATGATGAACATAAGGCTTTAATGGAGTTTAAAAATAATTTTCCAAACGCACAGTTGAAGCAGGTGGTGGATATGATTCAACAAAATGCACTCTACATTTTTACCCACGACTGGAGTAAACTTGATCAGATAAAACTGCATCTTAAAGGCACAGATTTCCAGCTAAAAGTTTGGGAAGCTTTGTTAAAAATACCGATGGGGAAATTATCAACTTATGGTAACCTTGCCGCGGCCATCGACAAGCCCAAAGCCTCCCGTGCGGTGGGTACTGCAATCGGCGATAACCCTGTGGCATTCTTAATTCCCTGCCATCGCGTTATTCAATCTACCGGCTCGTTTGGGCAATATCATTGGGGTAGCATTCGCAAAACTGCAATCATCGGCTGGGAAGCAGCAAAAGCAGATTTAATACAATAAAATTATGAGCCCAACTATTGACTAAGCATGAAGCATTGTTGCGTCGCACACTTGTACGCCATAGCCTTGAGCGGCGGCGTACTTGTACGTTCGGATAAATCGTGCGTCATTGCGAGGCACGAAGCAATCTGCACTCACTTATTTGAAAAGGTTTTAATGGAGTCCACAGATTGCTTCGGAGGCCTCACAATGACGAGCAAAAAAAGATTGTTTAAAACATTTAATCTGTAATATTATTTTTTTCTGCTAAGTTTATAATGCAACCAAACCAGTTTCGCTTACCTTAAATAACGTGCTTATGAAAACAATTACTACTTTAACCAGTTTCATTTTTATTGTGAATTTTAGTTTTGCACAACCGGGTTCATTAGACAGCAGTTTTGGGGTGAATGGCACAATAATAAATATTGGTATTGGAAGAGCAAATTGTACGGCTTTACAGGCTGATGGGAAAATTTTAGTAGCAGGTACTTCAAATACAAGTTTTAATAACAAGGGAGCTATAATTGCCCGGTATAAATTCAATGGGGTTCTGGATTCAGCATTTGGTGTAAATGGCATTGTATTAACTGATCTTGAGCCAGGCTTTGCTATCAAATATGCACAAGCAAATGTTTTACTTATTCAAAATAATGGACAAATACTAATAGTTGGAAATGGTTCTCGTGATAACGGTACTTATGGAAACTACAACGTAATATTGGTTAGGTATAATATTGATGGATCGTTAGATACTGGCTTTGGAAATAAGGGCGTTGTGGTAAGTGATTTTTTTGATGATAATGATTTTGGAAGATCCGCCGCAATTCAACCAGATGGCAAAATAATTGTAGCGGGCGAAAGTGGTGGTACAGTACTTTTAGCAAGATATAATTCTGATGGAACCCCGGATTTACCTTTTGGGATATATGGATATGGGTGGATAAAAAAATTAAACACAGGGCCAGCATATTCTTTGGCATTACAAACTGATGGAAGAATAGTTGTGGGAGGGATAAACAGAGCCGGTAACGGCGATAGATTTATGGTGTCCAGGTTTCAGTCAAATGGGAAAACGGATAGTTCTTTTGGAACCAACGGATCAGTGTACACCGACTTTGGAGTTGGTGGCGATTACCTTGAAGATATTGCATTGCAAGCTGATGGGAAAATTATAGGAACAGGCAAAGCAGGAGGAGCACCTGGTCAGGAAGGAAGTATATGTATGATACGATATTTTGCAAATGGTGCTATTGATACAAGTTTTGGAACAGGTGGAAAAGTTCTTACAGAAATCCCCGCACAATTTTCAACAGGTAAAAAATTATTATTGACGAATGATAAAATTTTTGTTGCTGCAAGGGGAGAAGATTTTATACTGGTTAGTTATACTAAAGATGGCGCATTGAACCAACAGTTTGGACAAGGAGGAATACAGCTAACTGATATGGGTGGAGATGAAAACGCTTCAGACGCGGCTTTACAGCCTGATGGAAAAATCGTCATTGCAGGATCGCAACTTTCCGCTGGTGATTACAATAGTTTTGCTCTTGCCCGTTACACTGATATATTACCCATTACAATAAGCTTCAAAAAAAATGAAAAAGTAGTTGAAGGTAATACGGGTATTACTAAAGCCAATTTTAAAATCATTCTTAGTCAACCTTCATCAAAAGATATTTCAGTAAACATAGCAACAAAAGATGGTACTGCTATCGCAGGATCGGATTATAAAGCTAAGTCAGGAACAGTAACAATTAAAGCTGGCCAAACATCAAAAAATATTGAAGTAAACATAATAGGAGACAGCATAAAGGAAAACAACGAAAAGTTTTCATTGGTATTAAGCAATCCTGTTAACGCCATACTTGGTGAACATGTAAGTGCGGAATGTACTATAAAAAATGATGATATATTATTTGCATTAAATACTTCTTCTAAAGAAAACATAGAAAGCCAGAATTCAGCTTCTGTAAAAATATTTCCCAACCCTGTAAAAGATAATTTGCAATTGTCGGGCTTATCCATTGCAGCAAATACAACACTCGTTATTACAGATGTTAGTGGCAACAGAAGGCTTGCTGCTGAGTTTACAGGCAGCAGTTATAACTTAAACATCAGTCAGTTGAAAGCGGGGAGTTATATTTTGAGAATTGAGAATGGAGGTGAGGTGGTTAGTAAGATGTTTGTGAAAGAATAATTAGGAATGATGAGTTATGAATTATGAATGTTGAGGAAGTATAGTTGAATGATCGTTTTTCATTTTTTATTTCCCCATATTTCATAACTCATAATTCATCATTCATATTTGATTTTGTATTGCTCGTTGTTGCAAGCTGCCTTATAATCCGAACGTACAAGTGTGCGACGCAACAGTTGATCCCATAAAAAACCAATGCCCGGCTCATAATGTCTTTATTGTTTTACCAACTTAGCAGTAAAAGTTTTTTCACCATCACTGATGTGTAACACGTAGGTTCCGGAAGCAAAGCTGCTTACATTCAATTGTATATTTTCAGTAGCAGTAGTAGTTAACATTTTTACATTCTGTCCTGCGCTGTTAAACACATTGATGAATAATATTTTACCGGTTGTTTTAAAACGAAGATTTACAAAATCCTTTGCAGGATTGGGATACAGCATTACCGGATCTGCTTCTTGAAATAAAACCTTTGCAATGCTGCTGTAACTTACATCTCCGGCTGCATTGGTTTGTTTGATGCGGTAGAAATTTATTCCTTTAACAGGTGCTGCATCTTTCGCATTATAAGTTTGTGACGAGCCTTTAGATATAACATTATTAAGTTCAGTAAAATCAATCCCGTTGGTACTTTTTTCAACTGTATAATTAACCGCATCGCTGTTTATGGTTTGCCATTGAATAACTGCCTTTGAAGTTTCTTTCGATGCATTGATGTTAAGCATAGCAAAAGCCGCATTTACTTTAACCTTAAAAGTGTCGAACGTAAATAGGCTCCATGCACCCGCTGCATCTTTAACCCTGATGCACAGGTAATGATTAATAGCAGTATCGAGGCCAGCCGGAACCTGCAGGTTATAACTCGTAAGCAGTGTATCTGTTTGTGCACCGGTGTTTAATTTTTTTGCTTTGCCAACACCGGGATCTGTATCAATAAAATATTCTGCCCCACTGATCTTTGCAGCGTTTGATGCAAAACCGGTAACATAGAAAGACGCATTTTCTGTAAGCGAATAGTAACCACCATTGTTGCCAACGCGAACATACAATGTGTGAAAGCCTTCGGGTAAAGCACCTGTTGGTAGTGACTGCACGGCCTTTAATGTGTCAGTGGAATTTATTGCAACAGATGTTGCTTTACCAACACCCGGATCATTATCGAAAAAATATTCTTCTTTCGAAACCGGCAAGGTTAATAATGAATCGTACACAGTAAACAACACTGCTTCTGTAAGCCCCCAACCTGTATCGCTTTTTGCACGCATATACAACGCATGCAGACCTTTGGTAAGATTATTAATGGGTATATCAGCAGTAATATTTACAGTGTCACTTGCAGCAACAGGAAAGGGTTTTGCTTTACCTACGCCGGGATCGGCATCAAAAAAATACTCCATCTTTTTTATTTTCTGTGCACTTGCGGGTATGCAGAAACAAAGAACGAGTATCGCAGCAATGATCTGTTTCATAAAAATATTTTTGAGGGTAATTCTTATACCGGTTTGCTTAATTTGTTTTTCTTGCCTCAACAGAAACATTTAATGTGCCGCCCGGCGCAATCGTTGAATTTGCAATGATTACATTATAAACATAAGGCAACCTGCTGCTTCGGCTATTGGCCCAGTTAAGACTGCCGGCAGGGTTGTAAAGCAGGCCCATATCTTTTCCATCGGTGGCTTTATTATTGGCTGGTCCCGATGTAATAATGAAGCTAAGCAAGGGATCATCCACACCGCTGTTTACCTGTGTTTGCGAAGCCATCAGCGGGTCTTGGTTTAGCACGTTGCCACCGCCATCAATGTTGCCATTCAGCGTCCACGGTGCAGTTGCGTTTGTATTGAATGTGATGTTGTTCTTAAAAACACAATTTGTAGCACCGCCTGTTCCGCTGGAGCCGTAAACCGGTTCAGCCCTGCAGAAAATATTATTCTGAACCGTAAAATTTTTGCTGGGATAGCTTGCATTTGTTCCGAATGGATAAAAAAGCCCCGAAGAATAGAATAAATTGTGATCAAGAATCATATTGCTTGTCTTACCAAACTGCGTAAGTGAGGCGTTGTAAAAAATATTATTCTGAATAATAAAATTCGAATAACTACCCCCACCATAAGCCCCCGCCTGAATGGTAACTCCGTCAAACCAATTACCCTCAAACAGGTAACCACTATAAATGCCCGTTCCGGAGCCACCTATTACAATGCTTTTTAAAAAATGATTTCTTATGATCCTTATGTTGCTGATGATCACACCAGCCTGTATGTTTAATCCGTAATTAAAACCATCCCTGAAAGTAAGTCCCTGTATCTCTGTTCCACTGGAAGCCGGGCCGGTAATGGTACAGTTTTGAAGATCGGCCGTAAGTTGTGGCAGGTTTCTTAAAGGCTTCCATCCCGGGCCAATAACTACCAGTCTTTTATCAGCAATAACAAATGAGGCATAAGGTGTGCCGCTGCCTTGTACCAAAACCGTATCGCCGGTCGCACTGCTGTCCACAGCGGCTTGTATAGAGCTGAATTGTGCTGATGGCGAAGGAACATTGCACACCGTGCGAATGGTTGCATTTGTAATAATGGCTGCCATTGTGCAAACTGTAAAAATGAATAACTTTTTCATTGTGTATATTTTAATTGTAAAAATTCGTATCGTAAAGATGCATCACAGTTAGGGTTTAAGCAAGCACCACTTATTATTTGAAGTGTTCCGTTTATTTTTTGCAACAAAAAGCCAGATAAGTGCTCAATAAATTTTATCTTTTGATTGATTAAAGAATACAAATAAAATATTGTGCCGGGCAAATGTGCATGCATGAAGCTTTCGTTGTGTCACTCACTTGTACATTCTGATTATTTATTGTGCTTCTAACAGCCGTGCCAATGCCACCAACAATGTTTTTACCGGTTCCGTTATTTTAATAGAAACTGTTTTCATTGTAGACAACATCCCGGAAGCTGTTTAAATTTAGTTTGTACTGTTTGACATGAAACCAGGCGATGCCACTTTTACAGCAGACGAACGGATTGCGACGCAACGAAGATGCCATGAAAACCATAGTTGGTATCAAAATCATTTTTAAACAACATCTTACATGAGAAAAAATATACTGCTTGCTTTTTTTTGTTCTGTCAGCATGGCTTCATTTGCACAGCAAAAAAAAATAGATTCATTGATCAATGAATTGAATAAGCATACGCAGCAGGACACAACCCGCTATTTTCTTTTAAAAAATATTGCCCGCACTTACAATAACAGCGATCCTGAAAAAGCCCTTCAAACAGCAGATCAAGCCATTGAACTTGCAAGAAAATTAAACGATCAAATTAAAGTAGCTTCTGCACTAACTACAAAAGGCATAAGCTACCATAAGTTGGGCAAAGACAGCCTGGCATTCATTGTGCTTAACCAGGCACTGGATATTTATACAAAGGCCGGCGATCAGCAACATGCCGCAGACTTACTGTTTAATATGGGCTATATATATTTTGATATTGCCAACTATTATGAAGCGCTGAAAAGTCATACGGCGGCTTTAAAACTTTACGAACAGCTAAACAAATTACAGGAGCAGGCCGATGTGCTAAACAGTATTGGCAACAGTTATTTGCGCCTGGGTGCCTATCCCGCATCGCTTGAAAGTTATTTTAGGGCACTTAAAATTTATACTCAAATAAATTCTGGTGAACCCAATTCAATGGTGTTAACCAATATTGGTAATGTGTATTATCATTTATCAGATTTTTCCAAATCGCTGCAATATCACCTGCAGGCTGTAAAAGCCGATGAATTAACAGATAACAAAGAAAACCTTGCACATGATTATGACAACCTTGGCAACACTTACGATGAAATGAAGAATCTGGATAAAGCACTTGAGTATTATCAAAAAGCACTGGCTCTTTACAAAATTTCAAACGATCAGCGCAATATGGCAGCCACGCTTATGAACAGCGCTGTGATTTCTCTGAAAATGAAACAGTATGATACTTCTTTAAATTATCTGCAGCGGGCATTGCAAATTTGTGAATCTTATACGGATGAATATAAAATGTCTGCCATACTGGATGGTATTGGCAGCCTTTTTATGCAGGCCCCTGATGCGTTCCTGTTAAGCCATGGAATAGCGCCTGCTAACCGCAATGCAACAGTAAATAAATACCTTGAGCAAAGCATTAAACTCGCCGCAAAAACCGGTTCACTTATCAAGCAGGCAGCTACACTTGAATTAATGAGTAAGGCTTATGAAAAACAAGGAAATTTTGTAAAGGCGCTCACTTCCTACAAACAATCAGTTGCTTTTAAAGACAGTGCCTTGAATGATGAAACAAAGCAAAAGACTACACGGCAGGAAATGCAATTTGAGTTTGATAAAAAAGAAGCACTTACCAAAGCTGAAACTGACAGGAAGCAAATTATTGCCACGGCTGAAATAAAACAGCAGCAAACCGTAAAAAATGCCACTATTGCAGGAGCAGTTGTTTTGTTAATTGCTGCTATATCAGTCTTTGTTTTTTATAAAAGAAAACGTGATGCACAACAACAGCAAAAAGATGCAGAATTTAAAACAGAGGTAGCCGATACAGAAATGAAAGCATTGCGCAGCCAGATGAACCCGCATTTTATTTTCAATTCGCTGAACTCAATCAGCGATTATGTTTCTAAAAATGATATCAAAGCAGCCGATTATTACTTAACACGTTTTGCAAAGTTGATGCGTATGATACTTGAAAACTCCGAACAAAAAGAAGTAAGTCTTTACGAAGATTTAAAAGCATTGGAATTATATATGCAGCTTGAATCAATGCGAATGAAAAATAAATTCAGTTATCAAATAATTATAGAAGAAGATATCGATCAAGAGAACACAATGATACCCCCACTAATCCTGCAGCCCTTTGTTGAAAACAGTATCTGGCACGGTATTTCAAAAAAAGAAGGTCAGGGAAAAATACTGATACATATTAAAAAAGAAGGCGACCTGCTCAACTGTATTGTAGAAGACAATGGCATAGGCAGAGAACGCAGCAGAAATACGGAAAAGCCAAACCTGGAACGAAAATCACTTGGTATGAAAATTACCAAAGCTCGAATTGATATTATTAATAAATTAAAAAAATCAAAAGCTGCCATTGAGTTATCCGATCTTGCAGAGGGGTTGCGTGTAGAAGTAAAAATCCCTTTGGAGCTTAGCTTTTAATATACCGATATGATTCGTACAATTATAGTTGATGATGAGCAGCATTGCATTGACAGGTTAAGCGGTTTGCTTGCAGAAAGCTGCAGCGAATCTGTGCACCTGATGGGCACTTTTAAAACAGTGGAAGAAGGCATAATAGCCATAAAAAAACTACAGCCCGATCTTGTTTTCCTGGATGTGCAGATACACGAAAAAACGGGTTTCGATCTGCTGAAGCAATTAAACGAAATAAACTTTTCAGTGATCTTTACAACTGCGTATGAACGTTATGCCTTGCAGGCCATTAAGTTCAGCGCTGTTGATTATTTATTAAAACCCATCGACCCGGATGATCTTACGCAAGCCGTTAACAAGCTGAAACAAAAAATAGAAAAAAATGAAATTTCAAAAAAAATGGAAGTCCTTTTTCACAACCTGAAAAACACACAGGGCTCAGCAAAAAGAATCAGTATCGCCACCGTTAACGGTTTTGTTTTTATACAGGTGAGTGATATTCTTCGTTGCCAGAGCGAGATCAATTACACAACCATTTTTTTAAAAGATAAACAGAAGCTTACTGTAGCCAAAACCTTAAAGGAATTTGAAGAATTACTTGGAAGCTACAATTTCTTCAGGGTACACAATTCGCACCTGCTCAACCTGGCATTTGTAAAAAGTTACAACAAGGGAAAAGGT
Organism: Chitinophagaceae bacterium UBA4407; assembly: GCA_002390845.1. Taxonomy (GTDB): domain Bacteria; phylum Bacteroidota; class Bacteroidia; order Chitinophagales; family Chitinophagaceae; genus Limnovirga. The sequence continues at coordinate 9,411 of DGQT01000117.1, read as the reverse complement.
GGTTCTGTTGTTATGGCAGATAATGTTGAAATAGAAGTTTCTACACGAAGAAAGGATGAGTTCTTAAAAAAACTAAGTGAAATGTAACTGATAATATTTTCTTTTATTGGCCCGGCATACAATCTTTGGTCATCAACTCTTGCGTCGCACTCGTATGCATACGAACTATACGCGGCATTGTGCAGCCCGTTATTTTTATTTCGGTTTTTTTTCTTTATTCGAATCGCGGGATTGAAGATTTTTAACAGAATCAGTTACCATTTTTTTCAATACCTCAATATTAATATCCTCAAGTTTTTTTACGTAGATACAACCTTTACCTGTTTTATGTTTCCCAAGGCTTTGTAACAATGCTGCTCTCTTTTCCGGGTTTACAGAAAGATAAAAAACAATTGCAGTGGTTCTTGGCGAAAATGCTGCCAGGGGCATATCGCCTTCGCGACCGCTCTCATATCTGTAATGATAAGTTCCAAAACCAATAATACTGGGCCCCCACATTTTTGCTTCAAAGCCTGTTTGTTTCTGCATCAGCTCAACAAGGCGGAAACTGTCATTGCGTTTTGTTTCATCTGCAACAGCGTTAATAAATTCCGTAACACTCTTCAGCGTTTCGTTGGTTTTATTTTTTGCCATTTCTGTAAATTTAAATTTGAGACAAAATAAGTTTTTATAATGATTTTGAAACTGCTGATTTTAACGCTACAGCTTCATTCGTTGATTTTTACTTATGAAAATTTATTAAGTATTTCTAATGGTATTGAATGGATGCTGCGAATGATCTACGCTGCGGTAAAAGCTGAATAAAGATTTTCTGCACAAGAGTGCGACGCAACAATGCTTCATGCAAAGATTCTTTAGCCGGGTTCATAAAGTGGCTTTAAAACAACACAATGATTAATCAAAAAGTAAAAACAATTTTTTGTAGAAAGCATAACAGCAAAAGGTGTATTACAGTAAACGTTGCGAAGCTGCAAAGCTTAACAGCGCGGCTGTGTTTTTGCAATTTGTTTTCTGCAGCATTTTTTTTCTATGATTATTCACAGTGTTTGGGCTGATCTTAAGTTTTTCTGCAATTTGTTTACTGCTAAAGCCTTCACTGATCCATTTTAATACTTCAACCTCCCGTTTAGAGATCACTGCATTTTCCAGGTTGTGAAAAAAATTGTTATTATGAATGATTTCTTTTCTCTGCCTGGTTCCCGATTTATGCAATCGCTCAATCTGGTGAACCATTTGCATGCCGTTATTGAACATGCTGATATCAGAAAGATAGCCAATAGCCCCGATTGGTTTATTGTTCTGCGAGAGCACATACGAAAAACGCTGCAGAATGGTTGAATACTTACCTTGTTTATTCTTTATACGGTAACTGTGGCAAAAAGTATAATCAAACATTTCATTGAAATTAATGGTTTGCAGCACCCGGAAATTCTCTGCAAATATGTCTCCGTTAATTTTTTTAAAATCTTCAGTATGTATTTTTTCTAAGAAAGATTCCAGTCCGGAATCTGTCAAATACTTTGAACTATAGCCGGTAAGAGTTTGACAATTTTTGTGCGCAAATACAAATTCTTTTGTTGTAAAATCACTCAATAAAACCGCCGGGGCCAGGGTAGAATTAAGATTTACATCTCCAAATACATTTTTTATAATTGTATTTGGATGGGACATAATTTCAGGGCTTGATTCTTTGCTTGTCATATCAAGATAGCCCAGGTAAGAATGCGATGAATTGGTTGGCCCCATTTAATGAAATTATTAAGATATGAATATAGCTAAAAATGGCTATTGTGCCGGGCGGGGGAGAGGTTTATTTTTACATTCTGCAAATGCAGGGCCGTTTTGTGTTATTTATGAAAAGCACCGTTACCACTTTAAGATAATACGAAAACCACCCTTTTTCAACCCGTATTACCCTATAAAAACATTTTTATATTTAATAAATAATCTGGGGCACCGCAAGTGCCCCTTTTTAGATTTTCAAAACAAGTTGCAACTACTATACTGTTGACTTGTTTTTGCATAAAATATTTCACGGTGTATGGTTTAACCGTAAAATGCATCGTTTGCTGGACGACAGCTTAAAGCTTAATACAGATCTCAAGGCACAACTGCATCATGGAAAAAGTTTTATTCAAATTTTATTTCGTGACACTTTTTTTTCACCCTGATTTTATTTTATTCTAACAAACCAGAGCGTTATATTGAATATTTTTAATGCTTTCTTTTAACCGCTGATTAAAAAATAATTCTGAAAATTTATTGGATAAATGTTTTAAATTGGTTTTTCAAAACACTGCTTTAACTTATTACTGCGGCAATATATTAAAGCAATGCGTTCATAAGAATTTGTAATCACCATTTAACTCCGGAATTGATAATTTTTTTATCTGCCTGATGATGCAGGTGAGTGTGCTATTGTTTTTTATCAGGAGCTAACAAATCAAAAATGTTTTTTATTAAACCAAAAATAAAACCAATGAAAAAGAGAATTCTATCTCTGGCCTTAATGATGGCACTTTTTTCGCAGGCAAATGCACAAAGTTCCCTGCGCGATGTTATTCGCGGCGATAATGGCGTTACCAAACATTTTGTAACACTAACCGCTGCGCAGCAGGTTGCATTTACCCCGCAGCAGGCAAAATCACTGTTTAAGTTAGATGCAGCTTCAGAACTTGTTTTGGTTAAATCTGTAAAAGATGAATTGGGACAAACCAATTACAGGTTTACGCAAACATACAATGGCATACCGGTAGAAGGTAGCATGTACATTGTACAAACAAAAAATAATAAAGCCACTGCCCTGAGTGGTGAAATTATTACTGATTTTTCTTCGGGTATGCAGCAAAAGGCAGGTGCTTCTGTCTCTGCAGCACAGGCAGTAGCTGCAGCTATTAATTATGTTAAGGCAACCGTGTATGCCTGGCAGGATCCTGAAATGGAAAAAAGAATAAAAGAGCAAACAGGCGACCCGAAAGCTACCTATGCACCAACTCCTAAATTGGTTTGGTTCAGCACAAATGAAGACAATCTTGATTCTAAAAGTTTAGTGCTATGCTATAAAGTAGATGTCTATGCAAGGCAGCCATTGAGCCGTGCCAACTATTTTGTAAATGCAAAAACAGGCGAAGTAATTGGTAAAAGCGACAGGTTGTATTTTACTGATGCAACAGGTACAGCAAACACAGCCTGGAGTGGTTCACAAACCATACACTCAGACTTTACAGGAACCAACTATCGCTTACGGGATTATACAAAAGGCAGTGGTGTTATTACCCTTCATGGAGAAAGCAGCAAACGCGGAAATGATTATACCAGTGCTTCTGCAAACTGGAGTTTGCCAGGCTTTGACCAGGCTGCATTAGATGCACATTACGGTGTATCTCAAACCTACTCTTTTTATTTTACAGGGTTTAACCGCAACAGTTACGATGGTGCAGGAACTGCATTATACAGTTACGTAAACGATCCAACTTATATTGACAATGCATTCTGGGATGGCAGCGCAATGAACTATAACAAGCGCTCTACCAACGAACCCGGCGGTGTTACAGGTATTGATGTTACAGGCCACGAACTTACACATGGCGTTACACAAAGCGAAAGCAACCTCACCTATTCGAAGGAGCCAGGTGCCATGAACGAAAGCATAAGCGATATTTTTGGCAAATGTGTACAGTTCTGGAGCAAACCAACAGATCTCGACTGGAGATTAAGTAATGATATGAACTGGCTTATCCGCGATTTATCAAATCCCAATGCATTCAGCCAGCCTGATACCTATAAAGGAACAAACTGGGTAAGCACTTCATCTTTTTACGATAATGGTGGCGTACATACCAACAGTGGTGTAGGTAACTATTTCTTTTACCTGCTGGTGCAAGGCGGAACGGGCACCAACGATAACGGCGAAGCTTATACAGTTAGTAAAATTGGCCTTAAAAAAGCAGCGTCAATCATATACCGCACCAATACCGTTTACCTGGTGCCCGGTTCTAAATATGCCGATTGGCGTACAGCCTGCATTAGTGCCGCTACAGATTTGTATGGAGCATCTTCAAAAGCAGTTATACAAGTTCAAAATGCATGGCATGCGGTTGGCGTAGGTCCTGCAGCTCCGGCATTAACTGCTGCTGCAAGTTCAGAAGATGATGCTATAGTTGCAATACAATCCAATACACTTTTAATAAGTCCCAACCCGGTAGCAGGCTCTAACGCAACAATTTCTTATACGCTTGCAAAAGAGGGTAACACTGTATTAAAAGTTATAGACCTGAATGGCCGCAATATGCAGAATGTGGCGCTGGGCAAACAAACAGCAGGTGCGCATACTTATACTCTTGGTAGTGTAAGCAAATTACCCACCGGAAATTATGTTTTAATAATAGAACAGAATGGTGCAATAGTTAACCGCAACAGGTTTGTTGTATCAAGGTAAATTACTGGCAGCCTTTTATAAAAACCGTCTGAATTTTCAGGCGGTTTTTTTATTTTAATACTGTTGAGCCCGGCTTTCATTTATCTATGTGGCTTAGTTGCGTCGCACACTTGTACGTTTGGATTATATATTTAGCTTTCAACAGCCATGACCGCAGAGGCGAAAAGCTGCTGAGAATAACTTTTACAGCTTTGCGCTTCGGCGGTTTGTATTGGTTCAATCACTTTCCGAACGTATAAGTGTGCGACGCAAGGATGCTTAATAGTAATACTACAGACTGGTACATAACTTTTCGCTATGAAGTAAACGGCCATTCTCTGTTGTACCGCGCTTTTAGAATGTAAGCAAGCAAACCAAGTATGATAATGGTAATTCCTGAAAGAATCATTTCGATTGTCGTAGAACAAAAAATGCAAAACCATAAGATGATTGCAACAATTACCGGCAGTGGAAATAAAGGCATTTTCCATTTAAAAAAATCCCTGCCTTTTTTACGGCTCAACAATATTAAACCAATTGCCTGGCCAATAAACTGGATCAGAATTCGCATGGCAAGTATGGCATTGATAACGTCTTTAATTTTAAAGAGCAGGCTAAAAATAAAAGCCACTGAACCCAGCACCAGCAACGATATATATGGAAAATGTTTTGTTGGATGCAACCTGGCAAACACGCTAAAAAAAGCGCCGTCTTTTGCTGCGGCATAAGGAATTCTACTATAACCAAGTGTTGCTGAAAATACAGATGCAAATGCTACCCACAACACCAGTGCAGTTACAACTGTTGCAGCAACAGGGCCTGCAAGTTCCTGTACATAATCGCTGACTACAAACGGACTTTTAATGATGGTGTCCAGTGGTAGTACAGAAGCCACACTGATATTCATTAACAGGTATAGAACGGCAATACCCAATACCGAAATGAACATGCTTTTGGGTATGTTTTTTTCAGGGTTAATGATCTCACCGCCAAGATGGCAAACATTGTAATAGCCAAGATAACTGTACATTGTTTTTACACTTGCAAAACCAAGAGCGGCTGCAAAAGCACTGTCTAAGTTTATACCATCGTTAATGTGCTCTACAGGCGCTAAGAAATTGCCATGATAAAGTCCGCCACCAATAATGCAGGTCATAGTAATCAGAACACCCAGCCAAAGGAATACGCTTATTTTTCCGATTGCTTCAATTTTGCGGTAGAGCAAAAAAACGATCAGTATTACTACACCGCCACTTACCATTTTACTTTCAATATCATCAAGCTTAACAATGTAGGTAAGGTATTGCGAAAAGCCAATAGCCGCCGATGCAATAACCAGCGGAGCCTGGATCATGGTTTGCCAGACAAAAAGAAAACTCATGAGTTTACCCCATTTAGGTCCAAAGCCTTCTTTCAGAAAATTGTAGCTGCCGCCAGCCAAAGGAAATGTTGCACCGAGTTCGCTCCAGATCATGGCATCAATAAAAGAGAGTAAGGCACCTGCAAGCCATGCATATAAAAACCATGGGCCATGCATAATTTCTGCCACAACACTCAGCACTACGAATGGTCCGATACCTACCATATCCGTCATGTTGATGGCTGTTGCCTGCAGTAAACTTATTTTTCTATCTAAAACAGTTTTGCTCATGTGCGATAAGCAATAATAGTATTTCTTTGCTGTATAACTTAATTTGCAAGGAAGATGCAGTATAAAAAAGTACCCTGGATTGATGGAACGAATATTTATGAAGTGAATATAAGGCAATACACGCCGGAGGGAACCTTTGCTGCATTTGAGCAGCACTTGCCCCGTTTAAAGGATATGGGTGTTCAAATACTGTGGCTTATGCCCATTACACCAATCAGTATAAAAGAGCGGTTAGGGACTTTGGGCAGCTATTATGCATGCAGCAGTTATACCGCCATAAATCCTGAATTTGGAACCATTAATGATTTTAAAAATTTGGTAAATAAAGCGCATGAACTGGGCTTTAAATTAATTATTGACTGGGTTGCTAATCATACGGGATGGGATCACCACTGGGCAACTGAACACCCTGACTGGTATATAAAAGATGCCGATGGAAACTTTACCGATCCCAATGGCTGGAAAGATGTGATTGACCTGAATTACAGTTCAAAAGAAATGCGGCAGGCACTGATTGATGCCATGAAATTTTGGGTTAACGAATGTGGCATTGATGGTTTCCGCTGCGATATGGCGCACCTTGTTACACTGGATTTCTGGAAAGATGCGCGTACCCAATGCGATAAAATAAAAACGCTCTTCTGGCTTGCTGAATGTGAGGTAGTGGAATACCATGATGTATTCGATGTTACTTATGCATGGGAGTGGATGCACGTAAGTGAGAAAACTGCAAAACAAATTGCATCGCTACAGCATTTAAAAGACGTATACGATAAATATGCGCAATATCCTGACGGTGCAAAGAAGCTCTACTTCACAAGTAACCACGATGAAAACAGCTGGAACGGAACCGAGTATGAAAAGTATGGAAATGGCGCTAAGGCTTTTGCTGTTTGCTGTTGTACTTTGCCGGGGATACCTTTATTATACAGCGGCCAGGAACTCCCCAATTATAAACGGTTGAGCTTTTTTGATAAAGACCAGATTGATTGGAATGAATCACCTGCACTGCATAATTTTTACAAACAACTTTTTGAATTAAGAAAAAGTAATAAAGCATTTCAAAAAAATGCTTCCTGTTTTATACTTCACACCAATGCAGATGATAAAATATTTGCATACCTGCTTGTTAACGGAGAAAGTAAAGTGCTTGTGCTGTTGAATATATCACCTGATGACCGGATGGGTTTTACAATTGAGCATGAAGCAATGGCAGGTACTTACAAAAGCCTGTTTTCCGGATTGGCTTTTACATTGAAAAGTAATGAGCAATTTGAATTAATGGGTTGGGAATACGTGGTGTATCACACCGAAGCGTAATTTGTTACTATGCATAAATGGTTATTTTTTGAGCCCGGCTTTTGATGAATATAGCATCAACTGTTGCGTCGCACACTTATGCTGAAGAATAATTTTCAGCAATCTGCGAGCTTAGCATTTATTAATGATCGAAATTATTTTGATGACGCACATTGCTGATTCGTGTATTAAAAGCACAAGTGTGCGACGCAAGAAAAGTTTCATCAGTGCTCATAGAGCCGGGCTAAAATAAATTCTTTACGGAAATAAAAAACCCGCTCTTTTCAGAACGGGTTTGTTAATAATAGATTTATATTTTATCTGTCACCCTGGCCATCATCGTTTAAATTAAGCGGATAGCCATAAGTACCTTCATATCCCGGATAAATTCCTTCGAGCCTTACTGTTCCCTGTGCACTGCCTAAAATTGCTTTAAGCTCGTCTACCGTTTTTACATCCTGGCCATCTACGCTTGTAATTACAAAGCCTTCCTGCATACGGGTATTTTTGAGTGGCCCATCGCCAATTTTCTTAACCAGAACACCGCCGGCAATATCATTCTTTTTTGCAGTGGCTTTATCAACATCTACCAATTCTGCACCAAGCTTATCCATGGCAGTTTCCTGCTTTACTGCTTCATAGTTACCTGACTTATTTTTTAAAGTAATATTTACAGAACTCTCTTTGCCATCTCTTACGTAAGTTAAAGAAACTTTGTCGCCTGGTTTGTAACGGGCAACCTGCTCCTGCATTTCGGGGCCGCTGTTTACTTCAACGCCATTCAGTTTTGTAATGAAATCGCCTTTTTGAATTCCGGCCTGTTTTGCAGCGCCATCATCGGCGACGCCATTAATAAATACACCGGCACCATCTTTAATACCCAATTCTTTTTTCTTTTCCTCGGGGATATTATCGGGCGGGTAGCTAATACCAATATATGCCCTTTGCACTGTTCCGAATTTCATCAAATCGTTTACGATTTTCTTTACAATGTTTACAGGTATTGCATAAGAATAACCTGCATAAGATCCGGTAGGCGAGGCTATGGCAGAGTTGATACCGATCAATTCACCATTGGTGTTGATCAATGCACCACCACTGTTGCCTGGGTTAACTGCTGCATCGGTTTGTATAAAAGATTCTATGGGGCGGTCGCCTTTGTTAATGCCAATTGACCGTGCTTTTGCGCTGATGATACCTGCTGTTACAGTAACATCAAGGTTAAGCGGATAACCAACTGCAAGCACCCACTGGCCAAGTTTTACATCGTCACTATTGCCATACGCCAGGTAAGGTAAATTGGTGCCATCAATTTTTATAACGGCAAGATCGGTATTGGGGTCTGTAGCAACCACAGTACCCTTATATGTTTTTCTTGTGGTGGTTGTTACGGTAACTTCATCGGCGCCTTCTACAACGTGGTTGTTGGTTACAATATAACCATCATTGCTTATGAGTACACCACTGCCGCTTGCACGCTGTTCAGGAATCACACCGCTGCGGGGGTTTCCAAAAAAGTTAGAGAAGGGATCATCGTCTCCAAATAAATCCGATAGAGGATTACTACGTTTTGGAAGGTTATTGCTAACCTGCCTTTCTTTAGTACGTGTTTTAATATGCACAACTGCAGGTGTAGCAGCGGTAGAAGCAGCTGTAAAATCTACCGGGCCACCGGGAATATTGCCTTTATCAAAAAAACCAGCATAGTTTACAGGCAGTTTACCTTCCTGCTGCAGGGTAGAACCACCTTGGTTTTCCATCCATTTTCCATAGCCCCAAACACTCAAAAGAGCGGTAGAAGCACTGATGGCAACTACAAGTAAAATGTTTTTGAGTTTCATGTATTTTTCTTTTTTAATTTTTTATTTGAAAAACAAATTTCGTTCCTTTTGATAACAAAGGAACAAAGCTGTTTAATCGTCAGTTCACAAAAGATTCCTTTTAACAATAAATTGACGAAGTGCATCGTACATCTGCCAATTTTACTTAATCAATAGAAATATGTTACAGGCAGCATAAATAATGGCATCCCGGTTGTGTCACT
>DGQT01000038.1 GCA_002390845.1 Chitinophagaceae bacterium UBA4407 | reverse complement strand
CATTTAAGCGAAGGGTGGCAGCCCGTCCCAAATTCATTTCGGGATCGCACACTGCATCGCGGGAACTTTTTCAGCTTTCAACAGCCGTTTACTACAATTGTTGAAGTGCATTAACTATTGTATTTCAGATCAATTAAAATTCAGAAACTACAAAACATATCTTCGATTTTATTTTCGAGTTGCTCAATAAAACTACAGCTGCCGAAGGGTGCGACACAAGAGGCGATGAACAAAGAACTAGTGCTGGGTAAAAAAATGGTTTTCACTTTTCTGTCAGCGTCATATTTTTTTCTGCTAATTTCATTCTTTGATTCATTTACGAATTAATCATGGCACTACGAATTGGTTTAACAGGTGGTATTGGCAGTGGCAAAAGCACAGTGGCAAAAATTTTTGAAACACTGGGCATACCTGTGTTTGATGCAGATACGGCTGCAAAAAATATCATGAATGAAGATAAGTTGTTGAAACAAAAAGTAAAAGACCTCTTTGGTAATCAGTCTTATGAAGATGGAACTTTAAACCGCAAATATATTGCCTCTATAGTGTTTAATGATGTACTGAAACTTGAACAGCTCAATGCGCTCGTTCATCCTGCCATAATTACTACGGCGCATGAATGGGCAACGAAGCAAACAACCCCTTACACAGTAAAAGAGGCAGCGCTTTTTTTTGAATCCGGCTCTGCGGCTGGTATTGATTATATTATTGGTGTATCTGCACCACAGCATTTACGCATACAACGCGTAATGCAGCGGGATAACATTTCACGTGAAGAAGTGCTGTCGCGGTTGAATAAACAGATTAATGAAGAAATGAAAATGAAACTCTGCGATTTTGTTGTGGTAAATGATGAACAGCATTTATTGTTGCCGCAGGTTATTGCGTTGCATGAAAAATTTATTCAGTTATCAACATGATTATGGAAAAAATAAAAATGATCACCATTGAACCTTACCAGCAATGCCATCAGCAGGAAGTAATTGATTTGATTTTGCCGATACAGCAACTGGAGTTTAATGTTCCCATCACCCTGAATGATCAGCTTGATTTGCTGGATGTAGAAAACTTTTACAGAAAGGGCAACGGTAATTTTTGGGTAGCACTTCATGAGAAAAAAGTCATCGGTACTATTGCTTTAATTGATAGCAGTAACGGCCTGGGTACGTTGCGCAAAATGTTTGTGCATAAAGATTTCAGGGGAAAGCAATTTGGCACTGCGGCATTGTTATTTAATCAATTGAATGCATGGGCTGTTGAAAAAGGTTTTACAGAAATTATGCTGGGCACACGTGATTCGCTGCACGCGGCACAAAAATTTTATTTGAAAAATGGTTTTGAAGTGATTGATAAAAAAAAGCTGCCAGCCAATTTTCCGCTGATGGCTGTAGACAATTTATTTTTTGTAAAAAAACTCCGTTAGCATATATGATCGCTCAAACACCAAAGCCACCTTATTACGCCGTAATATTTACATCGCTAAGAACCCTACTCGAAGATGGCTATCACCAAATGGCTGATCAAATGGCTGAAATGGCGCAGCAGCAACCCGGTTATCTTGGGCACGAGTCTGCAAGGGAAGGAGTGGGGATTACAGTTTCATATTGGAAAAGCCTGGATGATATCAGAAACTGGAAACGGGTATCAGAACATTTGCTTGCACAGAAATATGGCAGGGAGAAATGGTACACGCATTACAAAACAAGGATTTGCCTGGTAGAGCGTGATTATGGCTTTGAAAAAGAATCTCTATGAAAAAAGTTGTTTCACTGGCAATAGTGGTATTGGTGCTCAGCTCCTGCATCTATGCGATTGTTTATTTTTTTGCAATACCCCAAACGGCAGCGCAACTGGTGCCATACAAATGGCGCAGTGTTTCAACCGGACAAAAGAAATACAATTACGAAAATTATCTTGGAAGGCCCGAAAATATTGATTCCCTGCAGCAACTAAAACCCGATCGGTGGATAATAAGAAATGGTAATTATTCTTACTTTCTCAATATCGCATACGGCACTGATACTACCGGCAATAATGTTTCAATTGAATATCAATTCAGCAATGGTTTGTTTTATAAGAACGGTGTTTTAAAGTCAATTAATACCAATTAGATTTTTTGTCTTAGCCGTATTGCTACTATCATCTTTTGTTGTGTCACTCACTTGTACTGTAGCATATATTGCAGCATAGTGCAACGGGCTTATTAGTCACACCAACTTTAAAATCTAATTCGGGGAAAAGACACTTTTTCAGTAAAGATTTTTAACCATCAGAAAAACAAAAACGATCACTCCAACCGTGGTAACCAGCCATGCCCAGAAATGTTTCCTGATATAGATTTCAGGTATACCATTGCTAATCATATTTTTCCTGGTTATAATGTAAGAGATGACGCGCTGCAGCAGTATCAATGCAAAAAAACTTACACTGATAGAGCGGAACATTTGTGGATACTGGCTAATGGTAAAATAAAATACTACTACCATCAATACGGTTGTTATGAGTGTTATCTGCGAAAGCCGTACAATACTGCCTGACAACACCTTTACCTTATCCTCATCGGTAAGTGTTTTAAATGCACCCAACTGTATATATCTTGAAATGAAAACTGAAGCAATCAGGGCAATAAAAGAATAATCCATTTTATTAATTTATAGTGTAAAGGAAACTATTTAATATCACAATCAATCTTCGCATTGATGCATAAAGTTATTCAGCACAAGAGTGCGACCCCGAGTTCCGTCGCTACGCTCCTCGTCGGGGCAGGCGCAAGGAACGATGCCATGAAAAACTCCTGCCCGGTACAAAATAAAAACTCCGCAACTTAAGCCGTTACGGAGTTTTTAATAATTACAATTCTTTATTTCAATTTAGCCAGTGCTTCTTTAATGCGTACCCAGGCACGCTCAATATTGTTCATGCTGTTGGCAAAGGAAAAACGCACACAATTTGGTTCGCCAAATGCATCGCCCATTACGCTGGAAACATGCGCTGTGTTTAACAGGTACATGCAAAATTCTGAAGCACCTGTAATAACCGTTTCGCCATCGCTTTTGCCGTAATAGTAACTAACATCGGGGAAAATATAGAACGCACCTTCGGGGGCAAAACATTTAAAGCCGGGAATATCTTTGATGATCTCCAGCACCTTCGCTCTTCTGCGGGTAAACTCTTCGGTCATTTCAAGGGAAGGCTTAAGATCGGTGGTTAAAGCAACCACGCCGGCCTTCTGCGTAATAGAGCAGGTGCCGCTGGTAAACTGGCCTTGTAATTTTTCGCAGGCTTTTGCAACAGCAACGCTTGAAGCAATATAACCCAGGCGCCAGCCAGTCATGGCAAAGCCTTTACTTAAACCATTTATAAGAATAATGCGGTCTTTAAGGTCTTCGAATTGTGCAATGCTTTCGTGGCTGCCAACGAAATTAATGTACTCATAAATCTCATCGGAGATGATGTAAATGTTGGGGTGTTTTCTAAACACATCCGCCAATGCACTCAACTCTTCTTTGCTGTAAACTGCGCCTGAAGGGTTGCAGGGCGAAGAGAACATAAACAGCTTTGTTTTGTCAGTAATAGCTGCTTCAACCTGTGCAGGTGTTGCTTTAAAACCCGCTTCAGCACTGGTTCTTATCTCAACCACTTTGCCTCTTGCCATTTTCACCAGCTCGCTGTAAGTAACCCAGTACGGGGTAGGGATAATTACTTCTTCACCGTCATCCACCAAAGCGAAAATGGTATTGGCAAGGCTTTGCTTTGCACCGGTTGAAGTAACAATATTTTCAGGTTTATAATCAAGGTTATTGTCGCGTTTCAGTTTGGTACAAATGGCTTCCCTAAGGTCTGCATAACCAGCCACCGGCGTGTAATGACTAAAGTTATCGTTGATGGCTTTAATGGCGGCATCTTTAATGTGCTGCGGCGTATCAAAATCGGGTTCGCCCAGGCTAAGGTCAATTACATCAACACCTTTAGCACGAAGTTCGCGGCCAAGTTTGGCCATCTTTAATGTTTCGGGTTCACTAAATCTGTCAAGCAAAGAAGAAAGTTGCATAGTAAGCGGTAATTTTTTGTGGCGCAAAAGTAAGCATTAACGCATTGCGTGTAGAACCAACATTTTTAAACCCGGTATTTTTTTACAAACATTTGTGAGCAATGTAAATTACTTGTGTATTACGGGATGTATTATGAACCGGGCGACAGTATTTCAATGGCACTACTGTCCCGTTAAGTTCA
>DGQT01000105.1 GCA_002390845.1 Chitinophagaceae bacterium UBA4407 | reverse complement strand
CGCAGCAATTCCGGCTTTGCCGGAACCGAAGCGGCTGAGGCGCCTTATGCAAGGACGGGTATAATAAAGCACGATAGAAACGGCAGTATAAAATTCTGGAAACCCTTTACAGATATATGTTTCAGCTTAAAAGACTAAATTTTAGCTTGACGCTTATCCGAAATAAATTCGGTCCCGAAAGCTTTCGGGATGCTACGCTTCGCATAAATGTCGACATAAAAGAGGAACTACGAAACGAGCGTGGCAAGGAATGTTCAATTGAAATACTTCTGCCGGTTTAAAAAAATTGCCTTTCGCTTTTTTGTATCCTACAATTTGATAAGCGGTTGTATTTGTTGTTAAGAAATTAAAAAAAATAAAGAAGGTTCTGCATCTTTACGATATAATTCGTATTTTGCTACGAAATAAATCGTATTATGACAAATATAAAGCCATTAAAGCCTACAGAAAGTGAACTTGAAATACTACAGGTGCTGTGGGATAAGGGCGCGGCAACAGTTAGAGATGTGCACGAAGTACTGAGTGTTTACAAAGACAGTGGCTATACAACCACACTGAAACTGATGCAGATCATGCACGAAAAGGGAATAGTAACAAGAGACGACAGCAACAAAACCCATATTTACAAACCGAATGTTGACAAAGGAAAAACACAACAGCAAATGGTTGGTAAAATGGTAGATGCATTGTTTGGAGGCTCGGCATCGCAGCTGGTAATGCAGGCGTTAGGCTCTTCGCAACCCAGTAAAGAAGAACTGGATGAAATTCAAAACTTACTTAACAACCTGAAAAAAAAGTAACTGCTTATGCAAACTTTTTTGCAATCAGCTTTTCTGCAGGCATTAGGATATGCAATCGCCAACAGTTTGTGGCAGGTTGCATTGATATGGCTTATTGTTTTACTGGTAAATAATGTGGGTAAACCTGCTTCATCAAAAAAATATGTTGTTGGTGTAATTGCCCAGTTCACGGGGTTTGTTTGGTTTATAGCAACGTTGCAGTTTTATTATACACGCTGCAACGAAGCTTTGCAACAAGGGCATTTTGCAGATGCTGTAACATCAGCCGCACCTTTAATTGCAGGCTCTGAAGTGAATAGTTTTTCTTCTGCGTTGTTGTACGCAACTATTAAAACCGAGTTACTATTGCCTTACCTTTCTGTTGCATATTTATTTATGCTGTTGTTCTTATCAGTACGTTTAACAAGGGCTTTTTATTTTACAAGAGCAATTCGTGTAAAAGGTTTGCACAAGCCTGATATAGAATGGCGGTTGTTTGTAAAAAGAACAGCAGCTTACCTGGGAATTAATAAGGAAGTAAAAGTTTATTTTTCTGATCTTGTAAAAAGCCCGCTTACGATTGGTTTCTTAAAACCGCTTATACTCGTACCCGTTGCCAGCATCAATCACTTATCTGCTGATCAGCTGGAAGCAATATTACTGCACGAACTGGCACATATTAAACGTGCGGATTACCTTATAAATATTGTGCAATCGGTTATTGAGATCATTTTATTTTTCAATCCCTTTGTTCAGTTGCTTGGCAAAACAATCAAAAATGAACGGGAAAACAGTTGCGATGACTGGGTACTGCAGTTTCAATACAACCCGGCCATGTATGCAGAAGCATTATTGCGCATTGCGTATGTACAAACCGGAAACGTATTTGCAATGAATGCGACCGGAAGTAATAAAAGCGATCTGCTACCGCGTGTAAAACGCATGCTGAACCAGCAGGAGCAAACACATCGTTACCGTAACCAGGTTTTTTCGTTGCTGCTGATCACCATTATGCTTAGTTCGGTTGCCTGGCTGCAACCTGTTGCAAAAAATACTACTCTTGCGAAAAACACAACAGCCAATCAACAAAAAGTTGTTGTAGAACCTTTAACCGCAAGTGTAGACAATCCGCTGTTTAACCCAGTTTATTTCTTTGCAAAACCTATTCAAAAAGAAATCGATAAGGCTGTAACGATTGCACAACAGAAGATTGAAGCAGCTGCCCCTGATATAGAAGATGCTGCCAATACCGTTGTTGCCACAGTAACACCAATGGCTCTTCAAAAACTGCAAGACTTAGGCGTAGCGTTTGGTGATGCATTTGCAAGTGCTACGGATAAAAGTATCATTGAAAAAGAAAATAACGATGCAACAACAAATGAGTTTGATTTTTCAGATACAATGAATCTTTCCAACAGCATCAGAGACCTTGTGCAAAAAGAGGTTGCTAAGACTGACTGGAAAAAAATTGGCACCGATCTGAGTAAAATTGAGGTTAACCTGGAAGACCTTAAAAAAGATAAATCATGGACAGATGCATCGGCACAAATAACCAATACAATCGGCCAGGCATTCGTACAGCTTACACAATTAAAAACTGAAAAAAAGGAAGCGCTTAAACAATCAGCAGCGGCTATTTTGCAACAGGAAAACAATGCAAAGAAAATAAATGATGCCACAAAAAAACTGGAAAAAAGCCTGGAAAATCAAAAGAGAAAAATCAACAATGCCATACAGGAAAAACTTAAACTATTAATTGCACCACAACCTGAAGATGAAGATAAAACAGATGCGGCAAAAGCTCCGCTGCATTCAAGAATACCTTCAGTATATACACCGGAAATCTCACAGGTTTATACAGCAGCGGCTTATAATAATTATGATTACAGTTACAATTTTCAGGATCGCATTGCTGTACCCGATTCTGCAATTATTGTTGTAAAACACAATCCCGACAACGATCACAGCCATATCAAACACATTACTGTAGCAATTACCGGCAACAACGGCGAAACCAAAACCTACGAATTTACCGTTGAAGTTTACCAATAATATTCAACGATCCAACTTTTTTAATAGCCTGGATTTTAGTGAACAACGAACAGAGAACATTAAATTCTTTGCCTTGATGCCATCACTTCCGAACGCACAAGTGAGTGACACAACAGTTGATGCTATGAAATACAAAAGCCCGTAACAAAATTTCTTATGTATTTAATTTTTTAATGATGAGTTCTGCAGCCTGCCTGCCTGTTTCGGCGCCGCCATTCATAAAACCCTGAAAAGCATAACTGCAATGTTCGCCGGCAAAATACATGTTATCAACAGGCTCAAATTCGCTGCCTGCCATACCGGTATATTGCCCTACTTTATACGATACATAACTGGCTTTTGAAAATACATAACCCGGCCAGTTCCAGAGTTGAAAGTTATTATTGAATTGCGCCACCACACCGGGAAAAACACCGTCCAACGCCTTAACGTATTTTTGTTTTGCATCGTTTACATCCATAGTGCCCACTTCTATACCAGCCTTGCCGCCGGGGAAAATGGTGTAGCCGCCGGGGCCGGTATTGTTGTTCTGCATTTGGGTATGATCGTAACCATTCATCATACCATTATCAGAAAAGGCATAACCGGCATAACCCTGTTTGCGCCACACCCGTTCGTTTACACCAATAAACAATTTAGAATTACTGCCATAACCAAGGTTTTTAATCGTGTTCTTTTTCCAATCGGGCAAGGCAACCTGCATATCAACTTCACGCAACACGGTAAATGGCATGGTCATTAAAACGATATCAGCAGTTGCACCAATATTGCCAGTGCCGGTTATTTTAAAATTAAGCTGGTAGCTTTTATCGCTCTGTTGTTTTATAGAAGTTAAAAAATGATTGGTAAGCACATAATCCTGCACTTCATTTGCCAAAGCCTCGCATACTTTAAGGTTACCACCAATTACTGAATAGCGTTCATCACTATCGCCGTAGAGTTTATATTCCGTATCATTGCCGGGATCAAAAACACCAAGAAAACTAATGGCAGATTGTTCCGTTGCTTCCATTCCATATTCGCAGGTATAACTGTTATATATAAATTCGCGGAACCAGCCTTTTATGCCAAGACTGTCGATGTATTGCATGATGCTCATACTATCGAGCCGAACATCGTCTGCCGAATGTTTTTTATAACTGATCTCTTCGCTAAGCGAATCAATGTCTTTTTTTATTTGCGGCACATAAGGATGCAATTCCTGCAATACATCTTTCAAATGATAATGCTGCCCGTTAAAATAATATGCAAATTCCTCAAGAGCCAGCTCCGAAGGTTCGCGGCGGTCGATTTTATCAAGTTTAAAATGTTCTACCAGGCTCAGCATGTCCAAATGATCGCTGTCAATAAACTCGCCGCCCATTTCGGTCCAAAGCCCTGCCCCCATCATTCCTTCCACACTCATGATTCTTCCACCTATGCGCGGACTACCTTCATAAACATAAGCCGTATAACCAGCCTGTTTTAAAATGTATGCCGCATGCAAACCAGCTATGCCTGCGCCAATAATGGCAATAGTGGGCTGCTCTTTTGTTTTTGCTGTTTTGCAGGATTGGTATAAACCCGCAACACCAATAAGCGCGGCAGTTTTAGCAGTATTACTTAAGAATTTACGTCGCGAAGCTGAGTAGTTTTTTTGCGCTTCAATTATTGCTTCAAAATCATTAATATTATGTTGCTGTGCATGTACAGACAGGCGGAACAACTGCTTTAAATGCTTCAGCGAAATTGATTTAAAAGAATGGCGATGACCCGGCATGATGATACATTTATGTTTCAGCTTTGGAGATAAAGTTTTGTGGTGAAAATATTCTATAAGAAGATTTTTTTGAGCCGGGCAGAAGAATATATATAGAACTTTTGTTGCGTCGCACTCTTTTACTGCTGGGAAGCTAAGTCAGCTTTATTAATGCGAAAGTTTGCAGCAAAACTGTCGCTATCAAGAATCTTGAAAAATGGGAAGAGAAAGAGCGGTGCCAAAATGGTAGCTTCATAATTTACGCGTAATACGAGCTAGCCTAAACCCTATATCCCAATCATAATCATCTTCCCTCCAATCGCATCGAGTTGTTGAACGACAGTCGATGGGAAAACTTCCCCAATAGCCTCCTTTTACAACTCGTCGATTATCTTCACCAGAGTTGAGCCATGGCTTTCCATTACTAGGAGCATCAATGAAATTATTGTGATTAATATCAGAGCACCACTCCCAAATATTTCCACTCATATCATGAATGCCAAGTTCATTTCCATTTTTTTCACCAACAGGATGGGTTCGCTGTAAAGAGTTCGCGGCGTACCAAGCTACCTGATCAATGTTGTTGCCACCAGAATATAAATATTTTTTATCCTGCCTACCACCCCTAGCTGCATATTCCCACTCTGCTTCACTTGGCAATCGGTATCCATTGGTATCTAAGATTTCCGTATCATTTGAATTTTCAATTTTATATACATGTTCAAATCCATGTTGATCACTTAACCAATTGCAAAAGGCAATAGCTTGCATCCATGTAATATTAATTACGGGACGATTTCCTCGACCCCAACCCTCATCATTTGGTTTTTGAATATTTATACTTTCACAATAAATGTCGTATATACTAAAGGTAATAGGAAGTTTACCTATGTAAAAGTCATCTACAATTACTTCATGAATTGGTTCCTCAATATCTACTACAGTACTACCCATCATAAAAGCCCCACCACGTATATATATCATTTCGGGCAGAAATATATCGTTTGCTTTTTTTGATGTGATTGAAAATGTCGTGTTAACTTTATTTTCAATTAATTCCTCCTGAATATTTTTATTTGAAGAGGGTACATGCATTTCTATTTCTTTAATGGCATCTTTTATTATTTCCCCAATTTTTGTTAATACTTGATTTTGTTTGGAAGTGGGCAGACTATCGAGCGGCTTTGAAGGGTCGTTGGCAGCTTGGTATTTTACCAACATTGTTTCCTTGTAAAGGCAAGCACTAATGGAAATCCAAATTATTTTTAGCCCCTCTGACGATGCTTTTTCAAATATCTTAGATAACTCCTCATTTTCAATAAACTCGGATGCAAGAAATTTTTGTGAAACAAGAAGGATAGCGACTTTAGCACAAGCCAACTTTTCATTTATTTCATCGCGCCAATTTGCGCCTGCTTTTATTTTGGTATCATCCCATATCTCAATTTTGTATAAACGATTTAGTACTTTAAAAAAATCATTCATTTTCTCGAGCCAACGTGAATCCCTATGACTGTAGCTAAGAAATATACCTTCTCTCATCTTGTAATAATTCTATAATTTATTTAATCTATGTAGTTAACAAATATTGGCTTTTTTCATTAATAAAAGTTGGAAAATTAACTCTTTCCAAATAAAATTATTCCATTTTACAGTTGTATTTCAACAATTTTATAATATTACATTACTAAATTTTTATATACATAAAGTTAAATTATGTGTAAATGTTATCATTTTTGAATTCAAAAAGAAGCAATAATTTTGGAAAATTTTACATAGCTTTCTACAAGCGTAGTAGAAAATTGTAAAAAAGAAATTCATTTATTAATTGTAAAATTATTACATCATAAATAAAATCTTTTTTATGATTACTTGGACTCTAAATCAAATAATTTAGTTCAAAAATGAATCAAAATAAAAAAAACCAATCTTTTTTAAAAATTTATACTTATAGTTCCGAACAATTGTTTGATTCAAGTTACAATCAAAATTTTAAAAAGTATTTCAAAAAAAATGATTGCTATTCAGTAATAAGTTTATTAGTTGTATGGGCTTGTATTTTTTTCCTCATTTTTATTAGTGAAGAAATTGACAATTCTATAATTTATTTTATTTCTATATTTCTAATGGCATCACTTATGAATTCTTTGCTAGACATTTTAGGGCATGATGCTACTCACTATAATCTTTTTAAGAGAAAAAAATTAAATAGAAGTTTGCAATTTTTGTATTTCCTGCCAAATTTTGAGACTTTTGACAGATACAGAAATGAACATTTGCTTCACCACAAATTTATTCATAAAGAGAGAGACCCATCTTTGGAAATGTTTAAAAGATGGGGCTTGGATAAATGTAGTAAAAAGAATTTTTTTTATTATTGGTATGTAAGACCATTTCTGTTGTTTGACACAATGTTTTCAATCAAATTTGTTTTGAAAGAATTAGTAAGAAATAGGGAATTTAGGTTTAAGATACTTTTTTTCTGGATAATAGTTTCTTCAGTATTTATTGTTACCTCTAAGGTTGATATATTGGTATTTTATTGGATTGTACCGTATTTATGGCTACGCCCAGTTTTCGAATTTTGGAGCGAGGTTTCAGATCATTACCGAGTTGGTATTAACCTTACTAGAAATAGTGTTGGTTTTTTACATGAAACCATTATAAAACCGTTTAATGATGGTTACCATTACTTGCACCACTTATACCCTAAAATACCATGGTATTATTTAAAAAAAGCACATAAAGAAATCGGAATTGATCTAGTTTCCGAAACATCCTATAATTTGAATGATACGTATTTGCTAATAAAAAATAGCTTGTAATATCTAATTTCTTAAGCTGGTGTAAAAGCCCACTCATAATCCAACCGTACAAAAGTGCGACGCAACAGGCGACGCCATAAACCCCCAGTGCCCGGCTCAAAAAAATTTTTTTGTCTTTTTCAAAAAAAGTTTTTAGGTTTATGTAATCAATCTAAAACACCAACATCCTCTGCCTTAACCCCCAATTTCCTGGTAATTAAAAATATTTTCTCTGGTTTTAATATTTAGCTAAAGTACCATTGGTGTACAGGCAAAGTGCTGTGGGTATGTATGCTAAGCACAAAGAGGAATTACAAAAGCACTTAGGGTATATATGCATAGTGCTTTATGTATCAATAAAGAGCACTTTTCCTGTATATAAATAGTACTGTTCTTATACATAAATAGCACTGCTGATAAATATGCATAGCACTATTTATATATGTCCATAGCACTATTTTATTTTAAAATAGTACTATTTAAAACAATCGACTGCACTTATATTATTGATTATTAATAACTTATTTATAAAACACCTTTCTCACACAAAAACACCCAAACAATTATGACAAAGTACATTAACGACCTGGTTACCGAACTAAAAGACCTTAAAAAAGGCATTGGCACAAACGCGGCACTATGGGCGAGAATGCCAGTAACAGAAGCGCAGTTGGAGACTGCAATTGATGCGCTGGAAGCGCAGGAAACCGCCATTGATTCTGCTGCCGTTGCTCTGCAGCAACAACGCACCCTTGGGCGCAATATTACGGAGCAGTACAAACCTTTGGCTGCACAAACAGAAAACCTTGCCAGTGGCATACATGCCACCAACACAGAAAAATTGCTGGATTATGGAATAAAGCTGCGCAAAGATGCGAGCACTATTCCTGTACCGGCTAAAGCAGTGATAGCTTCTATTTTAGACGACTACGATGGCGAGGGCTTTATTGTTACCTACCAGCAACTGGAACATGCAGACTCGTTTGAGGTAGAAAAAGGCATGGCACCCACGCCTGATGTGATGGTGCTGCAACCGCCTTACAGCCATTACAAAACCACCAAAAAACTTACGTTTACTGATGATGATGTAAAACGCGGCCAGCGCTATTTTTACCGTGTACGTGGCTTTAACCGTAACGGCTACGGCGAATGGAGCGAACCGGTAAGCAGGGTGCAGTAATAAAATATTATTGGCCCGGCAGCGGAAACGCTGTTGAGCTTTAGTTGCGCCTGCCCCCACGAGCGAAGCGGAACTCGGGGTCGCACACTTGTGGGGTTGGATTAGGATTGAGCTGTTACCGAAGCGTATGATTGAAGCGAACGAAGTTGGTAAGGCAACCAACATCGGCACACAAATATTACGTAAAAAGGTGTTTTCACCTTAAGAAATACCGTTAAAACACTATTTTTTAAGGATAAGTTCAATCAGAATTTTGTGTTATTGATTACTGAATACACAATGGAGCGAGCCGGTAAGCAGGGTGCAGTAAAAAATATTATTGACCCGGGCTTTAGTAAAAGATACATCGTTCGTTGCGTCGCACACTTGTGCGGTTGGATTATGAATTGAGCTTTTACCGAAGCGAATGATTGAAGCGAACAATGTTGGTCAGGCGACTAAATCAGTATAGAATTTTCATTTTATCTCCTTAAAAAAATAACAATGGCAAATAAAAAAAAGGCAGCTAAAAAGTCTGCCACAACAATTAAGAAATCTCTAAAATCCACTCCTGCAAAGCCAGCAAAGAAAATTGTTTCTAAAAAAACTGTAACGGTTGCTAAAAAATCTTCACCTAAAGCCACTAACACAAAAACAGTTAAAAACAAGAAAACTAATCCGGCCATTTCAAAAAAAACAAACAAAGTATCCATGGCAACTAATAAATCTGCTCCTGAATTTATTTTGATAGGACAAAACGCAAAAGCCCTCTTTTCCCTGAAAGTATACAGAGGCGAAGGAATGGCTTTGCTTGCTATGAATTGGCTAAATGGAAAACCTACAGATGATTTTGTTGGATTTGCAATTGAATACCAGGAACCAGGAAAATCCAAATTTTACCCAATTTCTAACAGGTTATCTTTTTTAAACAATGATGGAAATGTGAATCCGAATATTAAGTCGAGCAGGCTTTCTCCAATTCAAAAATTCAGGTGGGTGCATTTCCCTCGCAATGCAAACATGGATGGTGATTTTATTTATCGGGTAACGCCGGTGTTTATGGATAAAACCGAGAAGTTAAGTTATGGTGATTTTCAGGAAGTAGCTATTCAACTACATAGTGAAACGTACCCCGGTGAATTGAATGTCACTTTTACCCGTGGCTTTGTAGCTTCACAAGCATTTGCTGACAAATTCCAAGCTGACGGAGGCATTCCTGCACTTTTGCCAGCCACTGCTAAAGATGGATTAACTTTTGTGCCTACACATCCCGCTAAAGACGAAGCGTACGAATGGATGGGCTTTGAAGCCAGAAGAGCTATTCTTGACCTGCTTGATGCAGCAATAAAAGATACCACTGCAGATGTGCGGGTTGCGGCATACGATATGAATGAACCTGAAATTTTATCCCGTCTGGTGCAATTAGGAAATCGGTTGAAAATTATTATTGATGATTCAAAAGATCATGGAGATGCTAACTCTGCAGAAACACAGGCAGAGGCACAACTTGTTCTTTCTGCGGGAAGAGGCAATGTACAACGCCAACACGTGGGTACGTTGCAGCATAACAAAACTATTGCAATATCAGGAACTGTTCAATCGGCTGTGGGTGGATCAACCAACTTTTCAATGAGGGGGTTTTTCGTTCAAAACAACAATGCCATTATTGTACATGGCGCAGAACCAGTTAAATTATTCTTTGCAGCGTTTGATAATCTTTTTAATAACATAAATAAACCGGCGGGTTTTGGAGCAAGCGATTCAGCGAAGTTTGTAAGCCTTAATTTGCCTTCGGTAAATGCAAAGATTGCTTTCTCTCCACATAGTGCAAACAATGCTATGCTTAAGCATATTGCAGATGATTTAAACACAACAACATCCACCTTGTTTTATTCACTGGCTTTTTTAAACATTACTCCCGGCCCTATAAGAAATGGAATAAAACAATTGAGAGAGAATCCAGGCATGTTTGTAACCGGGCTAGCAGATACTAATGTAGATGATTTGTCTTTGCAGTTACCGGACGGTAATAAACCAATAATATTTCCGGGCGCACTTTTACAGAATGTTCCCGAACCATTTAAAACTGAGGCAACCGGGGGGAAAGGTGTAAGGCTGCACCATAAGTTTTTAGTAATTGATTTTGATAAGCCTGAAAAAGCAAGGGTTTATATGGGTTCTTATAATTTTTCTTCTGCTGCCGATCTTAAAAACGGGGAAAACCTCTTGTTAATCCAAGATCAAAGGGTTGCAGTAAGTTATATGATAGAAGCGATGACAATGTGTGATCATTATGAATTCAGAAACTTACAGGCAAATGCAGCAACAGCGCAAAAAAGGCTCTTTCTGCGTATGCCACCAAAAGCTGGAGAAAAACCGTGGTGGGATGCAAGCTTTACAGATGCTGCAAAAATTAAAGATCGTTTGCTATTTGGAGCTCTGTAATCAAATCTGTAAATGATTTTTTCTAACGATTAAATGCAACGGCACATAAATAACTGTTTCAGCTTAATACCCAAGGGTTGGATTAATAAACACCTGCCATCAACATTTTGAGTTCCGGCTATGTTGCGTGTCTGTGAGTTGTGAGCTTGTACTGTTGGATTGGGAATGAGGTTTTACTAAGGCGTATGATATAAGCGAGGCTAGTTTGAGGTAGAAAAAGGCAGGGCATTCACACCGAATGTGCTGGTGCTACAGCCGCCATACAGCCATTACAAAACCACCAAAAAACTCACGTTTACTGATGATGATGTAAAACGTGGCCAGCGCTATTTTTACCGTGTTCGCGGCCTAGACCGCAACGGCTATGGCGAATGGAGCGAGCCGGTAAGCAGAGTGCAGTAATAAGAGGATTATTGACCGGGCTGAGGGACACTGTTGGGCTTGGGTTGCGTCGTACAGCTGGGCGGTTGGAGGGGAATGGGCTTTTACTGAAGCGTAAATCTAAGCGACCGATGTTTGTCTGGCGACAAACATCGGTACAGAAATATACTGATTGTAATTTTTCAAAACGCATAGAATCTTAAAATATTCACTAAAAAATACAATATGGAAACTGAAAAAGAAGAAATTCAAACACAAAGAGAATTGTATAATAATTTCATAAAACAGAAAAAAAAAGAAAGGGATCAGAAGATTTGGAGTGGTTTAGCACTCTGCATATTTGGTATTTTCTTCACTATTATCAACCCTTACGTTTACTGGTGGGGTGCAATAGTATTTGGTGCAATTCGCTTTTTTAAGGGGATAGGAGAAGACATTGGTGAAGAAATAACTGAAGAAGAAATTACTGAGCATATTAACAAAGAAATAGCTAACACTCAAGTTGAAAAGACAGCAGGAGAAATTGCAATAGAAAAGCAAGAAATTGAACATACGAATATTGAGGATGAAAAATTCAATAAACTACAGTCAAATATTGTGAAAGTTGTTGTTGGGGCTATTATACTATTCGTGCTATTTAGACTTTCTCAACAACTATTGAAATAAAACAAAAGTGTAATTAACGGTTAAAACAACAATTGCAAAAAACTATCGCTGCAAGGCCTCCTGGTAAGCGATGAAGACCAAATAGCGTTTAAGCGATTTTCATAGCCCACCTACGCTTTTAACTACCTTGGCGTATGATTAAAAAAGTTGTCGGTTAGAAGGCCAACTTCGGTCCTAATTTATATTAATAATTTATCTTTATTATTTTAAGATAAATGAAATTTTAGCAGTAAGCAGGCTTTTCAGGTTAGTTCTTTTTTTGCCCGGCTTTATATTTTCAAAGCATCGCTTCTCGCAACGCTCACTAGTACTTATGATAATTCGATTGGGCTTTATTGCGGCGAAGGATAATGTAAATGAGTAACAAGCAGCAAACTGTATTTGTTAAGGAAATAACTTTCGTATATTTTTATAGAATAACAAACATTAACAAGATAAAAAAATATACGAAAGTGTTGAGGAGGGCAAACCTTAGTATTTTTTTGAGTAAGCTGGCAAAGCAAGTGCATTGCGATACTTAATGAAAAAAACAGAATTATTTTAGTATTATGATTGAACAAATATTATTTATTATTTAGACCTTTTAAATATTAGATTAGTAAATTTTATGGGAAATCCAGCTGCGAGAATAGGCGATATGCATACTTGTCCAATGTCAGATGGGCCTAAGCCACATGTTGGAGGACCTATTTTACCAATCGGTGTGCCCAATGTACTAATAGGTGGAATTCCGGCCGCTGTTATAGGAAATATGTGTACATGTATTGGACCACCTGACGCAATTGTTATGGGCTCAACTTCGGTCATTATTGGTGGCCGATTTGCTTCTCGTCAAAACGATAACACGGCGCACGGGGGGATAATATCAATAGGACTTCCGACAGTTCTTATAGGTGGCCCGGCATCTGTATCCTTGAGCATAACTCTGCCGCAAAAAGGTTGGTGGGGTAACCTTTTACAGTTTTTGGGCATTAAAGCTGAAGACGATGGAGTTATAAAATATGGAGAAATATCAATCAAACCTGATCCGAATAACCCAGAGTATCAAAGCAAAGTACTGGGTGATTTGATAATGATTGATAATACACCGACTGGAAAGAAATTGCTGAAATCTTTAAACGATGCCGGCGGAGCAATTATATCCGTTGGAGAGAGCAAAACAAAAAAAGGAAATCGTTGCTGGCCAACCAAGACCCCTCCTGAAATAGAATATAATCCTGACAAAGAAACAATTGGGCCTCAACCTTGGCTAACAAGACCCCCTGCAATTGGCTTAGCCCATGAAATTATTCATGCTGACCACGGTGCTAATGGAACTTTATACACTGGAAGTGCCCCCAATGATAGTAAACCTAATCCCGGGAGTCTTTTACCGCCTACAGCACCTTTAGAGGAACTTCATACGGCCGGAATTCCCCCTAATGATTCTGATCCATTTACTGAAAATAAAATTAGATCTGAATGGTATGTGCCTCAACCGCAAAGACAATGGTATTAACAGATATCAAATATTTATGTTTTTTTTTATTAAGCATTAATGCTTGTATTTTTTCTACAAATAGAAACAATCCGGAGAAAAAATTAATTAATAATAAGATGGTAAATCAAACTCTAAGCAGCAGTAATGAAGATTGTGAAGTAAAAATTTCTTTACTGATTAAGGATGAATTTATGGCTGAATGTACAATAAACATTAAAAATAAAACATCCGGTAACTTATACTTCTTCAACCGCATTTATACGGAATACTCAGATGAAGGATTTTTTGAGGTGGACAAAAATCTTTTTTATGCTTATATTGATGGGCATAATAGACTTCTGATGGCAAAGGCTATTATTCCAGTTCCGGAAGGATTACAAGTTGAGAAAGAAATATATCCATGTTGTACCAAGATATTGGCGGGAACGGCATTTGAAGAAAAATTGGCGATCAAATTACCAATTAAACTTTATGGGCCTTACGAAACACAAAAAGACAAAATTGAAAAAGATTATTCTGCTTCTTTTAGATTGGGTTATTTCGTTGGACATGATCAAACAGAATCAATGGAAATAAAAGTGCACACAAAAGAAGGAGAAGAGCTTATTTATTTTGATCCATTCGATTATAAGTTTCAAAAAATCATACAAGTTGGGGAATTTAATCCATTGCCTGTTTCAAAATGATTTTATTTTTCGAGGCTGTTTGTGTCCCTCTTGCCGTTGACGGTGTTGTCGCCGTCAACCTTCGCTGCGGTAAAAGCCCATTCATAATCCAACCGCACAAGAGTGCGTTCCGATGAGGCATACGGAATTAAAAACGCAAGAATGTTTAATTGAAATACTAAAGATGGGTTCAAAAAAATTACTTACCTGAAGAAAATATACGCAATAAATATTGCTGCAATAACGCCTATAAAATCTGCGGCCATGCCTGCCCAAACGGAGTAACGAACATTTTTTATGCCCACGCTGCCAAAGTATAAAGCGAGAATGTAAAAAGTAGTATCTGCACTGCCCTGGAAAGTGCAGGCAACTTTGCCAACAAAAGAATCTGCACCATAAGCTTTCATAGTATCAATCATTAAACCACGGGCGCCGCTACCACTGAATGGTTTCATAATTGCGGTTGGCAAGGCGGGAACAAAGTCTGTGTTTACACCGGTTAAATGCAGCAGGTAAGCAATGCCATCTGTTATATAACCAAGTGCTCCGCTATCGCGAAAAACACGAATGGCTACCAGCATACCAACGAGGTAGGGGATTATTTTTATCACCACATTAAAACCTTCTTTGGCACCTTCAATAAAGGCATCGAATACAGAAACTTTTTTCCATACGCCACCTAGAATGATGGTGACGATAATAATTAACAACACCAGGTTACCCGAAACCGTGCTGAAGGTGTTTTTCATTTCAGGGCTCATGAAATAAACAGCGCCCATTAAAGCCACAACAAACAACAGTATGGCACCAATCCAGGATATAAAAACAAGATCCCATTTTAGTTTTTGTTTAATACCCACCACAAAAATGGCGGCAAGCGTGGTGATTACCGTTCCTAAAACACAGGGAATAAAAACGCTGGTGGCATCGGTTGAACCAGCGGCAAGACGATAGGTAAATATAGAAAGTGGTATTAGTACCAGTCCGCTGGTGTGCAGGACCAGGAACATGATCTGCGGGTTTGATGCCGTGCCTTTGTTTGGATTAATATCTTCCAGGCTTTGCATGGCTTTTAAACCAAATGGTGTAGCTGCATTATCAAGCCCAAGCATATTTGCGCTGAAATTCATCACCATTTGGCCCATCGCAGGATGACCATCCGGCACTTCGGGGAAAAGCCTTTTCATAAATGGGTTTAGCCTGCGTGCCAGCCAGTTAATGGCCCCAGCTTTTTCGGCGATATTCATTAAACCGAGGAAGAAAACCATGGTGCCAGCAAGGGAGAAAGCCACATCAACCACAGAAGATTTTGCTGAGTCGAAAATACCATCAACCAGCGTTTTGAAAATGGTGGTATCGCCAAGGAAAATTGCTTTGATCAATGCAATAACGAAAGCGATTACGATGAAAGCGACCCAAACAATGTTTAATGCCATAATGCCCCGATCCGCCTGAGGCGGAGATTTTGATGAAGCCGTAAAATAAAATAAAGTTTCCACTTGCATGAGGTTTAATAATTGTCATTCAGAAAATTTCAGTACAATACTTACATTTGAATACAATCATCTACACGCCTTTATGAAAGGAAGCATAACAATAATTTTTGCGTTATTATTTGTAATAATGGGTTGTAAAAAAGAAACAGCCAGCCCTTATTATTTCAATTTTGAGTTAGGAAACAAAAATTATTCGTTTGACAGTATTTACGGATATAAATACATTGGCACCTCCGGAGAGGCCCCAGTCTATAGCATCAATATTCAAGGAAATAATACAAAAACTCAAGAACACGCATATGTTGGACTTACCCGATTTCTTGTTGATTCCTTAACGGGCATTTACTATTACCCTTTAGTAGATCCTAGCGCTGTGAGGGTGCTTGATGTTTTCCAGATTAGTTTTCCCTCACAATCTAATTCAACAATTGACAGATTTACTAGTATAGGTAGTAATGAATTTTTATTAACGATTTCAGAAATAACCGATGATTTTATCAAAGGATCTTTTTCCGGGAATATAACACGGGAAACTCCATACCAAGTTGTATCAATTACAAATGGACAATTCAAAATTCATAGGAGTTATTGACTTGTTTTAAACGTTCCAAATTAAAACTTCGATTTGTATCAAGATTGCTACTTTTGCGCCGCGAAATTTAATGCTACATCATGTTATTCAGTTCAAGTGTGCGACGCAAGGATGTTGATTTGGTAATTTGGTGATTGGCCAATTTGATAATGTATTAAATCAACACATCTTCAAATTACCAAATTATCAAATAGTGTTACCGGGCTCAAAAAAAACTATAAACTGTAAACTACAAACTATAAACTTTTTTCTATGGCTTTACAAGCTGGAATTGTGGGATTGCCGAATGTGGGAAAATCTACTTTGTTTAATGCATTGAGTAATGCAAAGGCGCAGGCGGCCAATTTTCCGTTCTGCACCATTGAGCCAAATATCGGTGTAATTACGGTTCCTGATGAGCGGCTGATTGTGCTGGAAAAATTGGTGAAGCCCAATAAAGTGGTGCCTACCACAGTGGAAATTGTTGACATTGCAGGCCTTGTAAAAGGCGCCAGCAAAGGAGAAGGTCTGGGCAACCAGTTTCTTGGAAACATAAGGGCTACGGATGCCATTATTCATGTACTGCGCTGTTTTGACGATGATAATGTGATTCATGTTGACGGCAAGATTGACCCGGTGAGTGATAAAGAAATTATTGATACCGAACTTCAGTTGAAAGACCTTGACAGTGTTGATAAGAAAATAAACAAGACGGAAAAATTACTGAAAACCGATAAAGATGCACCGGCAGCATTGGCTGTGCTGAAAGATTTAAAAAATCATTTGGAACAAGGAAAAAATGCACGTGGTTTTGAAGTAAGTAAAGAGGACAAAGAAAAATACCTGGCCGATCTTTTTATGCTTACCATAAAGCCGGTGATTTATGTTTGTAATGTAGATGAAAAATCTGTGGTCAGCGGCAACCATCACACAAAGGCGCTGATGGAAGCAGTTAAAGGCGAAAACGCAGAGATACTTTTAGTAAGTGCCGAAATTGAAAGCGAGATTGCCGTTATGGAAAGTTTTGAAGACAGGCAATTGTTTCTGGAAGATATGGGTCTTCACGAAAGCGGTGTAGCAAGGCTGATTAAATCGACCTATAAAATTTTAAACCTGGCCACTTATTTTACAGCGGGTGTGCAGGAAGTTCGTGCATGGACCATTACCAAAGGTATGCTGGCACCGCAGGCTGCAGGCGTTATTCATACCGATTTTGAAAAAGGCTTTATACGCGCCGAGGTTATTAAGTATGCAGATTTTGTAAAGTACGAATCAGAAGCTGCCTGCCGGGATGCCGGTAAACTTTCGGTTCAGGGAAAAGATTATATGGTAGAAGATGGAGACCTAATGCACTTCAGGTTTAATGTATAGCCAGATAAAACGAACGTAAAAATAAAAAGCCACTTATTTGAGTGGCTTTTTTATTGCAAATGCTTTTTTGAAAAAAGCAGGATTACGACATGCTAATCATTTCCGCCGATTCTTCTTCTACTTCTTCAATACTGGCCCTGTGTCGGATGATCATTTTACTGCCAGCCATTAAAATACAAAAGGCGGCGAATGCACAAAAGCACATGATGCCTGTCATTGGCAAGGCAGTACCATTGCTTAAAAAACTTACTGCCACAGAAGCAAGGGTACCAATGGCCATCTGTATACACCCCATAACTGCTGAGGCGCTCCCGGCATTTTTACTGAAAGGCGCAAGCGAAAGCGCAGACGAGTTGGGAAAAATAAAACCCTGGCAACATAAAAAAATAAAGATAAAAAATATGGTACTAAACAGATCGAGCCAGCCAAGCGTAGTACCTGCAAAAAGTACCAACCCTGTCGCTGTCTGGCACAGCAATGCAACTTTTATAACCTGCTCGCTCTTATAATTTTTCAACAAAACACTGTTCAACTGGCTGGCACCGATAAGCCCCATCGCTATGAGCGCAAATACCCAGCCGTATTGCTTTTCGGTGATGTGATACAATTGCATGAACACATAAGGTGAACCTGCAATATAAGTGTACAATCCTGCAGATGCAACAGAGCCTGTAAAAACATACGTATAGAATTGCGGTTCTTTTAATACCTGCAAAAAATTTCTGGCAATCTGCCGTGGGCGCATCGATAAACTGCTGTCGGCTTTTCTTCCTTCCGGTAAAGCATAATGAATGGCAACCAGTATAATTACTGCAATTAAAGCAAGCACCGCAAAAACATAACGCCAGCCTAATGCCGCTGTAACATAGCCGCCCAATGTTGGTGCAATAATGGGCGATACACCCACCACCAGCATCAGCAACGAAAATATTTTGGCATTTTCAGATACCGGAAAAATATCTCTTACCAGTGCCCTTGAAGTTACCATACCAGCACAACCGCCTAATGCCTGTACCAACCTGAAAACAATCAGTGCATTTACAGAAGAAGCAAAAGCACAACCTGCAGCAGCAATCAGGTAAATAAAGAGGCCCACATATAAAGGTTTCTTACGCCCAAAACGATCGATAAATGGACCGTAAATCAATTGCCCAAAAGAAATACCAATAAAAAAACTGGAGAGTGAAAGTGAAACATGTGCCACCGTTGTATTAAGATCAGCAGCAATATCGGGGAAACCCGGTAAATACATGTCTATTGAAAAAGGGCCAATGGCAGAAAGCAAGCCGAGTATCAGTATTGTTAAAAACTTCTCTTTCCCTTTCATGTATTCAAAGGTAAGTGTGCATCAGCTTTTACAAACACAACCAACACTTTATAATTCAAGCATCATATCCAAATTATCTTTTCCATCGTACAAAAAAGATCCTACTTGCGTAAAACCATGCAGTTTATAAAAATGAACCGCTCTTGCATTTAATGTTTGTACACCACCCCAGAGCACTGCATATTTATAACCCGTATTTTTCATGTAGTTAAGTATGTACTGAAACATTGCTGAGCCAAGCCCGGAGTTTTGCCAGGCATCGGCAACTGAAGGTGCATTGGTGCCGGTAATTGTTTCGTCTAAGAAAATATTCAGTTGATGATAGCGGTCTTTATCTGCACTGATCATACCATTTTTAACAAGCATATATGCGATAATGTTCTGCTGATCATCTTCAGCAATAAAACGTAAAACATCACCGGGCAGGCTGTTGCAGATTGCTTCTACAGTTTGCCAATCAAAAGGGTGCGGACCAAAGCGGCCGCGGCTTTCCGCAGAAAGGTTTTGCAGGTAGCTATGTAATGCAACAGCGTCTTCTTTTTCAAGCAATCGCAAACTTGCAGTCCGGTTATCCTTAAGTACAATAGATGTTTTAAAATCTTTCATATATTTTTTCTTTTGTACCGGGCTTAAGTTATGCTATGAGGCCAGGTTGCGTCGCACTCTTGTACGGTTGGAATATAAATAAGCTTTTACTGAAGCGTAGATTGAAGTGGATCGTTGTTTCATTTTTTATTTTGTTTGATTTTCAGTAAAGCTATTTCAGGATGAGACATTTTTGCGTTCGCTTTTATTTTTGGTCTTCAAATTTCGCAATGTAAAGTCCAAATTGTTCTCTAATTATTTGGTCAATGTTGGTTCTGTCTGCTCCGTCCCAATAATGTTGGAATTCACTGTAAATTAAGTCGTCTTTTGCCCAATATAAAAGAGCTAAATCTTGATATTCCGGGTCAGCATCTAATTCATAATAAATGTCTCTAAACTCTTGTAAGACTCTATTGTAGTTTTCTGGCTTGTCAATACTTGTAGTTAGCAGAAAGTATATATAGTTCTTTAAAGCGTTTGTCTTGTCAGAATAATCTAAGTTTAATTCTTTGAAAACTTTGTTCGTTAACTCTTGTAATTCAAATTGATTATAAGGTCTTGTAGTTCCCGCAAGTTCATAGAGGTTGACAGATTCATAACCCACTTCCATCATTTCAATTGCCCAATCAATCCAACTTTCGTTAACGTCTGAATTAAATGCTTTTTCCTTTAAAATTTTATATGTTGATGGAACTGGTTTCTTCATTTTAGTGGGCAGTTACACTACTTCTAAGTCGTCCTTGTAAATTTATTTTGTGTCGGATATCACTTTAAAGTGACGCACAACTCAAAAATAAACGAAAGTTTGCAATATAATTTTCGCATACCTACTTCGATAAGCTGGATTTGCGAAACGCTTCAATCTTCGCTTCGGTAAAGCTCAATATACAATCTGAACGTACAAGAGTGCGACGCAAGAAAAGATTCCATGAAATACATTAGCCCGGCTAAAAATATTTCTTTATCAATACTACTTCACTAATTCGGTGTACAACTTTATCAGTGTATCGTGGGCATCTGTACAAAAACCAGGATGAACTGCAGAAGTTTGTATAATGGTACTGCGTGTGGCTGTTAACCAGCGAAACCTTGAAGCCAAAGGCAATGCTGCAATTGTTCCCCCGCCGCTTGCACCTGCAGCGATTTGCGCAAAAGCCTGAAGCCTTTCTTTTACAGCAGAAATATCAAGTTCTTCTGATAATGAAGTAATGCGTTCTTTATTTAATTCAAACATAACCTGCAGAAAATTTTGTGCTGCACAATACACAATAACACCGGCATTGATGAATTCTTCGCGTTCTACACATGGTACAACGCGTATTACGGCATATTCAAATAAAAGCTTCTCTTGCATGTTTTGCTTCTTTGACAAAATTTTCTGATAAGGCCAATCGTGTTATTAAGAACCGGCAATATACATCACGTTTTTCAGCGACTGATTCATTTGATGATTCATCGTTCAGCCACTCGTCTGGCACCAGTTCAACAATTTGCTTGATACGTTCCGGGGTAAGTTTTGAGCGAAAGCTGAAATTAACATCATCAAGCTCTGAAGCCAGTGGCAGTAATACATGATCTTTAACCATTGGGAAAGATTTTTTTGCCTGCTCTTCGGGGTGTTGCCATGAATGATGAAAATAGATGGATGCCCCGTGATCTATGAGCCATAACTCATTGCGCCATGTAAGCATATTGGTATTGCGTGCAGTACGATCTACGTTTGTAATAAGGCAATCGAACCAAACGATCTGGCTGGCAAGTGTTGCATTAATTTTAGTAACAACCGGATCGAAAGTAAAAGCACCGGATAAATAATGTAGCGCAAGATTAAGGCCCACACTGGCTTTCAGCAGATCTTGTATTTCTTCATCGGGTTCGGTGCGGCCAAAGGCTTCATCAAGATTTGCGAAAACAATTTCAGGAATCTTAAAGCCAAGGGTATGTGCTATTTCGCCGGATATCAATTCTGCTATCAATGATTTTACGCCCTGTCCGGCACCACGAAATTTAAGAACATACATAAAACCATCATCTGCTTCGGCAATAGCAGGCAATGAACCGCCTTCCCGCAAGGGCGTTACATAGCGGGTTACATTTACTGTTCTTATTTCAGGTGGGCTGTTGGTCATAATGAATCGTTCTTATTCTTTTTTTATTACAAAAATATTGCTAATGGAAAAGACGAAAGTTAGTTTAAAATAAATAAAAAGGTATGTTGAAAAAGTGGCATAAATAGTAAGCTTTGCTTAAAAACTTACAGGAGAAAAAGCGTGGGGTACCGAAATAAGTTCGCATAGTTATTAAGCTAATTATATATCAGCCGTACTGAAAATATATTATTGTAAAACTCATGGCAGCATGGCCCTTCGCTTTTACCTGGGATCCGCCGGCTTCTTTACTGTAATGAGGATGCTCCATAGCAGCCACTTAAGCTTTGCCCTAACCGCATCTGCCTGGCAGATGCCTTATAAAAGGAAGGTATAAAAACACACAATAAAAATTCTAAAAACCTTTTACAAGTATTGGCTGCATTGAATTTAAGATAACTGCTTTCAACAACTGGCTTACATGCAAATGCATTGAACAGAAATTCTTGAGACCGGATAACGACACCAGCTTTGATGTAAACAATAGAAGCGTATCTTAAATTAACTGAAGTTAGCAGTGGGACATTTACTTCAAAAAAAATCTGCATTTCCTGCGCAATTTGAAGAGTTTACTATTCATACAACATCAGTTATCTTAAAATGAAATTGCACAAATCTGTATATTGAAATTACATTGCCGAAAAATGAATAAACCGTAAAAGTGAGTGACACAAGAGTAGCCAAATAGTAGTAATAAAGCCTGGTTCAAAATATGCTCTGAGAAGATCTGAAAATTTTAAACAGGAATAATAATAAAAAATGTTCAACCCTTTGATTAATAAATTAAAAATAATTGCTACAATTTATACCTCTTACCTTAAAATTCGATTATAATGTTAAAAATATATTGTTATTTAGTTTGCTTATAAAAATTTAGTGGCAACTTTTGCAGTAAAGTACCCCCTATTTTGAGAACCAAAAATTTCAGAACCTATATTTTATTGGGCATATTTGCCATTGCTGCACTGTCTGCCACAGCGCAGTTACCGGATACCACACTAAAATTTGGCACCTGGCAATTTGGGGCAGCCCCTCTGCCACATGATTTGTATCCTGAAATCTCGGGAAGATTTTCTAAACTGGGTTGGAATGAAATAGAAATTGAGCCTGATGTTTGGGATTGGACAATTTTTGACAGCGATCTTACAACCCGTTTAGAAGGCGACTTGCAGGTTATGTATAAAGTTTATGTAAAAGATTTTTGCCCGGATTGGCTATATACTACGGGAGGGGTACCGAAAGTTGCTGAAACTGATGCCAATGGCTTAACAACCGGTTTTTCTCCTTATTATCTGAGCCCCAATTATAATTTTTATTTTAAAAGAATGATTACCAAAGTGCGGGAACATGTTGAACAGTACCCGCCAGAGATCAGAAATAAAATTATCGCAGTTCAGGCTTGTTTTGGAAATACAGGGGATTATATCAATTATAAGGGTAATGTTTCGCCGCAGTATAACATAAAATCTGCACAGTTTGATTCACTGTTCTATGATTACAGTTTGTATTTTTATGATGAATATAAAAACACAAACCCAAAAATAACATTGATCAGCAATCCCGGTAACCAGGGAAAAGATCAGGCATTGTGGCTGCTTCAAAACTGCCCCGGATCGTGGCTTAAAACAGGTACACTGGGTAAAGGCTACCAGCTAAATGATGAAAAAACCAAAGCATCCTGGCTATATAATATTTTAAATACGCCCCAGAACGGTTCGTATGTAAGGGCCCGTTGCGAAATTACCAGCGATAACCTGTATTACCCGTGGTGGGCAGAAGCGGTTAACAAAAACTTATATGCACTTTTAACCAGTGCTGTTTACTGGGGTTTAGACTGGAGCAACCAAACATCAGAATATATTACAAATCCTAAATTAGACGAAGGGTTTAATTTCTTTAACAGATATGCCGGGCAAAAAAAACCTGCAACAGCTCCATACGCAATGTGCGCTTTACGAGATGGCCTCGACGCTTCAGATGCAGTGCGTTTTCCTGCAACTACTTACGGTAAAGTAGCAAGATTTAATAAAGTAAGATACCAGAAAATAGCTGCTGCCTATGCAGCCAATGGTGCAAAGCTTGAAGATGTTACAACTGCTACTATGTTTGAGGCTGACAACCTGGATGCAGGTGGTACCAATGATGTAGGCTGGGATATTTTTCCGGGCAATTATGAGCGTTACCTGCACCAGATAAAACCCAACGAAACAACAGTTGGCTTCTGGAATGTGAATGCTTTTGCAGATACCAATTCAATCTATGGAAAATATGCCCGTGGCTTTGATGTTGCCACTGGTAAAAACGCTTTATATTTTGATGTTGACAGTGCTTTTCTAAACAATACACCACTTAACGGTGCTTACCCTGTTTCTATCGAAGTTGTTTATCTCGATAGCGGTTATGGTAGTTTCAGGCTATATTATGATTCAAAAACCGGTGGCGGCGACAAGCAGTCTGTTATTACAACTTGCACCAATTCGGGAACATGGAAAAAAGCGGCAATTACTATAACCGATGCTTATTTTGGAAACCGTGGCTTGAATGGTTCAGATTTTTATATTAAAAGTGCAAATAACCTGAATGTTGTATTTAGCACTGTGGAATTGGGCAGGCCGAAGCAGAACCAGTCTGATGTTGGCCTTTTCGTATCTGATACATTAGCCTTTGATACACTTTGCGTAAACAGTGTAAGTCCGGTGCAGTCTTTTTCAATTACAGGTGCATTTTTAACGGGTACAAATATTAAACTAGGGCCGTTTACAGGTTTTACGTTTTCACAAAACCCGGACAGTGTTTACACTGACTATATCACAATCAGTAAATATGGAAATGCAATTAATAAAAAAATATACGTAAAGTTTAGCCCTGGTGCAGCCCAATCTTATTCAGGCAAACTCCAGGTTTCAGGGGGCGGTTATAAAGACAGTGTTTTCATAAAAGGCGTGGGTGTAAGCAGTAACCCGCTACTTTCTCCAAATATTACGAACGTTACCTGCAATGGAGATAATAATGGTGCTATTAAACTAATGCCCGCTGGTGGTAACGGACCTATTACTTACAATTGGACCAGCATTGCTTACCCTTCTTTCAAAGCTACAACAGACAGCATTTCAAATCTGAAACCAGGTGATTATTCAGTGATCATTAATTCCTTAGGGGGATGCACCCAGAATGCCGCTTATACAATTACCCAGCCCGAAGTTTTGACTGCATCTGTAACAAAAGACAGTAACATTATTTGTAAAGGTGGCAATACAACTGTTACCGTTACTGGATCCGGTGGAACACTTCCCTATACAGGCATAGGATCGCAATTGGCACACCAGGGAACAAATGCTTACACAATTACAGACATAAATGGGTGTTCTTCAAACAAAGGAACCATAACGCTTGATAACGGCCTGCTTACAATACCCGCCAAGCCTGTATCAATTTACAGCACCGACGCTGCAATAAAGGGCTTATGCGATACCGGTGAATATCAATTTTCAATAGACCCTGTTAGCGGGGCTGCATTGTACACATGGACGCTCCCAGCCGGAGCCAGTATATTATCTACCGATGATAACGGACTGACTGCTCACGTAAATGTTGCTGAAAGTTTATCCGGCACTTCAATTTCTGTAAAATCAAGCAATTTTTGTGGCACGAGTGCTGCTTTAATAAAATCATTCAGTAACATTCCTGCTAACCCGGGGCTTATCAACGGGCCAACAATTGTAATTAAAAACCAAAGCGATGTTTTTTATTCTGTAAATGGTGTACCCGGTATTAGCTATTCATGGGCTGTAAACGGAAAAGGTATTATTAAAAGTGGCCAGGGAACACAGGGTGTATATATAAACTGGAACAATACCCTCGGCACCGGAAAACTCACTGTAAAATCCGTGAACGGCTGCGGAAGTTCCAATCTTTCTACGCTGAATGTTGTTATAGGCAGTACGCTTACTCAAGCTGGGGGCTTTGGTACAAATAACTTGTCACTGCCCGAAAGTGATGAGGTGCCTGCACTGCTTTTATCACCAAATCCTGCGAAAGATTTTGTGCTCATTACTTTTAACACAAAGCACAAAATGATGTACAATATTGAATTTGCTGATATTACCGGCAGGGTGCTGGCAGTAAGCAGGGGCATTTCAGAAGAGGGCAAAAACAATAAAACAATTAATGTACAGCCTTTTGCTGCAGGGGTATATTTTGTAACCTTCACTAATGGCAAAAACCGCAGAAGAACATACAAGCTTTTAAAAGAATAAATACATTTTTGTACCGGGCAATAGGAACAAAAATCAGCTTTTGTTGCGTCGCACACTTTGAGGGTTTGATTCAATACCCGGCATTGCGACAATGCAACTGCATAACTTGTATTGCTGCAAGATTCAATGTTGAGTTGCGTATATTTGGGAGTATGCAGTAATTTTAAAACGACCGTATGGCATTAGACTTTCATAGACTTGACAATAAAAAGTATTTGTTTGGACTTGACGACAAAACATTAGATGCTTTAGGTGAAATTTTTGAAATGTTTACACATTGGACAGGACTTGTTATTGACCCATACGGAGATTTAAAACTACCAACGGAAAATCAGCAAACCTTAATTACAATCATCGATAAATACATTGAAAAAACTGACCTCAACAAAGACAAAGCAAAGACTTCAACCATTTTAGAATTCAAAGGACTTTTGAAATATTTCTCACGCAATAAAATTGACTTAGAATTACTTGGAGATTAATATGGGGAGTGACAGATACAATTACTATAACATTCAAAGCAACCAATTTTTTCCCTCTTTTCGGCATCCCCGCCAATAAGACTCGCTTCGTTCTACGCTTAGATAAAAGCCCAATAAAATATCCAACCGTACAAGTGTGCGACGCAACTGCAGATGCCATGAAATACCTTTGCCGGGCACATAAATAAAAAAGCCCCGCATCCGCAGGGCCTTACATTTTAATAATCTTCTTTCTGCCATCCCCAATCTCTGTAAACAGCGGCATAAGTATCCGGATAATTTGCTTTCAATACCAACCGCAGTGCATCCATCACTTTTGTAATGGCTTCTTTCTGTTCATTCTTTGCAGCAACGTTGGTGCTTACACTGCCATCAGTAGCATTCGCAGCTTTTAATGCATTGCTGTAATCTGTTTGCATGGTTGTCCAGAAAGTTGTGCCAAATTCTTCTGTACCAAAACCATCGGCAGCAATTGCATCAATCATAAGCTGCAGGTTTTGTTTGCGCTGATCCCTGTCTTTAGGTAATGTATAGCCCCTGCTTGAATGCACAATGCCATACCGTGCAAACTGCGCCGCTGCATTTTTTTTCTTAAACTTTTTTTCTATATAAGTTTTAACATCGGTAACTGCATCATCCATCTGATTGTCCATTTGCTCAAGTGTTTGTGTTTGCGAAGGCCTGTTGCCACCATCGCTAAGCCTGTTACCAAATGCTGTAGAATAAGCCGCAACCATTGCAGCAAATTGCGCCGGCGTTTTCCATATTAATGTAATGATGGGTTTTGCCGTCCACGATGCGCTTACGGCTTTGCTTACCGTATCAAAATCCGAATCTTTTGTAGGGGTGTAACCTTTAGTTTTTTTGGTGGTAGTTTTTGCTGAGGCAGCAGCGCCGTCTACGGCATCAGCATGCAGTTGTTTTTGTTGCATGTGTTTAATTTTTTAAATGTTTTCAATTGAATTATCGTATACAAAATAAAAATTATAAACCACATTTGCAAGAGGGCATCAACTTTAAATTATAATTAAATGAAACAATAGAACTGCCACAGACCGGGGCATTCGAACTGCCTGCCAAGGCAGGTCTGCAACAGCCCAACACATTCATACTGCCCGATAACATCGGGCTGTGGCAGCCCGATACATTTTAGTTGCCCAACAATGCAAGTCTGTAACAGCCTAAGGCATCTGTGTTGCCCGACAACGCAGGGCTGCGGCAGCCTTATTTTTCAGGAATTTATGTACCCGGCAGTTGTACATGTAGCATCGCCTGTTGCGTCGCACACTGGTACGGTTGGATTAAGAACGAGCTTTTACCGATGCGAAGATTGAAGCCCATGGTAGTTTGGTAAAGCAATTGGCAGCATAAAACTTTCGCATTTTCAATTGTCGGTTAGCGATAATGCAAAAAGCGCAAGTTTGAAACTTTCGTATAAAATATTGCTGTATGGATAAATTATTCATAAACAAGATTTAATAAGAACAGAAAATACAACTTTCGTATATTAGCGAGTTAGCTGCCATTTTCTGACCAGCCTTTACCTTGACAATTAAAATGAAAGAATATCAATTTCAATATACCAAAATGTGGCAGACACTCATTGTGGTTTTATTGGCAATTGCGACATTTATTGCGACTGAATTTATAGGCATATTTAACAAGCTAAATTTAGTTTTGACAATTGCTTTGGGTTTCGGATTAGCATTTTCGTTTTTCCAATTTTTCAAAAAGAAAGCCATTCATAATTGTATAGCAAAATTGGGTGACACTTCCGTAATCTTTGAGTTTGAAAATGAAACAAAGACGATAAACTTTAATGAACTGACTTCTTATAAATCGTACTATGGGAAAAATGGACCGGTGCTTTATTTAAAAAACAATATTGACAACTTCCAAATTTCTGCAAACAATAATTTTTGCAAGATAGATGACTTTAAGAGCTTTTGTGAGGACGCAATAACTCAACTTGACAAATACCGAGAGAAAAGCAATTTAGAATTAATTCACGAAGGCTCAATTTTTGCAACTAAAGCAATGTTGTATTTTTTAATAGTTGCGACTTCAATTTACTTGCTTGCATTTTTTATTGAGACAAGAACTTTAAGACTTGCAATTGGTATTAGTGGGGGTTTTTATTTTTTCATCATGTGGACAAAGTATTTTATTGAACAGAAAAATTTGCGTGACCAAAACGGCAGCTAACATGGGGTTTTGTGCAAGCAAGGCTTGACGTTTAAACTTCGGCTGTTTGCATCGCTGTACTTTAGTTCGGGCTTGACGGAATTTTGTTGGGCTTTTAGTTGTTATCTTGTACTTTTATTTCTTTATTGGGCTTCAGTTCCGGGCTGGACAAACAACAATGCCCTGCCTGCACAAAGCCCTGTTCGTTAGCTGTAACCGTATTGGGACACAGCGTTTATAATAAAACATATGAAATCTACGATACTAATACTTTTTTCAGTTCTGACACTTTACACAAGTTGTAAATCTCAACCAAAGGTGACAGAGAATACAAATGATATGGAGCTAATCAATTCTATCTTTGACAAAGTTGAGGTTCAAGGTGTGGACACAAAACAAAATCTTCTTTATGGTTATTTCTTTTTTGACAAAGACAAATCAAAACTGGAAAAGCTAAAAAATGAATTAACCAAGCAATCTTACAAGTTTGTTGTACTTGACAAAAAGGATAATGGAGAGTTTATGCTGCACGTTGAAAAAATAGAAAAGCATACAAGACAATCACTTTATGACCGAGAGCAGAAATTGAGACAGTTAGCAACAGATTATGGTGTTTCATCTTTTGATGGTTTTGACGTTGGAAACGCTGACCCAACGAAACCATTAGTTTCAAATGACAATTTCTCAAAGTTTATGACCAGCAAAAAGGGTAATGACCTTTTTGATTTAGGAATAAAACTTTATGACTTGGAAATTAATGACAAAGCCGAAATTGTTTTTAGAGAATGTATAAAGCAAAACATTAAAACCGATACAGCTTCTTACAAACTTGGGAATACTTTAATCGGACAGAATAAAATTGACGAAGGTATTAAGCAGTTGGAGCAAGCTACAAAGCTTAATCCTAATTATTTAAGTGCTTTCTTTAATCTTGGAGCGACTTGTTATGACAATCTGCAATTTCAAAAGTCAATTCAATACTATCAACAGGCAGACAAATTGAAACCTAATGATGACAGAATAACTTACGGTATTGCAGCTTCACAATATGGACTTAAACAATTTGACAAGTCTTTGGAGAGTTGTAAAAAAGCGTTGCAGTTAAATAAAGACAATGACTATGCGAAGCAACTATTACAAATGCTAAAAGGTAAAACAAATTGACAGAGAACGTCTAACAGCTAACATTGGTATTGCTGCAAGTGGGGCTGGACGTTGAAACTTCGGCTGTTTGCATTGCTGTACTTTAGTTCAGGCAGACGAGTTTCAATTTGGCTGTTTGTCGTTAACTTCAACTTTATAATTTCAATTGGGCAGCAGTTCCAGGCTGGACGTTATAAAATATCCCACCTGCAGCATTACCTGCCCGTTGGTGGCAATATTAGCAGACCGTTTCAAATGAAAAAACTTACCTATATTTTTATTTCAATTCTTTTAACCCTGACAAGTTGCAGCGGGCAGACAAAATATTTTCAAGTAACAGGTATTATTGACAAGACAAAAGAATTTTCAGGTAATAATGTTTCGCTCTTGTTGGCATCCCCGCCAACAAGATTCGCTTCGTTCTACGCTTAGGTAAAACCCCGAGAAAATATCCAACTGTACAAGTGTGCGACGCAAGAAAAGCTTAATAGAAATACTTCCGCCTGGCTCAAAAAAATAAACATACAATAACAGCAATTACATATTTCTGCGGTACTGTCCACCTACTTCATAAAGCGCATTGGTGATCTGGCCGAGGCTGCAATATTTTACCGTTTCCATCAATTCTATGAAGATGTTTTCATTTTTGATCGCCGCATTTTGTAAACTCTTTAAAGCTGCTTTCGATTTGTCAATATTCCTTTTATGAAAGGCTTCCAAATTGGCGATCTGCTGTTCTTTTTCTTCGGTTGTACTGCGTATAACTTCTGTGGGAATAATAGTGGGGCTGCCTTTTTTATTCAGAAAAGTATTTACACCAACGATGGGTAATTCACCGGTATGTTTCAATGTTTCGTAGTACAAACTTTCTTCCTGAATTTTGTTACGCTGGTACATTCGTTCCATTGCACCAAGCACACCGCCACGGTCTGTAATGCGGTCAAACTCAGTCAGCACGGCCTCTTCAACAATATTGGTGAGTTCTTCAATAATAAAACTGCCCTGTATAAAATTCTCTGTAGTAGCGCTTCCAAGTTCGCGGTTAATGATGAGTTGAAT
Organism: Chitinophagaceae bacterium UBA4407; assembly: GCA_002390845.1. Taxonomy (GTDB): domain Bacteria; phylum Bacteroidota; class Bacteroidia; order Chitinophagales; family Chitinophagaceae; genus Limnovirga. The sequence continues at coordinate 109,419 of DGQT01000105.1, read as the reverse complement.
GGCCATTGCACGCCTTACACTTTCTTCAGTGGGTGTAGTAATAGCTTCATCATAAGCGTTTGTGTGAAGTGAATTACAGTTATCATAAATAGCATACAGCGCCTGCAATGTGGTTCGTATATCATTGAAATCAATTTCCTGCGCATGCAAACTTCTGCCGCTTGTTTGTATGTGATATTTTAACTGCTGGCTGCGTTTGTTTGCTTTGTATTTATACTTCATGGCCTTTGCCCAAATACGCCTTGCAACACGGCCAATAACACTGTATTCAGGATCCATGCCATTGCTGAAAAAGAAGCTGAGGTTGGGTGCAAAATCATCTATGTTCATGCCACGGCTCAGGTAATATTCCACGTAAGTAAAACCATTACTTAATGTGAATGCCAGTTGCGTAATAGGATTGGCACCGGCTTCGGCAATATGATAACCACTGATAGAAACACTGTAAAAATTGCGTACTTTTTTATCGATAAAATATTGCTGCACATCGCCCATTAATTTCAATGCAAACTCTGTACTGAAGATGCAAGTGTTTTGTGCCTGGTCTTCTTTTAAAATGTCTGCCTGCACGGTTCCCCTTACCTGAGATAGAGCATTGGCTTTAACTGATTCATAAATATCTTTTGGCAACACTTCATCGCCGCTAAGGCCAAGTAATTGCAAGCCCAAACCATTGTTACCTTCGGGCAATCTTTCGGGAGAAGATGGGTTGTAATATGAGGGCCTGATTTGCTTTTGGAATTTTTTTGCCAATGCTTCATTCACCATCGGCCATTGACCATTGGCCTCTATCCATTTCTCGCACTGCTGGTCTATAGCAGCATTCATAAAAAAGGCAAGTATAATGGGTGCAGGACCATTGATGGTCATACTCACCGAAGTTTTTGGATCGCAAAGATCAAAGCCGCTGTAAAGTTTTTTAGCATCATCAACCGTGGCAATACTTACACCACTGTTACCTACTTTACCATAAATATCAGGGCGCTTTGCAGGGTCTTCACCATAAAGTGTAACCGAGTCAAATGCAGTGCTCAGGCGCTTTGCAGGCTGGCCGAGTGAAACATAATGAAAACGTTTGTTGGTTCGTTCCGGTCCACCTTCACCGGCAAACATTCTTGTGGGGTCTTCCCCTTCCCTCTTTAAAGGAAACACGCCTGAAGTAAAAGGAAAAAGTCCCGGTGCATTTTCCTGTGCCTGCCAGCGAAGAATATCACCCCAGTCGTTAAAACTGGGCATAATTACTTTTGGCACACGTGTACCCGAAAGGCTCTTACTAAACATGGGTTGACGGATCACTTTATCACGAACCTTGTATTCATAATAATCAGCCTGGTAAGCTTTTATTTTATCCTGCCAGTTCCGGATCAGTTTTTTACTTACCGGTGTTTGCCGGTCCTGGTAATATTTTATCTGCTTGTTGATTGTTTCAATGGCTTCTTCACTGATTCCTGTTTTTTGCAAGGTTTCCAGTGCACCATTTAACTGGTATAACTTTGTGGCAATTGCTGACTGGTCTCTCACCAACTGATCGTATTCACGGTTGTTCTCTGCAATCTCAGAAAGATAGCGTACACGTTTTGGTGGTATAATAAGCGCTTTTGTTATGCCTGCAGCATCAGATGCTTTTTGAATGGCAGTTATGGTAATTTCTCCAAACCGGGTATTGGTTTTTGTTTCAACACGCTGCATTATCTTACTAAACAATTCATTGATACCGGGATCATTAAACTGCGCAGCAATGCTGCCTACAACAGGTAGCTCTTCATCTTTAGCAGTCCATAAATTGTGGTTGCGTTTGTATTGTTTGCGTACATCGTGCAATGCATCCAGCGCACCGGCTTTATCAAATTTATTGATGCAAACCACATCCGCATAATCAAGCATGTTGATCTTTTCCAACTGCGATGCTGCACCATATTCGGGTGTCATAATATAAAGGCTAACATCGCAGTGGTCAAGTATTGAAGCATCGCTTTGCCCCACACCTGCACTCTCCAAAATAACAAAATCGTAGCCTGCATCTTTACAAATATCAATGGCTTCCTGTACATGCGAACTCAAGGCAGTATTATCATCCCTTGTTGCGAGTGAACGCATATAAGCACGTGGGTGCGAAATAGCATTCATTCGAATCCTGTCACCCAGCAAAGCGCCGCCTGTTTTTTTCTTGGATGGGTCAACGCTGATTACAGCAATGGTTTTATCTTCAAAGCTTGTCAAGTAACGCCTTACAATTTCATCAGTAACACTGCTTTTCCCTGCACCACCTGTGCCTGTAATACCAAGGACGGGGATCAGGAATTGGGAATTGGGGATTGGTGCATTGGCTAAATGATTATTTTCAGCATTGGTAATTAACCTGGCTACTTTGCGCACATCTTTTACTTCACCAAGCGTCATTGGTTTTTTATATTCACCACTGCCGTTCAATGAATAATCACAAAGACGAACAACTTCTTCAATCATCCCTTCAAGACCCAGTGTGCGGCCATCATCGGGTGAGTAAATTTTAGTGATGCCATACTTATGAAGCTCTAAAATTTCAGAGGGTAAAATCGTACCACCACCACCACCAAAAATCTTAATATGGCTGCAGCCATTCTCATCCAACAGGTATTTCATGTATTTAAAAAATTCCACATGGCCACCTTGGTAACTGGTAATAGCAATGCCCTGTACATCCTCTTCAATAGCTGCTTCCACAATTTCGCGAACACTGCGGTTATGGCCCAGGTGAATGATCTCCGCACCCTTGCTTTGCATAATGCGTCGCATGATATTGATGGCAGCATCATGCCCGTCAAAAAGGCTGGCGGCAGTAACAATCCTAACTTTATTTTCGGGAGTATATGGCATGGTACTATTATATTTCCAGCGCAAATTTAGGCTTTTAAAATTGCAGTTAACACGTGTTAGTTTAATATTGGAAGTTGTTTTTTAAAGGAAAATTTTTTGAGCCAAACATTTGTATTTCTATGAAGCTTTTGTTGCGTCGCACTGTTGTACTATAATGCATAATGCGGCAGGCTGAGCACTAAAAACTTCCACCGTTTTATGCTATAAGCATTCAGCGTTTTTGCTGAATTAAAAACAGAACGTACAAGTGAGTGACACAACAGAAGCCTCATAGCACTAATGATGCCTGCAAACAAAATATCTGAATTATAGAATAAGGCTTTTAAGCGTTTTCCATTTTTATGAAATCGCTTACTAAATAAGCAATGAGTTTGCCGGTACTGTCATCGGTACGGCCATTGGCAAGCTTGGTGGCGCCTTCACAAATGTGCAGGTATGCAGCCTTTGTGTCGCTTGCCGCAAAGTTGATGAACTGCCTCGCATGCAGCGGCGAAATGCCTACCGGTGTATAAGCGCTGCTGAGTGTATTTGAAATGCAATCGAGGTCTAATTCAATGCCGCAATACGTATCATCGGTAAAGCCCGTAGCGTGGGCAACGGCCTGTATAAAACTTCTTTTTTCGTGCAGGAAAATATCTTCAAAAGTAATTACATCTATGAACGGGTCGTTTACAATATCCATCCAAACATTTTGCGGAATATGGTTTTCATGCAAACCAATTACACAATATTTTTCCAGGTATCCATCCTCATCGGCATAGCGAAAACCATTGCCGCTGTGCCTGCCTTCGAGCGGACGAAAATCTGCATGTGCATCCAGGTTAATGGCATTGATCTGCGCAATAGGAATAACACCAGCCTTATACAAACCTTTGGCCGCGCCTTTAATGCACGGATAAGAATTGTTATGGCCACCACCAATAATGATCGGGATCTTTTTATGTTCAGTAATGATCTTTACAAGTTTCTCCACTTCATCATCAACCGTATTGATGGCATGGCGGTAAGCTTCTATTTTTTCTTCCTTGCTTTGAGCGTTGTTTTCGATCAGGTTGGACATCTGCGAAAAATCGAAATGGCCAACAAGCATCACTTCGCTGCCTTCAAAAAAATCGTTGCTTTGAATTTTAAAAAATGCCTCCAGAAAAGGCACCCAAGCAGTATCGGCACCGCCCAAACCCAGGTCTGCCTTAACGCCCATATCTTCCGGAACGCCCGCCAGCACAAACTTTGCGTTTGACTGCGCAATAGATTGTTCTATATTTTTTGCATCGCCGATTACCTGTAATCTTTCGCCAATCTTCGTTTCAAACCGTCGCAGGCGTGTTAAAGAAAGTATGTCTTGTTTGTTATAAATTTTCAGATGCTGCATGGCATAGTATTTTATGTTTCGTTAGATGATTTCTGTACAATATCCTTAATTATTTTGATACCGGCTTTAGTTTTTCATGGCAGCATCGTTGCGTCGCAATCCTTTCATCTTCAGCATATGATTGCAGCTTTACCGCCTGGTAGCTTAATAAAACAATTACACTCCAATCTTCTCATTCACCACTTTCAATATGGCTGTCTCGATTTCAATTGTTTTATCTTCTATAGCTTTTCCTTGTGCAACAATATCTTTTACATAATCTTTATCATCATAACCAGCTGCATTAATGCGAACATTCATAAACGCACCCATTACGGCGCTTCTTGCACAAAGTGCTGCTACGCCTGCATCGGAGACAGAGTTAGGATTTCCAACTTCTGCCATAGCTTTTATTACTTCCATACTTGCATAAGCAGCCTGCATTACTTTAAAAGGAATTTCAATTGCAAATTTTGTAGCGTCCTGTATGCCTTTTGTACGTGCAATTTTTTCTTCGGCAGTTGATTTCGGTAAACCAAATGCAGCCATGATACCATTAAAAGCTTTGGTATCTGCATCAACCAGTTTTACCAGTTCACTTTTGTAAGCTTCACCTTTTTCTGCCCAGTCGCTGAACTCCTGCCAGCGATCGTCCCAGCCTTTTTTATGCGAAGAAAGATTGGCAACCATTGTTGCCAGCGAAGCGCCCAATGCACCAATATAAGCAGCAATGGAACCGCCGCCAGGTGCAGGACTTTCACTTGCTGTTTCATCGGCAAAGTCAGTAAGTGTCATACTTACCAGTTTGCTGTCAGCTTTATCTTGAAGCATATATTCGATGATTCTTTCTTCAGGAATAAAAGGCGTAAGCTCATTCAGCCCCATAGATTTCACCGCGATCTTTATCAGTTCTTTTTCACTTACACCGGTGGAGCGTTGTTGTTTTATAAGAAAGTATTTGCCTGCATCCGTCATTGCCTTCAGTGGAATAAGGCCAACCAACTCACTACCGGTAACACGTATGCCACGTTCGTTTGCCTTTTTACAAACTTCATCAAACGCAATGTGTACCGGTGTTACATTGATATTGGTAAGGTTCATCGAGATCTGCGCAATACCATATTCTTCAATGTACCAGCCAATGGCTTTTACACTTTTTAAACTTCCGGGAATGGTTACCGGGTTTCCGTTTTCATCCGTTACCGTTTTATTGCCTTCTTTTTTTGTGCGGCCGGCTTCACGCACATCAAAAGCGATTGCATTGGCTCTGCGTGTTGAAGTGGTATTTAAGTTTACATTGTATGCTACTAAAAAATCTCTAGCCCCAATAACGGTTCCGCCGCGCTTTGCATCAAATACTGCAGGGCCAAAATCTGGTTGCCATTCAGGCAATGTTATTTTTTTAAAGAAGCCTTCATATTCTCCGGCACGGATTACAGAGAGATTGCTTCTCGTTTTATCTGGCTGTGCAGCTTCGTATAAATAAACCGGTAGCTGCAATTCATTGCCAACAAGCGCTGCCAACTGCTGCGCATACTGCGCCGTTTCTTCCATTGAAATATTGGCGATGGGTATCAATGGGCAAACATCTGTTGCGCCCATTCGTGGATGTTCGCCTTTATGCTTGCTCATGTCGATCAGTTCGCCTGCCTTCTTAATTGCTTTGAAAGCGGCTTGCACAACGGCTTTGGGGCTCCCTACAAAAGTTACCACTGTACGGTTGGTAGCTTTGCCCGGATCAACATTGAGTAAACGGACACCTTCTACTGTTTCAATTTCGTTGGTGATCTGTTTGATCACCTGCATATCGTTGCCTTCGCTGAAATTGGGAACACATTCAATGATCTGCTGCATACGGTTTTTAAATTTTTAAATAATTAGCCTGTAATATGAAGATATATTTTTTGAACCAAACGCAGGTAAATGTATGAAGCTTTACTTGCGTCGCACACTTCCTCTGAGGGAACAATAATCGGCAAAGCGAACATGATAACGGTCTTACGGCTTTCAGCCGTAAGACCGTTATCCTTTATGTGCCTGTGTGTGCCTATGGTTCATGAGTGATTGTACGATATGCCTTTTTTAAAGAATAATTACAGCACTCAGCATATCGTGTATATATAACAGGTTAAGGAATTAAAAATCAGGTGGATGCTTACTGCATGAAGCATGAATTAGTAAGGTAAACCGCACAATGCCGAAGAGAGAAAAAAGCCCCGAAGTGTGCGACGCAACCGGGCTTGATAGCAGTAATAAAGATTGGTACATAAAAAGGCTTTTTAAATGTTGCTTCCATTAATAACAACTTGAAGGTCTGAAACATTTTATGGCTAAGGTTTAAGTTATTTGCTGTTGCTGTATAAAGTTTCTGCTTATAGTGTACCTGGCTTTGCAGGGTGTAATTAAAATCAGTAATGCAGGTAATTTGCTGTAGAAAATATTAATTGGTAATACCAATTAAATTAAGGTTAATTTCACGATCCCGCATTTTCTTCTGCACACCACAAATGTTAACCATGAAAAAGATAGCTATCTTATTATTTTTTGCAGCAATGCATTTTGTAGTTTATGCACAACCGAAATCCAAACCTGGTATTTCAGTATGTACGATCCTGAATGGCATCTGCAACATGGATCTTACAGATCCGATAGCGAGTATTGAACTGGATTCTGTTTTTAATATTTCTTATGGAATTCCGGGTGTTTCGAAAGATGTTTTATACAAGGGAACCCAATGTTACGGTACAAAAAACAAAACAGATGTTTGCGTGGATGGCTTTGCTTCGCTTAACTATAATGTTTATTTTCCCAAGTCGGTCAATGGCAGCAAGATTGACTATACAGAATGCGGTTTTCCGGCAATCATCATGTTTCATGGCGGGGGTTACGACGAATGCAGCGATAAAGAAAACCCAGGTATTGTATATGTGTGCAGGGAACTTGCAAAAAGGGGATTTGTAGTCTTTAATGTAGAATACCGGCGTGGGGTTTTGGTTGATTCAAGAAGACCGCTGGAGGTGTCAGATAAGTTCAGGTATATTTCTGCCCAGCAAATACTCGCTATTTATACAGCTTGCCAGGATGTACGGGGTGCTATTAGAAGTATTATTTACAGGCAGCGAACAAACAATAATGGGGCGAATTTTAAAATAGATGAAAACAACCTTTTTACAGGTGGTATTAGTGCAGGCAGCATGGCAGCAATGAATGCCGCTTATGCTGAGAGACAGGGCCAGGTAGATTCAGGATGGTCAAATGCAAGCGTAGCTCTTGGCGATATTGATCAGCAATACTACATTGGGGATACCAGCATTAATTTTATTCCTTCGCTGAAAGGTGTGTTAGATATGTGGGGTGCCATTCAAATGAATATTAGCCTTAAACGCAACCCTGCTGATTTTTTTAATGGAAACAATGGCAATCCGGCATTGATTGCTTTTCAGGGTAGTGCCGATGATATTTTCCCAAGCGATACTGCATCGGTTTATTTTTCACCAGACAGCTCCCGTTCAAAGAAAATTAATTATAATTCAGAATCAGATTGCCTGGTAAAACGTAGAGCTTTCAGGATTGACAGTGTGGACCATACTCCCGACGCTTATGCCATTGGCGCAGAAGGGATTTACAAGGCATTAAAACAAAAAAATATACCGGTAGAAATTTACATGGATTGTACAATGGAACATGGAATGGATACCTGCCTTGCCGGTGACAGATCCTGTGTTTTTAACAGCGATTTTGGCACAGGTTATAAAGATCAGAATGATGTTTACAGCTATATAGCTGCACGTACCGCCACGTTCTTTTTTACCGTACTCAACGGTAAGGCGAACAAATTATCCACGTCCCGTTTTGTTGAATGCCGCAACTACAGAAGAATATGCGGCCTTGAAGATAATAATGCCTGCGCTTACTCCCCGCCCGAACAAACACAGTACACTTGTAAAGATTTCCTCATTGCCCGCTAATCTAAAATCTATTTTATGAAACAATTTTTACTCAATAACAACAAAGCAGTTTTTCTGGGTGCTTTCATCTTTCTGGCTTTGTTTTTATTTACGGGTGCAAAGGCGCAACCTGGTACACTTGACCCAAGTTTTGGGATTGGAGGAAAAGTAATTAACCAGTTGTTTGGACGCATAAGGTGTACCGCATTACAGAAAGATGGTAAAATACTGGCAGCAGGTCTTGCTTATGAGGAAACAATCATTATCGTACGATACAATAGCGATGGAACACTGGACCTTTCCTTTGGAACAAACGGAAAAGTGCTTACCGACCTGGTACCCAGGTTCCATCTTTACTACTCGCAGGCAACAGCATTGGCCATACAGAGTGATGGTAAAATTCTAATTACAGGTTATGGCTTCAGGAACTCGGGGCTTTACGGAGATTACGATGTACTATTGGCAAGGTACAACACGGATGGTAACCTGGATGCAAGCTTTGGCAAAAGCGGTATTGTGATCAACGACTTTGGAGATGAAGATGAACAGGCTAATGCAATTGCTTTACAGCCTGGCGGTAAAATCTTAATTGGCGGCATAAGCAATAACGATCAGTTGCTGGTTCGTTACAATACAAACGGCAGTATAGACAGTTCTTTTGCCGGTAAAGGCTGGCTTACTACTGATTTTTTTGGTTTTGATTATGTAAACAGTTTTGCCATGCAGCCCAATGGTAAAATTATTGCGGCCGGCACCAGCGGGTTCGGAGAACAATTTTTTCTGCTCGTCCGCTATAACAGAAATGGTAGCATCGACAGCAGTTTTGGCTACAATGGAAAAGTGGCAACAGACTTTGGGCATGGTGGTGATCAGCTTGCTTCCATTGTATTACAACCAGACGGTAAGATAGTAGGTACCGGCAAAACCGGCGGCGCAACAGGGCTTGAGGGCAAAATTGCCGTGATCCGTTATTTAAGTACAGGTAGTATAGACAGCAGTTTTGGCACCAATGGAAAAGTGAAAACAAAACCGGGTTCTAAATTTTCAAACGGCACTACCATTTTACTGCAGCCGAATGGAAAAATTATAGTGTCTGGTGGAAATTACAGTTTAATAAACACCCGCGACTGGGACTTTGCGATTGTACGCTACAATAACGATGGTTCGGTAGATAAGGATTTTGGAAACAAGGGTGTACAAATTACAGACCTTGGTGGCCTGGATTATGCTACTACGGCTTTGCTGCAACCAGACGGGAAGATATTATCAGCCGGTGCTTTTGGCAATTATGGTTTTGCATTGGTTCGCTATAACGGAGAAAGCCCTGCAAACCCTGTTTTTGCAAAAATAAAACCGCAACCTTACCGAAAAGATTTTACGCTACACTATTTTCAAGACTTAAAAAATAGTGAGCAAATTATCACATCACGCAGGTAATCTATGTTGCTATTATGCAGGTAAAAAAATACGATGAAGGTATTGTGTACCCAGCCTTGGAATATGTATGAAGCTTTGGTTGCGTCGCACTCTTCGGCTTTGGTACATAGCTGAAGCAAAGGCGCAGGCAACCACAGCTTTGATGAACAAGCAAAAAAAAGACGGCCTATATATGCTATATACCAGAAGGCCTTTTTGTAACGGCGAGAAGAAATCTTACTAACCTTTAAACAAAACTTCTCACAGGGCTTAGGTTTCTCTATATGAAAAATGATGGTTCTGCCTTCATTTGGCTGGCGGTACGAAGGCTACCTGCAGGGTCTTTTATTGATCCCTTAAAAGAGGAACTTTGAACCGAGCGTGGCAAGCAGCGATGCCATGAAAACCTGAAAGCCGGGTTCAAAAAATTCTTTCTTCATTTTAGCAAACACGATATTTGCAAAAATGATCTCTCAGCAAACCATACAGCAGATAACCAGCCGCATTGATATTATTGATGTGATTGGAGAATTTGTGAAACTGAAAAAAAGAGGCACCAATTATTTGGGGCTTTGCCCTTTTCACGGAGAGAAATCGCCATCGTTTACAGTGTCGCCTGCTAAAGAAATTTATAAATGTTTTGGTTGCGGCCGCAGTGGCAATACCATTACTTTTTTAATGGAGCATGAGAAGCAAACCTATGTGGAAGCGCTGCGCTGGCTGGCCAACCGTTACAATGTTGAGATTGAAGAAACGCAGGTGAGCGATGAAGTGAGGCAACAATTACTGAGCGCCGACAGCCTGTATATTGTAAATAGTTTTGCACAAAAATTTTTCGCTAAACAATTGTTTGAAACCGAAGAGGGTAAAGACATTGCACTGACTTATTTAACAGAGCGTGGCTTTACAGAAGAGACGATTCAAAAATTTCAGGTAGGGTATAATCCGCAGGCAAGAAATGAATTTGCAAAGGCCGCTGCGCAAAGCCAGTTTAATTCTGAAACGCTTTTGAAATCTGGGTTAGTCGTTACAAGAAATGATGAACTCGCCGACAATTACCGTGGCCGGATTATTTTTCCTATTCATAATAACAGCGGTAAAATATTGGGGTTTGGTGCAAGGGTAATTGGTAAAATAGACAAAGCACCGAAGTACATTAATACCCCGGAAAATGAGATTTATGTAAAGAGTAAAATACTTTACGGTTTATATTTTGCAAGGCTGGCGATTGATAAAGCCGATGAATGTTTACTGGTAGAAGGATATACAGATGTTGTTTCGCTTTCGCAGGCTGGTGTGGAGAATGTAGTGGCGAGTGGTGGTACTTCATTAACAGCAGATCAGCTGCGGTTAATTAAAAAATACACCAACAACTTAACCATTATTTATGATGGCGATGCTGCCGGAATAAAAGCAGCCTTGCGAGGACTGGATATGGCACTGGAAGAAGGCCTGAATGTAAAGCTGGTATTGATTCCTGATAAAGAAGATCCTGATAGTTATGTGCGTCTTGTTGGTGCCAATGCATTCAAAGATTTTGTTGCTGCCAATAAAAAAGACTTTGTGCTGTTTCAATTGGAGGTAATGCTGAAAGAAGCAGGAACCGACATTACAAAAAAGAATGAAACGGTAAACCACATTGCCGAAACACTTAGTAAAATCAACAAGGCAGAAGATTTTAGTAAGCAGCAGGAATATATTCGTGAGTGTGCATCGTTGCTAAAGATTGATGAAGGCGGGTTGACTAATTTGGTGAATAAATTTATTCGTGAAAAAATCACGAAAGATGAGAAGAAAATAACCAGCAGAGAAGTTGGTTTTCTTGAATCGCTTGATGCGCAAAAGAATGAATCGGCATTCGATAATGCAATCAACCTTTTGCTGGAAGATGAATACCAGGAACGGGAAGTGGTAAAGCGCCTGATTGAATATGGCAACCAGATTTTAAGCGAAAACAAATATATATCTGATGCCATTTTTGAAGTGCTTGAAGAATATCACCTCAACAATAAACAACTTGAAAAAGTTACCGAATCGTACCAGCAAATGTTACGCTCCAATGGTTTTATAGATACTAAAACTTTTCTCTACAGCAGCGATACGGAAATGAATGCTTTCGTTGCCGGGCTGCTTAATTTCCCTTACGAAGTACACGACTGGAGCCGCCGGATGGATGGCTATATAGTTAAACTGGATAAGGATTTGAGCACGGTGATTGTCTCTGCCCTGAACATGTATAAACTGCGTAAAATAAAACGCATGTATCTTGAACTTGAAGATGAATTGATGAAAGAAAAAGAAGTAGAAAAATATAACGGGCTTATAAAAATTTACACTTCGCTTAAAACCATTGAAAGAGAAATTACCAACGAGATGAAGACGGTTTATTTAAAATAGTACAAGCGAAGCATCAGTATGAACCGGGCTGAAGTATTTCATGGCATCGGCTCTTGCGTCGCACTATTGTACAGAATAACATTATTGAACAATGCGAATCATAAACCACGAACCCTACAATTCTCCATACTTTTTCTGGTAAGCAATCAGCCAGCCAATTACTTCATCATAAGTATCCATACCATTGGGTTGATTGTTAGCCTGCAGGTATTTTCCATACAATTCAGTAATGTAGGGTTCAATTGGGTTTTGATGTGTTTCAAGAAATTTCCGATAAGTGGCTATATCTTTTCTGACCAGTGTGTCCAAAGATTTATAATTCTGTTTTGCTGTTACTGAATCTCTTGAATAAAGTTCCCTGTTGGCATAAAGAAAAAGATCAAAATAAGCAGAATAGCGAAAGCTGGCTTCGCTTGAAGATTTTGCGGCTAAGTAACCAGAGAAATTTGCTTCATCTTCAGTTCCGTACCCTAACTGGTGCCCCATTTCATGGCAGGTGGTGTAAGGAATTAAAAATTCGGGTACGGTTGTGTTTATTTGCGCCTCTCCGCTAAATGGACTGTAATAACCAAGAAAGCCAAGATAATTACCAAGCTGCCCGTACAAAGAACTTTTTATTGAAGGTACTCCATGACGCAGGAATGAATACTTAACAGATGCAGTATCGTAAGCTTCTTTTGCTTCTCTGAAGATTTCTTTGCTGGAAGGATAAGTGTAACTATTGCCAAGTTTCACTCTTTCGCTGCTTGCCTTTTGAATAAGCGAGACGGTTAAATCTTTAAGTTCAGCAGTTGTATATTCTGTGGGTTCAAGTTTTAGCTGGTATGCAATGCCCAGCCTTTCATAATTGATCCCCCACAAAAGATTAAAGAGAAGGTATATCCATAAAACAATGCTCAATGTTCTTATGAAAAAGTTGCCAATACTTTGTTTGGTTACTTCTCTTTTAAAAACTGCTTTCAAGATTTTATAAATTCGTATCAAAATCCAAAGCGAAGCAATTGCATACAAAACATCACCAAGGCTAAAAGGCAACCAGCCAGTAAGCCACCTCAGGGAAATTGAAATCAGGGGATAAATTTTTAAGGAATACCATTCTTCAACAAGGTATGGAAAAAGAGAAAATATTTTGATGATGATGGCCAGGCTAAAAAGTATCAGTACTTTTTTCCAACTGCCATTTTTTCCTTTACTTTTCATTTCCTGGATTTAAATTGAATGAGCCGCTAAAATCACTATTTTTCAGATAGAAAGTCGCAAGCAGTAAAAGATTTACAAGCTTTGCTGGTTTTTAACAAGCCGTTTTTCAGCAACAATCTTATTACTTTGGCTGTAAAACCTTTTTCCATTACTTTTGCGTTCCCAAAAAATGTGCTATGAACCACAGGAGAGCGTTTGAAATTGCATTTGTGGGATTGAAACCAGGTATTCATTCATTTGATTACCAGGTAGATTATAAGTTCTTTGCACACTACGGCGAACAGGATTTTTCTAATTGTACAGCTGATATTAAGCTACAATTGGAAAAAAATAATTCATTCATGCTGCTGAAATTTGATGTGGGCGGTGCTGCAGATGTAAACTGCGACCGTTGCGGCAACAATCTTCACCTACAGCTATGGGATGAGTTTAAGATGACCGTAAAGATTGTGGACGAGCCTGAAATAATGAACGAACAGGAGGAAGATCCTGATGTTTTTTATATAAGTAAAGGCGAAAGCCATCTGTATGTAGGCGACTGGATTTATGAGTTTATTAACCTGAGCATACCAATGCAAAAGATGTGCAGTGAAGATGAAATTGGTGGTCCGCAGTGCAATCTTGAAGTATTGGAAAAATTGAGAAAAATGGAAGAAGAGGCAAAGAAGGATACAACCACTGGAACTGTTTGGAAGGGATTGGAGAAGTTTAAAGACCTGGAAGGTTGAAAAGTTGAGCAGTTGAGAAGTTGAATTGCTGAATTATAATCCGAACGTACAAGTGAGTGACACAACAGGAGCTTAATAGTTGTTCATAAGCCGGGAATAAAAAAGTATTTAAAAAGTTTAATTTTTTTTGAAGTATAAAATTTTGAATCATGCCAAATCCAAAGCGGAGACATTCGCAACAACGCAGTGCAAAAAGAAGAACACATTATGTAGCGCAGGAAGTTACTTTAAGCACCGACTCTACTACGGGTGAAATACACGTTCGCCACCGTGCACATGTTAGCGAAGGAAAATTAATGTATAAGGGTAAAGTTGTTAGCGAAAAAGCACCGTTAAAAGCTTAGTATTTAAATACATTTCATTAGCTTGCCGTACATGAATATTGCATTAGACATGATGGGTGGCGACTTTGCACCGCTTGAGGCGGTGAAGGGTTTGCAATTATATTTGTCTGCGGATTCGGGTGCGGCTACTATTTTTTGTATAGGCAACGAAACGCAGTTGCAGCAATTGTTGCAGGAGCATAACATAGCTAATGATTACATTAAAGTTATACATGCACCAGAAGTAATTGGCTACCACGAATCCCCTACAAAGGCTTTGAAAGAAAAGCCCAACTCTTCCATATCTATCGGTTTTCATTTACTCGCTTCGGGCAAAGTTGATGCATTCATCAGTGCTGGTAATACTGGCGCAATGCTTGTTGGTACCATGTACACAATTAAGGCAATTGAAGGTGTGCTTCGACCAACTATTTCTACAGTTGTTCCGCAGCTTAGCGGTAAAACAGGTTTGCTGCTGGACGTGGGGATGAATCTGGATTGTAAGCCAGAACAGTTAAACCAGTTCGCTATACTTGGCAGCTTGTACTCACAGCACGTATTGAATGTAGAAAACCCACGTGTTGGTTTGCTCAATGTTGGCGAAGAAGAGGGTAAAGGCAATGCACTATTGCAGTCAACTTACCCGTTGTTAAAAGAAAATTCCAAGATCAATTTTATTGGCAATGTTGAGGGCCGCGATATTTTTAATGATAAAGTAGATGTAACCGTTTGTGATGGTTACACCGGCAATGTAATTCTTAAACTGGCTGAAACTGTTTACGATATTGCTGTTCACCGCAATGTTGGCAACGATGAATATTTCCACCGCTTTCACTACGAAAATTATGGTGGCACGCCTGTGCTGGGTGTGGCAAAGCCTGTAATCATTGGCCATGGCATAAGTAATGATAAAGCTTTTATGAACATGATCGTTACTGCTACAAAAATGATTGAAAGCGATCTTTGCAACAAGATCAAAGAAAGTTTTACTGCTTAATTTTTTTCTACTCTTTTTATTTTTCTAATACATATTTTGTTCCGGGCTTAAGATCAGGAATGAGGCATTCTTGCGTCGCACACTTCGGCTGCAGAAACTTTATTGAGCAAAGCGAAGATAAAAGCGAAGGCATGTCTTGTACGTTCGAATTATGATTCATCATTCATAATTTTCAATTCTACATTTCTCATTCTTCATTCTTCATTCTTCATTCTTCATTTCTCATTTCTCATTTGCTTAGCTTTGCCCACCTAAAAAATAAGCTGTATGAAAATTGCTGTACTCGGAAGCGGAATGGTTGGCCGTACTATGGCCATTGACCTTGCACTTAAACATAAAGTAACTTCTTTTGATGCGAGTGAATCCTCACTGCAGATATTAAAGGAAAAGTCAGTAGTTATTAATACGGTTCGTGCAGATCTGTCTGCTTACGAAACTTATCCCGAACTGTTAAACCCTTTTGATATTATTGTTACAGCCGTTCCCGGGTTTATGGGTTACAATACTTTAAAGGCAGTAATTGAAGCAGAAAAGAATGTGGTAGATATTTCTTTTTTCCCTGAAAATGCTTTAACACTAGATACATTAGCCAAAGAAAAAAATGTAACCGCTATTACAGATTGTGGTGTAGCACCGGGTGTAAGTAATTTGGTACTTGGTTATTATAACAGCATTATGCAAGTAGAAAGTTTTGAATGTTATGTTGGGGGCTTACCTAAAACCCGGAAGAAACCATTCGAATACAAAGCACCATTTTCACCGATTGATGTTATTGAAGAATATACAAGGCCTGCACGTTTAAAAGAGAACGGGAAGATTGTTACAAAGCCTGCCATGACAGAAATTGAACTAATGGATTTTGATGAAGTAGGTACACTTGAATGTTTTAATACAGATGGTTTGCGCTCATTGTTATTTACCATGCCCCATATTCCGGATATGAAAGAAAAAACATTGCGTTATCCCGGTCATGCTGAATTAATCATTGCTTTACAAAGAAGCGGTTTTTTTGGAGAAGAAGCCATCAGTTATAAAGGCGAACAAATTGTTCCGTTAAACTATACTTCAGCTATTTTATTAAACGAATGGAAGCTACAACCCGGTGAAGAAGAGTTTACTATTATGAAAGTGATAGTAAAAGGAAAAATGAATGACCAACCAAAAGTTATTGAGTTCACCATGCTTGACAAGTATAATATGGCAACCCAAACATCCTCCATGTCCAGAACTACAGGTTATACCTGCACTGCAGCAGTAAATGCTTTTGCCGAAGGTTTGTTTAATGAAAAAGGAGTATTTCCTCCGGAACTTGTTGGCAAAAATGAAAGTTGTTTTAACTACATTCTGAGTTACCTGAAAGAAAGAAATGTGAACTGGGTTAAGAAAGAATATTGATTATAAAAGATACACATCAAGCAAACCATCGGGAAGTACAACGTGTACTTCCTTTTTTTTGTGGTTGATATTAATTAAAGTCTCATCATGCAAAGGAACCAGCACTTCTTTTTCATCAATGGTTAACTGTAATAATACCTGGTGTGGTTGCTCTATTACTTCATCAATAACACCAATATTTTTTCCATCATCAATTAATTTGTAACCGATTAAACCAATAGGTGAATCTTTTGCAACCAGTTTTCTAAAATCTTCCTCCGGTAACCAAACACCTTTCTTTACCAATGTTTGCGCTTTTTCTCTTGTACCAAAATCTTCTAATTGTATGGCGGTTTCTTCGTTATTTTTTGCCTTTGATGTTTGTATAAAATAGGGCAGGTAAGAAGCTTTTTTATCTTCTATAAAAAGTATTTCACCCTCTTTGAAAGTAATTTTTTTTCCAAGTGCATGCTTTAAAATAAGTTCGCCTGTTAAACCAAATGCTGCAACAAATTTTCCAATATTGATGTATTCACTCATATTATAGCAGCAAAACTAAGCAAGCTGCTGGTTAATAATGAACAATTAATGCGGGATATTGCTGAATATTCTTCTGAACGTACAATTGTGCGACGCAAGCAAAGCCTCATAGAATTGCTTTTGCCGGGCTCATAAAAATTACTCTTATAATTTAGCTGCAATATGAACCTGTAACAATCAGAATTTTATTTTGCCCTTAACTGCATTGCTGCTATCATCGCCGGTTGTGTCACTCCCTTGTACTTTAGAATATGCTGCCGCACAATGCAGCAGGTTTATTGTTTCAAGCTACTTGTAAAATGTAAACGATGCAACTTATTTTATAGAATTGTATACAAGCCCTTAAAAAGGAATGCCCAGGTTTATATAAGGCAATACTTTCTTCGACTGATCGCTGTACATAGCACTTACCTCCAGCGGGCCAAGAACAAAATTATAACCCAGTGTTACGCTGTAGCCTGAAAGAAAACCTACACTTTCTATATTCTTGTTGCTCCTTATAAAGTTATAATAAGCAGTATTGAACTTGCCTGTTAAAAATAAATTACTGTATATCTGGTACCGCAGGCCCAGTTGAAAAGCAGCTACACTGCTGGCATACAGCGAGCCTTCATTTAAACCGGTAAATGTAACCTGGTTGCTGAAGGTATTGTTAAGCCCACCGATGAAATAATCGTTCAGCACACTTTCCTTTTGATTGAAATTAATACCCGCCTGCACCTGTGTAAAAAAAGTGTAGCGTTTTGTGATTGGTGTATAGTGCTCGAAGTTGAGTTTGGTTTTTATAAAATTATTAAAATTAAATCCGAGTGAATCCAGGTTTGTAATTGGGGTGCCACTTTTATAAAACGAAAGATCTTGCTGCTGGTTATAAACGTAACCGGCCTCAATATCTATTTTTGTTCCTTTTTTAGGGTAGATAGCATTGCTGAGCGTATTGAGTTTTAATGTAGCATAACTGTTTAGTAAACTGTTATTGCCCCTGAATTCAAACCTTGAAACGATCTGTGGTGTATAATGAAAAGTCTCGAAGCGGGTGCCCAGGCCAAAAGCATATTTTCTTCTTAATGTCCAGCGGGCATTCAAATCTGCAAGGAAATAAGCCCTTTTGTAAACACCATCTTTTACAAAATCATTGTAGGTATTGAACTTTAAGGACTCGGCTTGTACCGATGCGCTAACTGAAAGTGTTTTGAACTTACCAAATACCTGCAGGTGCTCTCCCCTTACCCGCAGGTTTTCACCAAGGTTAAGCGTAACCAAAGTGCGTGAATAAGGCGTAAAAAAATTCCTGGAAGTAAGGTTGCCTATTAAACTAATGCCCGTAAAGCTGTTGTAGTGAAGCCCCAGTTTTGCAAACGTAAGCGGGTTTTCTTCCACATCGAAAATGATCTTACAACTTCCATCTGGCAAGGGTTGCAATGTATAAACAATCCTGTTGTAATAGCGTGTACCAAAAGCTTTTCTAACCTGTGATGAAAGTGTAGCTGCAGTGTACCATTTATTATTTTCAAACTGCATGCGGTGCAGAAAAAACGTTTCACTGGTTTTTTGCAACCCATGAATTTCATATGCCGATATTTTCACAGAATCAACAACCGGCAGGCTTTTTAACTCATATTTTTGGGTGCCGTATATTTTATTCAGCGAATCGCTGAGGATTTTTAATCTCGGGTAAATACTGTCGCCCTTTGCAATTCCCTCATTGATTATTTCGTTGGCCGATGCAAAGCTGCCCATATTAAAATTGTCTAAGCTATGCGGTACGTAAACGTCGCATAATTTTTTTTCTTTAACCGCATCCTCATCTTCGCGAAAGAAAGCAATCTGAAGCAGCACCTGGAATATATTGGTAATTTTTTCTTTGGGCAGCAGCCCTCCCGCAACATTACTACCAATAACAATATCTGCTCCCATGGCCTTTGCATCTTTTACCGGAAAGTTTCTAACAACACCGCCATCAACAAATTTTCTACCATTGTAATTTACGGCTGTAAATACAGAAGGGATGGCCATACTGCTTCTGATAGCCGAAACAATTTCACCACTGTCAAGTACCACGGCTTCACCTGTAGATACATCGGTAGCAATGCATTTAAACCCTTTGGAAAGTTTGCTGAAATCTTTTGTTGCATAAACCGGAAAAAATAATTCATTGAATTTTAGCCACAGTTCCTGCGATTCCAATACACCGCTGGGCAAGCGAAACCCGCCATTTACCCAGGGCAATTCCACGGCATATTTGTAGTATTCATCTTTCTCGTCCATACTCAGCGAACGGAGTGATGCCGAGTTGCTCAGGAGCAGATCCCAGTCAATGCCACGTGCAATTTTCTCAATGGTATCTGCTGAATAACCGCTTGCGTATAAAGCGCCAATAATAGCCCCCATGCTGGTTCCTGTAACATAATCAACCTTTAAACCGGCAGAGTCAATTGCTTTTAAAATACCGATATGGGCAAGACCTTTTGCGCCGCCACCGCTAAGGGTAACACCAATTTTTGGGCGTGTTTGCGCCTGCAGTAAAGTCGTATAAAGAAGGAGAAATAATATGGTAAAAAGGTGTTTCATTTTCTTCATTAACATTATCAGTTCAAACGAATCTTTGTTTTAAGTATTATGAAACCAGCTATAGATTTTCATAGCACCGCCGGTTGTGTCACTCACTTGTACATTCAGAACTTTGATGGGCAGCAGCCTGCGAATTTAAAAACTCTTATTCTGTGCATCATTACAATTTGCTTCAGAAGCTGTTTAAAATTTGTGCGCTGCGCTGCACTTGAAACTGGCGATGCCACTTTTTACAGCAAACGAACGGATTGTCCCGAAACAGGTTCGGGATAAACTGTGCAACGAAGATGCCATGAAAACCGATGCCCGTATTACCCGCATTTATTTTAAACTACTTTCTGGAAATATTTAAACCAATGCTCAAGTTAACTGCAATTTATAGAACGCACCTGTGAATGGTTTTGTAATATTGCCAATGCAAAGACAAATAATAACCCATATTGGCTGCCTTGCAAATGTGAGAACTGAAACGCATGTACTGCGAGGTAAAGAACTTGCAGAATTGCCCTGTATAGAGAACGCATATCTGGTTATTCGTAACGGATTGATAGAAGATTATGGCAGTATGCTCAACATGCCTGAAGCTTATAACGATACTGCAACCTGCAATATACAAACTGCAAAAGGTGCAACTGTTTTACCCTGTTGGTGCGACAGCCACACACACCTTGTTTTTGCAGCAAGCCGCGAAGAAGAATTTGTTGATAAAATAAAGGGCATCAGCTACGCAGAAATCGCAGCCAAGGGCGGTGGAATTTTAAACTCTGCAAGGAAATTGAATAATACAGCCGAAGAAATTTTATACAACCAGGCTTTTACACGCTTGAAAGAATTAATACAACTTGGTACCGGCGCAATTGAAATAAAAAGCGGTTACGGTTTAACGGTTGAAGGCGAACTTAAAATGCTGCGTGTTATAAAGCAATTAAAAGAAAATTCGCCTATACCAATCAAAGCTACATTCCTTGGTGCACATGCATTTCCGGAGACTTACCGGCACAATCACAACGGATATATCGATCTTATTGTTAACGAAATGCTGCCGAAAATCGCTGCCGAAAATTTAGCAGATTATATAGATGTTTTTTGCGAAGAAGGTTTTTTTTCACCCGAGGAAACAGAAACCATTTGCCGTGCCGGAATACAGTATGGATTAAAGCCAAAAATACACGCCAATCAGTTGCATTTATCAGGCGGCACACAAGTTGGCGTAAAGCTTGGCGCTGTTAGTGTAGATCATCTTGAAACAATGGATGAAGATGCTGTAACACAGCTTGCCCATTCAAAAACAATTGGAACATTATTACCAACAGCAGCTTATTTTTTACGTATGCCATTTCAACCGGCAAGGCAGTTGATCGATGCAGGTTGTGCCATTGCGCTTGCTTCAGATTTTAATCCCGGCTCTTCGCCAAGTGGCAATATGAATATGGTTGTTTCCATGAGTTGTATTCAAATGAAAATGCTTCCCGAAGAAGCCATCAATGCCGCAACCATAAACGGCGCCTATGCAATGGAACTGGGTGAACAAACCGGCAGTATTACACCCGGCAAAAGGGCAAACCTTATTTTCACGAAACCGATTTCTTCCCTGGCTTATTTACCTTATGCTTTCGGTAGTAACTTGATTGATAAAGTGATGATTAACGGAAGGTTTATTGATTAAACTGAAACCAATATTTTTTATTTTCCAGGGCAAAGAATTGAGCCCGGCTTTTGTTGCGTCGCACACTTGTACAGTTAATAATTCTATTGGACTTTATCGAAGCGTAGATCATACAACAAAATGCTGTTAAGCCATTACAGAAACCATTTGCAAAGCAACTTTACCCAATTGTATATCTCCCAAAATTTCAACTTGTTTCCGCGCCTCTTCCGGAGAAATACCTTTTGAAAAAAGCCTCCAGGCTGTATCAGGATTTATATTAATAATTGCAGTTGGTTTTGTATTATTTGTTTTTGATAATTGCCAGTTGTCTTCGGTTTTAATAAGGTTCCATTCACCCCCGATATTTGTTATGACTTTTATTTGAACAACTGTACCCGTTGTTGCAGAAACATTGCGGTATGTATGCGGTAACCCATACATAAACGTGTCCATAAAAGGATAAAATAATTCTTTGGTTAAAATACCGGGCTTATCTACAGCATCTCTTATTTGTTGCTGGTGAATAAATTTTTCTGTGTATTCCCTGGCAATATGAAACCAGTTTTCTGATTTATCCTGCCCCGCCCATGCTACTGAGAACATGGCGGTATCAAAAGGTTTTAAAGTTTGCAGGTGATCTGAGAATTGTTTTCCGGTTATTTCTAACAGTTCAATCAAAACCTGCGGGCTTAAGCGGTTTGCAGCAATTATCCAGTCTGCATTCAGTTCATTTAAATAACGAACCAGGCTTTCATGCGATGTGATTACCGGCGCAGCCGCTGCAAAATATTTATCACGTAAAAATGACAATGTTCTTAAATTCCCGTCCAGCAAATGAGCCGCAATGTCTTTCACAGTCCACTGCCTTGCAATGGTAGCCTGGTTCCATTGGTCTGTACTCAACGATTTTAAAAGAGCAATAAGTAAAACGTCGAGTTTTGTAAAAAGATGTAATGTGTTTATTGGTATTTTCCGATCTGCATTTGGCATAAGTTAGTGACCGAAGTATAAGTTTTTAAAAGCCGCTTATAAAACTGCAATTTATATTTATGGTTGCTGAAAGTATAAAAAATAATCGAACCGCACAAGACAGCCTACGCTATTCTATGCATTCCTCAGTATAGTTTCGACAGCCGAAGAGTGCGACGCAAGTAAAGCTTCATAGCATTACTGTTTTCCGGCTCAAAAATATTTATTTATTTTTTTAACTCAAGCACCCAAATAGTTTTGGCTGGAATAAACGCTTTACCGGAAACATTAATGTTCGTATTGCTTATTATGTTGATTGCTTTCCCGAATCCATTGGTTCTTTCTGCATACTTGCTAAAATCAATTTCTTTAGCGGCATCGCTGGTGTTTAAAACACACATTACCGTTTGTTTCGTATTATACCGAAAGTAAACATACATGCCATCAACAGGCACATACTGCATGGTTTTACCCGTTTGAATTGCGGACGAATGCATGCGGAACTGCGCCAGTGTTTTTACGTAATTGTATGCCTCATTTTCCTGTGCATTGCGCCCGCCGGCAACAAATTTATTTTCCGTATCTCCGGCCCAGCCGCCGGGAAAATCCCTGCGCACTTCGGCATCGGATGGGTTTTTGAAATTTTTCATCAATATCTCTGTGCCGTAATATAATTGTGGAATTCCGCGCTGTGTAAAAAGCAGCCCCATACCCATTTTATATTTTGCGAAGTCTTCACCAATTACGGAATAAAACCTGTCCTGGTCGTGGTTATCAAGAAATATTTCGTTGCGAAGGGGGTCTTTATAAAGCAGATCCTGAACAAGTATATTGTATAACCTCATAATCCCATTCGACCATCCAAAACCTTCATTCAATGCGGCAAGGGTACTGCCCTGCCATTGAAAATCTGTAACGCCCTGGAGGTTACTTTTCCAGGTGGTATTGATGTTGTTTTGCATATAGTACGCCTGTTCAACCACACTCTGCATGGTTGTTTCACCAAATATGGTAATGTGCGGGTATTCGGTATAAAGCGCCGTATTTACATTGTTTAAAAAATCGCGGTCACTGTAAAAATAAGTGTCTACTCTCCAGCCGTCAATGCCGAATTCTTCCACCGTCCACAATGCATGCTGAATCAAAAAATTCGCAACGAACGGATTTCGCTGGTTTAAGTCAGGAAGAAAAGGTGTAAACCATCCACGCTCTGTAAGGTGTTTATCGCTTTCTGAAGCATAAGGATCTACCAGCGGCTGATCTTTATAAGGGGTGTTGGTGTATTGTGGCCACTGGCTAAACCAGTCTTTTGACGGAGGATCCAGAAATAAAAAATGTTTGTTGCCAATATGATTGTATACAGCATCCTGTATAATTTTCAGATGTTTTGCATGCGCTGCATCTATCATTTTTTTGTAGGCATCATTGCCACCAAAACGCCTGTCAATCTGGTAGTGATTGGTAAAGCCATAGCCATGATAGGCGCTGCGCATCGCACCACCTTCATCGGTAAGTGCCTGGTCGTTTTCAACAACCGGCGTTAACCATAAAGCGGTTGCACCAAGATCATTGAAATAATCAAGATGATTGGTGATGCCCTGCAAATCGCCACCGTGACGAAGGAAGGGATTATTCCTATCGCTCTGCGTGTCGTTCATGTCAGCATACTTATCGTTTGATGGATCGCCGTTGCTGAAACGATCGGGCATTAGGAGATAAATAAAATCAGCCGACGTTACTCCCTGGGCATAAGCCGTGCCATTGCCATTTCTTCTTGCTTTTAGTTGCCATTGAACAGTATTTGTAATTGCGCCATTTACAAACTGTATTTGCACATTGCCGGGTTTTGCAGTTGCGGCAATAGTTATATCAACGGCGAGGTATTTTTCATTTTCAAATTTGCTTACTTTATTTAGTTGTACGCCGGCGTAGTTAATGCGCACCTGTTGCAAGTTCAACGCGTTACTGCCTTTAATGAGCAACTGAACTTTATTGTGTTTCATGCCAACCCACCAATTGGTTGGATAAACGGTTGCGTATTGGGCGAAAGAAATGAATGTGCAAAAACTTGCAACAAAATAGAGCAGGAAGTACTTCTTATTCATTTAGAATAGGTTTAGATAAAGATAATAGTTAAGTAATTTTTTTGAGCCGGGCTAAAGTACCTTGGTGATCACCTGTTGCGTCGCACTCTTGTGCGTTTGGAACAATATTGAGCAATCAGCAGTCAGGTTTCAGGTTTGCGCAAATACAGCTGTACCATTTTATTTTCTTTCCTGAATGCTGATAGCTGAAACCTATTCTTCAGTACAAGAGTGCGACGCAACCAGGCTTCATTTATATTCTAATGCCGGTTCAAAAATTGTATTTATTCCTTTGAAAAAGGCTGAGCAACTCAATCGTCTTCCTTAATGATGATTGCACAAACTATTGCAGCAATAATTAAAAGAACTCCACCAATTAACACTGCCAGCAGGCGATCGTTATTGAGAAAGGTTGACATAATTTTCCCAAAGAACAGCGAGGCGATAATTTCAGGAAGTACTATGAAGAAATTGAATATGCCCATGTAAATACCAATCTTATCTTCTGGTAGGCAGTTTGCCAGCATTGAATATGGCATAGATAATATGGACGCCCAGGCTATACCAACCATACCCATGGAGAAGTAAAGAATAAACGGCTGCTCTACATAATTTACCGAAATAAGACCTAAACCACCAATTAAAAGACAGGCAGTGTGGGTGTACTTTTTACCAATTTTACCCACCCAGAATGGAAGACTGAATGAGAATGCGAATGTTACCAGGTTCAAAATTGCAGATGTGGTATTCGCATATTCCAGGCCCTGTGTATAGAGGTCGCTGCTGGTTTTGGGATCGCCTTTAAAAATATCTGCCGCTACACCTGTACTGTAATAGAACCACATTAAAAATAAGCCGGGCCAGGTTAAGAAATTTACCAATGCAAGGCGCTTCATTTTATTGGGCATGTGAGCAATTGAGTGAAGTATTTCTTTTACTCCGCCACCGAAACCTTTGTTAGATTCCTTTACTTTCTCTTTCCAGTCAGCATCAACCGGTGGATATTCTTTGCTTTTAATGACTGTATAAAGCACCGCCGTTAAAAAAACTGCGCCACCAATATAGAATGAAAGCATGATATTTTCTGGTATTGAGCCACCACTTTTATCCCGGGATACACCAAACCAGTCTACAAGTATTCTCGGTAAAAAGCCTGCAACAAATGAGGCTAAACCTATAAACATACTCTGCATCGCAAAGCCATAGGCACGTTGTTTTTCGTTGAGGTTGTCTGCAACAAATGCACGGAAGGGCTCCATGCTTACGTTGATACAGGAATCAAGAATCCACAGCGTTCCCGCAGCCATCCAAAGGGAAGAGGCATTAGGCATAATGAATAGCGCAAGAGAGCTGAGAATTGCCCCTACCAAAAAATAGGGTCGCCTTCTGCCAAGTCTTGGGTGCCAGGTTCTGTCGCTCATATAACCGATGATTGGTTGAACCAATAGCCCTGTCATAGGCGCTGCAAGCCATAAACCCGGAATTTGTTCAGGAGAGGCACCAAGGAACTCGTAAATGGCGCTCATATTACCCATTTGCAAGCTCCAGCCAAACTGGATTCCAAAAAATCCAAAACACATGTTCCAAATCTGCCAAAAACCCATTGTAGGTTTTTGAATACCTGAAACAATTTTTGAGGGGGCTGATACTGCCATAGCAATCGTTTAGAATGTGAATATGTATAATTTACACGAAGATCAGACAAGCATAAAAAAACATCCCGGCAAGAGGGATGTTTTTCAATCAAGTACAATTATATTACAAAACCGTCTGGCAGTATGGCTCCTTTCTTAACAACCACAATACCTTCTTTAACGGTGTACAGAGTATGATCTGTATTTTCAAGATGCATACCGCCGTTGATACGAACATCATTGCCTATGCGGCAGTTTTTATCAATAATTGCATTTTTGATATAGCATCTCTCCCCAATACCAACTTTGGGGATGCCTTTGGCGGCATTGGCTTCCATTTGTGCAAGCGTTTCGTAGTAATCGTTACCCATTAGGTAACAGCTTACAACTGTAGTACCATGGCCAATTCTGGAACGTATACCCAATACACTTGTTTCAATACGGCTGGCAAAAATTAAACAACCTTCTGCTACCACAGTTTTCTCTAAAGTAGTACCACTTATTTTACCTGGTGGCAGCATCCTGGAACGGGTGAAAATAGTCTTGGTACTGTCAAATAAATTAAATGCAGGAATATCATCTGTCAATGCAATATTGGCTTCAAAGAAAGAATAAATATTTCCAATGTCTGTCCAATAGCCATCATACTGGTAGCTAATTACCTTATACTTTTCAATAGAGTTTGGCATGATTTCTTTACCAAAATCTGTTGCTGAAGGATATTCATCTTTAAGCAATGAATCGAGCAAACTGCGGTTGAAAATATAGATGCCCATTGATGCTAAATAATGTCTTCCCTGGCGTTGCATTTCGGCACCGGTATCGCTTGTCCAATCGCCAAGAATTTCTTTTTTTGGCTTCTCTATAAAACTGGTAATAAAGTTCTCTTCATTTGCTTTAAGTATACCAAACTCAGGCGCTTCCCTGTCACCAACCGGAATTGTAGCAATTGAAATATCTGCGCCTTTAGCACGGTGTTCATTTATCATGGCGGCAAAGTCCATTTGATACAACTGGTCACCACTAAGTATTAAAACATATTCGTAATCGTTGTTGGCAATATGGCGCAAACACTGGCGTACCGCATCTGCTGTACCCTGGTACCAGCCTGGGTTATCGGGCGTTTGTTCTGCTGCAAGTATATCAACAAAACCTGTACTGAACGCACTGAAATGATACGTGTTTTTTATATGCTTGTTAAGCGATGCAGAATTAAACTGCGTTAAAACAAATATTCTGTTGATGCTTGAGTTGATACAGTTACTGATAGGTATATCTACCAATCTGTACTTGCCTGCAATGGGCACCGCTGGTTTAGAACGTGCTGCTGTTAAAGGGTACAGCCTGCTGCCGGCACCACCGCCCAGAATAACCGATACGACTGACTTTGATAGGGAAAACATATTGCTGAGGTTTTAGATGTAAATTATAGAACATGTAATTTAAAACAAGATAATGTAGAAATACTTTTCACCGATAAATTATTTTATAAAACAAAAATTTTTAATACAATGATGTTACAAGCTTTTGCTTTTTTATGGCATCGCCTGTTGTGTCACTCTCTTGTACAGTTAAACCGGAAGTCAGCAGGTACGAAAGTAAATACGGTACACTTCTTTCGGACTTCCCGACTTTCGGACTTGCTCAACAATAATCCAATCGTACAAGTGTGCGACGCAAGGAACGATGAATCAAAGAACTATTGCCGGGTCAAAAAAAATGTAATTAAGGGCTGTTTAAAAGAGCTTTAATTGAAGTTGGTAGCCTTTACTTTAAGCTCGTGTAAACATTTATGTATTGCTGCACGGCATTTTCCCAACTGTTGTCGATGTTCATCATGCGTTTGCGCATCCAGGTAAGCTGTTCCGGATCGTTGTAAAAAAGATCAACGCCGCGGCCAACGGAATAAGTAATATCGCCCACAGTTGCATGGTTAAAACGTATGCCCCAACCCTGCATATCGCCCATATCTACCACTGTATCTTTTAAACCGCCGGTGCTGCGTACAACAGGCACAGTACCATACTGCATGGCATACATTTGGTTTAACCCGCATGGTTCTACACGGCTGGGCATTAGTAGAAAATCGGCACCGGCATACATCAGGTGACTCAGTTTTTCATTATAACCAATCATGGCATTGTAACTGCCGGGAAAATGATTGGTAAGCTGGCTAAGCTGCCACTCTACATGCGGATCGCCGCTGCCAAGGATGAGAAAATTTACTTTGTCCTGCTGGCTGTACATGGAGGAGAGGATTGCATCGGGCAATACATCTGCAGCTTTTTCGCCAACCAACCGCCCTATAAAAATGAAGAGTGGTTTTTCGGGGTCCAAGTTAAAGCGTTCGCAGAGTAATTTTTTATTTTCGAGTTTGCCTTCGTCAACTTCCTCAACGGTGTAATGATTGTCGATATACGTATCGGTTGCAGGATCCCAAACATCAGCGTCAATGCCATTTAATATACCGGAGCATTTACCTTTTTCGTATTCGAACAAAGCTTCTAAACCGTTTGAATTTTCTTTGAGTTCATCAAGATAACTCCAGCTTACTGTAGTTACATGCCATGCATTTTTTACCGCTGAAGCCAGGGGATTGATATTGCCTTCCCACTCCAGCAGGCCACGTTTCCACGTATCCCAGCGTGGTATGTAACTGCTTTTATCCCAACCCATCCAGCCCTGGTACTGGGCATTGTGAATGGTTACAACCGTGGGTACATCTGCAAGATTGTTGTAATCGTAACAATACTTTACCATAAAGGGTATAAGACCTGTATGGTGATCGTGGCAATGAATAATATCGGGTTTGTGCTGCCAGTGGCTAAGCCAGTTTACTACTGCTATTTGAAAGGAAGTAAAACGCTCTGCATCGTCGCTGTAACCATAAACATTTTCACGGTCGAGCAGACCGTTGATATCTACCAGGTAAAGATCAAATCCAAGTTTGTTGTTCTTTTCTTTTATAACCGTAAAATCGAACCATCTTTCGCCCAGGTTACTGCGCCCCTTAAAATCAACGATCCATTCATTTTGATAGAGAAATTTGGTACGGTACATGGGCATTACCACTTTGGCACTGTGCCCCATACTGGTTTGATATTTAGGAAGGGCCCCAACCACATCACCTAGCCCCCCGGCTTTAGCTACAGGATAACATTCGGCACTAACGTGAATTATTTCCATTGGCAAATATTATTTAAAAAGAAGCAGTACAATTTATGGATGAAATTAATTAATAACTACAAAAGATTTAAAATTTTTAAAAATGTAAAATGTATTTACTTTACAGGATTATTTTTAATAACCCCCTAATATAACGATTGAATGAGCCAGACTATAGCCGCCTCGCCAACAAGTTCAAGTACAGCAATCAAAACAAATACCGGGGCACTAGCTACCCTGGTGATGGTATTTTTCTTTTGGGGATTTATTGCTGCCAGCAACAGTATATTTATCCCTTTTTGTAAAACACACTTTAAGCTCTCTCAGTTTGAATCGCAATTAATAGGCTCTTCTTTTTATGCAGCTTATTTCATTGGATCCTTACTACTGTATCTTATATCAAGCCTTGTAGGTTATGATATACTTAATAAGATCGGGTATAAGAAAGGAATTATTTATGGCCTTGCAATTTCTGTAGTTGGTGCGTTGGCTATTATACCTTCTGCAAATGCTGAATCGTTTCCTTTGATATTACTCTCCTTTTTTATAATAGCACTGGGCTTTTCACTACAGCAAACTTCTGCACAACCTTTTGCAATTTCTTTAGGTGATCCTGCAACGGGTTCGCACAGGTTGAATCTTGCGGGTGGAGTAAATTCCTTAGGTACCACACTCGGGCCAATTATTGTAAGTTTTTTCTTATTTGGTACTGCAAACAGCGCTAATGCAAATGTTACTGTAACCAATGTAAATAACCTTTATCTTATTGTTGCTGCTGTATTTGCAGCAGTGGCCATATTTTTTGCATTTTCAAAACTACCTGATGGGAAGAATGATGCAAAATTTGAAGCATCCAAAAAAGCATCGG
The DNA here is from genome assembly GCA_002390845.1 of Chitinophagaceae bacterium UBA4407. Lineage (GTDB taxonomy): Bacteria > Bacteroidota > Bacteroidia > Chitinophagales > Chitinophagaceae > Limnovirga. Next base: position 79,351 of record DGQT01000105.1, on the reverse strand, counting down.
CATCGCTGCTTACGATGACCGGTTTGATTCTGGCAATTATTATGATCGGGCAGCTAACAAGCATTGGTAAAACCCCGCTGCTACTTTTAACTTTACTCGTAGTTGTTTCTGTTTTGTTTTATTCAAATAACAGTGCAATTAAAAATAACGCCGGTTGGGGAGCAATGAAATATCCGCAACTGATTTATGGTATGCTTGCCATATTTATTTATGTAGGTGTTGAAGTTACGATTGACAACAATTTCGGGGCATTACTTAAAACACCGGGATATTTAACTGACCTGGGTTTGGATGAAAGCAAAATCTCAAAGTATGTTACGATTTACTGGGGTAGCCTTATGATAGGCCGCTGGACAGGGGCTATTGGGGTATTCAATTTATCAAAGACCGGAAAAATGATCGCTACAGTTATCGTTCCTTATGTTGCTTTTGGAGTTATTCTTTTTGTGAATCATTTATATGGCAACGACATTAACGATCTGCTTCCTTATGCGGTTTGTGTTGCTATTGGTATTGCTGCATTTTTCTACGGCCAGGAAAAGCCGGTTAAAACATTGCTTACTGTGTCACTACTCGCCGCAGTATCTATGTTGGTAGGTGTGTTTTCTCACGGAATTGTTTCTGTTTATGCCTTTATGTTTGGTGGCATGTGTTGCTCTGTTATGTGGCCTTGTATCTTTTCTTTGGGTGTTGGCGGTCTTGGAAAATATACGAGCCAGGGCTCTGCATTTTTAATTATGATGATATTGGGCGGCGCGGTAATACCTCCGTTGCAGGGTTCACTTGGCGACACCATTTCTATTGGTATGCATAATTCTTACCTGGTTGCTGCAGTTTGCTTTGGCTTGCTGGCTATGCTTGCATTAAAATTAAGAAGTGTATTAAAGGCTCAGGGGCTTGATTTCGATTCTCAGATTGCGGGTAGCGGGCATTAAAGCAAGGTTGAGAATGTACGCCGGAAGTGATGGGAATTTGCTCAACAGTATTGTTACAGTAAAAGAGTGCGACGCAACAAAAGCCTGATAAAAGTTCTGAATGCCCGGCTCAAAAAAAATAATTTTCATTTTATAATTATCTTATATGGCAACTGCAACAAAACCTTCTGTAGAGCCTTTGGTTATTGGAATTGATATTGGTGGCACCGGTACAAAATTTGGTATTGTTGACCGTGTAGGCAATGTTTTATTTTCAGGCGATATTTCTACCAAAAAACACAAACAGGTAGAACCGTTTATTGATGAACTGCACGAACATTTAAAAGTATTGATTGATAAAGCCGGCGGTGTAGGCCGTATGAAAGGTATTGGCGTTGGTGCACCAAACGGCAACTATTATACCGGCACAGTTGAATATGCGCCAAACCTGCCCTGGAAAGGAATTATTCCCCTCGCTAAAATGATTGAGGATAAATTTAAACTGCCCGTGGTTTTAACGAACGATGCCAATGCTGCTGCACTCGGAGAAATGATGTATGGCGCTGCTCAGGGCATGAAAGATTTTATTATGATAACGCTTGGAACCGGCGTGGGTAGTGGCATTGTAGCGAATGGTCATTTAATTTATGGCCACGATGGGTTTGCAGGTGAGCTTGGCCACACAATTATTATTCCCGATGGGCGCATGCATGATGGTACAGGAAAAAAAGGTTCGCTGGAAAGCTATGCATCGGCAACCGGTGTAAGACTAACTGCACTGGAAATGCTGAAACAAACAAAAACAAAAAGCGTTTTGCGCAGTTTTAAACCCGATGAAATCGATTCAAAAAAAGTATTTGAGGCAGCTATTGCAGGCGATGCACTTGCAAAAGAAATTTTTGAGTTTACCGGCAAAATACTGGGTATGGCATTGGCCAATGCGGTAATGTTCAGCAGCCCCGAAGCTATTATACTTTTTGGTGGTCTTACCAAAGCCGGTGAGCTTATTTTAAAGCCAACACGCGAACACATGGAAGCTAACCTGATACAAATATTTCAGAATAAAGTAAAAATCCTGGTAAGCCATTTAAAAGAATCCGATGCTGCTATACTTGGTGCAAGTGCGCTTGCATGGGAGTTGCAATAAATCATCCGCTTTGTTTTTTAGTTATCCGTAAAACATGTAAAAATTGTTTTGCGGATATTTTTTTGGGGCCAGGCAAAAGGATATGAATTAAACTTTTGTTGCGTCGCACACTTATACCGTAATAAGTCTATTCAACACCAGGTGCAGTCTTGCTGAGATTTTGCAGCGCTTGTAACATGCCAATATTGTTACCGGCAATTTTTTCCTGTTACTGTCTTTGACAGCTATTGGTGTTTCCTTCTTTTCAAAACAAAACGACATTTATGCGGGTCCTAATAATTCAATCCTAAACTTCTTTTTATAAACCTGTAAAAAAATATTATGAAACATCTTATCCATACCCAACAGATAAATTACGCCGCTGATAGCAGGAGCAATTTTGTACAAAAGCTAATAAATGCTTACAAAATAAAATGGAGCCCTTTAATTTTTGCTGCCTACATATTTTGTATGATGGTTGCCGGATGCTTTCTTGGAATACTTTGTATTGAATTTTTAAAATTGCTGAAGTAAGTCCTATTTATCTTCGCAACTGACTGCTTTCGAAAACCCATCCTGGTGTAATAATTTTTGAAGCTTCATTCAGTTCATACCAGGGACTCGAGTCTGTGTTCATTGGATTTATTACAATATGCATATCCTGTGCTGGCATATAGCCCTGTGCAAGAAGGAAAATTTTTTGTCCAGTAGATTTGTGTACCGCCATATCTACAACTATCATCGCATGACCAGGGCTTCCCGCTTTTACAAATACATCGCCAATACGCATTTGGCTTAGCGATACAGAGTTGGTCATTTTTGCAACAGTGTAAGTACCACAATAATTAAAAACAGTCTCAAGAAACTGGAGCAGGCATTCATGTGTGTAACATGAATTTTGTTTGCGGGCATAATTTTCAAAATTATATTCAGTGCCATTATTGGCAGGGAAAGTAATTTTATCATAGCTCTTTTTCGCAAAATAATATTCAGCCCACAGTCGCATAATACAATCGGCGCATTGCTGCAGATCTTTCTTTCCTGTAGAAATATCTAAAACCCTGTAATGCAGGTCCTGCCTGTCTTTGGGTGCTCCATCGTACAGGTAAACGATATTGTCTTTTTTAAGTTTTATGTTTCGCAGCCATTCGGCAAAAGAATCTTTTCCAGTTTCAATTCTTTCGTAACCTTCCGGCAAGGGTATTTCATTGATTTTATTTACATAAGCGGTTGATGTAATATTTTTTGTTTGTTGAATTTGCTGAGGATTAGCCTGTTGAAACTTATTGTCAGTTTGATTAAAGACGATGATCATCCAAACAGATGTGCCAAGCAGGATCAATAAAACTATACTCATGTTTTTCATGAGAAACATTTAGAAGATAAGATGCATGCGATTTTAATTTCCATAAAACATACGCTTTATCTTTAATCTATGTTTCAATGTAAAGACCAGATGGGTAATATTATTAAGCTGGGAACTTATCCGCCAAAAAGAATTATTTCATTGGTTCCTTCGCAAACAGAACTACTGCATTATTTAGGTCTTGATGAAGAAGTAATTGGTATCACTAAATTTTGTGTACACCCTCAAACCTTGTTCAGAAACAAGGCGAGGGTTGGTGGAACAAAAAATGTGAACATCGAAAAAATAAAATCGTTAATGCCCGATCTGATTATCGCCAACAAAGAAGAGAATGTAAAAGAACAAATTGAGGAGCTGCATCAAATAGCTCCTGTATGGGTAAGCGATGTAAATAATTTTGAAGATGCATTAAACATGATCAAAAGCATTGGCGAACTGGTTGTAAAAGAAAAGCAGGCAGAAAAACTAATTGCAGCAATTGAAACTGCATTCTCCAAACTACAAACCACAAACTATAAACTACAAACAGCCTACCTCATCTGGCGTAATCCTCATATGACCATTGGTGGTGATACTTTCATCAACGATATGCTGTGCAAATGTGGCTTACAAAATATCTTTGAAAATGAAAAGCGTTATCCGGCAATTACATTAGAAACAATCAAAGAACGTGATACAAAATTGATCCTCCTTTCCTCGGAACCATTTCCTTTTAAGGAAAAACATGCGGAAGAAATAAAGAATTATTTTGCAAATTCCCAATCCCCAATACCCAAAATACTGATTGTGGATGGCGAAATGTTTAGCTGGTACGGCAGCCGCATGCTGTTTGCTGCACAATATTTCAGCGAATTAATAAACCATATTTATTTACCTGATTCTGATTATTCTAACTTAGCTTAAAACAAAAAGGGAACCCATTGCTGAGTTCCCTTTTTATAAAATGTTGACTGTATTTTTTGTTCAGTAAAGTAATGCAGTATAAGTGTGCGACGCAAGGAACGATCCATAAAGAATCAAATGCCCGGCTCATCATTCTTCTACTCTGCTCAAACAACTGCAAACCACAAACTATAAACTACAAACTTTCTTACGCATTCTTACCAATACAATTCAAATCCACAAACGCTTCTTCTAAACGCGCTACAAAATTGTCCTGGCCTTTTCTTAACCAAACACGTGGATCGTAGAATTTCTTATTTGGCTTTTGCGGCCCTTCAGGATTACCGAGCTGCCCCTGTAAATAAGCTTCGTTCTTTTTATAAAAATTAAGCACACCTTCCCAGAAAGCCCACTGCATATCGGTATCGATATTCATTTTTATTACCCCGTAATTCAATGTTTCATGAATCTGGTTTTTAGGCGATCCGCTGCCACCATGAAACACAAAATACAAAGGCTTAGAACCTTCTGCCAATCCCAGTTTTTCCGCAAGATACACCTGGCTGTTCTTCAAAATATCCGGACGCAATTCAACATTACCCGGACTGTAAACACCATGCACATTACCAAACGCAGCGGCAATAGTAAAACGGCTGCCCACCTTGCTCAATGCATCGTACGTTTGTGCAACTTCACTTGGCTGTGTGTACATTTTAGAGTTCTCAACACCAGAGTTATCTACGCCATCTTCCTCGCCACCTGTAACGCCAAGCTCCACTTCAATGCTCATGCCCAATGCATTGATGCGTTTAAAATATTCAACAGAAATTTCAATATTTTCGTGCAGCGGCTCTTCGCTAAGGTCGAGCATATGCGAACTATATAAAGGCCTTCCGTTCTTTTTCATATAATCTTCGCCGGCTGCTAATAAACCATCAATCCAGGGCAACCATTTTTTGGCAGCATGGTCGGTATGCAATATTACAGGCACACCGTAATACGCAGCCACATTGTGTACATGCATGGCACCGCTTACACCGCCAATAATATTGGCCTGCAGTTTATCGTTGGGCATTCCCTTGCCTGCAAAAAACTGTGCGCCGCCATTGCTGAACTGCAGAATAACCGGGCTGTTTACTTTGGCAGCGGTTTCAAGAACTGCATTCACCGAATCGGTACCGATTACGTTAACTGCAGGAATTGCGAATTTGTTTTCTCTTGCATCGTTGTACAATGCTTCTAACTCATCGCCAAATAATACACCGGCTGAATATTTTGCCATCTTTATTGCTTTTGTGTTTTAAATTATTGGATGGCGAAGATAGCATTTTAGCAGTTTATTTTTTTGAAGGAATATTTTGAACCAGGCAGAGGGAATGCTATCAGGCATTATTGCGTCGCACACTTGTACGTTCATTACTTTATTGAACAGTTAACAGTCGTTTGTTTGCACACAAAAAAATAATAATACCAGGCAACTAACCGCGCAACCAAGCTATGTTATTGAAGAAATTTCTCTACAAATAAATTAACCACTTCCACCAGGATCAGTATAATAATGATCCACTCAAGTACTACACTGTTGCGGTATTGCAGCAGGTCTTTAAACAATTCAAGGTTTTCTTTTACAATTTGCAGACCCTCCTGAATGGTTCTGAAACGTGCCTGAAGATCGAATGTTTTCTTAAGGCCAATATCGAGTTTGTTCAGGTTTTCATCTTCCCATGTTTCTTCGGGCGAATCAAAAATGTAAAGGTTTTCAGCAATCCTGTTTTTAATGTTCAGCGTTCTGCCAATATATTTTTTCAGGTTAATACCGCTGAGATCCAGCTTGCCTTTTTTCTCCAGAATCTGTGTATGATAATTTGTTTCCTCCAGCAAAATATTCGTTTGCTGATCGTAATGATCCAGCGCTACGCTCTGCGAAACATTCAGCATAATCAGCCGCAGAATTTCAATATCTGTTTCTGTAATTTCAATTTTATTATAGCCCAGTTTAATTTTGGGGGCATGGGTTTCAATATCAAATTCTTCGCTAAGCCTTTCACTTAAAAGGTTTTTACAGTAAGGTGAGATTACCTGTAAAAAAGCAGTCATCTCCACTTCTGTATGATTTAAGAAACAAACAATGCCATATTTAAAAACATAGATCAGTTTTTCTTTGTCAATATTGTAAAACAATTCTTCTGAATCTGCGTAATAAATCTCAGCAGTAAAGGCTGCTTTAAAAGATTTTATATCTACGCTGTCGGCAATTTGAAAAGCCAGTACCTTAAGCATTTTGAAACAATATTTTAGTATTAATGCGAATCACTGATTAAAGTTAATGTATAAAAACTGAGGTTATATTTTTTTGGACCGGGCTTTGGGTTATTATGGCATCCCGGTTGCGTCGCACACTTTTGCGGTTGGATTATATATTGAGCTTTTACCTTAGCGTAGATTAAAGCGAATTGTTGTTTGGTCAGGCAACCAAAAGCGGCTAAAGACTGTTAAAGGCAATGGTTTTGAATAAACAAAACTTTCGCATATTTTTGAGATGAGAGCAATTTTAGACCCTTACAAATCAAAAGTCCATTTATAAATTAAATGACAAATAACAATTTTAGAAAGTACATTGTTCGTCCATTGCTATGTTGTATTTTATCTTGTTTATTTGATAGTTGTAGAACACAAAAAGAGATACTAACAAAACCAATTGATGGCTACATCACTTTCAATGGAGTTGAATTCATTGCGACAGAAAACGAAGAAGTTCAGATTACCTTAACTTACATTTGTCATAGCAGCGACGGAATAATTTCAGGTAACGTTTCAAATAGAATATCAAAAGAACTTGGTGACATTGCCTCTAAAAATGACATGGAAATTCCAACTACTATTTTTTCAGACTCTACAGCTCAAACTACTATTGTTGCCGATAATTTTACTCAAATAAAATCCTTCTTTGATAATGTCAGCCAGAGATTTAAAACCATAACAAAAGAATCATTAGCCACCTATCAAGAAGTTTCATTAAAAGCCGATTTTAAACACGACTCTATCTACAACAAAGCAGAATTTAGTTTTTCATACTTCATATTTGAGCCTTACGCTTTAATTAGCTTTAAAGCTGAAACGGGAAATTTACAAATTGACAGAACTTATGATTCAACAGTATTAGTCGAAAGAACAAATACAGACAAATTTGTTGAATTTATAGTACGACCTGTTTCACCTGATTCTTCATTTAGAAAACGAAATGGCATAATTACTGTTTCATTTAATAAGCCGCCACTACCTTGGTATAGCTGGACAAGAATTAAGAATTTTTTTTCAGACACAGACACATCATCTAATGAGGAATCAAAAAAAGAACAAAAGGAGAAAGACACCTATAAAAATCATGACTCTACAAATTGGGATACAATTTTATCTTGGTTTAACCACAAGTTAGTTTGGACAGCAAGCGTATTAATTCCAATTCTAACTTTCTTCGGGTTTCAGATTACAAAAAAAATCAGAAAATAAAAGGGGGAAAGTTGGCGCAGCACGATATTCAAAAAAAAACTTCTAATACCTAAAGGTGCGTGTCCCCACGCAACACTTCTTCTAAATCTACGCACCAATAAAAGCTGCACAGCATTATAGAAAGCACCAGAGTGCGACGCAACCAAAGCTGAAAAAAACTTTACAGTCTGGCCACAAAAAAACCCCGCTATTGGCAGGGTTTTTATATTTTATTTAGTGGCAGGTGGTGGCGGCGTGGGTGGTGCTGCCGGGCTACTCTCTATTACATAATCGTTGTACTTGGCTTCGTCTGTATCCTGGTAAATGCTTTTGCCAATATTGCAAAGGCGGCTGTATTCGTCAAACAGTTCATTACCCGCATTAACCCTTATTTCTGCAGCAATATCACGGGCTTTTATCGCATCGTCCTGCTCATCTATCAGGGTGTCGAAATTAATAGTGGCATCGTTTAATGCGGTAAGCACAGCTACCGTTAAGCCATTTGCCAGCATGTTTGCCTGTTGGGAGGTGCCCACCCTAAACACACGTTTGCCAAGGCGGTGCAAATCGTTGTCGCTCATTTCGTCCATGCCTTCAAAGCCAAAACTGCGGTAAAGGCCTTTGCCTTTAAATTTATCGTCTGCCATGCCTCTTATAGAGCGTATTTGCTCTTTAAGCACGGTGGCAGCAGCATCTTTGTTTTCTGTGGCCGTGGTTTTTTGGCCCAGCAATTCTTCGTCGGTTGGTAAATCGGCAAATGCTTCGTTTTTAGCGGCAAGTGCATCAAGGGTTGCGGTGTTTACGCCCCGTTTTTTAAAGTCTGTAATGTCGCGGGTAATACTCAGGATAGCACTGTCAACTCTTTGTTTAAGGTCTGCATCGGGAAAGTTGTAGTTGCGGATTGCGGGTGTTTTAGGCATAGTAATTTTGTTTTGGGGTGAAAATTTTAATTGTAAATACAATTTACTAATGCTTTTTTATTTGTCAAAAAAAACCGGCGCAAATTTTTTTCTGCAATCTTAAGGGCTAAGCAGCCTGTGCAAAGACAAAAGATAAAAACGGGGCCCCCAAACCAAAAAAAGCGCCTTTAAAAGTTTGGGCAGTGTTTCCAGAAGCAAAAAAAGGGCACTTAAAAAACCTGAAAGCAGCCCCAGAAGACTTAAATGGATGACAAGAAGACAGAAAATGGCTTTCAAAAGCATTGGAAGGAGCTCCCGAAGCACCAAATGGAGCCAGTTTGGCGGTTTTGGTGGTGCTTTATGGCTAAAGGCTGTTTGGGGCGTTACTGCGGTTGTGGATTTTTGGAGTTTGTGCTTTACGGGGTTAATTGCAATTGGTCGGGGCGGGGGTTTTTGGGGCCGGGCTTGGGGTTTTCATGGCGACGGGGTTGCGTCGCACACTTGTGCGCAAGTAGTTAATGGAGCTTTTAGGGAAGCGGACCAGCAGAGGCCTGTACAAAGGTTTTCGAATATTATTTTATTTTTTATAAAGGCGTTGATAATGTGAGAATATGGTTTTGAATAGAAAAAACTTTCGACTATTTTTGAGATGGGATCATGCGACTATACTTCGTAGCGATATAGTTTAAATTCAATAGTATGCGTAAGTATTTTAGGAAACTGATGAATGAACCAAAATTGGACTTAACCTGCCCTTATTCATTCTCGACAAGCATTTACAAAATGCTTGAACATGAAAAATTTGTAAATAGATTTAAACTTATCGTTTCATTAGGAGGAGTTCTTTTGACAATAGTTGTTGCTGTCATTGCTGTCTATTGTTACGACGGAGAAGTCCCAGAAGTTACTATTGAAGGAGCATTTTCTGCATTGCTAACTATTGTTGCAGTAGAAGAGGCAACTGATAGCAAAATTGATTTACTCGAAGCTTTACAATCTAAAATAAACGAAATTCCAGAGGAAAGGCTTAAAAAGAAGTACTTAGATATGCTATTTAAAATATTAAAAACTCAAAGTTTTCCTAATGAAACGGTTTAAATATATTATTTATTTGTTGGCAGCAATTGCTGCACCCCTTTGGATTGCTTTAACCAATTTTAGAACTAAGCCAGATTCTAAAACTATGTTTGCATTGGATTCAACACCTGCACAGATAAACATCAATGGAGCAAATTTAGATTCTTTGTTCTTTTTTCTTTCAAAATCAATAGTTCAAAATAATTCAGAAAGAGACAAAGGCAATGAACAGTTGCAAACTTCAATTAAAGCGTTAGCAGACATTTCTTTTTCAAATTCCCAAATACTTCAATCGTTATTGTCAAAAGATAGAAATATCACAGTTTCAGTTGATCCTATTTCGATTAATCCACCACCTACGAAGGCTGTTGCGAATCCCCCTAATACAAATTCTTCTTACTATGCCTATGACTTGAAAGAAAATGGTCCTTTCCCTCTGTGGGATATAAATAATAATATAGCGACGCTAGACATTTTTTTAGTTTTAAACAACAGTAGTATAATTTATCAAGCATTCATAGATAGTATAGTTCCTATGTTTAGTGGTAATAGCGCTAATAATCTATTAAAAGATTCAATTGTTATTGAACCTCAAAATGTAACAGTAATTAAATACCAGAGATCTCCATATAATGACAAGTTTTATATTATTGGAAAATTCATAAAACCTGAAAGAGGGAATCCTGCAAAAGTGGACACGACAAAATTTAGAATTCCTGTTTTCTTGCTACCCTAAGATTTTCTGCTTATACAAGCACGAACGCACAACATTGGTATTACCAAAATGCAGGTTAATACAAATAGTGTTTAAACTGTTGTGCTTCATATCGGGCTTGATATTATTAATTTAGCTAAATGCAAATCATCAACTTTTATTTATAAATTTAGATTCAGGTAGCTGGGGGAACGGAAATATATTTCAGGGTTGGACAATTAAAACACCTTAAGCACACTTGCAATCAATATTTATGGAAAAGAAATACGAAATCTCTTATAATTCTGATGACATAATTGGAGATAAAACTGAGTTGTCAACACTGTCTATATTCTATGATAAAATTATTCTGCCTTACTCTGATGCTCATGGTGATTTGACCGAGATAAGAAAAAATCGAAAGGGTCTTCATGAGGTGATAAGTATGGACATGACTTCCAAAATAGATTTTAATGGACAGACTATATTAACTTACGAAATAATACCTAAATGGGAGAAGGAAAATGGGTTATTGTTCAATGAAGGTGTTTTAGAGCGTCTACCAAAAAAAGATAAACTGGATGTTCGGTATGACCAAAATGTTTCTGATATTGCATTTTTACTCTTAAAAACTCCGAGTGTATTTGGGTTTACTGAAGACCCGAATACTTTTATGGTCAGAACTTCTGTCATTGAACATTTATTTAGACAGGATTTGAATTTGCCGGGAATTTTCACAGTGAGGCAAGGGCATTCAAAGCGTGAAGTATACAAAGCAATAGAGGCTCTACATGTTTTTAAATACTTATTACCTCAAGTATCTGCACTTAATCCTGAAGACATTTTAAAAATTCGAGAAAGAGTTAAAGATACTCGTGAGGGATTTGCTATGCATCTACAAAAGCTATCTGCCGATGTGGAGGCTGGTTTAAATGCTGATGCGAAATATGAAGAGATTTCTTCAGAGGCGTTGAAAATAATTGAGACATCACTTATACCAGATTACAGAGAATTCGTAAGGCAGCTAAGGCCGGAAAGAGTAGGTTTCGGAGGTAGAATTTTGGATGCGGCAGGAAAGATTTTAGAAATTGATGCAGCACCTTGGACGCCAAAATTTTGGGGACAAACACTTCAAGCTTTAGGTACAACAATTGGGTTGCTTGCAGATAATGAAAAAGACCTTCGTACAAATGAGAAGGAGGCGTTTCGATTTATGCATTTATGTGAAACGATTGGCGGTAGTTAATAGCGGTTTGGTATTTACACCGCTTTTGGTTGCCTGACCAAAAGCCTTCGCTTCAATCTACCCACCAATAAAAGCTCCATTCATAATCCAACCTTACAAGAGTGCGACGCAAGAGCCGATGCCATGAAATTTTTCTGCGGGGCTCATAAAATTACTAAACAGTTGATAGTGGCAACTGATATTTTAAAATGAAATACCTTCGCCGCTCTTTAATTTAAAATAATGATTACAGTAGAGCTTTCGCGTATACATGGTGACTATGGTTTTGAAGCTACAGATGCTTATGGCCACGCAGTAAGAATGGATACAAGCCCGGAACATGGCGGTGATAATTTTGGTGTTCGCCCCATGCAAATGTTGTTGATGGGCCTCGCAGGCTGCAGTGCCATTGATGTAATAAGTATTTTGAAAAAGCAGCGCCAGGAAGTAAAAGATTATAAGATGGTTGTTAAAGGCGAACGTGAGGCGGGCAAAGAGCCTTCGCTATGGCAGAACATTGAACTGGAATTTCATATTTACGGCGATGTGGATGAAGATAAAGCCAAACGTGCAGTGGAATTATCAATGGAAAAATACTGCTCGGTAAGTGCGACTTTAACACGCAGTGGCACCAATCTTACGTGGAATACGTTTGTGCATAAACAATAATACATTTATACAATAAGTACAGAATAATGAGTGAGCAACAGAACGAACTGCACCCTTTAACCAAAGCCATACGCATACAAACGCCTAAGACCTGGCAGATGGAACATTCCACGCCATTGTACCTTACCAGCAGTTTTACTTTTGATGAGGCAGATGATATGGGCGGGGCATTCGCCGAACAAAACGATGATAATATTTACAGCCGTTTCAGCAACCCCAATGTAGATGAGTTTGTACAAAAGATGGTAGCGCTGGAAGGGGCAGAGGCTGGCTTTGCGGCTGCAACCGGCATGGCTGCTGTATTTGGTTCTATGTTCGCATTACTAAAGCAGGGTGACCATTTATTATGCTGTAGTTCGGTATTTGGCAGCACCTACACCATTGTAACAAAGTTTTTACCGAGATACGGTATTGAATGTACTTTGGTTGATGCGAATGATAAGGCTGCCTGGCAGGCTGCAATGCAGCCCAATACGAAAATGATTTACCTGGAAACACCTACTAACCCGCAATTGGAAATAATTGATCTTGAATGGGCCGGTTCGTTTGCAAAACAAAATAACGTAATACTGAATGTTGACAATTGTTTTGCAACGCCATTATTACAACAGCCAATTAAATATGGTGCTGATCTTGTAGTGCATTCTGCCACTAAATGGATTGACGGGCAGGGCCGTGTTTTAGGCGGCGTAATTGTTGGCAGGGCAGATTTGATAAGGGATATTTATTTGTTCTGCAGAAATACAGGCCCGTCGTTATCTGCATTTAATGCATGGGTGTTAAGCAAGAGTTTGGAAACACTGGATGTTCGTATGCAAAGGCATTGCGAGAATGCTTTGAAAGTTGCTAATGCTTTGGAAAACCACCCAAAAATCTCACTGGTAAAATATCCTTTTTTAAAGAGCCACCCTCAATACGATATTGCTGTTAAGCAAATGAAAGCTGGTGGCGGTATTGTATGCTTCGAAATAAAAGGTGGTATTGAAAGCGGGAAGAAATTTTTAAACAGCCTGCAAATACTTTCCATGACTGCAAACCTTGGCGATACAAGGAGCATCGCATCACACCCGGCAAGTACTACACATTCTAAACTAAGTGAAGCAGAAAGATTGTCTGTTGGTATTACGCCAGGGCTTATCCGTATTTCCTGCGGGCTTGAATATGTAGATGATATTATCAACGATATTTTACAGGCAATCGATAAAAGTTAAACACTTTTTTGAAATGACTTTTTGAATAAGCCCTGCTTTGCACTGCAGGGTTTATTTTTTCCGGTTAAGCAATATAAATTCCCCGTTCAGCATATTTTTTTGTGTTTCGTTGGATTTCTTAAATTATAATCTCTGTATTTTTACCTTTAAACAAACTCAGATCTATGAAAAAGTTTATACTCTTATGTACTGTTATTTTTTCAGGTATAACGGTGTCTTCAAATGCAGCCACCATAACCATTCATGTGAAGAATTTTGCGTTTTCCCCTAAAACGGTAAATGCAGTTGTAGGTGACGTTATTCAATTTGTATGGGATAATGGTTCACATACTACGACAAGTAAAACAATACCTGTTGGTGCCGCTGCCTGGGATGCTATAATGGATGGCACGGCCACACACACAACGTTTAATTATATCCTCACTGTTGCAGGAACCTATAATTATAAATGCACGCCTCATGAACTGGGTGGCATGATTGGCACCCTAACGGTTACCGGTGCATTACCCGTTGTTTTATCTTATCTGAATATAAATTCAACTGCCGGCAACAAGGCATTGCTTACATGGAAAACGGTAACCGAACAAAATACCGCAAGTTTCATTGTTAAAAGAAGCATTGACGGAGATAACTTTACTGAAATAGGTCGGGTAAATGCGGCGGGTAATTCTAACACAGAGAAAAGTTATAATTACACAGATAACAGCATTGGTACTGCAAACAACTATTATTACTACATGCTCGAAATTGCAGACAAAGATAACAGGCGCACTTTATCTGATATAAAGCTTTTTAAGAACAATGCTGCTGTTCGAAAACTTATTCTAAGCCTTAGCCCCAACCCCATAACCAGCCCGGGACATTTAATGCTGCAATTCAATGCCGACAAAGCAGGCAGTATGCATGTGCAGTTGTTTAACACAGCCGGAAGGTTGATTAAAGAAACGGATATGGGTGCAGATGAAGGTATTAACAACGGGCATTTTCACCTGGGCAATCTACCCGCAGGTGTTTATAAAATTTTGTTTACACTCGATGATTTGAAAGAAACAAAAACTATCGTTGTACAGTAATCTTTTTTTAATATTTTAAAAGCGGCTTTTGGTTTATATCAAAAGCCGCTTTTTTATTTTAGACGAATCAATAATATGAGCCCGGCTGAAGTAATTCTATCAATCTTTAGTTGCCACGCTCGTTTCACAGTTCCCCTTTCATAGCAGCATTTAAGCGAAGGGTACTATTCACAAGAATTTCGCGGCAAATTCATTTCGCGTTTGCACACTGTTATTGCAGGAATTTATTGGAGGATTTTGAGGTCCGGATATCTGTAAGCCGGAGAATAGTTTAGCGCCGGGCATATTTTATGGATTATTGTTACAGGTGCATCTAAATACAGTAACAGGTAATACTTTATTACGGACAACAATCATAAGACAGGTTTTATAAAGCTCTTAAAATTGATTTTTGATAGATGATTATCCGGTGGACATGAGAAAAACAAGAGGCTACGCCAGGTTTGCTGATTAAAGTTCTGAACGTACAAGAGTGCGACGCAAGAAAAGCTCAATTATAGTCACCTGTTCGGCTAATAAAAATTATAGAACAGAATGTTATTTTAAGTTACTGGAAACATTCATTAGTAAGGAATAGTAAAAATTATTAAATTGCCATCCCCAATCAATTCTTATTCATGGAAAGTGATTTTAAAGACAAGCAGCGTAAGAGTTACAATAACATGCAAACTGTTTATAATGTTACTATGGGTTTGCTGATACTCGGTATTGGGTTGATGATGTTTTTCAACGAAAAAATTGGGCTTAACCTTACAGAAAAGTTTGGCGGGGATTCTTTAATGATATATTTATTTGGGAGCTTATGTTTGCTGTATGGCGGGTTCAGGTTGTACAGGGGTATAAAAAAGGATTATTGATGATGAAAAAATGCAGCATGGGAAAATCTTTTTTTTTGGTTTCATTGTTATTGATAATATTTTTATGGAGTTGCAGCAACAATAAAACAAAAGTCATTACACAGTATGATACCCCAAAAAGCGGAACCATAAAAATAAGTGTAGATGAAAGTTTTGAACCCGTAATAAGTGAGGAAATTAAAGTTTATGAATCTTCTTATCCGGGCACAAAAATTATGGCAAGTTATAAATCTGAAGCAGATTGTTTCAGGGATTTGCAGCAAGACAGCACCAGAATGATTATTGTAGCTAAAGGTTTAACAAGAGAAGAAAGTGCTTTTTTTGAATCAAAAATTTCTTATAAACCACAATTCGGTATTCTTGCGTACGATGCAGTTAGTGTAATTATTAACGTTAATGCCACAGACAGCATTTTTACCGTAACGCAAATAAAGGATAAGTTGAGTGGAAAAGATACGTTGGGTTACATTGTGCTTGATGGCAAAAGTGCTACAAGTACTGTAAGGTTTTTAATTGATTCTGTTTTAAAGGGAGCCGCACCAGGAAAGAATGTAATGGCTGCAAATGGCAGTAAAGCGGTAGTGGATTATGTTTCAAAAAATGAGCATGCAATTGGTTTTGTTGGATCGAGTTGGGTTACCAATGATCAGGATCCTGAACAGGTAGCATACCAGAAAAAAATCCGGTTTGCTTTAATGGAATGCAAATACAATTGCGATAGCGGGAGTTTTGCGAAGCCATCACAAGCGACCATTACCTACGCTCAATACCCTTTGGTACGTCCTTTGTATTATATATTAAAGGAAAATTCAACCGGGCTTGGTTCAGGTTTTACAAATTTTTTAAACCTGGAAAGAGGTCAATTAATTTTCAGAAGAAGTTACCTTGTTCCTGCAACCATGTATTTTGGAGTAAGAACAGGAAGCGTACAGTAAAAAGCATAACAACCTGTATAAAATGAAGACAATGAAGAAAACAACTTTAACGATTCTTGCAGTTGCACTGGCAACATCTTTTGCTATTTCACAATCAGTAGAGGAAGGAATAAAATTCCTTTATAATGAAAGGGTTAACAGTGCAAAACAAACCCTTGAAAAAGTAGTGGCTTCAAAACCAAAGGATGCATATTCTATTTATTGGTTAGGTCAGGCATACCTTGCAGACAAAGATTTAGCAGGTGCAAAAACATTGTTTCAAAAAGCCCTTGCTGATGGGGTTAATGATCCCTGGATATGGGTTGGTTCAGGTCATGTTGAACTCCTTGAGAATGGCGATATCAATTCTGCCAAACAAAAATTTGAACAGGCAATTACTGCTACAAAAGGGAAGAAAGGAATTGAAAATGCTGATATTCTAAATGCTATTGGCCGGGCCAATGCAGATGGCAGCAGCACCCAGGGTGACCCTGCCTATGGCATAGAAAAACTAAAAAGGGCGCAGGAAATAAATAAAACCAATCCGGATATTTCAATACAACTTGGAATATGTTATCTTAAACAGGGTACCGATAAAGGTGGTGAAGCTGTTGAAGCTTTCAGGGATGCTTTTACCCGTAATCCGCAATATGCAGAAGCCTACTACCGTACTGGTAGAATTTATCAAAGCCAGAATAACCTTGAATTTATGAATGAATGGTTTGGTAAAGCTATTGTTGCCGACCCGTCTTATGCCCCTGTTTATCTTGCCTATTTTAATTATTATAAAGACAGAGATATAAATGCTGCCAAAGAGTATCTTGACAAATATGTAGCTAATGCAGACAAAGACTGCCAACTGGATTATTTTGTTGCAGATTATTTGTACCGTGCCGGTAAAAATCAGGAATCTATTGCAAAAGCAAAGGAAATGGAAAACGGCGCCTGTAAAGACTATATACGCATAGATATTATATATGCCTACAACTACAATAAGATGGGTGATTCCTTAACAGCAAAAACTTATATGGACAAATTTTTTGCTGCAAACCCACCTGCGGACAAAATTGAGTCTTCGGATTATGTACTTTACGGAAAAATATTGTCAAAATTCCCGGGCAGTGAAAAAGCGGCGGATGAAGTACTTACCAAAGCAATCGCTATAGATACTGTGATGGCTCATAAAATTGATTACATGAACCAAATTGCCGCCATGTACAGTAAAGCTAAGATGTATAATGAGCAACTTGCTGTAGCTGTAAAACTATTTTCCATGAAACCCAAACCTTCTGGCAGGGATTATTACGATATTACCAAAGCTTCAATAGATGCAAAAAATTATGTACTTGCAGATTCTTTGTCCAGGCTTTATATGGCAGCTTATCCTGACTTACCCCAAGGTTATACCTTTAGTGTAACAGCAAATAAAATGTTGGATGTTGACACTACTAAGGGTCTGGCAGTAGAACCAGTAAATAATTACATCAGCTTTTTGAAAAAAGATATTGAAAAGAACCGTAAAACAATTTACAACAGTTATTATTACCTGCTTGTGTATTACGCGCAATATGCAAAAGATCTGCAGAAAGGTGTTGATATCTGCGATTCAATGATTGCTTTATACCCCGATGTTGCCAGTGAGGAAAATAAATTTCCTAACGATACAAAAGTGCAATTACAAAAAGCACTGCTAAAGAAGACGGGCACTGGTAGTAACAGCTCCGATAATTCGCCCACCAAAAGCAATGGAAAATTAAATTAGGTTCAAATAAAAAAACCCACTTTTAAAGTGGGTTTTTCTTTTCAGTTAGTTGCCCTTATTTTTGCTCTGTAAATCCCTTATATGCACCTTCTTAATATTTTACTCGATACAGCTTCTGCAAGCAGTGCGTCAGATTATCTTCCGGTAGGCATACAGGTATTTTTTGCAATTGGCTTTATTGCAACAATGATGGTCCTCTCCCATCTTATCGGCCCCAAACGAAAAACAACAGATAAGTTAGAGAATTTTGCCAGCGGTATTGAAACCCACGGCGATGCACGTTCGCCGATGGCCATTAAGTATTTTTTGGTAGCTATATTATTTGTGTTGTTCGATGTGGAGGTTATCTTCTTTTATCCTTATGCAGTTAATTTTAAACAACTTGGCTGGTCAGGTTTTGGGGAGATTATTTTATTTGTAGCCTTCTTCCTTGTCGGGTTTATTTACATTGTTAAGAAAGGAGCTTTAAACTGGGAAGATTAAGAAATAAATGTAAAAGATACAATTCTTCCGAACCAATAATCCTAAAGAATTGTTCTCGTTTTACATTTTTAATATTACATTCTAAATTTACTTTATGTCACGCCCCGTACGTTTTAATATACATGCTAAAGAAGCCAACATTAATGATAATGTTGCAATCACCGAAATGCCGGAAGGCATGCAGGGCGAAGGTTTCTTTGCAACCAAATTTGAAAGTGTGGTGGGTTTGGCCCGTAAAAATTCCATTTGGCCTTTACCATTTGCTACTTCTTGCTGCGGCATCGAATTCATGGCCACTATGGGTTCGCATTACGATCTTTCACGTTTTGGCTCGGAGCGTTTAGGCTTCACCCCAAGGCAGTGCGATCTGTTAATGGTTATGGGCACTATCGCCAAGAAAATGGCTCCTGTTTTAAGACAGGTTTATCTCCAAATGGCAGAGCCACGTTGGGTTTTAGCCGTTGGGGCTTGCGCTTCTTCTGGCGGTATTTTCGATACTTACAGCGTGTTGCAGGGCATCGATCAGGTTATTCCGGTGGATGTATATGTGCCAGGTTGCCCACCAAGACCAGAGGCAATCCTCGATGGTTTTATGCGCATACAGGATTTGGTGCACAACGAAAGTTTAAGAAGAAGAAACAGCGAGCATTACACTAAATTGCTCAACAGCTATGGCATTCAATAATGCAATTAAAGGCATTTTGTACCGGGCTTTAAACAGTAATTAAGCTTTACTTGCGTCGCACTCTTGTACAGAATAACATTATTGAGCAACATTCCAAGTGCATGTATCTTTACAAACCGTTTAAAATTTCCGACCTTAACACAGAAAGATAAAATGGCTTATGAGTTTAACCAACGAAATCATAAAACAACGCTTACAGGAAAAATTTCCTGACCAGGTTACTGCGTTTGAAGAACCTTATGGCATGCTCACGTTCGAAGCGCCAAAAAATCATAACCTTAAGGTATTGCAGTTTCTTTTCGATGACGGTGAGTTGCGTTTCCAGTTCCTAACAGATCTTTGCGCTGTTCACTATCCCGATCAACCCGGCAGAGAATTGGCGGTGGTTTACCACTTGCACAATCTTATAGATAATGTGCGTATACGCTTTAAAGTGTTTACCGATATTGCCAGCCCCGATGTTTATACCGCCACCAGTCTCTATTCTACCGCCAACTGGATGGAGCGGGAAACTTTCGATTTTTACGGTGTAAATTTCGTTGGCCATCCAAATTTGAAACGTATTCTTAATGTGGATGAAATGGATTACTTTCCTCTTCGCAAAGAATTTCCTTTAGAAGATCAGACCCGCAGAGATAAAGACGACGAGATGTTTGGCAGGGGTGGATCAATTAATTAGGTTTTTGGTTGTGATTTTTGCCGAGTCTTGATCTAACCGTACAAGTGAGTGACACAACGAAGCTGAGTAAAGAATAAAAGTTCGTAACAAAAATAAAATACCCAAAAGGGAAACAGGGTTTATGTCTGAACTAACGCATCCGCATATAAAATTACCCGAAGGGTCCATTGAAAAGCAAACGTCAACGCTTAATCTTGGTCCCACGCACCCTGCCACACACGGTGTGTTTCAAAATATTCTTGAACTGGATGGTGAGCGCATCGTGTCAGCCGAGCAAACGGTTGGCTACATTCACCGGGCTTTTGAAAAGCTTGCAGAACGCAGGCCGCTTTACCAGATTACCACGCTTACTGACAGGTTAAATTACTGCAGCAGCCCTATAAATAACATGGGCTGGCATATGACCTGCGAAAAATTACTGAAAGTAAAAACGCCCAAACGTGTAGATTATTTGCGAATTATTATCATGGAACTCGCCAGGGTTTCGGATCACCTGATCTGTAATTCAATCGTTGGTGTTGATACGGGTGCACTCTCTGTATTCTTGTATGTAATGCAGTACCGCGAACTGATCTACGAAATTTACGAAGAAATTTGCGGTTCCCGTTTAACTACCAATATTGGCCGTATCGGCGGTTTTGAACGCAACTTCAACAACACCGCTTTTACAAAGCTGGAGAAGTTTATGGCCGAATATCCTAAAGTATTGAAGGAGTTTGAAACCCTTTTAACACGCAACCGTATTTTTATGGAACGTACGATTGGTGCCGGGCCTATCAATGCAGAGCGTGCTTTGAATTATGGATTTACCGGTCCAAATTTAAGAGCCGCAGGTGTTGATTACGATGTTCGTGTTCACAGTCCTTACAGCAGTTACGAAGATTTTGATTTTCAAATACCCATTGGCAAAACGGGCGACTGTTACGACAGGTTCCTTGTGCGCAACCTTGAGATGTGGGAGAGCTTAAGTATCATAGATCAGGCTTATAAAAAAGTGCAGGAATTTAAAGGCACAGAGGCAGAAGTTTTTCATGCAGATATTCCCGAATATTATTTGCCTGAGAAGAAAGATGTGTACACTAAAATGGAAGCGCTTATTTACCATTTCAAAATTGTAATGGGCGAAACAGAAATTCCTGCAGGCGAAGTTTACCATAGTGTAGAAGGTGGCAATGGTGAGTTAGGTTTCTATCTCATTAGCGATGGCGGAAGAACCCCATATCGCCTGCATTTCAGAAGGCCTTGCTTTATTTATTACCAGGCCTATTCCGAAATTACCAAAGGTTCAATGTTAAGCGATGCCATTGTTACATTGAGCAGCTTAAACGTAATTGCCGGCGAAATGGACGCGTAAATTAATCATTGATGAATAAATATTTTGTTGCAATTGCTTGTATCTTTTTATTGATGTTTTCTTCACAAAACATCATAGCACAAACAGTAACAAAATATAAAGATGAAGTTGGTACGCTTGACGGAATAATGAAAGCTTACTACGATGTAGTTACAGTGAAGAAAGGAGAGAAAGTTAGTTATGAGAGGGATAGTCTTTTACATCTGGCGGATGCACGGGTAGGCTGGAACAGGCAGGATAAAGATGGCAAACCACATTTAACTATGGTAAGCCTGAAAGAGTATCACAAGATGAGTGATGAATATTTGGAGAAGAACGGTTTTGATGAAAAAGAAATTAGTCGCAAGGTTGAAAAATTCGGAAGTGTTTATCATGTATGGAGCACCTACGAAACGAGAAATACGCCCGAAGGAGCAATAATTGGCAGGGGAATAAACAGTATAGAATTATTTTTTGACGGAACACGTTTTTGGATTATTACATGGGTGTTTGATGATGAGCGAAACGATAATCCTATACCATCAGAATACTTAACAAAATAAAATTGATGAGCAGTTTTTCACAAGCGCAAATTACCGAATTCAACAGGCTTGTAGCCCGTTATCCGGAAGGCAAACAAAAAAGTGCGTTGCTTCCCGTATTGCATCTTGCACAGGAAAGTTTTGGCGGTTGGTTGAGTGCAGAAACAATGGACTATGTGGCTTCTTTGTTAAACATCGAACCCATCGAAGTGTACGAAGTAGCTACATTTTACAGCATGTACAACCTGCAACCTGTGGGTAAATATATGTTCGAAGTTTGCCAAACCGGCCCTTGCATGTTGCGCGGCAGCGACGATATTATTGCCTACATTTACGAGAAGCTTGGCATTAAACCTGGCGAAACAACTGCCGACGGTTTGTTCACGCTAAAAACCGTTGAATGCCTTGGCGCATGCGGTTATGCGCCAATGATGCAACTAGGCAAAAATTACCGGGAGCACCTGACAAAAGAAAAAATTGATGCGATTATTCAGGAGTGCACAATGAATGCAGCTGCCAATAATTAGCATAATTAAATAAGTGAGTTCTTTTTTTATTGACCCGGCAGTTGAATTATGAATGAAGCTTTACTTGCGTCGCACATTTGTACACTATAACCTTTGGCGACAGTGGCAACTTAATGACTATCTGAGTTGATAAAAGGTAGTCCGCGGAATAGTTTTTCGGGTGGATAGAAGGATACCTTGCAAATTAAAAGCTTAGATGAACGTTTTGAACTTCGCACAGGCTGAATAGAATTACTTCAGCACAAGAGTGCGACGCAAGTAAAGCTTCATAGCAGCATAGAAGTTTGGAACAAAAAAATAAATAGGCGAATGGCGAAAGCCTGCAGCGAAAAAGTGATAAGCAATGGGCGTTAAAATACTTTTAGAAAAAGATCATGTAGCAGGCATTCGTGGTTACGAGGTGTACCGCCGTGAAGGAGGTTACCGTAGCGTGGAAAAAGCTATGAAAATGGGGCCTGCAGAAATTGTGGAAGAAGTAAAGAAAAGCGGCTTGCGTGGCCGTGGTGGCGCTGGTTTCCCTACCGGTTTAAAATGGAGTTTTATTGCAAAACCGGAAGGCGTTCCGCGTCACCTTGTTTGCAATGCAGATGAGAGTGAACCCGGCACTTTTAAAGACCGCTACCTGATGGAGTTTTTGCCCCACCTTTTAATAGAAGGACTGATCGTTTCTTCCTATGCACTTGGCAGTAACGTTACTTACATTTATATACGCGGCGAATATGCGTGGATCGTTGACATTCTGGAGCAGGCCATTGCAGAAGCAAAGCTTAATGGCTGGCTTGGTAAAAATATTTTGGGTAGCGGGTTTGATTGCGAAATTTACGTTCAGCGCGGTGCAGGTGCCTACATCTGTGGTGAGGAAACAGCATTAATAGAAAGCCTGGAAGGTAAACGTGGCAACCCAAGAATTAAACCGCCATTCCCGGCAATTAAAGGTGTGTGGGACAGGCCAACTGTAGTGAACAATGTGGAAACCCTTGCAGCGGTTGTGCCTATTATAAACATGGGTGGAGAAGAGTATGCAAAGATTGGTGTGGGTAAATCAACCGGTACAAAATTATTGAGTGCATGTGGTAACATAAATAAGCCAGGTGTATATGAGATCGACATGACCATTTCTGTTGAAGAGTTTATTTACAGTAATGAATATTGCGGCGGAATTGCCAATGGTAAAAAGCTGAAAGCTTGTATCCCCGGTGGTTCCTCGGTTCCAATTCTTCCTGCTAATTTATTGTTGAAAACAGCCAAGGGCGAAACCCGGTATATGAATTATGAAAGCCTTAGCGATGGCGGTTTTGCAACTGGCAGTATGATGGGATCCGGTGGTTTTATTGTGCTGGACGAAGACCAGTGTGTAGTTAAACACACTTACACGCTTGCAAGGTTTTACCGCCATGAAAGCTGCGGTCAATGTTCGCCTTGTCGTGAAGGCACCGGCTGGATGGAAAAGATTTTAAAAAGTATTGACAGCGGCAAAGGGAAGATGAGTGATATAAATTTATTGTGGGATATTCAAAGTAAAATTGAAGGTAACACAATTTGTCCGTTAGGTGATGCCGCAGCATGGCCCGTGGCCGCCGCCATCCGCCATTTCCGCGATGAATTTGAATGGCATGTTTTGAACCCTGATGAATGTTTAAAAAGAAATTATGGATTGGCACATTATGCAGACGAAATTCATGTGCCTGTAACAGCTTAGAAATATGAGTGAACAACAACTATTCAAAGTAACAATTGATAACATTACTATCAATGTGGCGCCGGGAACCAGCATTCTGCATGCGGCGCGCAGCATTGGTGGTGATGTAGCGCCTCCGGCAATGTGCTTTTATTCAAAGCTGCAGGGCAGTGGCGGTAAATGCCGTACATGTTTGGTAGAGGTTTCTAAGGGAAGTGAAAAAGATCCACGCCCAATGCCCAAGCTTGTAGCCAGTTGCAGAACAACAGTGATGGATGGCATGGAAGTAAAGAACATTACCAGCAGCAAGGTTAAAGAAGCAAGGGCCGGTGTTGTTGAATTTCTTCTTATTAACCATCCTTTGGATTGCCCTATTTGCGACCAGGCCGGCGAATGTCATTTGCAGGATCTGGGCTATGAACATGGCAAAGCTGGCACACGCTACGAATTTCAAAGAAGAACATTTCATAAACATGATATTGGTCCTTACATACAACTGCACATGACACGTTGTATCCTTTGCTACCGTTGTATTTATACGGCAGACCAGTTAACCAATAAAAGAGAGCATGGTGTTTTAAGCCGCGGCGATCATTCTGAAATTGCAACTTATATTGAAAAGGCTTTGGATAATGATTTTATAGGAAACGTAATTGATGTTTGTCCGGTTGGGGCCTTGACCGATAAAACATTCCGGTTTAAAAACCGTGTATGGTTTACCAAACCTGTTGATGCACATAGGGATTGCCCAACATGTGCAGGCAAAGTACAGTTATGGATGCGGGGCGATGAAGTATTCCGCGTAACTGCCAGGAAAGATGAATGGGGTGAAGTGAAAGATACAGCCGATGGCAAAACAGGTTGGATCTGTAACGAATGCAGGTTTGAAAAAAAGAATGTAAACGATTGGGTAATCGAAGGGCCATCTGTAATAAGCCGTCATTCAGTTATAGCACAAGGCCATTATCTTGGATTAAAGAAACCAGAGGAAACAATCGTAAAAGTAATGGACGGACAAAAACCACGCTTCTTTATGGATATTCATGATGTAAGTGAAGTAAACCGTCCAAATATTGATCTGAGCCTGATTGAGGGTCCGGCAACAAGCGATACTTTTAATGGAAAACAAAAAGATTAATCATTTACAATGATACTACTTGCACTCGATTGGGCATTTATTCTCCAGAAGCTGATATTGATCGCCGTTGTTGTCAGTGCTTCATTGATTATTGCCATGTATTCAACTTATGCTGAACGTAAAGTTGCAGCAGTAATGCAGGACAGGCGTGGACCTAACCGTGCAGGCCCGTTCGGAATTTTGCAACCCCTCGCCGATGGTATGAAATTATTTTTCAAGGAAGAAATTATACCAAACAGTTCTAATAAATTTTTATTTATCCTCGGCCCCTGCCTTGCCATGTTAACTGCGATGATGACAAGTGCAGTGATACCCTGGGGCGATAAATTAGAAATATTCGGAACCACAGTAAGCCTTCAGATTGCAGATATCAACATTGGAATACTCTTCGTTTTTGGCGTTGTAAGTTTGGGCGTTTACGGTATTATGATCGGTGGCTGGGCATCGAACAATAAATTCTCTTTGCTTGCCGCATTGCGTGGTGCCAGCCAGGTGATCAGCTACGAACTGGCAATGGGTATTGCATTGATCTCGCTTTTAATGATGACCGGATCGTTGAGTATGAAAACAATTGTAGAGCAGCAGATAAACGATAAATATCATTTATGGAATGTAGTTTATCAGCCGCTTGCTTTTCTTATATTTTTTGTTTGCTCCATGGCAGAATGTAACCGTGCACCATTCGATTTGCCCGAAGCCGAAAGCGAACTGAATATGGGTTTTCACCAGGAATATTCTTCTATGAAACTTGGGTTCTATCTTTTCAGCGAGTATATTAACATGTTCATCAGCAGCGCAGTAATGGCAACCTTATTTTTTGGAGGCTACGATATGCCCTTTGTAAACGAGGCCGCACTTTCGCCAAATGTTGCAGCACTTGTAGGCATTGTTGCGCTGATGGGTAAAATATTCTTTTTCATTTTTGTTTTTATGTGGATCCGCTGGACATTACCGAGATTCAGATACGATCAGTTAATGAACCTTGGCTGGAAAGGCCTGATACCATTGGCTTTGGCAAATATGGTTGCAACAGGTGCGTTTATTTTATATTTTAATAAATAAATGAATTTTTGTACCGGACAGAAGTTCTTTGGTGATCGTTCCTTGCGTCGCGCTCTTATACTGTTGATTCTTCGGTCGACAGTTGACCGTCGACTGTCGACCGCTGTTCAGAACGTACAAGTGAGTGACACAACCGGCGATGTGTGCAGAGCAGAAAGCTGGTAAAAAAAATGTGTTAGAAACTATTATCAACAATAACCGAGATAAAGTTGGTAACAACAGATTAGAAAAATATTTTTGTAACTATTTAAACTGAACGGATAAAAATGCAGGCATTAACCAACAGGGTAAAAGATGTAGACCGCAGGCCAATGACTTTTGGGGAAAAGATTTATTTACCCGCAGTTCTTAAGGGCATGTCTATTACTTTTAGCCACATGTTCAGAAAGAAACCAACCATTAATTTTCCCGAACAAACTAGACAATTTAGCCCGGTGTTCCGCGGTTTGCATGTGCTTAACCGTGATGAGGAGGGCCGTGAGCGCTGCACTGCATGTGGTTTATGTGCGGTTGCCTGTCCGGCTGAAGCTATAACGATGGAAGCTGCAGAGCGCAAAGTGGGCGAAGAGAATTTGTACCGTGAAGAAAAGTATGCCGCCCGTTATGAGATCAATATGCTGCGTTGTATTTTTTGCGGGTTATGCGAAGAGGCTTGTCCGAAAGATGCCATTTATTTAAGTGAGACCTTTACGCCATCGAACTATAACCGTAAAGGGCTTATATATGATAAAGAAGATTTACTGATACCAAACCCTTTAACCGAAAAAGCAGATCTTGCCAAGGCGAAAGGGTTGTAAGAGGGATTAGGAATCGGGAATTAGTTATTGGTTAAGAAAGAAGGTATAAAATTTTTGTAAAGCCCTTATAGTTCAGCAGAAACCGATTGCAAACAACATGAGTACTTCCGAAATATTATTCTGGTTTTTAAGTGTGCTTGCCCTGTTTAGTGCCATAATGGTGCTGGTTAGCAAAAATCCTGTTCACAGTGTTTTATGGCTGATTGTGGTGTTTTTTGCCATCTCGGGTCACTACCTTTTATTGAATGCGCAGTTTCTGGCAATTGTAAATATTATTGTTTATGCGGGTGCCATTATGGTACTCTTCCTTTTTGTTATTATGCTGATGAACCTTAACAAAGGAACTGAACCGCAAAAAAATATATGGATGATCTTTTCCGGCGTAATCTCCGGTGGGCTTTTGCTATGGATATTTATTTCAGCGTCGATATCAGCAGGGGATATTGTTGGCAAGAATGCTTTATTAAAAGATGGTGATATAGGGTTGATTCAAAATCTTGGTAAGGTCTTGTTTAGCGAATATGCTTTACCTTTTGAAATAAGTAGTGTATTATTTTTAAGTGCGATGGTTGGGGCCGTAGTAATCGGAAAGAAAAATTAGAGAGCCCTGCACTTAAAGGGATATGGGGCAATAAAAAAATTATCTAATAAAAAATAACCCCTTCAGGGGTTGGGATATTATGCCAATTCAATATTATATAGCATTAGCTTCCTGTTTATTCTGTATAGGAGTTGCCGGTGTATTAATCCGCCGCAATGCCATTATTGTTTTTATGTGCATTGAGTTGATGCTGAATGCAGTGAACCTTTTGCTGGTAGCATTTTCAAAAATGCATTATGCCAATGCGGTAACAAGTGATGCAAAAACTATTGTGGGCACCGATGCACAATTATTTGTTTTTTTTATTATGGTAGTAGCTGCAGCAGAAGTAAGCGTGGGCCTTGCTATTATTGTAATGATGTACAGGAATATACATTCTGTTGATATTAATTTTTTAAACAGGCTGAAGAATTAAGCCTCTTAGCGTTCCTTACAGGGCAAATAAAGCGGCTAATCATTTAATTATTAACTCTTAAATTCTTTAAGGGATTTAGGGCAAAAATTATCCTTTAGGAGACAGGCATGAATAATTTAGTTTACCTGGTACCATTATTTCCTTTGATAGGCTTTTTGATAAATGGGCTTTTCAGAAAGTCTTTGTCAAAAAATGCAATCAGCATTATTGGATGCGGTACAATACTCATGTCATTCATAATTAGTGTATTTCTTTTCTTTGATGTTAAGGCAAACGGCGGCACTGTGATTGATTATTTTAATTTCATTGATGTTACCAGTTTTAAAATCCCTTTTGCTTTCCTGGTAGACCAATTGTCTGTAATATTTTTATTGATCATTACCGGTATTGGTTTTCTGATACATCTTTATTCCACTGCATACATGCACGATGAACCTGATGAACATTTCGGAAGATACTTTGCATACCTTAACCTGTTTGTTTTTTCTATGTTGCTGCTTGTACTGGGGGCTAATTATGTAATTATGTTTATTGGATGGGAGGGTGTAGGATTGTGCTCCTATTTATTAATTGGTTTTTGGTTTAAAAACAACAATTACAACCATGCAGCAAAGAAAGCATTCATCATGAACCGAATTGGTGACCTTGGCTTTCTGCTCGCTATATTCTGGATGCTTAATAAACTGGATACTGCAACATATGCCGAAGTTTTTGACAGGGCGAGCTCTTCTCTTTCTGCTACGGATGTTACTGCTATTACATTATTATTGTTTGTTGGTGCAATTGGTAAAAGCGCACAGATTCCCTTATATACATGGTTGCCCGATGCAATGGCAGGGCCAACACCTGTTTCGGCACTGATACATGCTGCTACAATGGTTACAGCTGGTATTTATATGATAGCCCGAAGCAATGTGTTGTATTCTTTAAGTGAAGTTTCAAGTGATGTAGTTGCCATTGTTGGTTTATGTACTGCAATCCTTTCTGCAACCATAGCGCTATATCAGAACGATATTAAAAAAGTTTTGGCCTATTCTACTGTAAGCCAGTTGGGGTTTATGTTCCTGGCACTTGGTGTTGGCGCTTATACTACCGGCGTTTTTCATGTAATGACACATGCCTTTTTTAAAGCATTGATGTTCCTTGGTGCAGGTTCTGTAATTCATGCAATGGGTGGCGAGCAGGATATTACAAAAATGGGCGGCCTGATTAAAAAACTTCCCATAACTACATGGACCTTTGTAATTGGTGTACTGGCTATTTCTGGTTTTCCTTTTACCTCGGGGTTTGTTTCCAAAGATGAAATATTACTTGCAGTATATGCCCATAGCCCTGTGCTATTCTGGTTTGCTGCATTTGCAGCTATTCTTACTGCTGTTTATATGTTCCGCCTGATGTTCCTGGTATTTTTTGGTGGATTCAGGGGTTCACACGAACAGGAACATCATTTGCATGAATCGCCTCTGGCAATGACACTGCCCCTAATTATACTTGCGGTATTATCATTGATTGGCGGCTTTGTACAGTTACCCGAAATATTTGGGGGACATGATTATTTTAACCAGTTCCTTGCACCGGTTGTTCCTGCTGTTGTACATGAAGGTGCAGGGGCAGCAAAAGCTGAAAATTATCTTTTGATTGGAACTATTGTGGGGTTGCTCTTAATTTTTGTAATTGCCCGGAAGCTTTTTGCTGTAAAAGAATTCAATGCTAGTTATAAGGGTTTTAGAAAAGTACTTGCAGACAAATGGTATATAGATGAATTGTACGACGCAGTAATTGTAAAGCCGTTGAACAGCCTTGCCGGGTTTCTTAAATCAGTTGTTGAAAAATCAGGCATTGACGGCATAGTAAATGGCGTAGGCCGGTTTGTTAATTACTCATCAAGGCAACTGCGTTTATTGCAGAGCGGCCAGGTTGGTAATTATATTTTATTTATGGTTTTATCAATAGCAGTTTTGTTTTTAGCGTTCTGGAACCAGGAAATTATTGTAAAATTTCTTCAAAATATATTTTAGCGTTATGGGCTGTTTAAAAATGATTTATTTGAATACCAGCAGTAGTTTTTCATGGTATCGTCCCTTGCGTCGCAATCACTTTATCACTTGTACATGTGGCAGCTTAGGGCTTATGCAAAATATTTAAAACTAAATTTAAACAGGCTTTTAGGAAAGGAAAAAGAATATGATAGCATTATTACTCATATTGATACCATTGTTCAGCGGACTGATTACTTTTTTTATAAAGGGTGAAAAGGATGCTAAAAGCTGGTCATTGTTTGCATCGGTTCTTACGCTTGCTGTTGTATTTGCAGGTGTATTCAATTTGTTTGATACTGCGCAATCATCGTATGATGCCGCCTGGTTATCAGCTTTGGGGGCAAGGTTCAGCATTGGGTTGGATGGGATGGGAAAAATGCTCTGTCTGTTAAATGCAATAGCTTTTCCAATTGTTTTTGGTGCTGTTTATAATAATGATTATAAAAAACCTGCAAGCTTTTATGGTTTAATGCTCTTGATGCAAACCGGGCTTATGGGTGTGTTTCTTTCAACTGATTGTTTATTATTTTATTTCTTCTGGGAGCTTGCTTTAATACCTGCCTATTTTCTTTGCTCTACCTGGGGCGGCGAAAAAAGGATACAGGTTACCTTTAAGTTTTTTATCTACACATTTGTAGGTTCATTGTTAATGCTGGTGGGTATCCTGTACGTTTATTTTAAAACACCGGATCATTCATTTGCACTGCAATCTTTTTATAATGCTAAGCTCTCAACTGGCGAGGAAAATTTTGCATTCTGGTTATTCTTTTTAGCCTTTGCCATTAAGATGCCCATATTTCCGTTGCATACCTGGCAACCTGATACGTATGAACAATCACCCACAGCGGTTACAATGATCTTAAGTGGGGTTATGGTAAAAATGGGTTTGTTTGCTGCGATACGTTGGCTGGTTCCCGTATTCCCGCATGCTGCACTTTACTACAGCCATTTTATTATTATTTTGAGTGTAACGGGAATGCTCTATGCCTCGCTTATTGCCATACGGCAAGATGATATAAAACGAATGATTGCTTATTCTTCCATTGCACATATTGGATTAATGTGCGCTGCAATTTTTTCCAGTGAGGAAACAGGTATGCAGGGTGTAATGATTCAAATGTTTAATCATGGCATTAATGTTATTGGTCTTTGGATTGTAGCAGAAGCCATAGAAACACAATTGGGCACCCGTAAGTTTAGCGAACTGGGTGGTCTGGCAAGAAAGGCTCCGGCGCTTGCCATATTGCTTGTTGTAATGGCTTTGGCAAATATCGCATTGCCGTTAACCAATGCTTTTGTGGGAGAGTTTTTGATGTTTAATGGTTTGTTCAGGTACAATGTATGGATTGCGGCAATTGCCGGTATCAGTATTATACTTGCTGCTGTTTACACATTAAATATGATACAAAAGATTTTTTACGGCAATACATCCATTGCTACGGAAAATGCAAAAGATATTGGTATGGGAACAAAAATAATGCTCATTGTACTGGTGGTTATTGTGGTTGTTCTTGGCGTTTATCCGCAGCCCATGATGCAACTTACAAACGATACGGTACAATCGGTGTTAATCAAATTTCATCTGTAATTTAAGAACAGCACAGTTTACAATATGAACGCAATTATTCTTTCTGCTGCTTTTGGTGTTATGATGATGCTTTGCAGCTTTCTTTTAAAAAACAAAGGGAGCTTAAGGCATATTGCTTCAATTGCATTACTGATATTGCTTGTTGCAAATATTGCTGATACCTACGGGCACACTATGTTTTTGATCAATACACATGGTATGCTGCTTTTCAACAGGTTTGGCATGCTCTTTAATTCTATCGCAATAGGCTCTACTTTTGTTTATGTGTTACTTACAGGAAAGGAAATTGAAAAAACCGGTACTTATGTGGCCGAATATTTTGTTTTAATATTCTTTGTTCTTTGTGGCGTTACTTTACTTTCTTCATATAACAATCTTCTTACACTGTTTCTTGGTATTGAAATTATGTCAATACCACTTTATATACTTACAGGAAGTGATAAGCGTAATATGAAAAGTAACGAAGCCGCTCTTAAATATTTTTTGATGGGTGCCTTCTCAACAGGCCTGATGCTGATGGGTATTGCATTAACTTATGGCGGTACCGGCACTTTTAATATGGAGGCTGTTCGCACTTTCCCTAATATTTATAAAGGGTTGGCCTCTTTCCTCGAAATATTGGGATTGCTGTTTCTTTTGGTGTCAATGGCATTTAAAGTCTCGGCAGCACCTTTTCATTTCTGGACACCCGACGTTTACGATGGTGCCCCAAGTGTATTCACATCATTTATGGCAACGATTGTAAAAGCAGCCGGTTTTATTGCTTTTATAAAACTTTGTGCAGTGCGTATGAATGAAACCAGTGGCGTTGTAAACTGGCAAATGATCTATGCAATACTGATCGTGGCAACATTGCTTGTAGGTAATATTACTGCCGTTTTTCAGCAAAGTGTAAAACGTATGTTGGCTTATTCAAGCATAGCACAAGCGGGTTTTATGCTTTTTTCACTGATCAGTCTTAACGATCTGGCGTACGAAGGTATCCTGTTATATGCAGCCGCATACAGTCTCGCTACCATCGGCATTTTTGCTATTCTTGTAAAAATGAAAGACATTAGTTTAGAAGGTTACAACGGACTTGCAAAAACTCAACCCGCCCTTGCAGCAACCAATATGGTTTTTCTTTTGTCACTTTCCGGAATCCCTTTAACGGCAGGCTTCTTTGCAAAATATTATATGCTGGCAGCAGTGCTGAAAACAGGCACATATACCTGGCTGGTAATAGTGGGTGTATTGTTTGCCGCAGTAAGTGTTTATTATTATTTCCGGGTGATACAAGCCATGTATTTTAAAGAAGGCAACCCCCAAACTGAAGTTATAACTCCCTCTTTCAAATACGGTGTTATTGCTTTAGCGGCATTAATTATTCTTCTTGGTATTTTTCCAAACCTGATTTTAAACTGGTTGTATTTCTAACCATTTAAACCAAAACTTATCCACCTATCTGTTTTTCAGGCAGGCGTGCTGTAATGGCATTATCTTTATAGATATTTTTATTGGCCAGGCATAGGTTTTACAATTTAACTTTACTTGCGTCGCGCTCTTGAACTGTTGATTCTTCGGTCGACCGTTGAGCGTCGACTGTTGACCGCTGTTCTGAACGTACAAGTGAGTGACACAACAAAAGATGATTGTATTGATAATGCCGGTTACAAAATATTTATAAAAGCATGACACTTAAAGATTCATTTTCGCTGGCATACCGTACCGTACGCAGCAACAAACTGCGAACCGGTATAACTGTAGCTATTATTGCTTTTGGCATAATGGCCCTCATTGGTATTATTACCGCAATTGATGCCATGAATGGCAGCCTTCGTGACAGTTTTTCTACTATGGGTGCCAATGGTTTTACGGTGTCGTACAAAGAACGTTTCAGGTTTGGTAATGATAATCAAACAGAAAAAGTTGATAAAACAAAGAAGCAGAAAAAATCGAATCTTGATAAGCCAATTGAACTGCACGAGGCAGAGCTTTTTAAAAAATCATTTAACTATCCGGCACTGGTAAGTATTGCTTTAAGCGGGCCGGGTGCCACTGAAATACGGTATAAAAGCAAGAAGACAAACCCCAATGTAAGTGTGCGGGGCGGGGATGAAAATTACCTTGATGTAAATGGCTTTTCAGTAGAAGCCGGACGCAATTTTAACCTGCTTGATGTACAAACCGGCCGTAATGTTTGCCTGCTGGGCAGCGATGTGGCAGTTAAACTTTTTGGAGAGACCAATAAAGACAAGGCCGTTGATAAAATAATCAATATTGGCGGTATTCCATACAGGGCAATTGGCGTGCTAAAAAGCAAGGGCTCAAGTGCATTATTACGGGCGGATAATGTAGTGATTACATCGTACAATAATGTAAGAAGAATGAGCAATGTTTCGCCTTCTTTTGTAATTGGTGTAAAGGCAAATGACCTGCAATTGTTGCCAGCCGCTGTTGATGAAGCAACTGCTGTTTTTCGTGGAATAAGGAAATTAACCCCAAAGGACGACGAGAATTTTGTAATAGAAAAGAGCGATAAACTGGCCGAAACTTTTATCAGTTTATTAAGCAGTATTCAGGGTGCTGCGGGGCTGATAGGATTGATTACGCTGATAGGTGCTGCTATTGGTTTAATGAATATTATGCTGGTTGCAGTTAACGAAAGAACAAGGGAAGTGGGTTTAATAAAAGCGCTTGGAGGCAAGAAGCGCAATATCCGCCAACAGTTTCTTTTTGAATCAATCATCATCAGTTTGCTGGGGGCCATCTTCGGAATTATACTGGGTGTGCTTATAGGAAACCTTTTTTCAATGTTTCTTCATACGGGTTTTGTAGTGCCATGGGGCTGGGTTATAACGGGTATTGTTATTTGCAGTGCTGTAGGTTTACTTGCGGGTTTATGGCCGGCCATAAAAGCATCCAGGTTAAACCCTATTACCGCGTTAAGATATGAGTAGCATGAAAATCTTCCTTTGAAAATCTCCTTATACTTACCACTGGTGCCAACTTTACCGCTTTAGTTTACGCATGAATAATTTTATTTCACACTGCAGTGCTGCTATGAAGTTTCGTTGTGTCACTCACTTGTACGGTTGGATTATGAATTGAACTTTTATTGTAGCGAAGATTGAAGCGATTGTTGTTATATTAAGCACAACAAAGAATGCCAGGTTAAAAATAAAACGCTGCAAACGGAATAAATAAAAAACCAATAGAGCAAACAATATCAGGCCAGTTTGATTCTCTCTTCTCTTCAACAATATAACTTGAAACTCTCGAAAGCATACCTAATTCTACTTTAAAATATTTTAAAGAAATCTGCCTGCAAATCTGATATAAAGTCAAAACAAGAATTGGCGAAATCAGCCCATGTGAATAATTATGCTTGTCACCATCTTTGTCTAAATAATTTAAAGCAGGGTTGTTAAATAGCCAGAAAAACATAGCAAGCAGTATTAGAGCAATAATTGTCCAGCAAATAAAAGTTGTCTTTTTTCTTAAAGCTTTAAATTGAAATATAAAAAGAGTAAACCAAATCGAAAGTGTCAAAAACATTATGTTTTTACCAATTGCGTTTTTATCAACTAAATTGTAATTGATAACACCAATTACTGCTATTGTAAATAGCAGAGCAAGGATCAATAAAAATATATCCAAAATTGCGAGTGAATTTTTTGGATTTGTCATACTGTAATTTCTTATTGATACACTTTTACGCCATTTTCACCTGCTTCGATCTACGCTTCGGTAAAAGCTCATTCATACTCCAACCGTACAAGAGTGCGACGCAAGAAAGGCTAAATACTTATTCAAAAGTTGGGTACAAAAAAATGCCTTTTATAAAAACTTCAGCACTTGCTCGCCCATGGCATCGGTGCCTAAAATTTTATCGGCAGGTGTTTGCTTATCCGCAATGTCACGGGTTCTGTAACCTGCTTTCAACACCTGGTCAACCGCATTGATCACCGCATCGGATTCGGCTTTTAAACCAAAGGAAATATCGAGCAGCAAAGCGGCCGAAAGAATGGACGCCAAAGGATTGGCGAGGCCCTTGCCGGTTATGTCGTGCGCAGAGCCGTGAATGGGTTCGTACACACCCGTGCCATCGCCGATGGAGGCAGAAGCGAGCATGCCCATAGAGCCTGCAATTTGAGAAGCTTCGTCGGTTAAAATATCGCCGAAAAGATTGGCGGTAACCACCACATCGAAACGGCATGGATCTTTGATGAGCAGCATGGCGGTGGCATCTACAAACTGGTATTCCACTTCCACATCAGGATATTCCAATGCGAGTTTCTGAATTACTTCGCGCCAAAGGCGGCTTGTTTCGAGCACGTT
The DNA here is from genome assembly GCA_002390845.1 of Chitinophagaceae bacterium UBA4407. Lineage (GTDB taxonomy): Bacteria > Bacteroidota > Bacteroidia > Chitinophagales > Chitinophagaceae > Limnovirga. The sequence continues at coordinate 43,306 of DGQT01000105.1, read as the reverse complement.
GGCTTTATCTACAGAACAGAGTTTTTTCTTGCGTGTACGGGCAGCGTCAAAAGCTTTGCGGCCAATGCGTTCTACTTCGTAGCGGCTGTATTCGGCTACATCGTAAGCGGTATCGCCATTGTTCTTGCGGCCTTTTTCGCCGAAGTAAATATCGCCGGTTAACTCGCGGAAGAAGAGGATGTCGGCGCCTTTGAGTATCTCTGGTTTTATGCTGGATGCACTAAGCAGTTCATCGAATAATTTAATGGGGCGCAGGTTGGCATAGAGCCCCAATTCTTTGCGCATTTTAAGTAAGCCCTGCTCAGGACGCACTTTGGCCGAAGGATCGTTATCGTATTTTGGATGACCAACAGCACCGAACAATACAGCGTCTGAATTACGCATTTTTTCCAGTGTTTCGGCTGGCAGCGGATCGCCTGTTGCTTCAATAGCTACGTGACCAATTAAGGCTTCATCGTAGGTAAATGTGTGGCCAAACTTAGTAGCCACTTTATCTAATACTTTTTTACCAACTCCGGTTACTTCCTGTCCAATTCCGTCGCCTGGGACGATGAGTATGTGTTTGTTCATGTAAAGGCATTGAGGCAACGAGGCAACAAGGCATTGAGAGAACAGCCAAGGTGCTTATTGCGTTTGTTATTAATTTATTTTTCTGATTAATGAAAGCAGCATTAGTTCTAATTCTTTTGTTTTATCAACCAGTTCTTTGAGCAACTCAGATGTAATATAATCAAGATTAAAAGCTATCTCTACTTGAGTTTGTAATTCGAATAGTGAACCAACTGCAATTTGCAAAAATCGTTTATAGTCGCCTGTTGAATTTCTTCCATATCCTTCAGCAATATTGCTCGGGATTGAAATGGCTGAACGTCGCATTTGGTTGGCAAGTCCATAAAGTTCTACAGGAGGAAAATTTCTTGTTATCGAATAAATTTCGGTTACCAAACTCATTGATTTTTGCCAAACAATCAAATCCCTGTAGCTGTTAATTTTATTCATAACAAGTTCTTTACTCGTTGCCTTGTTGCCTTTTGTCTCTGCCTCGTTGCCTCTTTAAATTATATTCAGCATTTTTTGCGTTGCCTGTATTGCAGAAACCGTTTGGTCGCTATCCAGCCCTCTTGTTTTAAATTCTTTTCCGTTATGCAACCAGGTAATAATGGTTTCGCATAATGCATCTGATTTACCACCGGGCGGGATACGAACATTATAATCAGTTAATGATGGCAGTTCTATTTTTTTCTGAGCATACACTTTTCTCAATGCATTCATAAAGGCATCGTATTGTCCGTCGCCTTGCGCCTGTCTTTCAAATATTTCACCGTTGATTGATATGCGCAATGTAACGGATGGCCTTAAATTTTTTGAATGCGTAAGCACATAGTTTTCTATCTGTACTTTTTCTTCAATGGCGCTGCTGTCGAGTATATCAGAAATAATGTATGGTAAATCGGCCTGTGTTACGGTTTCTTTTCTGTCGCCGAGTTCGATAACACGCTGGGTAACTTTTTTCAAATCTTCATCAGAAAGTTGTATGCCGAGCTGAATAAGATTGTTCTCAATATTCGCTTTACCACTTGTTTTGCCCAGCGCATATTTTCGCTGACGGCCAAAACGTTCGGGCATTAAATCGTTATAATAAAGATTGTTCTTTTTATCACCATCGGCATGTATTCCCGCAGTTTGCGTAAATACGTTCTCGCCAACAACAGGTTTGTTCGCGGGAATCATAAATCCGGAGAAATTTTCTACCAGTTTGCTTACGCTGTACAATGATTCCTCAACAACAGAAGTGGTTACTTCTTTTACAAAATCATTCAGCACGGCAATGGCACTTGCCAACGGCGCATTACCTGCACGTTCGCCCATCCCGTTTACAGTGAGGTGAATTCCTTTTGCACCTGCTTTCACAGCTTCGAGCACATTGGCTGTGCCAAGATCGTAGTCGTTGTGTGCGTGAAAATCGAAATGTATTTCGGGGTAACGCTTTACAAGAGATGAAACATATTCGAATGCTTCTTCAGGAATTAAAACGCCCAAAGTATCGGGCAATAAAATACGTTTTACGGGTTGGGTTTGTAAAAAGTCCAAGTATTGTAAAACATACTCTTTCGAATTGCGCATACCGTTGCTCCAGTCTTCCAGGTACACATTGCATTCAATGGCGTTCTTAGCCGCAAGTGCAATAACAGCACCCACTTCAGCAAAATGCTGCTCAGGTGTTTTCTTAAGCTGGTGCATTAAGTGATTTAAAGAACCTTTTGTAAGCAGGTTCATTACTTTGGCACCCGATTCAAGCATCCAGTTTACAGATGTTTCGCCGTCTACAAAAGTGAGCACTTCTACGCGGTCGAGGTAACCGTTTGCTTTAGCCCACTCTGTAATTTTCTTTACAGCCTGGAACTCGCCTTCAGAAACACGTGCAGATGCAATTTCAATCCTGTCAACTTTTACTTCGGTTAATAAAAGCTGCGCAATGGTTAATTTCTCCGATGCAGAAAAAGATACCCCGCTGGTTTGCTCCCCATCGCGGAGCGTGGTATCCATAATTTCAATATGCCTTTTAATCGTTGCCATTTCTCTTTTTTGGCTAAAACAATGCGTTGGCTGGCAAGCATTATTTTCGTCCCTTTCTTTATGTATTAAAATACTTTTTGTACTTAGCTTTTGCAGCATTGCTCATCGTCCCTTGTGTAACTCACTTGTACGTTTGTAACACCCGTCGACAGTTGACGGTCAACAGTCGACCGAAGAATCAACAGAACAAGAGTGCGACGCAACGAAGCTTCATCCCTATTCCTCAGCCCGGTTCAACATTGCCTTTGGCTGTTTAAACAATACGCATTGCTGCAAATGTTTTAATCTCTTCTTTCATTGCCTGCAGGTAATCAATATCATCAAAACCATTCGTCATGTTGTGCTTTTTATAGCCGTTAATGTCGAATGATTCCTGTTCGCCGGTTGCAAGAATCGTGATCGTTTGGGCAGGCAGGTTTACCTCTAATTCCGTTTCGGGATTTGCCTCGATTGCTGTAAAAATTTTATCCAGAAAAACCGGCGAAACCTGTACAGGCAGTATGCCGATGTTCAGTGCGTTGCCTTTAAATATGTCTGCAAAAAAACTGGAAACCACGCAACGGAAACCATAATCGTAAATGGCCCATGCGGCGTGTTCGCGGCTGCTGCCACTGCCAAAATTTTTGCCACCAACAAGTATCTTGCCTTTATAAATCGGGTTATTCAAAACAAAATCCTGCTTGGGTGAACCATCGTTATTATAACGCCAATCCTTGAACAGATTATCGCCAAAACCCTTGCGCTCCGTAGCTTTGAGAAAACGTGCCGGAATGATCTGGTCTGTATCTACATTTTCAACCGGCATTGGAACTGCCGTGCTGGTGAGGATGGTAAATTTATCGTATGCCATTTTGAATGCTTTAGGCTATAGGCTGCAAGCTTTATGCGATACAACCTTAGCTTTTCGTTTGTAATGATTTATTTAAGTGATATAGTTTCATTTTTGTCAGGTTTATTTTTGTTGTTAAATCCTGATAAAATTTTTCTTCAAGATATTTCAGGTCAAAAGCAAGTTGAATAAGATATTCAACTTCAGCTGCTGATCCTAATGCAATATGAATAAACCTTGAAAATTCTGCATCTGAGCTTCTGCCACAGCCTTCGCTGATGTTTGTAGGAACAGAGGCGGCAGCCCTTCTTATCTGGTTTGTTATTCCATAAATTTCATGCTTAGGAAAATCTTTCGTTACCGTATATATTTCTAAAACAAATTCATGGCTTAATTTCCAAACGTCATATTTTCTAAAATCTCTCATATAGCTTATTGCTTAAAGCTTACGGCCTATTGCTTTACAACAAATCCCTTGGATCTGTTACAACACCTGTTACCGCTGCCGCTGCGGCCATTAATGGACTTGCAAGCATTGTTCTTGCACCGGGGCCCTGGCGGCCTTCGAAGTTGCGGTTACTTGTACTAACGGCATATTTACCAGCGGGAATCTTATCATCGTTCATCGCAAGACAGGCAGAGCAACCAGGCTGGCGTAACTGAAAACCTGCTTCGGTAAGAATATCTAAAATGCCTTCGTCTTTAATCTGCTGCTCCACAATATGCGAACCCGGAACGATCCATGCAGTAATATTATCAGCTTTTTTGCGGCCTTTTACAATAGATGCAAAGGCACGGAAATCTTCAATTCTTCCATTGGTGCAACTGCCAACAAAAACATAATCTACTTTTTTACCAATCATTTGTTCATCTTCTTCAAAACCCATGTAGGCAAGCGATTTTGCATAAGAAGCAACACCGCCTTCAAGGTCTGCGGCTTTTGGAATGCTTTTAGAAATACTCATCCCCATGCCTGGGTTTGTACCATAGGTGATCATTGGTTCAATATCGGCTGCGTCAAAATGATATTCTATGTCGAAGGTTGCACCTTCATCTGTTTTCAATGTTTTCCAGTAGACCAAAGCTTTATCCCAAGCTTCGCCTTTTGGTGCTTTTTCACGGCCTTTTATATAAGCGAAAGTTGTTTCATCGGGAGCGATCATTCCACCGCGGGCACCCATCTCTATGCTCATGTTGCAAACCGTCATACGGCCTTCCATGCTCATATTTTCAAACACATCACCAGCATATTCCACAAAATAACCAGTAGCACCTGCTGCAGTTAATTTGGCAATAATATAAAGCACTACATCTTTTGGTGTAACCGCTTTACTTAATGCGCCGTTTACATTGATGCGCATTTTCTTTGGCTTGGGTTGCATAATGCACTGAGAAGAAAGCACCATCTCTACCTCTGACGTGCCGATGCCAAAGGCAATGGCACCAAAAGCTCCGTGTGTTGATGTATGCGAATCGCCGCAAACGATGGTCATGCCAGGGAGCGTGATGCCATTCTCTGGCCCTACTACGTGAACAATACCGTTTTTAGGATTGCCCAAACCCCAATGCGAGATACCATATTTCGCTGAATTGGTTTCCAGTGCCTTTAACTGAATAGCAGACAATCCATCTTCTACAGGTAAATGCTGGTTAATGGTTGGGGTGTTGTGATCGGCAGTGGCAAATGTATGCTGGGGAAACATTACGCCTAAACCACGACTTTGCAAACCTAAAAAAGCAACCGGGCTGGTAACTTCATGAATAAAGTGCCTGTCAATAAAAAATACATCGGGGCCATCTTCTATTTTTCTTACTACGTGGGCATCCCACACTTTATCAAACAAGGTTAATGGCTTATTGCTCATTATTCAACGGTTTTAAATATTGACTGATTACTATCTAAAAACGAAAACGAAAATTCGGGCAAAAGTAACGCAAATGAGTTTTTTTCTTGATTTTATTTAATGTACAGAACCAACATACTGGCGAAGCATTTTAATTTCAAAAGCGAATATTTGTTAGCATTAATAAAGTTTGAGAACTGCTTATTTCAAATGAAATAGCCGGAAACCAGGAATGATTTTTTTGAACCCGGCTGCATTAATACTATGAAGCTTTACTTGCGTCGCACTCGTGTACTGTTGAAATTCTATTTAGCAGTGCGTAGATTATGTTTTGCTGTTGAATCTTCTTTAATTTAAACCAGCCTGAAAATTGTAAACCTGAAGCTCAATGTTTGCAATACCGTTGAAAGGATTGCGACGCAACGAAGACGCCATGAAAAGCTTAGCTGGTATCCCGCTTACTTTTATTGGGCATTCAGATTTTATTTTTTTCCCTCAAAAAATCCCTGCTTTTTTAAGATGCCTTTTAAAATGTTGAGGCGAATCGTTTTCATATCTGTGTCTGGAGGGCCTTCTATATTCAGCACGAAAGGGAACACGTGCTGGTTCTCTTCAACCCATCCAACAACCCAGCCAATCGCATTGCCATTTTCGCGAAAGCCCCAGCCGGTTTTATAACTGAGTTTATAATTGGAATTACTTTCCTGGAGCATTATTTTTTTTACAATATCCTGCGGCCTGCTTTGAAAAGGGAGCTGATTGAAATATAATTTTTTTATAAGCCCCAGTTCTTCATCGGCGGTAACTTTAAGGGAATTATCGAGCCAGAATGTATCGAGGTTGTTTGTAATTGAAAACTTTTTGTAGCGTGAACCCAGCCCCAATGTATCGAGCCAGAATTGCATGGTATCTTTTCCTATGCGGCGTGCAACTTCCTGGTAATAAGGCACAGCGGAAACTTTAAAAGCTTCTTGCATAGTAAGGTCTTTGTTCCAGTCGGGATTTACACGTACCACACCATCCCAGGGAATTACCATTTTCTCATCAACGATCCTGCCTGTTTGAATACCAATAAGTGAATTCACAATTTTAAAAGTGGAAGCTGGCAGGTAAGTGGAATCTTTATACCTAGATAAATTATAAATTGTAAACTGCCCCTGACCATTATCGAAGAGGCCGAATGTGCCGGTGACCTTATTATCGTCGAAGAATTTTTTAAGGCTGTCATCAACGGTTACATTGTTTGGAGAACACGCAGCAAAAGAAAACAGCACCGCTGCAAAAATCAATCTTGCAAAAAGATTCATATAAAAAATTTGCGCAAAGCTATTGCAGAAGGGTGATTAAAAGTGAAGCTGTTTTTTAATACCTCTTAAGTTTTTAAACATTAAGCACCCCCAACTCCTTCCCAACTTTTGTAAAAGCTTCAATGGCTTTATCCAAGTGCTTCTGTTCATGCGCTGCACTTAGCTGCACACGAATTCTTGCCAAACCTTTTGCAACAACCGGGAAAAAGAAACCAATAACATACACGCCTTCGTCTAATAATCTGGCTGCAAAATTTTGTGCTACAACTGCATCATAAAGCATAATAGGAACAATGGGATGATCGCCCGGCTTTATGTCGAAACCTGCCGCGGTCATTTTGCTCCGGAAATATTTGGTATTGTGTTCGAGCCTGTCTCTTAGCTCAGTGGTTTCGGTAAGCATATCCAATACTGCGATAGAAGCGCCTGTAATACTTGGCGCCAATGTATTTGAGAAAAGATATGGCCTGCTGCGCTGGCGAAGTATTTCAATGATCTCTTTTCTGCCGCTGGTAAAACCACCGCTGGCGCCGCCCAATGCTTTGCCAAGTGTTCCGGTAATAATATCAATCCTGCCCATTACGCCACGGTATTCATGAGTGCCGCGACCATTCTTTCCAAGAAAGCCTGAAGAATGGCATTCATCAATCATTACAATGGCATCGTATTCGTCAGCCAGGTCGCATATTTTGTCCAATTGAGCAATGGTGCCATCCATACTGAATGAGCCATCGGTAACAATAATGCGGCTGCGTAAATGTGCAGTTTCTTCCAGCTTCGCCTGAAGATCATCCATATTATTGTGCTCGTACCGGTAACGCTGTGCTTTGCATAAACGTACTCCATCGATGATAGATGCATGGTTTAATGCATCAGAAATAATTGCATCCTGTTCGTTAAACAATGGCTCAAATACACCGCCATTCGCATCGAATGCAGCGGCGTATAAAATGGTATCTTCTGTACCAAGGAATTGCGCCAGCTTTTGTTCCAGCTCTTTATGAATATCCTGTGTGCCGCAGATGAAACGCACACTGCTCATGCCATAACCGTGTGTGTCAATAGCTTTGTGTGCAGCTTCAATTACTTTGGGGTGCGATGAGAGGCCAAGATAATTGTTGGCGCAAAAATTAAGAACTGTTTTTCCGTTAACCGTAATTTCAGGCCCCTGTTCACTGGTAATAATTCGTTCTTTCTTAAACAATCCTGCAAGTTCTATTTCTGCTACTTCCTGTTTTATGCGGCTTACAAATTTTTCATTCATGGCTGGCAAATGTTTGGCAGCAAAGATAGAAATAGAAGTTTGAAGTTTATAGTTTATGGTTTGTAGTTTGCGGTTGTTTCCTAATTACTAATCCCTAATTGCCATATTCCTTTTGGTTACCGGCCAATCTTTTCATGGCATCGCCTGTTGTGTCACTCACTTGTACTGAATATCTTAAATGAACAAACGCAATGCACATGCCGCTATTTTTTTGCGGCCTGCACATTGCGTTCCTTGTAATTTAAAACCGGTATTCAATTTTACATTGACTCGCCTTCGTCGTCATCGTCACCGGCGTTCATTTTAAAATTGTATCCGTCTTCCTTATAATATTTTTTGTATTTGTTTGATACTTCTTTAGACTGTTTATTGCCATTTATATACAGATCGCCGCCATTTTTCCATTCTATTGAATAGCCTTTCTTTTTGTCTATCAAGCCATCTTTCTGCAGTTCATCAGTGAATTGTTTCAGCTCCTGCAATTGTTCTTTTGCGTTTTGAATGGCTTCTTTTGCGCCTTTCATTGCGTCATCCATTTGCTGTTTAAACTTACCGCTGTTCATGCTTTGTTTAAGTTCCTGCATTTGCTGTTTTACTTTTTCCATATCAACCTTTTTAACTTCAACCTGCGCATCTTTAAGGGCATTGTTTATTTCAATTTTAATTTTGTCAAAATCAATTTTCTTTATTTCATCCTGCACTTCTTTGGTGATCTTTTCCGCATCAATTTCTTTTAAACTTTTTTCTACTTCTTTACGAATCTCTTCGAGATCAATTTTACTGATGGCATTATTAATTTCTTTCGATAAATCAATATCCAGGTCTTTCAAATGCACATCGAGATCTTTCAATTGAATATCCAAATCCTTCATTGCAGTATCAAGGTCTTTCATTCTAAATTCATCCTTACCATTACTACGTTTCCCGGGGCGGGTAGTATCTCCTGCCTGTTTAGCAGTTGCGGTGTTGCCTTTTTTGTTGGTACTGTCTTTTGTTTGCCAGGCAATAGCTGTAACAGCAAGAATAAACAAACTGCCCAGCATAATATTTTTCGGGCTTTTAAGTGCATTGTTCATTGTTTTAATTTTGTGTTTGTAATTGATTTACGAATTTATTCGTATAAATGTACGATTGAATTCGTATTATGTTACATTTGGCAAGGTCATTTTCAAAATTTTAACAAAAATGGGTTACCGGATTGGGTAAGGTAATAGCGTGGTTACACCGGAACTGTTCAATAAAGTTGTTGCTGTATAGGAGTGTAATCGTAAAATTCTTCTCATATGCGTCAAGCTAATTTTATTGATACATCGTTCAAATTCAATGTCTGTTTGCTCATGCCGCATGGCATTGTCCTTTCAACGGCGCTGCACCCGCTTCTTTGCTGCGATATGGCTGCGCCATCGCAGCAATTCCGGCTTTGCCGGAACCGAACCGGCTGAGGCACCTTATGCAAGGACGGGTATTATAACGCACGATGGAAACGCCAGTGTAAAATCTTTGAAACCCCAGTACAGAACCATGTTTCAACTTATAATACTCAATTTTAACTTGACGTCAATGCGAATTTCTTCGGGCTGCCACGCTTCGCTTAAATGTCGCCATAAAAGAAGAACGTTGAACCGAGCGTGGCAAGTAAAGTCTCATAGAAATACAAATGCTTGGCTCAAAAAAAAGGCTGTTTATAGTTTCTGCAACATATCTACAACGCCTTCTTTTTTTAAGATCAGGTATCCCAGCCTGTCGTTGCTGATGCCTTCTTTTAACTGGTAACTGAATAGCAACTGATCGTCTTTTACTTCGGTTTCAAAATAGCGGAACTGTATATTGGAATATTGTTTTAGCCCCTCTCCTATCTCGTATAAATGTGTTGACAGAATAAACAAGGCATTGCTCATTTTACGCAGCCCTTCGATTACTACGGTGCTGCATTTCATGGCATCCTGCACGTTGGTACCTTTAAACAACTCGTCGATGAGGATGAGCCATTTTTTTCCATCAGTAATTTTTACGAGTGTCTTGTGTATGCGCTGTACTTCATTAAAAAAATAACTTTCGCCTTTTACAATATTATCTTCTACCTGTATGTTACTTAGCAGCCCGTCGAATAAACTCAACTGCATTTTTTTTGCGGGCACGCCCATACCTAAATGCGCCAGGTAAACGGCTACACCAACTGCTTTTATAAAGGTGCTTTTACCGGCCATATTTGCACCGGTAAGAAAGAGAAAATTTTGATGGGGAGCCAGCGTAATATCGTACGATACAGGTGTTGGCAGTAAAGGATGAAAGAGTTCTGTTGCGGTTAATTCAGGGGTGCCTGAATCTGCAAATTCCGGAAACGTAAAACCATATTTTTCGCAGGCAACGGCCATACTGTAAAAGGCATCGAGCCTGCTGTAAATTTCAATTAATTCCAGTGCTGCACTTTTAAAACCATGCCGAATGAAATAGCCGTATTTCTGTGCTTCTTTATCTGTAAATTTTTTTGTCTTGTCGTGATGAACGATTGATTGTATCACCGGCTTTTTCAGCAGCAGGTTTATGTGGTCGATGATTGTTTGAAGCACCGCCGGGTTTTGCTGCTGCGACAATAATGTGGAAATATCGCTTAGCCCTTTAATAAAATCTGCAAAATGTGTTACAGAATATTTTACCAGCGAAAAGTCCTGCGTATTTAGAATTTTGTAGAAAAAAGCATTGATGCCTGTTGGTTTATGAGGAATATTTTCTATTGGCGTTTCATAAAACTTTTCAATCACCATTATAGTTCCGTTCGAAATGGTTTGTGGCCAATGTTGCTGCACGCTGATGATGCGTTTTAATAGCTCCTGCGTTTCCCTGATCTCTTTAATTGTTTCCAAAGGCTTGCCCATTAAGTATTTCAGCCATTCGCGGCCGCCAATGGTTCTGGTAAAATCGAGATGATGAAAGACCGATTGCTCTTCATCGCGTGCAAATATGGAAAGGTCGTTAAGCGTGGTATTGTCTGCGTGCATCAGTTGATTTTGGTTATTGTTTTCTGCTCAATAGCGCAATTTTATTTTAGCTTTCTAATTTAAATGCTGTTTGAGTTAAACTTAAAGTATTGGCTATTGAGCCCAAAGCAGCCATAAAAAAAAAAAGTACACGTGAGTGACACAACAGCCGATGCCATGAAATCTTTAGCTGATAACAAGAAAAAGTTTAATCCGAAAAGCTTCTTAAGCCAGTCATTTTTTTTGAGCCGTGCATTTGTACTTCTATGAAGCTTTTGTTGCGTCGCACACTTTTACGTTCGGAACTTTTTGCATCAAAAAAATACGAGTGTAAAAAAATTACCTTTCAAATTTTAATCTCATGCCTCTATTAGATTCATTGAACACACCATTTCCATAAACAAGATTGCCATTTATAAAAGTATGTGTAACAGTTGCGGGTGCGGTAAAACCTTCAAGCGGGCTCCAACCACATTTATAAAGAATATTTTCTTTGGTTATAGTATAAGGTTTATCCATATCGACCAGTACCATATCTGCATAGTAACCTTCGCGTATAAACCCCCGGTCTTTTATTTGAAAACATTTGGCAACCGCATGGCTCATTTTCTCAACAACTTTTTCAATGCTGATCTTCCCTTCTTTTACATAGTGCAGCATTAGTAATAAGGGATGCTGCACCAGCGGAAGGCCAGCATGGGCTTTCTCATAAGGTTCATTTTTTTCGGCAATCGTATGTGGCGCATGATCGGTGGCAATTACATCGAGCCTGTCGTCAAGTAACGCCTGCCATAAAGCTGTTCTGTTATGGGGAGCTTTAATAGCCGGGTTGCATTTTATTTTATTACCTAATGCAGCATAATCATCACTGGTAAAATGCAGGTGATGCACACATACTTCAGCAGTAATGCGTTTATCTTCAAGAGGGATCATACTTGTAAACAATTGCAATTCTTTTTCGGTACTGATGTGCAGTATGTGAAGCCTGCTTCCATGTTTTTTGGCAAACTGTATGGCTTTGAACGAAGATTCAAAACAACCTTCCTCATTCCTGATCAGTGGATGGTCGGATGGTTCTAAAACATCTTTTTCTTTTTTAATTCTTTCAAGATTTTCTTTAATGATCTTTTCATCTTCGCAATGGGTTGCAATCAGTAATTCGGAAGAAGCAAATATTTTATCCAATGCAAGCGGACTATCCACAAGCAGGTTACCCGTAGATGATCCCATAAAAATCTTTATACCGCATACATCATTTTTTTTATCGTTTGTTTTTAATACTTCTTCAAAATTATCATTGGAAGTACCCATATAAAAAGAATAATTAGCAAGAGATGTGTTTGCAGCAATTGCATATTTATCTTCAAGCAATTGCTGTGTAAATGCCGGCGGTACTGTATTGGGCATTTCCATAAAGCTTGTAACCCCGCCTGCTACAGCAGCTTTTGCCTCTGTATAAATCGTGGCTTTATGTGTAAGGCCGGGTTCCCGAAAATGTACCTGGTCATCAATAGCGCCGGGCAACAAATATTTACCAGATCCATCAATCTCCTGCGCTGCATACTTCGTATCTCCAATGGCAGTAACCTTATCAATTTTTCCATTCTTGATAATCACATCACCATGTACTATCTTGCCTTCGTTAACGATAGCTGTATCTTTAATTATATAATTCATTATTTTATGTATTTAACTACTAAGAAGAACTACCTGCAAATTATATATTCCTTATTGTTCCTGTTGGTATTATGTTTATCATTTTCATCAAAAGCACAAACCAATTATATTCAAACAGGTTTTAAAGATTATGATTTTTTAGACAGGCTCGAAATTAAAACCCGCAGCCAGGATTTGTATTACTCTGCCATTAAACCCTATCCCCGCCGTCAAACTGCTTTACAACTGGAAATCACAGACAGCCTTTTACAAAGCAACAGTAATTATGCGAATCTTACTGAGATTGATAAATACAATCTGCAAAGCGAACTCATGAATAATTCAGACTGGACCAAACCCAGGGATTATTACAACACCAAAAAGCCCATATGGAATGCTCTGTATAAAACCAAAAGCAACCTGCTTGAAGTAAACAACAAAGACTTTTTTCTTGCAGTAAACCCGGTTATTTATTTTACTGGAGGCAAGGAACAAAATAACGATAAAGTGCTTTTCCAAAACTCCCGTGGGCTAAGTGCAAGGGGTATGATTGGGAAAAAAGTAGGTTTTAATCTTTATGTTACAGACAACCAGGAACGAGACCCCAATTATGTAAATGACTGGATCAAAAATTATGACGCGGTACCCGGTGCGGGATTCTATAAGCCCGTAAACCTTTACACCAAAGGCATAGTAGATTACTTTGATGCAAGAGGCTCTGTAAGCTGGAACGTAACAAAGTATATCGACATGCAGTTTGGGTATGATAAAAATTCGATAGGTGCAGGATACAGAAGTTTATTCCTTAGCGATTTCTCAAGCAGTGCAACATTTTTTAAGATCAATACCCGTATCTGGAAATTTGATTACCAGAACCTGTATTTTGAATTGTACCCGCAATTCAATAACTCCGGCAACAAACTTGCCCCGCGCAAATATGCACGCCTGAATTACCTGAGCATGAATGCCACAAAATGGCTTAACGTTGGCCTTTTTGAAGGTATTTCTTTTGGCAGAAAGGATCATTTCGATTTCTCCTATCTAAACCCTGTTATGTTTTTACGTCCTGCCGAATCAAACGCCGGCAGTGCCGATAATGCAATGGTGGGTTTTGATGCCAAAGTAAATCTTGGCGGTAAAGTGCAGTTGTACAGCCAGTTTCTTTTAGACGAACTTAAAGTAAAAGAATTCATTAAAGGCACCGGTTGGTGGGCCAATAAAAACGGGCTGCAGCTTGGTTTAAAATATGTTGATGCATTTGGTTTAAAGAATGTGGACCTTCAGTTAGAAATGAACCAGGTACGCCCCTATACGTATTCGCATTTCGACAGTGTGGCCAACTACTCGCATTACAATCAGCCGCTGGCACACCCGCTGGGTGCCAACTTCCGCGAGTTTATTGCTATAATAAAAGCGCAGCCTGCAAAAAAAGTTTATATACGTGCTACAGCCATTCATTACATAAAAGGGCTGGATAGTGCCGGAGTAAATTTCGGCGGCAATGTTTTTGAAGATTACGATACACGTCCACGCCAGTATGGTTTTAAAATCGGTGATGGAGATAAAGCCACCTGCACTATGGTTCAATTGGTAGCTTCTTACGAGCTTGCCCAAAATTTATTTGTAGACCTCACCGGCCTCATCCGGAATTATAAAGTTGCCAGCATTGCCGACACACAAAAAACTACAGCCGTTACAATAAGCCTGCGCTGGAACTTAGGCCGGAGAGAGTTTTTATTTTAACAGAAGCAATCCTGAGCGAAGTGGAAGGATGAGCCCGGCAGATGAATATCTATGAGGCTTTTGTTGCGTCGCACACTTGTATTTTTGGAATATCTATTGAGCTTTACCGAAGCAATGGATTAATGAAAAGGTTGCATCATCTGTCAGACGGCTTTGAGCCGTCTGACAGATGATCTTCATTTCATCTTTATGTGATCATTTATTTGGTTTTATATTTCTTTATATCTAAAACTATTTTTAGTTTACATGATTTAATTCAAAACAGTTTTATCACTTTCAATCTTTCTCTTTATGAAACTCGCCCTTCTTATTTTATTTACCTGCGGTGCAATTGCAGGTTATACACAAATAAATTCAGCCATTCAGTGGCAAAAATGTGTAGGGGGCTCATCCTACGATGAGGCGCGGAGCATTCAGCAAACAAAAGATGGTGGGTATATTATGGCAGGATCTTCTAATTCCATAAATGGTGATATAAGTGGCAATCATGGAAAAGATGATTATTTAGTTGTAAAATTTGACGCAGCCGGAACCATCCTTTGGCAAAAATCTTTAGGGGGCTCATCGAGTGAAGCAGCTTGGAGCATTCAGCAAACAAAAGATGGAGGGTACATTGTAGGGGGAACCTCTTATTCCAATGATGGTGATGTAAGCGGCCATCACGGTACTGATCCTAATAGTGATTATTGGATTGTAAAATTAGATAGTATCGGAACAATTCAATGGCAGAAATCCTTAGGGAGCCCATCTGGATTTTTTAGTGGATTTGGTGATCTAGCCCGGAGCATTCAACAAACAAAAGACGGCGGATACATTGTTGCAGGTGATTCCTGGGCAAATGGCGGAGATGTGAGCGGCAATCATGGAAATGGTCCTGATTACTGGATTGTAAAATTAGACAGTGCAGGAACCATCCTCTGGCAGAAATCTTTAGGTGGCTCAGCTACAGAGAATGTACATGCTATTCGGCAAACCATTGATGGAGGGTACATAGTAGCAGGTGCCTCTTTTTCCAATGATGGAGATGTAAGCGGTCATCATGGTGACCCTAACCTTATTCTTAGTAGTGATTATTGGATTGTAAAATTAGACAGTGCAGGAGCCATCCTTTGGCAAAAATCTTTGGGTGGTTTATCCAATGAACATTGCAACGATATTCAGCAAACCTTCGATAAAGGATATATTATGTTTGGGCATTCTAATTCCACTGACGGCGATGTAAGCGGGAATCATGGAAATTTTGATTACTGGATTGTAAAATCAGACAGCACCGGAACTATTCAATGGCAGAAATCTTTTGGGGGTTCAAATAATGAATTCGGTTACAGCATAAGGCAAACAAGTGATAGCGGCTATATTCTCGCAGGCACTTCTTCTTCTAATGACGGCGATGTAATCGTTAACCATGGATATGAGGATTACTGGATTGTAAAATTAGACAATACAGGGGGCATACTTTGGCAAAAATCTTTGGGTGGTTCTAATAGCGATATCCCCTACTGTATTCAGGAAACCAGTGACGATGGTTACATTATAGCAGGCTGGACTTTGTCCAACAATGGGGATGTAAGTGGTAGTCATGTATCAGATTGTTGGGAGGTAAAATTACTATCTGATGGCTTATTGCCTGTATCACTTTTACAATTCAACGCAGTGGCTCAACAAAATAAAAAAGTACTTGTTTACTGGAAAACTTCACAAGAGATCAATAATAAGTTTTATAGCGTGGAGAAAAGTAAAGATGGTATTCATTTTATTGCCGCAGGAATGGTAAATGCAAACCCAACCAGTCAAATTACCAATAGGCACAGCTTTACAGATAATACACCTTTTAGTGGTTCATCTTACTACCGCTTAAAACAAACAGATGTCAATGGCAAGAGTACTAACAGTAATATAGTAGCTGTAAAAATTACAAACAATGAATACAGCATGAGCGTTCAGCCCAACCCTTCACAAAATGGTATATTTACAGCAGATTTTAAAGAAACGAGAAAGAATATTTCAATAATAGTTACAGATAATACTGGCAAAAAAATTTACACCAATACATTATCATCAGCAGAACAAATCATCATTTCATTAAACAACAAGCCAAAAGGCATTTATTATTTGCGTATTAATTATAGTGGCGGTACTGAAAGTGCGAAGCTAATAATTGAATAAGATTTATTGCTCCGGTGGTAACAGGAACTGCCCCAGCGGGGCAACCTCTTTTTAGAAACAGGTTAATTTTAAATTGCGCTTTGCTCCGGAGGAGCAACCTTGCAACGAAATAATCACGAAGGATACTCATGGAATTCTATCGTTAGCAATATAGATAAACAGGTTGCCCCTCCGAGGCAAGGATTATATTTTCATTTCATTATCTACAAACAGGCTACACCTCTGGCGTAATTAATTTTCGCTTGGTTATTGTTGTACGCTGCTCAACATCAGCTCCGCTTTAATCTACGCTACGATAAAAGCTCAATACCTAATCCAACAGTACAAGTGTGCGACGCAACAAAAGCTCAAAAGAGATATATAGTTGGGTTAAAAAAAATTACTGTGCTAAAAACGCATCCAGCGCTTTTGTAGGTTTTCCATCATCTCCCCATGCACTTAAGCCGTATTGGCTCCAGCTTTTTGCACCTTCGGGCTCCCAGTAAAGTACACCTAAGCCTTTGCCGCCGGGCACTGCTTTAACCTTCTTCTGAACCGCAATCAACATGTCGTAAGTGTTTTGTATTTTATAATCTTCGCCGCCTACTTCTACCACCATTACTTCCTTTCCATAGCGGGAAGCCATATCGTTTAAGTTGTTTCCCAGGTCATCAATTGAAAGTGTATAATCGGGGTTGCCTTTAAGCCAGTAAGGATAATACGACAGGCCAATAACATCGTATTTTACGCCATGAGATCTGGCACTATCGAACCATGTTCTGAAACGTTCGTTGTTATTGCCCTGGTCTACATGCAGGATTACTTTTGATTGGGGGCTTACTGCCTTTATTGCATCGTAACCTTTGTTGATCAACTGCGCTAAAGTGTTCCAGTTTGAAGTGCTGCCCTCGGGATAGATCATGCCACCGGCAGTTTCGTTGCCCACCTGCACCCATTCTGGAGCAATGCCTGCTGATTTAAGACCCGTCATTACATCAAATGTATAATCGTAAACATCTTTCAGCAGTTGTGGAAAATCGTGCCCTTCCCAGGCGGCGGGTTTCTTTTGTTTGCCGGGATCGGCCCAGCTATCGCTGTAATGAAAATCAATCATTACTTTCATTCCCCATTTTTGTGCACGCACTGCCATAGCAACGGTTTCATCTTTGCTGCAATGCCCGCTGGCTTTATCATCAGAAGGGTTTACCCATGTTCTTAGCCTGACGGTATTTATTCCATGATCTTTTAAGATCCGGAAACAATCCTGTTCAACACCATTATTGTTATAAAATTTATAACCGGTAGCTTCCATCTGCGGCAACCAACTAATGTCTGCACCTTTTGCAAAAAAATTACTTTTATCTACAGATATTTTTTTTGCAGTACACCCTGTTAGCAACACAAGTGCAGAGAGTATGAGGGGGATTTTATTTTTGAAGGTTTTCATGATATATAAAAATCTTGCCTGCGCCAAACCCTTTTAGTCTTACTGCATGCAAGATTTGATCTTCGCTTAAATGTCGCCATGACTGAGGAACTGTGAAACGAGCGTGGCAAGAGCGGATTCCCAATGATAAAATGCCTTGCTCAAAAATGATTTTTTAGAATAATAAACTTAAATCGCAAACAAGCTGCTCAAGTGTAATCTTATTATTTACTTTTTTGTCTTGACACAAAAAAGTAACAAAAAAAGTCAAGAAAGAAAAGATATACAGCGCTTTTCTTTCTTTCGCCCTGATTAAGCTTTTGTACTACTGTAAACTGTACTATTGAACTTTGATAAGCAACGCGATTCGATGTGCGGCTAATCTTTATTATGCTATGTATTTTTTAACAAAGTATTACACATATATGCACTCAAGACACAAGCACCTAACAATTATTTTTTAATGTTTTTTTAACTATGTCATTTTTTGTAATTTTAAATTAACCTTGAGCGCACAAAAAATTATGCTTGAACGGTTCTGGCTTTTAGAATTTCGCCTAAGGAAGTAAGGTTATAAAGGGGTAATATTATTCTTTTTACATTTGCCATTGCAGTAAAAGCAGTAATAAGCGCTCTTAAATGCGGGAATACAATTGCTATACTATTTACATAAAAGAATTCTGGTATATTCTCAAAAACAGTTTCCTCACTAAATATAAAATCAGCCTCTAATTTTGCAGCGATCAATATTTGCTGTGCTTCATCTACTTCGTAAGAAGCAGAAAAAGAAAAATTCAGAATAAATTTTTTTTGACTGGCTATAAATGTTCCGTAGGGCTCAAAATCTATTGATAATTGCCCGGTTTCAGTAGTGGGTTCGTAGAAATTAAAACCGTTTATTCTATACTCAATAAGTTGAAATGGGGCAAGTGGTAAATTTTCTTCCATCGTCTAATATACCTAAAAATAAAAAAGCCCCGAAATTTTCGAGGCTTTTTTTACTAATATTTAATACTTGCCTAAAATAGTCGTCAAACTCGTAATGGGTCAACGTATCCGAAAAGCCCCATATTGGCAAAGAAATCTTTGCTTCTTGGGCAAGTGCTCTTTCGATTAATTCAGGACTAATTACATTATTAACATGGGTTGTTTCGTTGTTCCATTTTACCCACTCATCATTTGATAACTCGTTTAAGACTTTATCAAATTCCTGGTTTAGTTTATCCCACTTAGACATAATCACATTTTTTTAAAAAACTAAGGTATTACATTTTACATACATAGCCCCTGCTGATATACCTTAAATGTTGTTATAATTTCAGGTGCTTTAACTCTTATTTGAATTCTTTTGCGGTAAAAGAACCCACTTACAGCAATATGTTCATCATTTTCAGGCAAATCTTGAAAACGAATTATTTTTATACTGTCCCAAATTTTAAAACTTTCAAGAAATTGATTGAACTTTGTTAAAGTCGGTTTTTTACCAAACTTAGTAACATATTTTTCCGCAAAACGTTCAATTATTTCGCAAAAATTGTAATAATCCTCTTGGTTAAATACAGTATCAATAAACTCATCATCTTCAAATATTAGCTCTGCTGAATAGATTGTGTACCTATTTGAGTAAAGCGGAGAGCATTTTTTATTCATTCCCCACCATTTTGCAAAATAAAAATCTTGCCAAAAATAAAAACCGTTCCCTAGCCACATATCGTATCCATTAGCTGGTTTAGGAAAACTGTACGGAACAGGAAAATAATGTTGCGTGTGAAAAACTTTTAAGGTAACTTCTGGCATAGCAAGGTTTAGTAATTTTAAAACAATATACAAATACTATATTTAATAATCGAATTTAAACGAAATGGGCGAAAGAATACCAGAATTTATATTAATGCTAATACTTAGCGTTTGCATTGTTATTATGTGCATTAAAGGTTACCGAAAGGAAAGTAAAAAAAAAGAAGTCATAAGGCTATTTTAGCTGACTTTTTTCCTGCGAAGCTATTTCCTTACATACCTCGTCAATAATAGCGTTTAACGCTCCCATGTTCCAAATTTGTATGTTTTCTGAATGTTCTAATACTTCAAACTTAGGCTTTCGCTTAGTCAATCCCATTGCCCTAAATGCTGGTCTGTTTGATGCTAACGTAAGTGATTTTTTGCCGCACGTTATTTCTAAATATTCTGTTTTACTGTCCAAATAAGATTGCTTTACATGTATTTTGTAATTGGTTAATTTAAGTCTTATCTGAATGGTAAAAGGTTGTAGTATCAAATTCATATTGCTAAATTAATAGTATCTATTTACTATAGAACTATTTTTTAATGCCAAATCAGTGTTTTTAAAGTTGTTGAATTACCCCACAGTTTATTAACATTTAACCAACATTTTCATAAAACTAAAATAACTTAAAAACAAAGTATTACATTTGTGTAATGTATTTAAGTTATACCTTTGATAAAATGTTTTAGTTATGGACTTATTAAATTTAACGTTGCCTGAAATAATTATTCAAAAGGTTACTCATTTTGAGAGTGAAATAAATACATTAAAGCATCAGTACAAATTACTTACTGGTAATGACTATGATTTTAGCCTATTAAAAAATTCCGATGCTGAGCAGCTTAGATTAGAAAACGAAATATCGTTACCATCCATCAAAGAAATGAGAGATAAGATTGAATCTTATTCTGAAATTAAAATCGGTACTTGGTTTAAAACATCTGAACTTATCAAATATTATTATTCAGAACATCTAAATAAAAAAGATTTTAAGGAAGATATTACAAGGAGATTTTCAGGAGTTTTAGGAACATTAGTAACCGAAGGTGAATTAAAAAGAAAAAAAGAGGTTGGCGAAAGAGGTGATTTTTATATGAAAGAAACTATTTTATAATAAAAAAAGCCAACCTAAAGTTGGCAAAGATGGAGAACCCCTTGTAGTTTAATGGAAAAACACCGTCGATGCACAGCCGCAAACTGTCAGCGGAGATTGTTGGTTCGAATCCTTCCAAGGGACTTTTTATAACACAGGGCGCACGACGGTGCGCCTTTTTTATTTCCGCCTGCTCAAATGTAGGGATAATTTTTATATAATCAAAAAAAATGTCGGACTTTGTCCTTCATTGTCCGACATTTTATATAATTGCAGTATGAAGGAGCAAAAAAAAGAGGTAAAGATTAGCATTAGAATTGAGGAGAAAACTAAAATATCCTTACAAGCATTATCCGATTTGGATAAACGAAGTCTTAGCGACTTTATAAGAATTGAACTTGAAAAAATTGTAATTCAAAGAACACAAGAAAAAAACAATGAATTAACTTTGATCGATGGCAACAAAGAAGATTAAAACAATGGCTGAATTAACTGCCAATTATGAACAATTCATAAAAGGTAAAGAAGTGAATAAGAGCGGTAAGAAAGCGTTTAACAATGCCATAAAGAAAGCCGCAACTAAAAAACCACGTGCGACAAAATAGTCTCAAACATAATATCCTGCCTGTCTTTATTCATCATTCTAAATGCTACTTCATCGACATACTTTTGTAAGTGCTTTTGTGATACGTGTATGTGTGTGCCTTTAATCGTTCTTTTTAATATTGACCATGCAGATTCTACGCTATTTGTATGAAAGTTATTTTTGTTCTTAAACTCATTAATTGAGTGGTTTACTACTTCATGGGCTTTATAGTGTAAGTTCAAACCTTCATAACCTGCATGGCTATCAGTAACCAGTATTGCATCTTTTGAAACGTTTGCTTTCACTCTCTCTTTAAATGTCTTAATGTCTGTCATTACTTCAAACTTAATTTCTTTATTATCCGATACGAAACCAATAACACCAGTTTTGTTATCAAACTTAGTTTCGTTATTCTTTAGCATTTCAGCCCGTTTGCTTTTTTTCATGGTAACTAATGATTGACCAATATAACATTCATCGACCTGAACAATTCCGGTTAATTTATCTAATCTTTTACCTGCCATCAGCTTTTTAATTTGGTGGTTCATGCGTAATGCTGTGGTATAACACACATTCAATTGCCTTTCAAGTTCTTTAGCTGCAACTCCGTTTCGTGTCGTTGTTTGTAAGAATATAGCATAAAACCAATATGTAAGTGGTGTTGTGCTTTTCTCAAATACTGTGTCCTTTGTTGGATATATCTGAAAGGCACAATTAGGACACTGGTAAGACCTTCTATTCTTAACACGTGTAAACTTATTATCGCTTTCGCACTTAGGGCAAATAAGACCTTTAAATCTCAATTCAAATATCTTGTCTAAACAAACATCATCATTCGGGTAATCTTTCCTAAACTCTGTAATTGTGTAACGCTTCATGGTTTTAGTTTTAAGTTGGAAACTTCCAACTATTGATACAAAAAAAATATTATCTTCTATTTACTACTGGTATAGTAGGGAATTTATTTACTTCAATGAATTGAACGCCATCAATAATAAGTGGTGTCATTGTTCCGGCTTTAATGAGTTTATAAATGTACGATGTCGTAACACTTTCTCTTAAAGCGTAATTCTTAATTGTCATTAATCCTGATACATCAATCTTCATAATGCAAATAAATATTGAGCAAATATAGGGATATTATTTTAAGTTGCAAACTTCCAACTAACTATTTTTATTTAAAATCAATCATATCATCAGTAAACAATAAATCAAAGCCTTCAAATTTGTATTGAGGCTTTAAGCAATTGTTTTCATCAATCCATTCAGCTTTTACCCAATACAAACCCCTAATACCGTTCTTAGGTTGCAATAGTTTCAGGATGTCGTGTTTGTTAAGGGTTCTTAGGGTTTCTCGCAAATTCACGTGTTGACCTGTAATCTCGTGGTATTTATCCCTAATATCACTCAATTTGCTTGCAACTCCGAGAATATCTAATACCTTAATTGCTTGTACTTTTAAATCAGCTTTTAGCGGGAATGCTTGCGGTGTATCACTTAGAGCAATAATATCACTTTCCTGTTCAACTGGTTTCCCCTTAACTCCCCCAAAACTCATATTACCATAACGAATACGTTTGATAATCTTATCAATCTCATTAACTCTGTCGGTTAACTCTTTCTTTTCTTTTGTCAGACTATTAATTATTATCTGAACATCATTATTATATTCCATAACTGCAAAATTATCAAACAGTTATGAACATAAAAAAAACACACAATATTCTCGTGTGTTCTCGTGTTTATTTGTGTCTTGACTGCACATTGCCCAAGTATTACCACCCGCCACTGGCGCCGCCGCCGCCGCTGCTTCCGCCGCCAAAACCTCCAAAGCCACCACCGCCTCCGCCGAAGCCACCACCGCCTCCAAAACCGCCGCCCCGGCCGCCACCGCCACTAAAAAGCAGGGGCCAGATAAGGCTGCTATAACCACGGCGGCTCATCATACCACCTCCCCCGCCACCACCTTTACCACCGCGTATGAAAACAAATAATATAACGAATGCAATAAGAAGAATTCCTCCCCAGGGAAACCCTTCGTTGCTGTTTCCATTATTTCGCTTTTCGCTGTATTCACCCGCAGCAGCTTTGCCAAGCGAGGTAATTGCTTCATCGAAACCGCGGTAATAGTCACCATCTTTAAAATTGGGCACAAGGTCGTTATCTACTATGCTGCTTGCGGTAATATCGGGAATTGCGCCTTCCAGGCCATAGCCTACTTCAATCCTTGTTTTATGATCGCCTGTTGAAACAATTATCAGTACACCGTTATTATGCTTACTGCCACCAATACCCCAAGCGCGGAATAATTTATTTGCATAATCGGCAATATCGTAACCGTTTAGCGACTTAATAGTAACGATAGCGATCTGGTTGCTCGTACTATCGTCAAGCGCTACAAGGCGTTGTTCAAGAATGGCTTCCTGTTCGCCTGACAGGACATCTGCAGCATCGTTCACCAACTTTGGTGGGTTTGGCTTTGGCAGCAGATCCTGCGACCATCCGGTTGCCGTTATAACCACCAAAAAAAATATGAGCAATAATCTTTTCATGTTGTAAATAAAGAAGTCCCGCTAGTTGCAGGACTTTTTTTAAAATCATTTTCCAAAAACGATATCGTCTGGTAATTCATTTTTATCTGTTGCAGCTTCATAGGGAAAATGCAGTGCAAGCGCATCGCCAATTTTCTTTACTACATCTGCAATGCCGTCTGCATAATTTTCTTTATTGAAATACTGCAGCATATTACGAACAGCATTGTTCCAGAAATCTTTGCCGGTTTTTGAATAGATACCTTCATCACCAAATACAGCAAGCTGTTTATCTTTTAATGCCACATACACCAGCGTAGCATTGCGGTGCCTGGTTTCCTGCATTTTTAAAGAATAAAATACTTCAACTGCCCTGTCAACAGCATCTACAAATGTGCATTGGTTTTCTATATACACACGCACTTCGCCGCTGGTAGAAAGCTCAGTATCTTTTATAGCAGCCAATATTTTTTCTTTTTCTTCTTTCGAAAAAAAATCAACTGCCTTTTTCCTGAATAATGAAAACATTGTTTGGCTTGAGTATTATTTTATATCGAACTGAATATCAGGTGCTTTTTCGCTACCCGCATCGGCTTTGTAATAAGGCTTCTCTGTAAAGTGAAATATGCCGGCAAATAAATTATTAGGGAAGGTTTTAACCTGCAGGTTGTAGCCATTCACTGATTTATTATAATCCTGCCGGGCAATGTTGATGCGGTTTTCAGTTCCTTCGATCTGAGTTTGAAAATCCTGGAACGATTTGGTTGTTTTTATATCGGGGTAAGCTTCTGCAACCGCCATTAATCGTCCAAATGCGCTTTGTAACTGACCTTGCGCAGCCTGGTACTTTGCCAGCGATTCAGGATCATTAATATCAACAGTAACGCTGGTAGCTTTTGCCCTGGCTTCTATTACTTCTTTTAAAGTAGATTTTTCAAAGTTGGCAGAACCTTCAATTGTTTTAATAACACTGTTATATAAATCGGTACGGCGCTGGTAATTGGTTTCTACATTGCTCCAAACCTGTTTTACTTCCTGATCGCCTTTTACCAGACCATTATAGCTGCTGCAACCGCAGCCGCCCAATACAAGTATTAATGCTACAACTACAATTAAACCTAAACTTTTTGTTTTCATGATTCCATGTTTTAATAGTTAAATATACATAGCAAAACAAACACCACGAAAGAAATTATGACAAGATAGCAGAGATAAATACCAACGGTATGAGAATGCTTTAGTATAGTATTATTTTAAAAAACACTTTTTGTGTAGCCTGGCAGTTACAAAGCATGAGGCATTTCTTGCGTCGCACACTGGTACTGTAGTAATTTCATTGAACTTTTAACAGCCGGAACCATGCTGCATAAAGTTATAGTGTATAAGTGTGCGACGCAAGAATGCTTAATAAAAATTCCTATGCCTGGTTCAAAAAAAATAGTCACCACGGTTACGTGGTGACTATTTCATTTTTTATGTTTAATTACTAATATTTATATGCAACGCCGGCTTTCATAGACTGGGTACCGCCCAGGCCGCGGCCATTATTACCGCTGAGATCTGCATCTTTATCAGAAACCATCAGAATAAACTGGCAGCCCAAATCTGCAGCTTTCATTTTAAGATCTTTTTCTGCTTTTGCGCTGCTTCCTGCGGCTGTGCGGTAATTGATCATTGCTGTTTTTCCTTTTACTGCTTCAACTTTGGTTAACCCGGCAACCTGACTTTTATCTTCCAGTATTACAACACTTTCCCAATCGTCTTTTGAAATTACGTTCACTTTATCAGATATTTCTTCAACACGGTGGCTCTTTCCAAATACAATTTTCTTTACAGCATATTTTCCAACAATTTGTTCTGCATCTTCACCGGCATATTTAAAAATGATGGTAAATTCGGCAACACGAACAACATTGCCTTCAATCATTTTACCATTGTGCATGTAAATAGAATCGTTCTGTGCAAATGCACCAATCCCTAAAAACAGGACCACGGTTACAAAAAAACTACGCATGATTTTAAGTTTAATATTTGTAACGAAAATATTAAGAAAGCACTAACCTGAAAAATTATAACCGTATATATAGAAAATTTTAACGCTTTGCCTGCCATCTTAAAATAAGTGCATATTATGCTTTAACCGCAGCAATGCCCGGCAACTCTTTACCTTCGAAGTATTCGAGCATAGCACCGCCACCTGTGCTTACATAACTTACCTTATCAGCAAAGCCAAACTGGTTAACGGCTGCAACGCTGTCGCCACCGCCAACTAATGAGAAAGCTCCGTTTGCGGTAGCTTCTGCAACTGCAACTGCAATGGCTTTTGTACCAGCCTGAAATTTTTCCATTTCAAAAACACCCATGGGGCCATTCCATAAAATAGTTTTAGAGCGGTGGAGTATTTCTGAGAAAATGCCACAGGCTTTTGGCCCAATATCCAAACCCATCCAGCCATCAGGTATTGCATCGCTTTGCGCAACTTTAGTTTCTGCATCTGCAGCAAACTTGTCTGCAATTACCGAATCTTCGGGAAGGTGAATACTTACATTTTTTTCCAATGCTTTTTTTAATAATTCAACGGCAGTTTCAAGGCGGTCTTCTTCGCAAAGTGAATTGCCAATTTTGCCACCACGAGCTTTCATAAATGTGTAAGCCATACCGCCGCCTATAATAATATCTGTAGCTCTTTCCAATAAATTTTCAATAATCAAAATCTTATCAGAAACCTTTGCGCCGCCTATAATGGCAGTGAATGGCTTCTCCGACTGGTGCAACACTTTCTCTGCACTTGCTACTTCGCTTTCCATCAACAGGCCAAACATTTTTTTATCGCTGGCAAAGTATTTTGCAATTACTGCTGTTGATGCATGTGCCCTGTGTGCAGTACCAAAAGCATCATTTACATACACATCGCCCAGCTTAGATAATTTCTCTGCAAATGCTTCATCGCCTTTTTCTTCTTCAGGATAAAAGCGAAGATTTTCTAATAGTAAAACTTCGCCCGGCCTTAACATCGAAGCTGTCATATAGGCTTGTTCGCCAATACAATCATTGGCAAAGAATACAGTTGTACCCCCAAGCAGATCACTTAAATGTTTTACAATGTGCTTTAGTGAATACTTGTCTTCGGGTCCGCCTTTGGGGCGGCCAAGATGGCTCATCAATATTACGCTGCCGCCATCTGCCAATATTTTTTTGATGGTGGGTATTGCCGCGGTCATTCTTGTATCGTCAGTAATGGAAAGGGTTTGCTTATCTAACGGCACATTAAAATCTACGCGTATCAGCGCTTTTTCGCCAGAGAAATTGTGTTCGGAAAATTTGATCATAATAATTATTTAAATTGATTTTATTATTGGTTGAGCTTGAAAATACATTTCTATTTATTAGCAAATCTAAAACAAAATAACCGCAGCGTTTCCACTGCGGTTATTATTATGTTTATACTTCGCTCTCAAGCTCAGTAACATTCTGAACGTACAAGAGTGCGACGCAAGAAAAGCTGAATAGTATATCTTCTGCCCGGTTCAAAAAAAATGAACTAAGAAATTAAACCTGCAAAAAACTTAACGGTACGTACGAGCTGGCTTACATAGCTCATTTCATTATCGTACCAGCTTACGGTTTTAACCAACTGGGTATCGCCAACGGTTAATACTTTTGTTTGTGTAGCATCGAACAATGAACCGAAATGGGTACCTACTATATCGCTGCTTACAATTTCATCTTCGGTATAACCAAAGCTTTCATTACTTGCTGCTTTCATAGCTGCATTCAGTTCTTCTACGGTTACTTTTTTAGCCAGTATAGAAGTAAGCTCAGTTAATGAGCCGGTGATTACCGGTACACGCTGAGCACTGCCATCTAATTTCCCTTTCAACTCTGGAAGAACCAAACCAATGGCTTTTGCAGCACCTGTTGAGTTAGGAACAATGTTAGCCGCAGCAGCTCTTGCACGGCGAAGGTCACCCTTTGCATGAGGTGCATCTAATGTATTCTGATCGTTGGTATAGGCGTGAATGGTAGTCATAATACCTGTAACAATGCCGTAAGTATCATCAAGTACTTTAGCCATTGGAGCCAAACAGTTCGTGGTACATGATGCGCAGCTGATAATGGTTTCGCTGCCATCAAGAATATTGTGGTTAACGTTGAATACAACTGTTTTAAGATCGCCGGTTGCAGGTGCAGAAATTACTACGCGTTTTGCGCCTGCGGTAATATGTGCTTCGGCTTTTGCTTTATCAGTAAAGAAACCCGTGCTTTCAATTACAACATCTACTTCGTGTGCGCCCCATGGAATTTGTGCAGGGTCTTTCTGAGCATATATTTTAACGGTATCGCCGTTTACCACAATTGAATCTTCGGTAGCAGTAACATTGGCATCGAAACGGCCTTGAGCGCTATCATATTTTAAAAGGTGTGCCAATACTTTAGGACTGGTTAAATCGTTAATTGCAACCACATCAATACCTTCCATGTTGTAGATTTGACGATATACCAAACGGCCGATACGCCCGAAACCGTTGATCGCAACTTTTACTGTGCTCATATTTTATTGTTTAAGTTTTAAAAAGCACCGCGAAATTACAGGGATTGAGGTGATTTTTTGCGATAAATTTTCATTATCTTATCTGCATGCTTACGAGTTGAGCAATTTTTTTGAGCCGGGCAGAAGGAACATATATCACCGTTCCTTGCGTCGCATTCTTCTACTGCATGAGTTTACTGAGCAATTGCGCACATTTATTAAAGATATTTACAGTTAAACTCAAATAACAGCAGATGTTTCGGTTAACAGGTTTAGTAACTATGATACAGTACATATTTACATGCATTTAAAAAAATTTTGGCAGTTAGCCTCATGCGCCTATTTTTGCACTCCCAAATAAAAAACTGCTTATTATACTAATAATGAGTAGTGTTTAGCCGGAGCGTTGGTCAAGGGGTTAAGACACCTCCCTTTCACGGAGGAATCACGGGTTCGATTCCCGTACGCTCTACAGGAAAAGGTAAAAGTTAAAAATCCCGGATACTGAAAAGTGTTCGGGATTTTTTATTTACTGAAAATTCATTTTTCACTTTACTACTTTAAAAACAAATGCTTTACTTAAGTATATTTTGAAACTAAAACCGGGCTTATGCTATATAAAGAACTAAAAATATTTTAACTGAGCACTTGTACCAGACATAAGGCATAGAAAACCTTTGGAGAAGACAGAATTGTCTAATAATGAAATGCAAAACGCAAGCTTAGATACAAGTGTTCGCAATATCCAAACTTATGAGAGTGTAGTTTAATTTTTGTTTTACACATATTTTGCTGAATAATTATTTGAAAGCAAAGGGGGCGACGCAAGTAAAACTGAATATATATTCAGATGCCTGAAAAAAAATAGTTTATATTTTAATCAGGCCAAAGTGTAAATCAAAAGTTGAGAAAATAAGAAGCATTTAAGAACTCATAAAGAATAAATTATTCCTTTATTAATTTTTGTAAAATCTGATATTTACAAGTTGGCGGCTTGAAATAAAAATTTTACATTGTGTTCCCAATTAAATTATTTGAAATAAACTTGCTATTTCAAATGAAATTTCATTAGAATTGTATTCTTAAATTTTTAACCAAAAATCAATTGTGTCATGGCTGAAACAAAACCAACTGCAACCGCAGCAATTAAAAGCACAACATCCGTACAACCAGTGAAGAAGAGTAACTCCATTTCGTGGCTGGCGCCATTAACCTGTATTATACTTGGTTATGTGCTCTGGCGTTTTGTAATTGGAGCAGATAGTAACTTTACTAAACCGGATCTTGCCGGCGGCTTCTGGCCCGATCATCAGGGTCCTAAAGGAAATCTTCCCCGTATGTACGAAGGTGGTATTATCGTTCCTATTTTAATTGGAGCATTATTAACAGTAATTACGTTTGTTATTGAAAGGTTGCTCACCGTAACAAAGGCAACTGGTAGTGGCAGCATTGCAGAGTTCATTCGTAAAGTTCAGTATCATCTTGCCAATAAAGATGTTGATAAAGCAATGGCTGAATGCGACAAACAAAAAGGTTCTGTTGGAAATGTTATGAAAGCAGGTTTGCGTAAGTACAAAGAAATGATAACCAACACGGAACTTTCAACGGAACAGAAGGTATTAAACATTCAAAAAGAAGTGGAAGAAGCAACCGCTTTGGAATTGCCAATGCTGGAGAAAAACCTTGTATTTCTTTCAACAATTGCATCTGTAGCAACACTTATGGGTTTGTTGGGTACAGTAATTGGGATGATCAAATCATTCTCTGCACTTGGCGATAGCGGTGGTGGCGAAGCTGCTCAAAAACTATCTCAGGGTATTTCTGAAGCTTTGTATAATACGGCTTTAGGTATCGGTACTTCTGCCATTGCAATCATTATGTACAACATGTTTACCACTAAAATTGATTCAATTACTTATGGTATTGATGAATCAGGGTTTACTTTAACGCAAAGTTTTGCAGCCAACTATAAATAATTTCAAAAATTATTTATGGAAAATTACTGTAGTTGTATCTTAATTAACTGAAGATAAAAAATATTGATAATGGCCAGACCGAAAATAGCACGAAAAAGTACAAGCATTGATATGACGGCTATGTGCGATGTGGCGTTCCTTTTGCTGTCATTTTTCATTCTTACCACGAAATTTAAGCCGTCTGAAGCGGTACCGGTTAATACACCAAACTCTGTGGCCTCAAAAATTGCCCCCGAGAAGGATGTAATTATGTTATCGCTGAATAAAGACGGTAAGGTATTTCTTTCAACCGGGGATGGCGCTGCTGATAAAGCAAATAAGAAGGAAATTATTTCTACACTTAACAGTTCGAAGAATCTTGGTCTTTCTGATGCCGATATAAATGCGCTTGTAAAAGCTCCTTTTATAGGTGTCGCACTTTCACAGTTGGGTCAACAGGCAAGAATACCAACAGAACAGATGACAGGAGAGGCATTACCTGGAATTCCATGTAAAGACACATCCAATAATGAGTTAACAGACTGGATGCGTGCTGTTGCAACAGTTTATGCAGGGCAAAAACCCAACTTGTTACTTAAAGGTGATAATGTTGCCAAGTACCCCACCTTTAAAAATGTGCTTACTGCTTTTAGAAAAAATGGATTTTTTAAATTCCAGATGGTAACAAACCCCGAAAGCGTGCCACAGGGTTCAGATCTTTGGAAAAAGGGAACGGCTGATGCTGGTAAGAAAACAGAATAGTATTTCATTTGGAATCTTATTATTAACTAAAATTAAATTTTTGCACCATGGCAGAAATGGATACCTCGGGTGGTGGCGGGCATAAAAAAGGCCCGGGCGTCAAAAAAGGGAAAAAAATGTCAACCAGAGTTGACCTTACCCCAATGGTTGACCTCGGATTTTTATTGATTACCTTTTTTATCTTTACCACAACAATGAGTCAGCCAACAGCTATGAAACTGGCTTTACCTGACGATAGTGCCAAACCCGAAGAACAGAACAAAGCTAAGGCCTCAGGGGCACTTACCATTCTTCTTGGCAAAGACAATCATGTGTTTTATTATGAAGGGATTTTACAGGCAGATGCGTCTGGTACTAATTTCAAATCAACGAATTTTAAAGACATCCGTGATGTGATCATTCATAAGAAGCAAACCACAGATACTTCTGATATGGTTGTTGTAATTAAACCAAATGATGAGAGCACTTACAAAAATGTAATTGATATTCTTGACGAAATGTCAATCAATGTTATAGGGCGTTATGCTCTTGTTGATATTACTCCGGACGAAGACCAGTTGATAAAGATTACTGAACAAAGTGCAGGACAGTAGCAATCAATTGTGCTACCGGAATTTTGAATTTTGATAAATCAATTTTACTGAACAATGGATACAAATAAAATTTTAAGCGCTGATATCCTCGATCTGATCTTCGAGGGTAGAAATAAGGAATACGGGGCTTATGATCTCCGTAAAACTTATCAAAAAAGGCTGATTATCGCCGTTGTGTCTACATTGTCAGTTTGCCTCCTGGTATTTCTGGGTACTGTGCTTGCGAAATTTGTTGGCCCAACAAAGCAAACACAAATCCTTGTACAGGATGTATCACTGGCTGATGTAAAACAGGAAGAGAAAAAGCCTGAGCCACCACCACCGCCTCCTCCAAAACAGGAGCCGCCTAAAGTGGAAATTACAAAGTTTACGCCTCCAAAAATTGTAAAAGATGAAGAGGTAAAACCAGAAGACAAACCACCAGAACAAGAGAAACTGGAGGATACTAAAATTGGTACAATAAATCAGGAAGGTGAAAAAACAGATGTAGTAGCCCCCCCGGTAGAACAAAGTACCGGGCAAGTTGAAGCTCCTAAAGCACAGGAAGAAGATTACGATAAGGAATTTAAGACTGTTCAGATAGAAGCTAAATTTGAGGGTGGAGCTGCTGCATGGCAGAAATATCTTGAAAGAAACCTGAACAGTAATATTCCGGTTGATAATGGTGCTCCTCCTGCCAATTATACAGTTGTTGTTTCTTTTCTGGTTGACAAGAACGGTAACATTTCTGAAGTACAGGCTTTAAACGATCCCGGTTACGGTACATCAGAGGAAGCTGTTCGTGTAATTAAGAAAGGTCCAGCCTGGAAACCAGCAGTTCAAAACGGCAGAAACGTAATCTACCGCCAAAAACAAAGTATTACTTTCCAGGTATCTGAAGGATAATAACAGTACCATAAATTCATAAAAGCTCCCGTAATTTCCGGGAGCTTTTTCTTTGATAAGCCCTTCTTAAAATTCTTTTTATGAACCCGGCATTAGGTTCTTTTTTGAAGCTTCAGTTGCGTCGCACTATTCAGCTGCCATCGTTTTCTTGAGCAAAGCGAAGATAAAAGCGAAGGTATGTCTTGTAATGTTGATCCTTCTGCGGAGTGCTGATTGCCGTTCGGAACGTACAAGTGAGTGACACAACCAGCGATGCCATAAAATACTTTTGCTGACTTCCAACAATTCTATATCCTTCTTCTATTTTTATAATCCCCACGCTATAAAATTTCCTGCAACTTTGCCAACGTTATATCAATCATGAAACAAAAACCAGTACATACAGCACTGCAGCCTTATTTAGAGGGAAAAGTATTATTGATTAATAAACCTTTACGTTGGACATCGTTTGATGCAGTAAAAAAAGTTCGGGTTACTACCGGGGTACTCAAGGTTGGGCATGCAGGTACATTAGACCCCCTGGCTACAGGATTATTAATTATTTGTACCGGAAAATTCACAAAAAAGATTAACGAATATATGGGCATGGAAAAGGAATACACCGGCAGTTTTACGCTAGGTGCAGTTACACCCACTTACGATCTTGAAAGCGACCCAACAGATTTTAAACCTTTCGGGCATATTACAACGGAACAAATTGAAACTGTTTCAAAAAAACTAACTGGTTATATTTTGCAGGTACCACCTGTATTTTCTGCTATTAAAAAAGACGGTAAACGCTATTATGAACTTGCAAGACAAGGTAAAGAAATAATGGCCGAGCCAAGGCCTGTAACTGTACATGAATTTGAAGTAACAAATATTGCATTGCCTGTTATTAGCTTCAGGATTGTATGTTCAACGGGAACTTATATACGCAGCCTTGCTTATGATTTTGGTGCGGCTTTGGGTACAGGTGCTTATTTAAGCAGTTTATGCAGAACCAGAATTGGGGACTTTCATTTAGCAGATTCTGTATCTCCTCAGGATTTTGAAACATTTGTACAACAGTTAAAATTATCAGAAGGGAAGACCAATGCCTAATTGTATGGCATAATTATTCCTTGTGAGCGGCTCATACCTGCCGGTAACTGGACTTTTAATGCTGTATTCATAATTTTTCCAGGTAAATTCAGCAGGGTTTAGCCAACCATTGTTTTCACTTCTTGCAGGGTCTTTTAATTTAATACCAAAATCTACCCTGATAAGAAAATAGCTGAAATCGAATCTTATACCAGTACCAATTCCAACGGCAATGTCTTTTCCTAAGCGGTTAAAAGAAAAGTTACTGCCAGATTGCTCTTTATCGTTATGCAGGTTCCATACATTGCCAATATCTGTAAATAATGCCCCCCCTATTTTTACGCTGCTGAACTGAGCCACTGTAAAACGATATTCGGCATTCGCTTCCAGTTGCACATCGCCATACCTGTCTCGAAAACTTGATGATGTATCACTTGCAATAGAAGAACCGAGCCCGATAAGCCTTAACCCCCATGCACGCATACTGTTAGGGCCACCACCTACAAACTGTTTATAAAAAGGAAGGGTATTGCCAAATTTCGGTGAATTCCCATAATTATAACCTATACCTCCAAATACCCGGAATGCTATGGCAGATTTTCTATAATTGATTAGCTTCCTGTATTCAGCTTCAAGCTTTACATATTGGTAAATATCGTTTTGCAGGCTTTCTATCCGCCCCAAAATCCCCCCCGATTCTTCAAAAGCTACCCGTATAAAATTGGTGCTTTTATAATTCCGTTTCCCGGTATATGTTTTATTGAAACTTAGTTGCTGGCTAATTATTGATCCTGTATTAAATGATGTTTTTAAAAAAGGATTTTGCAAAATAGCAGCATCCAGTAAGGGCAATTTGTCTAAAGAATATAATTCTACATTCAGTGGTTTGTATTGCCATACTACTGTTTTCTTTCTCCATTCATAACCCCACCCGGCTACAAAAGACCGCACCCTGAAAAAATCTTTTCTTTCTGAATAACCGGCGCTAAGGCTAAGCTGAGTTTTTAAGCCATCAAGTTTATTGGGATGCTTTATAAGCGCTTTTTTTATCCCATTCGGTATAATTAAACGCGGAAAAGAATAAATATGACTTATAGAAGTTTGTATTGTCTGCAGCAAAGAACTGTTTTGGATAAAGCTGAACTCAACACCATTACTTAAAGTAGTAGCTGATTGTATGGCCCTGTGCCAAACATTGCGATTGATATATGTTGTATTCAGGGCAAGACCAATCAGGTTCCCGGAACTTAAAAAATCCCCGGTATTACGGCTTGTTTCAAGATTAAAACTCAGTGTTTGCTTTGTAGCCGGAGTAAGAAAATAATGAAAATCAACAGAGTCGTTACGAACTACAGTTCGGTAATCAACCCGCTCCCACGCGCCTGACTGACTAAAATTATTAAGGGTTTTATAAAAATTATCTTCGTTATACAATCCGCCTTTCCGCTGATAGGTATGTTCCCGCAACGGCTGAAATTTAAACAGGTTTTTCTTGTAGAAAACTGTAAAAAAATTCTGTTTGTATTTGAGAAAGCCAGCAGTGTTATTCATCAAACTGTCAGGATCACCATAAAAGCCATACCGTGCAGTTTCAGGGTAATAATAAATATTTCCAACATAATATGGTTTAAAATGTGCTGAGTCTTCACCTGTTTGCAAAGTATCTGCAGGCTCTCTTTTTTTAATAACAACGGTACAGGTTGGGTTTTGTTTTCTTTTCTCAGCAGCATCCGATATTTTTTTAGCCTGCTCAAAAGGATCCAGGGTAATTTGCAAAAGAGAAACATCTGCTGTATCTACTTCTGCCACAAGGTTATCGCGGGTTAATAAAAAGTACCCAAGCCGCCGGTATAAAACCACCAGGCGGTCTAATTCTGTAGCAATTACCTGCTTTGAAAATGGAGTTTTACCAGGCTTTATTACGCTGTTTACAGTGCTTTTCATTGAAACACTGTCTAAAAAATGATTTTTTAAATTGTATGAAAAAGTATCGATGATTGTGTTTTTACCCGGATCAATATCCAGTTTAATGGTAGTTCTTATCTGGTCGCCTACTGTATCGAAAGGTAAATAACAGGAATCTATATTGGCGAAATGAATATCGTAATATCCCTGGGAATTAAGGTAGCCGCTCATGTATAACCTTGTGCGGCTAATATTTACAGTATCAAAAACAGGAGGCTTTTTTAAAATGTAACGCACCCCAAACTGCTGTACTTTTCTTGCATAAAGACTGTCATCCCAATAGGTAGCAAGATCATTTGTTAATCTTTTTTTCTCATCTTTATTTAAGTTACCGGTAATATTTATTATGTTGTTGTAAACAAAGGGTTTACCCGCAGGGTAATCTTTTACAACAGTACAGGAAAAAAATACACAACTTAGAAAAAGAATTGTCAAAAGGTTATTCATCAATTTACGGGTAAAACACATAGGTATGATCAGTAAGAATGAAATCAAATATATCCAAAGTTTGTTCCACAAAAAAACAAGAGATGCTGAGGCTGTTTTTATAGCCGAGGGTGTTAAGCTTGTAAACGAACTTCTTGAAAGCAGCATACACATAAAAAAAATTTATGCAACAAAAGAATGGATTGCAAAACACAACAATTTGAAAAACCTTGCAGAAATAGAAGACTACGAACTTCAAAAGATAAGCAGTCTCTCTACACCCAACCAGGTGCTCGTAATTGCAGATCAGAAGAAATTACTGTTGCAACCGGAATTGCAAACAAACATTACACTTGCCCTTGATGGCATACAGGATCCGGGTAACCTGGGTACGATTATACGAATTGCTGATTGGTTTGGCATTACTCAAATAGTTGCAAGCGAAGACACTGTTGATGTATATAACTCAAAAGTAGTGCAATCAACTATGGGTAGTATTATACGGGTTAATGTATGGTATAAGAATTTAAACGAATGGTTAAGCAATTGCAATGTTCCGGTGTATGGTGCTATGCTGAATGGAACCAGCATACATGATTATGAAATTATTAACGAAGGCGTACTTGTTATTGGCGGAGAGTCAAAAGGCATACGTGAAAGTGTGCAGCCATTCATTCGTTATAGCGTAACCATTCCCAAAAAAGGCGGCGCAGAATCTTTAAATGCTTCCGTCGCAACGGGTATTATTTTATCGCATTTTACCAGGTAATTTTTTGGCCAGCTTTAGTGCATACTTCCGCTTCGTTGTGTCACTCACTTTTACACTAAATCTTCATTGGGCACCATTGCATGTTTGTATCACAGGGTGTAACATTTAGTAATGCTGTTTGCATTATACTGAAGAGCGAACAAAACCCTTAAGGGTGCGACGCAACGGAAGAACAATAGTAGCAATGTGGCCTGGATCATAAAAATATTTATAATACACATTACTCTCATTAATAAGTACAGGAATGTTCAGTTAACCTTGTGCATTAACAGCCACCCTTTGTTTGGGGTTCATTTTAATTTGCACCATATTTTCAGCAAGAATATTTTCCAACCTTGCCAGGTGTTTATCTATAAGTTTATCGTCGATTTTTTTAAGAAAATAGCCTTCGTCAATTTTATTGTTCCATATAATATATGTAAGGCATTTAAGAACGGTATCTACGTTGATTTGATTGATCCAGTGATCTGCAGATTCAAATTCGCTGGGCCTGTTTTGTATAATACTGTAGTCAGTATCGGCAAAATTATTCTGGCAAAAAATTTCGATAAAGTTGTCAATAGATTTTTGTAAAGCAGCATCGCTGCCTTTTGCCTTTTTACCTTTAATATCAGCTTTTAAAGTATCATCATAAAAAATATGGCGATACCCGGCAAGTTGTTGCAGAGCGTTTAATTCGTAAGAAGTGTATTCCTTTATCATTTATAAGATTGACAGCTAAGATAGTACTAAGCATAACTACGGATTTACCGTTAAACAAGATTTATATCGTTTTTAATAAGCCTATTAAAACACGATTAAAACATAATGTATTTTTGCCCGGTTTTGCCCGCCATGCAAGCGGGTCCATATTCATGCTGGAACATCAGGTAAGTTGTATTTTGTACACTTTACCCGATGTCTGAAAATTATTTCTTATGCCTGTATTACACAACCGTGTTTCCAATGAAGCGTTAAAACAACTGATGCTTAAGGAAACAGAACCAAGAACTACTATTAGTTTCTACAAGTATTTTAATGTTCAAAACCCGCAGCAATTCCGCGATCAGCTTTATAAAAATCTAAAAGCCATAAACGTGTTTGGCCGGATTTATATTGCACATGAAGGTATTAACGCACAGGTTAGCGTGCCTGCTTCCAGGTTCAATGAAATGCAGCATTTTCTCTATTCTGTTGAGCAGCTTAATAGCGTTAGACTGAACATTGCAGTTGATGATGATGGCAAATCTTTCTGGGTACTTAAAATAAAAGTACGTGATAAAATTGTTGCAGATGGTATAAACGACCCCACATTTAACATGCACAAAAAAGGCAAATATGTTGATGCTGAAAGTATGAACGCTTTGCTGGAAAATCCCGCTACAGTTGTGGTAGATATGCGTAACCATTACGAATACGAAGTTGGCCATTTTAATAAAGCACTTGAAGTGCCATCTGATACTTTTCGCGATCAGTTGCCCATGGCCGTAGATATGCTTAAGGGCAATGAAGATAAAAATATTATTATGTACTGCACCGGTGGCATACGCTGCGAAAAGGCCAGTGCCTTTATGCTGCATAAAGGTTTTAAAAACGTATTTCATCTTGAAGGTGGCATTATCAACTATGCAAAAGAAATCAGGGAAAAGGGATTACAGAGTAAATTCATCGGTAAAAATTTTGTGTTCGATAACAGGCTTGGTGAGCGCATTACAGAAGATGTAATTGCACATTGCCACCAATGCGGCAAGCCCTGCGATACACATACAAATTGTAAAAACAACGGTTGCCATTTATTATTTATTCAGTGCAGTGATTGTGCCGCTGAATACGATGGCTGTTGCAGCAAAGAATGTAAGGATACCATCAATATGCCTGTAGAGCGTCAGAAAGAAATACGTAAAGGAATTGATAACGGTCAGAATATCTTTAATAAAAGCAAAGTACGCCTGCGCCCCAAACTCAGTGATAAAATAAAAGAAAAATAAAGAAGTTATTAGCCAGGCAATATATCCCTGATTGAGCATTGTTGCGTCGCACACTTGTACGGTTGGATATGCTATTCTTCTTTGCGAAGCAAGAAGAAATTTCTGCCCGTCATTTCAAACGCAGTGAGAAATCTGTTGCAATAAGAATGAGATTTCTCCTCGTCGTACCTCCTCGTCGAAATGACGTTTGAGCCACTCACAAAAAGCTTACGCTGCTGAAAAGCTCAATAAATGATCCGAACGTACAAGTGAGTGACACAACAGACGATGCCATAGTAACTTATTGCCGGGCTCAAAAAAATCTATCCTTTATTGCCAAACTTTTGCTGCCAGTCTAACATACCACCAACAAGGTTTACGGGATTTTTAAAACCAACCTGCTCCATAAAAAGACTGGCCATGCCACTGCGGTTGCCACTGCGGCAATAAACAATTACTTCATCATCTTTCCAGTCTTCAATATCATCGAACTGCATGGTTTGTATTTTGCCAAGGGGCAAGTGTGTGCCGCCAATATTAAAATCGGCCCTTTCATTATCTTCACGCACATCGAGCAGGTGCGGCATTTCTCCTTTGTCTAAACGGGCTTTTAATTCTTCGGCAGTAATGGTACGCATGGCTGTATTTGGTTTAATTCAGGTGTATATTAATTTACTGTGTTGTTGTGGTGTCTCTTAAAGGCGGTGTTGTACTGATCCAGATATCTACAATTTCTCCCGGCCTTATTTTGTTGATAATGGGTTCCCCAGTATCTGCATTTTGAGCAAATCTTTCGGGTTTTTGTTTGCTGATATAAGCTGCGGCTGTATCGCTTATTTCGCCCAACCCGATTATGGCCCCCAACTCTATATTATTGGTGTTAAGGTAGCCACGGGCCTCAGAAACCGTCATACCAACCAGGTCTGGCACTTCCATTTCCTGATCGCCAATGCCGTTACCCACAAGCAGGTCTATAACACTGCCCATATTTATTTTGGTACCGGGTGCAATTGAATTGCCATTGAGTAACTGGTCTTTTACAGCATTGCGGGCAATATCGGCAACATAGGTTAACTGGCCCGTTTTAAGGCTGAGGCTTTGCAGGTAAAGCTGTGCACTTTTAACCGAAAAGCCCCGCAGGTCGGGCATTTCAACAAGGGGCGGCACGGCACGGTTAATGGTTAAATAAATGGTTCTGCCTGCCTTTACTTCTTCATCTGCATCTGGCGACTGGCGCATTACCTGCAAAGGATTTGCGGTATCGGCGTAAACAGAATCCTGTATGCCTGCGGCTAAACCTGCTGCTTTTAAAATCTTTTCTGCTTCATCGTAACTTCTGCCCGTTACTGATGGCACTTTTTGTGTTTCGCCATGTTTGGTAATCAGGCCCAGTAAACTAAAAAAAAGAAAAACCAGCAGCAGTATAACCAGTATAACTACCAGCAGGTTTACAAAGAAAGATTTATTGGTGATAAATTTAAACACGTAATGAATTTTGAAATTCCAGAAAATCGCATTTTGAAATCAACAGGCAAGGAAACATATTTTTTCCAATTCCCCAATTTCAAAATTATACAAAGGCTTCTTCAATTAACGCTGTATAAAATTCTTT
Organism: Chitinophagaceae bacterium UBA4407; assembly: GCA_002390845.1. Lineage (GTDB taxonomy): Bacteria > Bacteroidota > Bacteroidia > Chitinophagales > Chitinophagaceae > Limnovirga. Next base: position 3,038 of record DGQT01000105.1, on the reverse strand, counting down.
TAGTGTCCAGCCCATAGCTTTTACCTGTTGCGGAACCAGGCTGGCCTCGCTTTGGCCGGGAACGGTATTTATTTCGAGCATAAAGGGCTCCCCGGCTTTTTCGTTGTAAATAAAATCAATGCGCACAATACCCTTACAGTTGAAAATGCTGTAAATTTTTTTTGCAGCAGATCTTACCTTTTCAGCAACTTCTTCTGAAACATCAGCCGGTGTTATTTCGTCGCTTTTACCAAGGTATTTTGCTTCGTAATCAAAGAAATCTTTTTTCGAAATTATTTCCGTCATGGGCAAAGTAATAATCTGCCCATTCCTTCTGAATACACCAATCGTAAGTTCGCGGCCTTCAATATACTCCTCAACCAGCACCTGGTTGTCTTCACGAAATGCTTTTTCAATTGCTACTCCAAGTTCTTCAGAAGCACTGTTTACTTTAGACATCCCGATGCTTGAGCCGCCATTATTTGGCTTTACAAAAACCGGGAACTGCAGGTTACTAATAATTTCTTCAGGGCTGGTAAACCTGTCTTTAAAAAGCAATACCGAACGCGAAACCCTTATGCCGCTTACTGAAGCAACTGCCACTGTATATCTTTTATTAAAAGTGATCGCTGAGGTGGCAGCATCGCAACTGGTGTAAGGAATTTTAAGCATGTCGAAATAGCCCTGTAGTCTGCCATCTTCGCCGGGGTTGCCATGAATGCACATTAAAGCAGCATCGAATGTAGTCTTCTTTCCGCCCGTATTAATTGAAAAATCGTTTTTATCAATGTTTACTTTATTGCCATTTTCATCAGTATATATCCAGCCTTCGGCACAAACATCTATGGTGTACACATCAAACTTTTCTTCATCGATATTATTTCTTACAGTAACAGCGCTTTTGTAACTTATTTCTGCTTCACCGCTGTAACCGCCTGTTACCAGTGCAATTGTTTTTTTCATGAAAATACAGGGTTAATTTAAGAGGCAAAGAAATGGAATTTTTTATGAAGCAAACTTTAATTAGTTACCGCTTTTATAAAATAAGATAGATTTTTTTGTGAGCCGGCAGAAGAATATCTATGAAGCTTCAGTTGCGTCGCACTCTTGTACGTTCAGATCGTGCATGGGCTTTACCAAAGCGTATGCCCGACTGCATTTTAGCGGTTTTATTTTGTAAACCAAACTACACATTGCCCAATAGCATTACCGAAAGTAAAAGTGAGTGACACAAGGAACGGTGATAATAGTAATGAAGTCTGATCAACAAAAATATTTGAAATCAAATTACAAATGATCAACCAGCTTATCCAAAATAAAAGGTGAAGGAAACTAAGCCTTCACCTCTTGTTGCGGAACATATCACCCGCCGATTTAGTGTCGCCGTAATTGCGACAGGTATTATAACTGAAAGGTATGCCATACCTTTATTAAATGCAAGAAAATCTTTCAGTTTTCAGCAATTTTAATGTGCTCTGCTAAATGTGCATTTTTTCCTTCTTGGCCATCAGTTCATCAACCGTTTCACGGTACATTTCATCAGGCACACAGCAGTCTACAGGGCATACCGCAGCGCATTGTGGTTCTTCATGAAAACCCTGGCATTCTGTACATTTATTTGGAACAATATAATAAGTATCTGTAGCAATCGGTTCAAACTTGTCGTCTGAATTAACAACGGTTCCATCAAGCAATGTAAAGGATCCTTTAATGGTTGTGCCGTCTGCAATAGCCCATTCAACACCACCTTCATAAATCGCGTTATTCGGGCATTCAGGTTCGCATGCACCGCAGTTAATACATTCTTCTGTTATTTTTATAGCCATAGTATAAGTAATTTTGATTTTTCGAAGTTGACAAACTTAATGGTTATTGCCAAATATACTTTACAGTTTTTTAAATTTTTTTAATGGAATTACAAGAACGAATTGATCTGCTATGCCGCCTTGGCGAATATATGAAAAGTGAAGACATTTTTTTTGAAGCAGTAAAAGATAAAGCCCATATTAATAACCCCTGGTTTACGGGTGAGTTTATACAACTTGGGGTTAAAAATATTGCAAATGAGTTTCTTCAAAAGGATAAACTAAATGAATGGTTGCAGCATTACCCGGTAAAGAAAGATAAACAACCTGCCAAAACAGTTGGCATTGTTATGGCCGGCAACATTCCATTGGTGGGTTTTCATGATTTATTGTGTGTGTTTGTAAGCGGGCACCATGCAGTAATAAAACCATCCTCCAAAGATGAAGTATTAATCAAACACCTTGTTCAGCAAATGTGTAACTGGAATGCAGATGTAGGGCAGCATATTTCTTTTGCCGAAAATTTAAAAGATTGCGATGCCTATATTGCAACGGGCAGCAATAATTCTGGCAGGTACTTTGAATATTATTTTGGCCGCTATCCTAATATTATACGACGTAACAGGACTTCAGTTGCTTTATTGGATGGCACTGAAACAATTGCGGAGTCGGAACACTTAGCTGATGACATACAACTTTACTTTGGGCTGGGTTGCCGCAATGTAACCAAGTTGTATGTTCCCGCTGATTATGATTTTGTTCCATTACTTAACGCTCTAAAGAAGTACGATTATTTTATGGATTTCCATAAATACAAGCACAACTTTGATTATCACCTTACACTGTTGCTGATGAACAGCAAATATTATATGACCAATGAGAGCATCATACTTACCGAGCATCCATCACTGTTTTCACCGGTTAGCCAGGTACATTATGAGTTTTACAGCACGCCTGCAATTGTAACTGAAACAATAAAGCAGAACAATGATGTGCAATGTATTGTTGGGCATTGTTTCGTTCCTTTTGGTTCAGCGCAGTTACCTTCTTTAAACGACTACGCAGATGGCGTAGATACAATGCAATTTTTATGTGCTTTATAATTACTTAAAATTTATTATTACACGTTATTAAGCGACCGTTATCCATTACGTTTGTGTACTTTTAAGAATGAGATTTTATTTGGCTGGAAGGTTTTTGTATTTGCTGCTAAAAGATATAAAGTACAAGTGAGTGACACAACCGGGATGCCAT
>DGQT01000059.1 GCA_002390845.1 Chitinophagaceae bacterium UBA4407 | reverse complement strand
TAAGCGAAGCGTGGCAGCCTGTACCGAACTTGTTTCGGTATCGCACACTTGTAGGTTTGATGCTTCTGTCGACTGTCGCCCACAGTTCCGAACGTACGAGTGAGTGACCCCGAGTTCCGTCGCTACGCTCCTCGTCGGGTTCCGAAAGCTTTCGGAATGCCACGCTTTTTTATTGATGCTATGAAAGAGGAACTGTTAACCGAGCGTGGCAACAGGCGATGCCATATAAAACCTAAGCTGGCCACAAAAATTTCTTTTAAAAATAATTACAACATATTTGTATAAATGAGTTCAGCAAAATTTACAAACCGTTTGGCCTCTGAAACCAGCCCGTATTTGTTGCAGCATGCACACAACCCGGTTGACTGGTATGCCTGGGGCGATGAGGCTTTACAACGGGCCAAAGCAGAAGATAAACCCATACTGGTGAGCATTGGTTACTCGGCCTGCCATTGGTGCCATGTTATGGAAAAGGAAAGTTTTGAGAATGAGGCTACTGCTGAAATTATGAACCGTTATTTTATAAATATAAAGATCGACCGGGAAGAGCGGCCAGATTTGGATCATATTTATATGGATGCGGTTCAGGCAATTTCGGGAAGCGGTGGCTGGCCATTGAATGTTTTTTTAACACCTGAAAGAAAACCCTTTTACGGCGGCACGTATTTTCCGCCGGTAACTGCATACAACAGGATGAGTTGGCCCGATACGTTGCATGCTGTTCATAAGGCATATACAGAAAGAAAGAGTGAAATAGAAGCGCAGGCTGAAAACCTTATAGAGCATATTAATAATGCCAATTCATTTGGTTTGGCAAAACCCGGCGAGGTAAAGAAAGACACTCTTTTTTCAAAAGAAAACCTGGAAACGATTGCCCAAAATATATTGAAGTCTGTCGATACAAAATGGGGTGGTTTTGGGAGGGCGCCTAAATTCCCTCAAACTTTTGCCATACAATATTTGTTGAGGGATTATCATTTTAATAAAAGAGAAGCCTCGTTAACACAGGCTTTATTAAGCCTGGATAAAATGATACAGGGCGGTATTTATGATCAGCTTGGCGGTGGGTTTGCCCGGTACAGCACCGATGAAAAATGGCTGGCACCTCATTTTGAAAAGATGCTTTATGATAATGCACTATTAATAAGTGTTCTTTCGGAAGCATACCAGCTAACTGGAAATAAATCTTATGCGACGGTAATTAAAGAGACGGTAGAGTTTGTAAAAGAAGAATTGTTATCGCCGGAAGGCGGTTTTTACAGCGCACTTGATGCCGATAGCGAAGGAGTTGAAGGTAAATATTATGTTTGGAGTAAAGACCAGATTGACGAATTGTTGGGTAAAGATGCCGATATTTTTTGCAGTGTATACGATATTAAAAAAGGCGGCAACTGGGAGCATACCAATATTTTGTGGTTGCCGCAAACGATAAAAGACTGGGCACAGAAACTTGAAGTTAAAGAAGAAATTTTAGAAGAAACCTTGACTGCCGGCAGGCAAAAGCTATTGCACGAAAGAAAAAAAAGGATAAGACCGTTGTTAGACGATAAAATTTTGCTGAGTTGGAATGCCTTAATGATAACAGCACTTTGTAAAGCTTACGCTGCTACAACCGAAGAGGAGTATCTGCAAATGGCAGAGCAAAATGTTATATTCCTTGAACATAATTTAGCTCAGCAGGATGGGAGTTGGCGGCATACGTGGAAAGCCGGACAGGCAAAGTATCCGGCTTTTCTGGATGATTGTGCTTACCTGATACAGGCATATATTCATTTACAGGAGGTAACGGGTAACAGCGGCTACCTGTTAGCTGCAAAAAAAATTACCGAGAAGGTTATTGAAGATTTTGCAGACAAGGAATCTGCTTTTTTCTGGTTTACAGCCAATACGCAAACAGATGTAATTGTTCGTAAAAAAGAAGTTTATGATGGTGCAGTTCCTTCGGGTAATGCTGTAATGGTACAAAACCTGATATACTTATCTATCGTATTTGATATTCGGTTATGGGAATCAAAAGCCATTGAGATGATCGAATCTTTAGGTATGGCAATAGTAAGGTATCCAACATCATTTGGTATTTGGGCTTTGCAACTGCAAACCTTTGTGATGGGGATCAATGAAATTGCAATTGTTGGCGTTGAATCCAATACTTTATTGAAAAAGCTTAATAAATTGTACATACCTGCTAAATTGATTCAGTCATCGGCAAAGGAGGTTTTGGGGTTTCCTTTATTGGAGGGAAAATTTACTGATTCTGTGGAAACATTTATTTATTTGTGCAGGAATTATGCTTGTGCCAGGCCGGTAACTTCGGCTGAAGATTTAGTATTGTTACTGAAAAATTAAAACAATACAATAACATAAAACGATTATCGTTAATATATGTTACAACGAGATTTTAGTTAGACCGAAGAATGAAAATGAGACAGGAGTTTTAAAAATCGGGGATATTTAAAATTTTCGCTTTGGTAAAAGTTTAATAGCAGTACAAGCGATGAACGTAATGCGACGCAACGATGATGCCACAGGGCGCTGCTGCTGGTTTAAAAAAAGATAATGTTTATGCTTTTTTGAAATGCATCCGAAAAATTGGCTGGTTTAATTTAATCATTACATTTGCTCAACTACCAAATAATCAATTTATAAATGAAAATCCGGTTCTTAACAATATCAGCACTTACTGTTTTTATATTAGGATCAGTAGGTTGTTCTAAAGGCGGCAAAACGAAAGGAACGCCCAATGACGGGCAATTGCATGGAGTTGCACCGGATTCCCGAGGCAGTATGGGTAAACCTTTTGGTATGGTGTATATACCACCCGGAACATTTCATATGGGGCCAAGTGATGAAGATGTAAACTATAATTTTACTGCCCGTAACAGGGAGGTATCCATCAGCGGCTTTTGGATGGATGCTACTGAGATTACCAATAATCAATACAGGGAATTTGTAAAATGGACAAAAGATTCTTTGTCAGCAATACAATTAGGATATTTTAAGCAGGTAGGCGATGCCGATACTGCTGTGGATTGGAAAAAGACGGCTGCAATAAAATGGGGTGATAAAGGAACATTGGAAAAATTAAGCCCCTTGATGCTGACACCTGATAACCGCCTCTACGGAAAAATGGAAATTGATCCGGATAAACTTGTATATAATGTACAGTATTTTGACTTAAAGGAAGCTGCAAAAATTGAAAATAAAGGAAGGCCACGTAAAGATTTTATTCACAGGTATAATCAGCAGGTATACCCAGATACATTGGTTTGGATGAGGGATTTTTCATATTCCTATAATGAACCGCAGACTAAGCGTTATTTCTCACATCCATCTTTTGGTAACTATCCTGTGGTGGGCGTAAACTGGAAACAAGCAGTAGCGTTTTGTTATTGGAGAACACATAAACTGAATTCATTTTTATTGAAAAGCAAAAAAGCCCCTGAAAGTGATTTTAGATTGCCAACAGAGGCAGAATGGGAATATGCAGCCCGTGGAGGACGAAGCCAGTCCATGTTTCCCTGGGGTAACTATTATCTTCGTAATAAAAAAGGATGCCTGCTTGCAAACTTTAAACCGGGCAGGGGCAATTATGTAGAGGACGGAGGTTTTTATACCGTTAGGGCAGATGCCTATTGGCCCAATGATTTTAATTTGTATAATATGGCTGGAAACGTTTCAGAATGGACATCTTCTCTTTTTTACGAAAGCGCTTACAACTTTGTTCATGATATGAACCCTGATATTAGATGGGATGCTTTGGATTCTGATCCTCCGCGAATGAAGCGTAAGGTAGTGCGTGGGGGAAGTTGGAAAGATGTTGGTTATTTCCTGCAAACAAGTACCCGTCAATATGAATATCAGGATACCGCTAAATCATATATCGGTTTCCGTTGTGTAATTGATTTACCAGCTCAACTACGTAAGAAATAAATTTATTATCCTGACGTTATATTTGTAAATAAACTTTCTCATTTCGCTATTTTAAACAATTAAAGAAAATCTATACGTATGGCAGCCGCTATCCCTCCTAAAGTAAGCAGGATTGTTGACATTTTTGTATCTCTTGGTGCAGCAGTAGTTATTGTAGGTGCATTATTTAAATTAGAACATTGGAAATTTGCAGATGAAATGCTAATCGTAGGGTTAGGTACTGAAGCAATTATTTTTACAATTTATGGTATGTTATATTTACGGTATCCGGCCATTGATGACCATCAGGTGAATATTGCAGGAAGTGAGCAGATGGGTAACCCTGGATTAAAAACAATGGAAAAGATGTTACTTGATGCAGATATTACACCTGTGAGTCTTACAAAACTCAGCTCTGGTTTTCAAAAACTTGGAAGCACTGTGGACAAGATGAGTGATATTGGAGATGCTGTTGCTGCAACAAACAATTACACACAAAAATCACATGAAGCTGCAAAAGCTCTAGGTGCAATTGGCGAAGCTTATACCAAAGCAGCCGCTTCTGCAAGTTCTTTTACCAATGCTTCAGATGGTGCTAAAATGTTTCACGAGCAGGTACAGGTACTTACCAAAAACCTTTCTTCGTTAAATACAATTTACGAATTGGAATTACAGGAAAGTAACAGCCACCTTAAGTCTTTGAACCAGTTTTATGGCAAACTTGCCGAAGCATCTAAAGCGATGCTTAATACTGCTGATGATGCTAATAAAGCAAAAGAGCAAATTACTTTGCTTGCAGGAAATCTTAATAAATTAAACCAGATTTATGGTAATATGATTGGTGCCATGCAGGGTGTTAAATAATTTTTGCTACCAGTTAATAATTAACCTTAAAACAATCTTAAACTAAGATAGAATGGCATTACCTAAGGAGCCGAGGCAGAAGATGATCAATATTATGTATTTGGTTCTGACTGCACTTTTGGCACTAAATGTTTCATCAGAAATACTTACTGCTTTTAAAACTGTAGACGCGAGTCTCCAGAAAAGTAGTAACGTTGTAGGGCTTTCTACTTCACAATATATGGGATCTTTGCAGGATAAATTAAAAGAGCCTGAATCGAAAGATAAAGCTGAAATATGGTATCCTAAAGCCCAGCAGGCACAACAACTAACCGTAGGAGTTTATAAGTTTATACAGGATGTTAAGGATTCGATTTTAGCCGGAGCCGATTTTAATCCTGCAAAAAATGGAGATTCCAGTTTTAAAGAAGACAACCTTGAAGTATCTACACGTTTAATGGTAGAAGGTAATTTGGGAAGGCAATTATATCAAAAACTTGCTGATTATAAAAAGGATTTATTGGCTATTGATCCATTGATTTCAAAAGAGTTTTCAAATGATTTACCAATTGATTTAGCTATTCCAAAAGTTCAAAATAAGGCAAACAATACATGGGAAGCTGCATATTTTCAAATGACACCAACCGTAGCATCTTTAACCATGCTCAGTAAATTTCAGAATGATGTAAAAACTTCTGAAAATAAAGTGGTGGAATTTTGTCATAAGCAGGTTGGGCAGGTGATCCTGAGATTTAACTCATATACACCGATAGTTGGATCAAGTGCAACATATTTAATGGACGGTCAGGAAATGGAAATTACTGCCGGTTTGGGAGCTTTTAATAGTGAAAAGAAACCAACTGTTACAATAAATGGTGCTGGTGCTACAGTAGGTGAAGATGGGTTGGCCAGACAGAAATTTATTGCAAATGGCGTTGGTACTAAAACATTGAATGTTGTAGTAAACTATACCGATCAGGATGGTAAGTCACAGTCCAAAACAGTTCCTATTCAATATGTAGTGGGGTCTCCAACAGGTGCAAGCATAAGTGCAGACGATGTTAAAGTATTGTATATTGGTCTTGAGAATCATTTATCTATCAACGGCGGCAATGTAGGAGATGAAAAGGTGCACCCTTCGATAGACAATGGAACTCTTGATAAAACAGCTCCTGGAAAATATATAGCAAAGCCATCAAAGCCCGGAACGGCCAATATAGTTTTAAATATAGATGGCGGAAAGCCGCAAACTTTTAATTTTAAAGTTAAAACTGTTCCGGACCCTCTTGCCAAGGTAGGGAAAAGTAAAGGTGGCCCAATGAAAGTAAATGATTTTAAAGCCCAATTCGGTGTAAGGGCAGAATTGGAGAATTTTGTTTTTGAAGGAGTAAAGTTTAATGTGGTTAGTTACACCATTGTTTTTACAGGTGCGAACTTTCCAAATTTGCAGTATCAGCAGGTAAATGGAGACTCATTCGATCCGGTAAGACCCTTGATAGAGAAAGCTAAAAATGGTACAACTGTTACAATTGATGAAATTAAAGCAAGCGGGCCTGGTGGTACAAGATCGCTTCCACCTATTGTATTTAATCTGCAGCAATAAATTATTAAGTATATGAAAACATATTATTTTAAATGGGTATTATCTGCAATGGTGATTATTGCAATAGCTAATTCATCATTTGCACAGAATAGACCTGTAAAAAAGCGACCAGTTAAACCTGCTGCAACCAGTGCGTACGGCAAGCAACCTGTACAGAATAATACTTCAGCTTATGGTAACCTTCCAAAGGATACGACTGTAAACCCGGGCTCCGGAAGTGCTTATGGAAATAATACAGGCAATAACAAATTGGCAATTGATACAAGTTTGCCTATTACAGTTATAAAATCTTCGGGAAATGGATTGCTTGATAGTGTCAAAATGTCCCTGCGAAACGATGCGGCTGTAGATCAAAATCTTATTAAAGAAAAAACTGCTATGCCTTACGAAAATATAAGGGAGGATGATGCAGTTTACAGGGTAAGGGTTTGGCGTGAAATTGATGGTCGCGAAAAACAAAACCTTGCTTTTCAATATGCTGCTGATGAAGATAATGGCAGCCAGCGTTTTATCAGTATTCTGTTAAGGGCAATTCAGAATGGAGATATTACGGCATTTAGTGGTGATGATGACCGCTTTACTACACCCATTACAGCAGAGGCAGCTATGAATGCTTTTGGAAGCGGCAGAGATACTGTTGCAAGTCTGGATAGGGACGGAAATACAATCGGTTACCAGGTACGGCAAAAATCCGTTGATCCGGATTCTATTTATAAATTCAGGGTAAAAGAGGAATGGGTATTCGACAAAGAGAGCAGTCGCTTATTTGTACGTATACTCGGTATTGCACCTGTTATGCCTTTCTATCGTTCTGATGGTGTTAAGATTGAAGGAAGCGAAAGACCTTTATGGTGGATCTATTACCCCGATGCGAGATCGGTTTTATCTAAAGCAAGTGTTTACAATCCTAAAAATTACGGAGCCAGGATGAGTTGGGAAGATTTATTCGAAGGCAGGATGTTCAGCAGTTACATTGTGCAATCAACTTTCGATAACCCTTTCAACCTTCCTTTATCTGCGGTTTATCCAAACAATACGTTATTCAGACTTTTAGAAGGTGAGAAGATAAAAGAAAAAATATTTAATTACGAACAGTCACTCTGGTCTTATTAAGAGGTGTGACTCATAAAAATAAACCCTGCTGAATTTTCCCAGCAGGGTTTATTTTTTATACGAAGCGCAATAGCTTACTTATGTTACCAGCTTTAGCATTTTATGGCATCGCCTGTTGTGTCACTCACTTGTACGTTTATAACCTTTATTGATCAGGTTCACAGTTTCTGGTGTGCATCAATTTCAGAAGTTAATAAAGCCGAAGGTTGGCGAATGCATGAACGTTAGAATTTTTAAACCTGTTCAATATTGATATTAAAGTACAAGAGTGCGATGCAAGAAAAGCTGAATAGCACTACTGAACTGAGGCTCAAAAATATTTCTATCAATGCAGTTAACCCATAGTTAAATGAAGGAATAATTTAGCATGAATGAAAAAAAAAACTTGTATACCAGCAATTAAGTATTAAATTTGTTATGGTTTTTCATAGGATATTGGATTTTAAAACGGGGTTGGATCTTCATCCGGGCCCCTTTTTTATTTTCTGAAATGATTGTACACCAGTTTAGCTTTTGATGTACCAATAACCTTAGCAATATCTTCTTCTGTTTGCATCGCTACATTTTTTACAGATCTGAATACCTGGATTAATTGTGTTGCGGTATTTTGCCCGATGCCTTTAATTTTTTCAAGTTCATTCGAAAATGTTCCTTTAGATCTTTTGTTGCGGTGAAAGGTAATTCCAAAGCGGTGCACCTCATCGCGTATATAGCGAATGAGTTTAAGGCTTTCGCTATTCATAGCTAATTTTACAGATGTGGTATCGCCGGGGAAAAATATTTCTTCCTCGTTTTTTGCCAGGCCTGTTACAGTTATTTTTCCATCAAGTTTTAGTGCATTAATACTCTCCATAGCTGCGCTTAACTGCCCTTTTCCACCGTCAATAATGACGAGTTGAGGCAAAGTTTGTTCTTCATCAATCAGGCGTTTATACCTTCTGAATACCACTTCTTTCATTGATGCGAAGTCGTTGATTCCTTGCACCGTTTTTACATTATAATGCCTGTAGTCTTTTTTGCTCGGCATACCATTGAGAAAGCAAACCATTGCAGAAACAGGGTAGCTTCCCTGAAAATTTGAGTTGTCAAAACATTCTATATGTACAGGTAATTCGGCAAGCTGCAAATCTTTCTGCAGTTGATATAAAACCTGCTTTTTTTGCATATCGGTTTTACCTTCCAGTTGAAGTGTTTTTTTCTTTTTGATTTCAGCTTTAAAATAATCTACATTTTTTTGCGAGAGTTCCAGCAGTTTCTTTTTCTCACCAGCTTTTGGAATTGTTATCATAACTGTTTCATCAGGGTATTCAAGATCAAAGGGTACTATTATTTCGTTAGAAAGGCTGTTAAATGTTTCCCGAAGATTTAAAATAGTAAAAGCCAAAACCTCTTCGTCAGTTTCGTCTAATTTAGGTTGCACTTCAACAGTATGAGTTTGTACAATCGTACCGTTTTGTACCATCAGATAATTTACAAATGCAACATCATCTTCTTTTAAAATTGAAAACACATCTATATTATTCAGATGCCTGTTTACGATTACCGATTTAGCCTGATAGTTTTCCAGATAGTCTAACTTCTTTTTTACAATCTCAGCTTTTTCAAATTCAAGTTTAGCAGACAGATCAGTCATCATTTTTTTATAATGCTGAATCACAGGAGAAAGATTGCCTTTAAGCATTTGTTTTATTTGCTGCAAGCCTTCAGCATAATCGTCTTCAGTTTGCAGGCCTTCGCAAGGCCCCTTGCAATTCCCCAGATGATATTCCAGGCAAACCTTGAATTTATGTTTTTGTATATTTTGATTTGTTAATGGCAGTTTACATGTTCGTAATGGTATGAATTGCTTTATAAATCCAATCAGTTCCCTCACTTTGCCTGCCGAACTGAAAGGCCCAAGATATTCTGAGCCATCATTTAGTTTTCTACGGGTTAAAAATATGCGGGGAAAGGGTTCTTTTTTTATTACGATGTATGGATAACTTTTGTCGTCTTTAAGATTAATGTTGAATCGCGGCTGGTATTCCTTTATAAGTGCATTCTCAAGAAGAAAAGCATCCTGTTCTGAATTAACAATTGTAAACTCTATTTTGCTGATGCGCAATACAAGTTCGTGTGTTTTATAGCCCGTATAGGTTTTGCTAAAGTACGATCCGGTGCGCTTTCGCAGGTTTTTTGCTTTACCTACATACAACAATTTATTTTGAGCATCGAAGTATTTATAAATGCCGGGTTGTTGTGGAATGGTATGCGAAATCTGCTGATACTCTTTTGCTGTCATATTCAGCAGTAAAATTAATTATTATGCTGCCATAATACAGAGATTTGCTGAATAGATTCTTTATTTTCCGGCAATTGAAGCATCCTGTTAATAAAAAAACTTTGATCTGTTTTCCATCCTATTTTTTCGGTAATGAATATGCCCGCAACTGTTTTTGTTTGAGTAATAAAAATTCGCTTTACCTGTTGGGTTGTAGTATCCAGTAATACATTCATTGTTCGTAACGGCAGTGAGTTGTTTACCGATGTATAATTAAATGTATAGCTGCCTGTTGTTTCATCCAGAAAAACTGACTCCCTGTAATATTCTTTTACTGAAGAGTCTGCAATATTGTTTTCAAAGAAAGGCTTCGACAGTTCTAAAAATTCTTTTTTGTTAATAACTGTGGATTTTTCATTCCCGGCTGTATCTGTTTGTATCAGGGTAATTGCAGTGTTACTATCAATCGACTTAACCTGGTTATAAAAATATTGTTGTACAGGATAGAAAAATACCGAATCGTTTGAAGGCGGCTGACTACCCGTGGTTTCATTGGTATTCTCAGAACAGGAGAATATGCCTGCAAATAAACAACATATAGAAGTATGCCGCAACATTGCGCTTTTGTTCAATAAAGATTTAATGCACCAGAGTGCGACGCAAGAAAAGCTAAATAGTAGCACAGGCTTCTGGCTCATATTATTCTTAAATGTATTTGGGTAGTATTTTATTGTTTTAAGTGTAGGAATTATGAACCGGGCTTTATATTTCTATAGCATCAACTGTTGCGTCGCACACTTAAACGTTCGGAAAAATTGTGAGCTATTAATAATACGTTTTGTAATAAGGAGATTCTTTTGTTTACAGAAACGCATTTATAAAAGGTAAAGTAGATATGAATGTATGATTGTGATTGTTACCTTAATGGTTTGATTATACTTAATTTAATACCGTAGTCAACAAGGTATTCTCTAATAGGATACGCCCTGGACATGGTAGGCATTAACTGGTAACGCACTTGAGGACCCACCTGCAACCTGTAATTCTTTGTATTGTAGCCTATGTAAGTTTCTAAATTTGTGTTTATATTCCAGTTGCGTAGCAGTTGCGATCCGTCAGCATAATTTTTGTAGTTTGAAGTAATGATGAAAGGCTCTTTGTCAAAAGTATATGTTGGCTGAACAGAAGCAGCAATACCCCAGGATAATTTTTTATTCACGGCCTTCCAGTCTATACCCACAGGCATACTTATTTCATAATAACGGTTTCTAAGAATAATAGGAGCGCTTCCCTGAATATTTCTGAATCCTGAAATTGTGTTTACAATACTGCTGCTATTGCCAGTAAGTAAAGCAATGGTAGTTGGTTCAAAAGCATGCACATAAGCATTTATATTATACTGGCGCATGTTAAACTGAAAACCTGAACGTATTGCAAATTTGTTATTAATATTATACCCCAAAGTAAAACCAACTTCATATCCAGTTGCAGGGGTGTGCTGTATTACTTTGTTTACATCAACTACATAGTTTGCAGCGAATGGTAATGCAGTGATATACGATTTGGTTAATTCTCCATTTACGTTATCAACCAATCTCCTGTAACTAACTGATGGCGTTATGTAAAACTGAAAATCAATTTTTGATGCTTTGCCTTTAAAACGTGCAAGAGAAGATACTTCTGTACCATCTTTTTTATTTTGGTTTAAGATCAAACTAATTGCTTTATTGATGTTAGCATCTCTGTTCACGACGTCGTTTAAACCAAAAGAGTTATTATAGCTGAACTTAGTTCTTGAAAAATCTATTTTCTCATGAGAATTGATCTGGGCAAGACCAGTTGAAATAAAATCCGGGTAATTTATTTTTTCAAGGTTTTTTGTAATACCAGATATTGATGGTTCTACCACAGCAATAAAATTTTCCTTTACTATTTCAGCAACGCGTTCATCTTTTTGAGCAATATTATTTGTTGAAGTAACCATTAACGATTTTGGCTCGTCAACCGGTTCCTGTTTTGATGGAAATGAATTTGTTTCAGCAAGTAGATAATTAGCTTCTGGTGTTAAGTTGGGCTGAGCAACTTTCTCAAAAGCCTGTTGCTGAATTTTATCCGGCGTTAAATAAAGATGCTTCTGGTTGGTTGTATTTGAAATATCAGCTGATATTTTATCTGAATGATTTAAATTCCTGGAGACAGCAATTTGCGAAACTGTAGAAGGCTCGTCATGAGGTTTAAGGAGTACGGTACCCACCACCAAAGCAGAAATGATAAAAACAGCAATTATCGTAAGTGCCGGCCATCTTCTGTATCCATGAATTTCACTGTGTATATTTCGCCAAACCCGGTCCGATGGATACATACGATAACTATCCGCCTCTTCCTTAAGGTATTTTTCAAATTCGTTATCGTAGAACCTGTTATCCATACAACACTCCAGGCAGTTAGTTTAGTTATTGGTAAGTCTCAATTTTATTTTTTAAAAGCTGCTACAAGGCTTATTTCCGCTTCTGGTTTTTCTAATATTTTTTTCTTTATTAAAATATTCTCAAGCATCACTTTCGCTCTTGTATACTGGCTTCTGCTGGTACTTTCTTCAATTTCAAGCATTTCAGCGATCTCTTTATGATTATACCCTTCTATCGCATAAAGATTTAAAACTGTTTTATAGCCAACCGGCAAAAGGCGAATGCATTCTACAACCTGTTTTGCCTGCATTAGTGAAGGCACGGTTTCTTCCTTTACCTGTAAATAACCGGCATAAGCCAGATCTATATTCTCATTAAATTTTTTATACTTTTTGAGAAAATTTATACACGTATGAACGATAATCCTTCGCACCCAACCCTCAAAAGAACCTTTATTCTGAAACGTATGTATCTGGGTAAATACTTTAATAAAACCTTCCTGTAACATATCCTCAGCGTCTTCCCTGTTTTGCGCAAAACGATAGCATACCGAAAGCATTCGTGGGCTGTAACGGCTATACAGTTCCCTCTGTGCTGAGGCATCATTTTGCAAGCATCCGGCGAGTATAGCTTGTTCTGTCATGCAGGTAAATGGTATTACCCATAAAAATAGACAATATTTTTATTAAAATGCTGCTTTGCAAAACGAATGCATAAATTTTCTGCTGCATTTCAATAATAAAAGAACGAAAGGTTGTTTCTGCTAACCGTTAACTGTAACAAAAAAGTTTTTTATGGCCGGACGCTGGAATAAAATCAATCTTACCAATTCAAGATTTATTTGGTTGCCGCTATAGGTGAAAAATGGTAAACCAGAGATTAGTTGGGTAGAAAAATAAAAGCATTTTGTACCCGGCAATTGAATCATCTATGAAGCTTTTGTTGCGTCGCACTCTTGTGCATTTTGCCCACATTGAGCTTTTCCGTAGCGAGACTATTAGCCGCAAGTGACATCCGTTACTGTATTATTCAGAGCTAATTTGATATTCTTAGCGTTAAGGTTTTTAATAATGCATAAAGCAACGCGCTTAGGTTAAGTTCATTAATGCCATTCTTCCTATGCATCGGTTTCATCAATTTTGAGCCTTGCAAAAAATTCACCTTCTTCTATTTCTCTTACGCATCCGGGTTCTAAATCTCCCAATGCCAGATCTTCTATGGATAAACGTATCAGGCGCAGGCAACGGTGCGAAATGGCTTTTACCATTTTACGTACCTGGTGAAATTTGCCCTCTGTTAAAGTAATTAATAACCAGG
Source organism: Chitinophagaceae bacterium UBA4407 (assembly GCA_002390845.1). Taxonomy (GTDB): domain Bacteria; phylum Bacteroidota; class Bacteroidia; order Chitinophagales; family Chitinophagaceae; genus Limnovirga. Next base: position 29,700 of record DGQT01000059.1, on the reverse strand, counting down.
TATGCGGGTAATCGTCGTAGAATCCTTTTGCATATTTAAATAAACTTAGGGGCTCTTGTACTATCTTGGTATCAAGTGGCACAGCGATATAATTTTCATTGCTTTTTATACAAAGGGATACTCCATTTTTTAATTGAAGCAGGCTTTCATTGCTTACAACATTTTTCACCTGAACCAGGTAAGTTCTTTTGTGCGGTATTTTACCTTGAAACAATAGCCTGGTTATTTTTTTATTCGTAGTTAAAATCAGCAATCCCTCAGAATGGCTATCCAGTCGGCCAATGGCATGTATACCTGCGGGAAAATCAAAATCCAGGTCGCCCAACAAACCCACTTTATCAGGGCTAACGAACTGTGATACCATATTGTATGGTTTGTGAATAATAAAATAACGGTTTGTAACCTCGCTCATGTTCTTTTGATTTACATAATACTTTTATTAAAATAATCTTGCTGACTTTACAAATGCTAACGTCAGTGCTCTTCTGAATACCCTGTACAGCCTTTTAATCATTTGCATCCTGTAATTTTCTTTCTTGTAGCCCATATGCTGCTTATGTCAATTAAATTCAGCTGAATAATTAATTAAAATGTTTTTTCAAAAATTGTTGTTGCTGTAACTTAGTTAATTTCAATTGTTCAATTTCAACCTTTAATTTAATTCAGCCTAAACTAAGTGCAACTACTCAAAAACCACTGGTCAATTACCGGTGGTTTTTAATTTTCGAACTTCTGTCTAATTTACATTTTACAGCCAGACTGCACCAGGTGTTCTCAATAGAATTCCCACTGCAAAAGTGTGCGACGCAAGTAAAGCCTCATTTATATTCTTCAGTCTGGCTCAAAAAAACCTGCAAAAACAAAAAGCCCTCAGAAAATTCTGAAGGCTTTTACCTGTAACTTAATACTTAAAATTTATTACTTGTATTGTGCCATAATACCTTTTGCCATTTCAACCATGCTGGCAACGCCGGCTTCGGGTAGGTTACCTTTCTTAAATTCTGCTAAAACTTCAGGCATTTTATTTTCCATTTCTAATAAGAAATGCTCTTCAAAAGCCTTTACATTTTTAACTGCTACTTCTTTGAGTAAACCCTGTGTACCCAGATAAATGATAGCCACCTGCTTTTCAACAGCTACAGGGCTGTACTGTAATTGTTTTAGTATTTCCACGTTGCGGGCACCTTTATCAATTACATATTTTGTAGCAGCATCAAGATCGCCACCAAATTTTGAGAAGGCTTCCAGCTCACGGTATTGCGCCTGGTCAAGCTTTAATGTACCTGCAACTTTTTTCATTGATTTGATCTGTGCATTACCACCCACGCGGCTTACAGAGATACCCACGTTAATCGCCGGACGAATACCGGAGTTAAACAGGTTACCTTCCAGGAATATCTGTCCGTCAGTAATTGAGATAACGTTTGTAGGAATGTATGCAGATACGTCACCAGCCTGTGTTTCAATAATGGGCAATGCTGTTAAGCTACCACCACCTTTCGCAAGGTGACGGATTGATTCAGGTAAATCATTCATATTCTTTGCCACATCATCATTGGCGATAACCTTAGCAGCACGCTCCAACAAACGGCTATGCAGATAGAATACGTCACCGGGATAAGCCTCACGACCTGGAGGACGGCGCAACAGCAATGAAACTTCGCGGTAAGCCACAGCTTGTTTGGAAAGATCATCATAAATGATCAAAGCTGGCCTTCCGGTATCTCTGAAAAATTCGCCAATCGCAGCGCCGGCAAAAGGAGCGTAGAACTGTTGTGGCGCAGGGTCGCTTGCAGATGCTGCTACAATGGTTGTATATGCCATTGCACCGTAATCGCTCAATGTTTTCATTACACCCGCAACGGTAGAAGCTTTCTGACCGATTGCTACATATATACAATAAACAGGCTTACCTGCTGCATAAAATTCTTTCTGGTTAATAATGGTGTCAACACAGATTGCTGTTTTACCAGTCTGCCTGTCACCAATCACCAACTCACGCTGGCCGCGGCCAATAGGAATCATCGCATCAATCGCTTTAATACCAGTCTGCAATGGCTCTTTAACCGGCTCACGGTAAATAACACCGGGTGCCTTACGCTCCAATGGCATCTCGTATAATTCACCGGTGATCGGGCCTTTACCATCAATAGGATCACCGAGTGTATTAATTACACGGCCAACCACACCTTCGCCCACTTTTATAGAAGCGATCTTACCAGTACGGCGCACTTTATCGCCTTCCTTGGTTTCCTTGCTTTCACCCATCAATACCACACCCACGTTATCTTCTTCCAGGTTCAATGCAATGGCTTTAACGCCGTTCTCGAACTCAACAAGTTCACCAGAACGAACATTATTTAAACCATACACACGTGCAATACCGTCACCCACCTGGAGCACGGTACCCACTTCTTCCAGATCTGCAGCAGCGTTGAAGTTGCTCAACTGCTGTCTCAGTATCGCTGAAATTTCATCTGGCTTAATATCTACCATATTTTATAGTTTACAGTTTGAAGTTTATCGTTTGCTACCGGTAATTTTTTTTGAACCCGGCTTTAGTATTTCAATTAATCATACGTTGCGTCGCACTCTGGTACTTTCGGAACAATATTCAGCAAAATGTGCAACCCGCCTGCAATTATCTCAGTTGCTGCACAAAAATATTCTGGCTAAACTGCTTCTTAATATCTTTCAAATCTCTTTGAATGCTCGCATCTACAAGGTTATTATTAAACTCCAGCACAAAACCGCCAATCAGGTCTTCCTTAACTTTTGTCTCCAGTTCAATATGTGCTAAACCCGCTTCAGCGGTAGCTTTTGCACTAATTGCTTTCTTCAATTCTTCACTCACAGGAACAGCGGTTGTAAGCTTAACCTTATGAATGCCATTGAGCGTATTGTATTGATCAATAAAAGCATTTACAATTTCCGGCATATCTCTTTCACGGCTCTTTGCTACCATTAACTTATTGAAAGCAGCAGTTAGTTCGCTAACCTTACCTTGCGTAACAGCGGTAATAATCGCATCCTTTTTATCATTCTTTATAATGGGGCTGCGCAAAAGGTTAACGAATTCAGGGCTTCCTTTACACACCGCCTGCAGGTATTGCATATCCTTATACACCACTTCTAACTGACCTCTTTCAATTGCAAGGTCAATTAAACTTTTCGCGTACCTGGTTGCTAAACGTGGATTTTGCATAATTTCAAGTTGTTAATCAGCTGATTTGATGATTTGATAACTATTTGTAAATGTGAGAATTATCAAATTACCAAATCCTCAAATTAATTCAGTTTTACTGCGTCTGCTAATTGCTTAATATGGTTTTCCTGTTCGGTTTTATTAGCCAATTCTCTTCTCAACACTTTTTCGGCTACTTCTATTACTAAATTACCCACCTGATTTTTTACATCAGTTAAAGCGGCATTTTTTTGTTGGGTAATGGCCTGCTGTGCTTCTGCCACAATGCGGTCGTATTCTGATTTTGCTTTTTCTTTTGCATCGCCAATCATTTTATCGGATGCTTCTTTTGCCTCTTTAATCATCACAGCTCTTTCTTCACGGGCTTTTGCCATTAAAGCTTCGTTCTCATTTTTTAATTGAGCCATTTCAGCTTTCACCCTGTCTGCTGTAGCGAGTGCATCAGAAATACCAGTTTCTCTTTCTTTAAGACTGTTGAGAATAGGTTTCCAGGCGAATTTCTTTAAGATAATAAATACGATCAGGAACGCGATGAGGTTCCATACAAACAAGCCTAATTCTGGAGTTAAAAGTTGCATATAGTAATCCTCCCTGGTTCTTGCAAAATAAGCAAGATGGATTTTGTTTTACTTAGTTGAATGTTGAACTGAAAGTACAAGAGTGCGACGCAACAGCAGCTTCATTTATGTTCTTCTGCCGGGTTCAAAAATCCTGTATTTAAAGAACTTAAAGTACTGCATCCTCCGCCCTGTGCTTTGGATGCAGTATTAGTTTAACGTGCGGGCTGTTTATTTGAAAACAGCTAACAAACCTGCTACTGCACCCAAAAGGGCAACACCCTCTACGAAGGCTGCAGTTAAGATCATGTTTGCACGAATGTCGTTTGACGCTTCGGGCTGGCGGGCAATGGCTTCTACTGCGCCTTTACCAATCTGGCCGATACCGATACCTGCACCAACGGCTGCAAGACCAGCACCAATTGCACCATAACCTGGTTGAATAACGTCTTCTAACAAAACGGTTAATAAACTCATGATACTTGATTTATAATTAAAGAAAAAAAGTTATTAGATATACAATGATTCGTCTTTACCATGACTGTCAACATGCTCGTGACCTGTTTCAAATGCCTGTCCTATGAATACGGCTGTTAGGTTGGTGAAAATGAACGCTTGTATAAATGCCACCAAAATTTCGATCAGGTAAATAAATACGGCCAGTAAAACAAAAACCGGTGAAGTGCCCCAACCTAAAGCTGTGTTCATTGCGCCAAATATAAATATGAGACAGATGAAGCTTAAAATGATGATATGCCCACTCAGCATGTTAGCAAAAAGACGGATAATCAATGCAAACGGTTTGGTAAATACACCCAACAATTCAACCGGAGTAAGTATCGGCTTCGCAAAACCGGGTACCGGTGGATTAAATATATGCATCCAAAAATGACCGTTTGTGTTAAAGAGGATAACAATGAAAGAAATTAATCCAAGCATTGCAGTAAAGGCAATATTGCCGGTAACGTTAGCGGTTCCTGGTATTAAACCAAACAGGTTATTGATTAAGATAAAGAAGAATACGGTTAGAAGGTAGGGCATGAATTTCTCATATTTCTTGCCCAGGTTTGGTTTGCCCACTTCGTCACGTACAAAGGCTATTACAGGTTCTACTGCATTTTGAAAACCAGTTGGGGCAGTTTTTACTCCGTTGCCTTTTGCATAAGAATTGGCTACACGGATCATTAACCATGTAAGCACGATAAGCGCAATCAGCATTTGAACTACATTCTTTGTAAGGGAGAAATCGTAAACTTGCGCATCCTGAACAGGCATTCCCTGAGCGTCTGCCGGGTAAACTTTACCGGCCTGAAAAACTGGTTGCCCTTTTGCATCTTTAGCCAGTTCTGATTGATGGGCTTCGAGAAATTTATCGTCCATCAGGCGATATCCATCATGTAAACCCTCACCATGATGAAATTCTGATGACATAAAAACAGATAAACCTTTATCTGGTGCGTACAAAATAACTGGCAATGGAATAGCGACTTCTGTTTCACCAAGAGAAAAGAAATGAAACTCATGCGAATCAGCAACGTGCTCCAGAATAATCTTCGAAGGATTTATTTTTTCTGATTTCTCAGCATTTTCAGCTTTTTCCTGTGCAATCGTTTTACCGGAATAGAGTAAGCTTGAAAAGCCAAGAACCGCTACCAGTAAGAATTTTACGCTTTTTAAGGCCATACCTGTTTCCAAATTTGGCGCAAAGATAGGGGTTGGATAATGAAAAAAGGAATTGGGGATTTGGAATTTTTAAAAAAGTTGCCTGCAAAAAAACAATAAGTAATTATGCAGTTATCCCTTTTTGTTTTTCAAACTGCATACTGTGTAATTTGCTGTAAAACCCGCCCATTTCCAGCAATTCTTCATGGGTACCCGTTTCTTTTATTTCACCTTTATCCAGTACAATTATTTTGCTGGCTTTACGTATGGTAGAAAGGCGGTGAGCTATTACAATGGAAGTCCTTCCCGTAATTAATGTGTCGATTGCTTTCTGTATCAGCAATTCACTTTCTGTGTCAATAGAAGACGTGGCCTCATCGAGAATTAATACGGAAGGATTGTATAATAACGCTCTTATAAAAGAAATCAATTGCCTTTGACCCAGGCTGAGCGTAGTACCCCTTTCCATAACATTATAGCTGTAGCCGCCGGGAAGCCGCATGATAAAATCGTGTACGCCAATCATTTTCGCAGCGTCAACAACCTGTTCTTTGGTAATATCGGGGTTGCGGAGTGTAATATTATCTAACACCGAGCCGGAAAAAAGAAACACATCCTGCAGCACAACACCAACGCTGCCCCTCAATGTATCTAATTTATAATCCTCAATATTTACCCCATCTAGTTTTATAGAACCTTTCTGTATTTGATAGAGCCTGTTCAATACACTAATGATAGAGGTTTTGCCACTCCCGGTATGACCAACCAGTGCAATAGTTTCGCCTGCTTTTACCTGAAAACTGATATTTCTGAGTACATAATTTTCATCGGTATAAGCAAACCAGACTTTCTCAAAGGAAAGAGCACCACTGATCTTCAGGGGAGCATAACTACCTTCATTTTTTATATAGTCATCATTATCCAACACTTTAAATATCCTTTCGGCAGAGATCATTCCCATTTGAAGGGTATTGAATTTATCGGCTATTACTCTCAGAGGCCGGAATATCTGGTTCAGGTATAATATAAAAGCGACCAATTCACCCGCAAGGTTCCTGTTTGCCACAACGTTATCTGCCGCCAAACCTGCCAGCCACCAAACCAGCAACCCTGTGGATACGGCAAGCGTTATTTCCACAATAGGAAAGAAAACAGAGTAGGCGAAAATGGATTTTACATTCGCATCCCGGTGATGCTTATTTATTTTATTGAACTTACTAAACTCCCTGTCTTCGGCGGCAAAAGCCTGAACAATCTGCATTCCCGTAATATGTTCCTGTACAAAGGCATTAAGGGCTGCAACTGCATTACGCACTTTAATAAAACTCCTGTTTACGCTTTCTTTAAAATAATAAGTTGCAACAATCAGGAATGGAAATGGAATCAACGCAATCAGTGTAAGCCGCCAATCGGTAAAAAACATCGTAAACAGAACAACGATTATCGAGAGCAGGTCGGCTAGTATTGGTATAAGGCCATCCGAAAAAATATCATTGATACTTTCAATGTCGTTTATGGTACGTGTAGTAAGTGTGCCAATGGGCGTAGTATCAAATTGTTTCAGGTTAAGGCCAAGCACTTTTTTAAAAACGCTCACACGCATATCTTTTACAACACTTTGCCCAAGCCATGCCGTTAAGAACGAAAACAAAAACCGCATGGCTGTTTCCACAAAAATAAAAACAACCTGAAAGATGGTTATGGCAATAATGAATTTAGCAGTATCGCTAAGATCGGTATTATAGAAAACCCATTTTAAGATCAGCGGAGTATCAATATCTTTTCCTGTAGCTTTATCGATGGTGAGTTGTATAAAAAATGGCCTTACGGGTGTTATAAACGCCAGAACAATTGCGAGAACCACACTTAATATAAACTGAAACCTGTATGGTTTTACGAACTGAAAAATGCGGCGCATCAACGAAAAATCAAATATCTTTTTTTTAGCGGGTCCACTCATAATTACGGGCAAAGGTAAAGAGATAAGTATCACGATTTTTTTGAGCCGGGCGTTCCGATCATGAATGATACTTTAGTTGCGTCGCACACTTGTACGTTCTGATTGTGATTGGTCAGGCTGCGAGCCATGAGCTATAAGCTGTGAGCAAAATGAAAGGGCTTACAGCTCGCAGCCAAAAGTTCACGGCCATTCTAAAGTACAAGAGTGCGACGCAAGAATGCTTCATAGCAATCCTTCAGCCGGGCTCAAAAAAATACCCGGCATTTTAATGATACCGGGTACTTTCCTGAACTTTATAAATTATTAATTCGGTTTAAAGCTTTGTGCAAGTTCTTCTTTGGTTACAATCTTCACTTTGCTGCTGTCTTTCAGTTGCTTGCTCACTACATCATACGGGCCGGTAACTACTTTGTCGCCCGCTTTAATGCCTTCTTTAATTTCAATGTTATTAATATCCTGAATGTCTGTTTTCACAACCTTTTTGTGCACGATGCCGGTGCTGTCAACAATAAATACCACTTCTTCAATATCATCGTCGTTTACTACAGCCTGCTGGCTGTTATCGTTACTGCCATCATCCTTTTTTTCGCTGCCTGGTGCCTTGCCGTCTTTTTTATCTCTCGTGGTTACAGCATTCAGCGGTACCGATAAAACATTGCTATGCGTACGGGTTTGTATATCGGCGCTGGCGCTCATATTGGGCCTGAATGGAAAGGGTTGGCCTTTTACAATAAGGTCTTTATAGCTATCGGGTAAAAGGCGAATGTGTACCTGGTAATTGGTAACCTGTGTAGAAGACGATGAGGCGGTTAATGCATTGGTTACCGGGTTGGCAATTTTATAAACAACACCTTTGAATTTGCGGTTGCTGAATGCATCGATTTCTACAAGGGCGGTATCGCCAATCTTTACTTTGGGAATATCGTTTTCGCCAACATCAACCTGAGCTTCCATACTGCTTAAGTCTGCAATACGCATCATTTCTGTACCTACATTAAAACTATTGCCTGCCACACGTTCGCCTTTTTTTACAGCAAGCAAACTTATTACTCCATCCATTGGTGCTATAATGGTTGCGCGGCTTACATCTTTGCTGGCACGGTTTAAGCTTGCCATGGCACTTTGTACGTTTGCTTGGTTGGCTTTTATGCCAGCCTGGTTGGCCTGGTAATTTGCCTTGGCTGAAAAATAAGCCTGTTGTGCCTGTTCGAATTCTGATTGTGAAATAACTTTTTGATCGAGCAAGGTTTTTTGTCTTTTGTAGGCTGCTTCTGTTTGATCGAGTGTGGCTTTTAAGGCGTCTAACTGCGATTGTGAAGTGGCTACCTGGGCTTGTGACTGTGTAACAATTGCCGCTGCCTGGTCTCTTTGTGATGCGTAAATATCAGCATAGATATTGGCAAGCACCTGGCCTCTTTTTACAGTATCGCCTTCTATAACATTCAACTGTACAATTTCGCCTGAAATATCCGGACTTACTTTTACTTCAATTTCAGGGAAAACCTTTCCACTGGCGGTAACAATTTCTGTAATGTTGCGGGCAGCCGCTTTTTCAGCAGTAACTTTTGTGCCTTCGTCGGCACCAAATACACCTGCTTTACTCAATGCAATTAATGCGATGATCAAAATAACAAGTATAACAATGATCCATTTTAATTTCTTACTCATATAGATTTTTTTCCGCGTTTTGGTAATTACAATTTTATGCCCTGACCTTTATAAAACTCCAGCACTTTCATTTTGAAAACATAGTCGTAATGATTTGCCAGTTGCTGCAGTTTGGCCCTGAGCAAATTATTTTGATTTGTTATCAGATCCAGTGTAGAAAGCAACCCTACTTCGTACCGCTTGGTTGCAAAGTCAAAAGCCTTTTGCGCAGATTCAACACTTCTGGCACTGGCATTATATTTTTCCATAGACGCAATGGCGTTGCTGTATGCTGTATAAATGTTCGATTGCAGCGTTTGGTTAGCCAGGTCTTTAGTCAGCTTTAAGTTTTCCAGGTTGAGTTTTGAATTCTTCACAGCAATGCGGGCATTGCCGTTACTAAAAATAGGCACCGTAATATTCAGACCAACACTCTGGCTAAAATTATTTCCTAACTGGTTAAGGTATTTTGTTTTACCAAAAACAGGGTAACTGAGCGGTGAATATACTTTATAAGTAGTTCCGTTAATATCTACTGTACCGGTCTGCTGGCTAATATCAAAAGAGCCTGTTTGTTCACGGGCCTGGTTATTAAAAGTACTGCCCAATGAGTAAAATCCCGAAAGCGATGGTTTTAGTGTTGCCTGTGCAGCAAGTATACTTTTTTCTGCGCCTTTAATTCTGAGATCATTTGCTTTTTGCTGCGGTTGTGTTGCTACAGCTAACTGGTAAACATAATCGGGCTGCAATTCAGCAATAGGCTCCAGCGGAATCATTTCAACCGGCGGCGTTTCTATTTCAAAAGGTGCGGCCATATCAATGTTCAACAGTGCCCTCATCGCCAATAAATTTTGATCGTAAGTTGCTTTGGCCGTTATCAGGTTACTGCTATCTGTTGCCAGTTGCGATTCAAGTTCTGCAAGGTTAAGTTCCGGTAACGAACCTGCATCTACTTTTTTCTTTGTGTTATCGTATTGTGTTTTTGATTGTTCAATCTGCACTTTTACAATTTCAATCTGCTCTTTTGAAGCAAGCACCTGCAGGTAATAAGAGGCCACATTCAATGCCACATCGTTCTTTGTTTTCTCTACATCTGCATATGCAGCCTGCAGGTTAAAGTCTGCCGCAAGCTGGCTGTTCTTCAGCCTTCCAAAACTGTAAATGGTAGCGCCGCCCTGCAACTGGTAGTTTTGATAGAGCAACTGTGTAGTAGTAAACAGGTTGGTAGTGGGGTCAATTGAACGGCCAAACTGAAGGCCAAAACCAGTGCCCAACGATGCAGTTGGTATCTTATTCAATTTTGCCTGCTCCAATTGCAATGCTGTATATCTTGCCTGTACATCGGCCTGCTTTACGGAGATATTGTTTTGCATGGCGTAATCTACTGCACGCCTTAGCCCCCATTTCTCCTGTGCAAATAATGTGGCAGGGATTACAAGTAGTAATAGTGCCAAAAATCGTTTTCCCATGAAACAAAAATAACAGAAAGCATTTTTGATAAGTAATATATTTTCGATGAACGGAAACCTAACATGTTATTAGGTTCATTGAACAAGCTTATTTGACCAGGCTACAGATATTTCATGGCATCTGCTCTTGCGTCGCACTCTTGTACTGAATAATAGCTATGAGCTTTGGGCTGCGAGCTATGAGCCCTTGTATTTTGCTCACGGCTCGTAGCTCATGGCTCGCAGCTTGCTCAATCATAATCCGAACGTACAAGAGCGCGACGCAAGAAACGATCAGCAAAGTATCCAATGCCCGGCCCAAAATTGTATTCATTCTATCTAAGCAATTTTCTCAAAAGCCTGTTCAAGATCGTCGATAATATAACTGGCTTCCTCAAGCCCGCAGTATAAGCGCAACATCCGGTGCTCTTCACTTGTTGCAATAAATTTTTGTCGTTCAATCCCCGCACAACGCGGAATAATGAGGCTTTCGTGGCCGCCCCAGCTTACAGCCATGAGTATGTGTTTAAGTGAATTGCAGAAGGTTTCGATGGTTTGAATATTGGTTGCCTTTATTACAAAAGTCAGCAATCCACAGGCACCTTTCATCTGCTGTTTGGCCAGTTGATACTGCGGAAAACTTTCATCAAAAGGAAAGATTACTTTTTCTACCAAAGTTTGCTGCTTAAGAAAATCCACCACCTGTTGGGTTGTGTGGGTAATATGTTTTAACCTTACCGGCAAAGTACGCAACCCGCGAATGAGCAGCCATGCATTAAATGGCTGAATGCCGCTGCCGATGTTCATATACTCACTGTTGAAAATGCGTTCTATCATTTTTCTGCTGCCGCTTAAAACGCCGGCAACTGTATCACTATGCCCGCCAATATATTTTGTAGCCGATTGCAAAGTAAGGTCAATACCAAATTCAATGGGCTTTTGATAGATGGGCGTGCAATAACTGTTGTCGCAGATGGTAATAATATTGTGCTGTTTTGCAAGTGCCGCTACTTTTTTTAAATCCTGTATCTCGTAACTCCAGCTATTGGGCGTTTCAAGATAATAGATGGTTGTTTTAAGCTTAGTGGCTTGTTCAAAATTGATGAGCTGCGTGCCATCAATATAGGTTGTGGTTACATTAAATCGCGGCAATATTTCATCAAACATTTTCCTTGCCCAGGTATAAGGGTTGCGCACACTTACAATATGGTCGCCGCTTTTTACATTGGCCAGCACCGCTGCAAAAATAGCCGCCGCGCCACTATTGAAAACAAGGCAGTCTTCGGCGCCATCAAGTGCCGCTAATTTTTTTCTTAATATTTCTACGGTTGGATTTAAGCCACGGCTGTAAAGCCATGTGCTGTATTCATCGGCAAAACTTTTGCGCAGATCATCCACGGTTTTAAAAGCAAAATTGCTGCTTTGGATTATTGGCGGTGCTACCGCACGAAAATATTCATCGCGGTCTTCGGCCAGTTCATTGATGATGTATGATAAATCAAGATCGTTCATGTTACATGTTGATTATTACAAATGTAAGCTTCAAAGAAGCTATTGCGTTAAGGATCTTAAGCGGCAATATTTTTTTGAGACGGGCAATTACCAGATTTTAATTTTAATTGTATATTATTGACATTAAAATAATAAAACTTTCACTGGTGAACCTGATGAAATGCTCCCTTAGCCGTATTTTTCTTTCAATGCTGGTGATTGTATTTTTCGGTAATAGTCTATTTGCACAAAAGTTATCAGCACAACAATTGGCAATAAAAATGCTGGACTCTGCTACAGCCTTTAATAAATTTAACCATTTGCTGCCGAAAAATATCAAGCCATTTTTTGTTTCCCAAAATCTGTCAGAACAAAAATTTTACAAGAAACCACAGCGCGTTGTTACATCTTCAGAAACTGCAGCAGTTACGGCAGGCACAGCTTACTGTTATGATACTTCGGGCAGGTTTTTTTTGAAGACCGATACCACAACTTATTATGTTGAAAACACGATCAGGCTAAATGATGGTAATCTGCTTATTTCGGGGCAATATATTTTCAATACCAGTTTTCATACCGGCGGGTTTGTTATAAAATCAGACGAATGGGGCAATATTATCTGGTCAAAATTATATGATCCCGAAAACAATGGCCCCGGCGATTACATTAGTTATTACCGTACTATTGAATTAAAAGATGGTTCGATTTTACTGGCTGGTTCTACTTACAATGCACAGTCTGAAAATGACGATCTTATTGTTTCAAGAACAGATAACCTTGGGAATATTATATGGAGTAAGATTTATAAATCACGTTTATGGGGCCATGGAAATGGCAGCACAGATTATTTTTATATTCAGCAGATAAAGCAGGATGCCTATGGTGGTGATATATTTTTTACCGGTCCGCACTGGGCAGATGGAAGAAGTTTAACCCGGTTAAATGTTGAAAATGGCAATATTGTATGGAGCAAGCTTTACCAAATTTGGAGTGGTAACCAATTCGACACTCCTTTCGGAATTGATATTAAAGCCAACGAAATTATTTCATTCGGCAAATTTTTAACTTACTATGGTACCCCCTTTGTAAATATTTACCGCTTTGATAAATCTACAGGCGATACCCTTGAAACAAAATTTTTTGGTATAGACGATACAGCCGGTTACAAGGTTGGTTTTCTGCAAAGCGATCCTTTAAAAAAATTAAGCAATGGCAATTATGTAATTAGCGGTTCAGTCTTTGGTGCTTACCAGTATAATTGGGATGGGTCTACGCCACTATACCAGGGTGGTATGGCAGAATTTGACAGCAACCTTAATTTTATTAAAGCATACTCTTTCAAAAACAGTACAGAAAGCAATATGCAAAATACCAATATCACTATTTATCCGGATGGCTCAGGGTTATTTTCCATGCTACATTTTATAAGCGGCTATACCGCAGATGTGTTTTATACCCAATTTAAAAATGGCCAGGTATTAAAACAAAGAATAAGGCATTACAGCGCAGAGGGAATACCTATTACTTACGATGCACTGCGCTTACAGGATGGCGGCGACCTTACCGTAAAACTTATTGGCGACAGCATAGGAAATGTAAATAAAATTGAATTCTTAAAACTGCATATTGCAGATACAGCATCAGCTTGCCTGGGTGAAGATGATAATTCCACCTTCATGCAACCGTATAAATTAAAACAGGTTTTTTTAGGTTTTGATTCTGTAGGTATAAATGTGTTTCAGGAAAACCCCAATAAAACCGTATCTGTAAAAAGCACAAATTTTGACCTGCTGCCTGGTTGCAAAACTATTGCACATTGCGATACGGTTTCAATTGTGCCTTCCAATACAACGATCTGCACCGGGCAGCCCTTAACACTTACCATTAGAAAAAATGCAGCATGTGGTGCTATACCCTTTTTCAATTATGACAGCACGTCTGTAAATTCTTTTAACCAGCAAAATGATTCTGTTTTTAATTTATCATTTACAGCACCGTGGAAAGGTTATATACATGCATCTATCAGTACATGTATAACTGTTAAGGATTCTGTGCTTATAACAGTTCTTCCATCGCCCGGCAAACCTGATCTTGGTACAGATACGGTTTTATGTCCAGGCAATACTATTAAATTAAATGCCGGTTACGGCTATGCATCTTACTTATGGCAGGATGGTTCTGAAGATTCTATCTACACAGTAACACAACCCGGAAAATATTATATAACCACTACCAATGGTTGCGGCAATTTATTAAGTGATACTGTTATTGTTGCTCCTCATCCACCCATTCCTTTTGATATTGGCCCGGATATTTCATTGTGTTCCGGGGATACCGCTGCAATTACAGCTCCGCCAGGTTTTATAAGTTACCAATGGTCGCCTGCTTACAATATTACCGGGGCAAATACTGCCACAGCCATACTTTTTCCTTTTAAAGATACATTGTATAAAATTGCTGCGGAACAAACACCCGGTTGTTTTGCGTATGATTCTATTGCAGTAACAGTTAAGCATACACCTGTAATATCCCTTGGGGCAGATACCAGTTTTTGCATTGGTCAGTCTATACAACTCGATGCCGGAGCAGGCTTCGATCTTTATCAATGGAATACCGGCGAAGCAACACAAAAAATTACTGTGTTGCAACCCGGCACTTTTTCTATCAAAGCGTTTGCAAATGGTTGCAGTGCCGTAGATACACTTACTGTTACCAATGTATTTCCTTTACCATCTTTTACATTGGGCAGCGATACCATTTTATGCGAACACAACCAGTTAGATTATAGTTTTAATTTACCGCAGGCGGTTTATAACTGGAGCACGGGAAGCACACTTGGTAATGCGGTTATTACGCAACCAGGTACTTACTGGCTTACTGTTATCCAGCAAGGTTGTTCCGCTACCGATACCATTCTTGTTACATACAATACAGCACCGGTTGTAAACCTTGGGAACGATACAACCCTGTGCGAAAACATAACCAAAATGCTTAATGCTTCTTACAATAACGCCACCTATCGCTGGCAGGATGGAAGCACAGCATCAGGCTATCTTGTAAAACTACCCGGCTTGTATTACGTTACTACGTCCATAGGCAATTGCAGCAGTTCAGATTCAATAAATATCAGTTACAAACCCGTTCCTTTTTTTACCCTTGGCAATGATGTTTTTTTATGCACAGGACAGCAATTAATTCTAAGCCCCACACTAAATACAAACGTGGATTATCTTTGGCAAAATGCAAGCACCCAACCATCTTTTACAATTAACACTGATGGAATTTATACCCTTACCGCTTCTAATGAATGTGGCAGTTACACAGATTCTGTAAAAATCACAACCGGCAT
Source organism: Chitinophagaceae bacterium UBA4407 (assembly GCA_002390845.1). Lineage (GTDB taxonomy): Bacteria > Bacteroidota > Bacteroidia > Chitinophagales > Chitinophagaceae > Limnovirga. The sequence goes on along the minus strand of DGQT01000059.1, from coordinate 14,381 downwards.
TTGCAACCTTAACCTGCCCAATGCATTTACCCCAAATAAAGACGGATTGAATGATTTGTTCAGGGTAAAATACCCCTTTCCCGTAAAGCAATTCAACATGGCCATCTTTAACCGGTGGGGACAAAAAATATTTGAATCTGCAGACATTACCCGCGGCTGGGACGGCAGTTATAAAGGAACCGCAGCGTCTATGGATACTTACACATGGATGATTTCTTTAACCGATGCAGAAGGCAAAAAACAGCAAGCGCAAGGCACGGTTACACTCATACGATAAACACTCTAAATTTTTTAATTTCTTTTTTTTGTACCCGGCTGCAGAATTACTATGAAGCTTTTGTTGCATCGCACTCTTGTACGTTCGGAATAGGATTGAGCAAATACAAACCGCAGAGGCGCAAAGCCGCAGATAACAACTAATCTCTCTGCGCCTCTCCGGCTCTGCGGTTCAAGGCTGTTGAAAGCTGATGTACAATCAGAAAGTAAAAGAGTGCGACGCAAGGAACGATCAGTAAAGATTTGCAGTTTGGTTCAAAAAAAATTCCCTGGAAATGATGCTGGTGGCAGCGCAACCGTTTGCGTTTGTATACAATTTTATGCAGCATTTCTGTTAGGTTTGTTTGTACTAAGAAATTATTTTATGAGCCAGTATAAATTGAACTTGAAAACGACTACGGTTTGTGCATGTTTATTTTTTTTCAACAGCTTTTCTTATGCGCAAAATGCATCAACCATAAAAGAATATAAAAAGGTTTTTACAACTTATCCGTTCTCCGATCCCAACCCGATTGCTGATCCTTCTTCAAAAATTTATCCATACTTCCGCTATGATGGATTTACCGATAAGCCCGTACAAAAAGAATGGAAAGTAGTGGAGCTTGAAAATGATTATCTCAAAATAATGATACTGCCCGAAGTGGGTGGAAAGATTTGGAGCGCCATAGAAAAGAGTACCGGTAAATCTTTTGTGTATGATAACAGCGTAATAAAATTTCGTGACGTGGCCATGCGTGGCCCGTGGACAAGCGGCGGTATTGAAGCGAACTACGGCATTATTGGTCATACGCCCAATTGCGCTACACCAGTAGATTACACCAGCTTTACAAAAGAAGATGGCAGTGTGAGTTGTGTAATTGGCGTACTCGATTTGCTTACACAATCGAACTGGCGCCTGGAAATTAATTTGCCAAAAGATAAAGCATACATTACAACAAGTTCAACATGGTATAATGGTACATCGCTGGAGCAGCCTTATTATTCGTGGATGAATACCGGTATAAAAGCGAAGGGAAATTTAGAGTTTATTTATCCTGGCACGCATTATCTGGGGCATGAAGGGGAGTATAGTGACTGGCCCATAAATAAAGAAAACGGTAAGAACATTTCGTTTTATGAGAATAATAATTTTGGTGGTTATAAATCGTATCACGTGTTTGGCAAATACACCGATTTCTTTGGGGCTTACTGGCACGATGATGAGTTTGGAATGGGCCGCTATTCAACGCACGATGATAAAGCGGGGAAGAAAATATGGATCTGGGGTTTGTCGCAACAAGGAATGATCTGGGATCATTTATTAACCGATACCGATGGCCAATATGTAGAAGTACAAAGCGGAAGATTGTTTAATCAATCAGCAGAAGGCAGTACGCTTACACCATTCAAACACCAGGGGTTTGAACCATACACTACAGACACGTGGACGGAATATTGGTTCCCTGTAAAAGCTACAAAAGGTTTTGTAAAAGCCAATAATTATGGTGCGCTGAATATTAAGAAGGAGAGTGGCTGGCTAAAGATTTATTTCTCTTCGTTGCAAAAAATAGGTGATGAATTAAAAGTGACAGATGGTGCAAAAACTGTTTATACAAAAACACTTAAGTTGAATACTTTACAGGTTTTTGCAGATTCAATTCAAACAGATGCAGATGAAAAAAACTTAGTAGTTACACTTGGTGAAAATAAACTTATTTATCAATCATCACCTGCAGCAGATGTGTTGAACCGGCCATTGGAAACACCGAAAGATTTCGACTGGAATTCTGTTTATGGATTGTATGTGGCAGGTAAAGAAGATATCCGGCAACGCCATTATCCGGAAGCCGAAGAAAAGCTGAAAGCCTGCCTGGATAAGGACCCCAACTATGCACCGGCATTGGTTGAGCTGACTGCTTTACAATACAGGAACCTGCTTTACAACGATGCATTGATAACTGTAAAGAAAGCTTTGTCAATTGACACTTACGATCCCGCTGCTAATTTTAATTATGGACTGATCAATTTAAAACTGGACAATATAACTGATGCAAAAGATGGCTTTGATATTGCAGCCATGAGCAGTGCATACAGAACTGGTGCATGCACAGAATTGAGCAAGATTTATTTCAACCAGAGAGATGATGCAAAAGCAATTGAGTATGCAGGAAAGAGTTTAATCAGTAATCAAAACAATTTGGAAGCCTGCCAATTGCTGGCAGTCATTTACCGTTTGCAGAACAATGAAGCAAAAGCTGTTGAAGTATTGAACAAAATGCTGGCGATTGATCCGCTGAATCATTTTGCAGGATTTGAAAAATATTTGTGGCATTCATCCGCAGCAACACAAAATGATTTTACATCGCTCATAAGAAATGAAATGCCACAGGAAACTTATCTCGAACTTGGCGTTTGGTATTATGATCTTAACCTGAGAGATGAAGCCCTGAAGGTTTTTAACATGGCACCACAAAATGCAGAAGTACTTTACTGGAAAGCATTTCTCGAAAATAAACCTGTTGATGTAAAAAGTATAAACCCTGATCTGGCGCTGCCTTTCCGCGCAGAAACAAAAGATGTTTTGGAAGCGCTTATCAAAACCAATAATAGTTGGCTGTTAAAATATAATCTTGCTTTGATCTGGTGGAGCCGGAATAATACCGGCAATGCAAAAAAATTATTTGCGCAATGCGGCAACGAGCCAGCTTATGCGCCTTTTTATGCAACTAAAGCAAATTTATTTGAAACAGATGCCGAAGCCAATCTTGAAAAAGCGATTGCATTAGACAGTCTGCAATGGCGTTATACCAAATTACTTTCAGAGTATTATATAAAGCACAATGAATACGATAAAGCCCTTGCTTTAGCTGAACCGTTTTATAAACGCAATCCCGATAATTACATCATGGGCATGCTATATGCAAAGACATTGTTGCTGAATAAAAAATATGCAGCAGGTGATGCATTGTTAACCCGCATCAATATTATTCCTTTTGAAGGTGCAACCGATGGAAGGGGATTGTATCACGAAGCCAAATTGATGCAGGCCGTTGACCAGATGAAAATGAAGCAGTATAAAAAAGCGCTGCAGTTTGTTGAAGCGGCTAAAATATGGCCAGTGAATTTAGGTGTTGGTAAACCTTACCAGGAAGATATTGATGAACGTCTCGAAGACTGGATCAGTTATCTCTGCTACACAAAGCAGAACAATGAAAAGCTTGCACAGCAACAGTTACAGAAGATCGCAGCATTTACGCCGAAGATCGACAACACGGTACGGAATTTTCTGCCTGCCAATAATTTAATCAGTGCATGGGCACTTGAAAAATTAAATAAGAAAGATGAAGCAGTTCAACTCTTAAATCAATGGCAACAGAAAGAACCGAATAATAAAATCTTCGTTTGGTGTAAAAATGTATTTGAAAGCCCTCAATCTGAAATGAATGATGATGTAATGAAAAATGAATCGGTTAGAATTATAGCCGAACTATTAAAGTTGAAATAATATTTTTTGGGAACGGGCAGCGGAATTACTATGTAGCTTTTGTTGTGTCACTCACTTGTACGTTCATTTATACATTCAGCAAAAGGCAAGCTGTTCAAATCGTTACTTTGATCTGCCTGCATTTTTTTGTGCAAAGGCATCTGCAAGTGCATTCAATGCTTCAGCAGAAAGTGTTTTCTTGCCATCATCTATCACGATCCTGTAGCGGAAAATAATAGCTTCTCCCATTTTCAATGTAAGGTTTTTAGTAAGCTTTCCATTGGTAAAAATATTTTCTCCCAAAGGGTTTGCCGAGAATAAACCATAACCACGGGCATGCCAGTAAGTTGGGTAATTTGTATTCGATGGATGATCGATAATTACAATGCTTACAGAATCATCACCCATTTTGCCATACATCTTGCACCAACGAGCCCTGGTACTCCATGCACTGTCTCCCTCTTTTCCTTCACTGGTGAGGTAATTGCCATTTGCAATCTTGTCTCCATTGGCTTTTACGATGGTCACGTTGCCTTTATCATCTGTAAATTTTTGTTCTTCTTTTGAAGGTATCTGTAATTCATGAGCCACCCTAAAACCCAATAACCCATCTTTTGCGTCTTTAAAAAGTACATCAACATCGGCTCTTATTGTAGTTGTTCTGTCGATAATCCGCTGGTTGCCGTTGCCGCTGAATTCAAAGCTGGTGGTTTCTTCCAGCAGTACATCATTCTTTTGATTGGTCCAGTTGGCGTGATAGGTTAGCAAGCCTTCTTCTCCGCTTTTGGTTTCCAGTATGCTGTCAGTTTTTATCCAGCCGTATGCGCTTTTTTTCTCTGCCGGAATTGCAAATGAGTTGTTCCAGAAATCAAGCCCGTTTACATTCTCAAACGTGAACCATACACCCACATGATGCGGGTGATCGGTTGGTTCATTTTGGCGTGGTACTAATGGATAGCCCCTTGTTACAACAGCTCCATCTGCTGCAATAACGGGATATAAAACAGGCTTCTCCAAACTGTCCGGATAAATAAAACTGGTGAACAATTGTTTACCCATAAATACATCAACCTTTTTTTGTTTTGGATCTTTTACAACGTTCACCATTTCTGCTTTTTGTGCAAAAGATGCAACCCAAAGCAATAATGAAATTGTATAAGTGCTTATATGTTTTACAGAGAAATTCATGCTGTTGTTTTTACGCAGTTTAAATTAAATGACCGTTGTTCAAGGCTGTTTATGTTCAATAAAATTCCTAAAGTACAAGAGTGCGACGCAACGAAAGATCTAACAAAGATCCATCGCCAGGACAATAAAAAATTCCTTCTTAATATTTGAAAACCTTACCACCAACCATTACATTTTGCGTGGCTGCATCGAAGGTTGCTTTTAAACCTGTATGTGCCGCAGCGGTCGTCATCATGTTGGCAATGGAATGGCTGTAACCCGCTTCCACAGGGGCATTGGGTTGCTTTCGGCTGCGCACGCATTCCATCCAGTTGCGCACATGATTGGATGTCAATGCATCGCCACCGGTATTTGCCGATGTCACCACTTTCTCAGTACTTTCCAAACTCATTTCGGGCAAAAGATTGGGTTGCATGTGCATGGCATCGGCGAAGTTTTTAGTGAGTCCGCCACGTGGTGAAACCTTATTGGTATTCAGGTTTAATTCGCCGCCATTGGAGTAGTAAATTTCTGCCGGGTTTTCATCGCCGTTATCCATACGCGATGCAAACGTAACCTGGAAACCGGTGGTTAAATCATCTAACGGACCGTAATCAAAAACAGCCGTAATCGTATCCCAGTTTTTTCGTCCGTCTTTCCACATATAAATGCCGCCATTGGCCACCACGCTGCGTGGGTGTGGCAGTCCGCTGAACCAATGCACCGTATCAATCTGGTGGCTCATCCACTGCCCGGGAAGCCCGGAAGAATAAGGCCAGAACAAACGATACTCCAAATATTTTCGCGGATCAAAATCATCATGCGGACGGTTTAATAAAAAACGTTGCCAATCTGTGTCTTCTTCTTTCAACTGCGCCACCAATTCAGGTCTGCGCCAGCGCCCCGGTTGATTGACATTCCATGTTAACTCAACCATTTTTATATCGCCAAACTTGCCAGATTTTATAAAATCATTGGCCGCATGATAGTTGCCGCCGCTTCTGCGCTGCGATCCGATTTGTACAATTTTACCGCTCTCTTTTACAGCCTTTAGCGCAGCGCGGTTATCTTCCATTGTTTCTGCAAAAGGCTTTTCCACATAAGCATCGAAGCCGGCCTTAACCGCTTCAATCGCATGCTGTGCGTGCTGAAAATCCGCGGTACTGATGAAGACTGCATCAGCTAGTTTTTTATCGTACAACTCTTCATTGTTTCTGCATGCAATAATATCGTGACCCATTTTTTCTTTCCATTGAGCAGTGCCCTCTTCGCGGCGTTTTTTCCATAAATCAGATACAGCAACCACATCAAAATTCAATTCCTTATAGTGGTTCATAAAGCAGGGCATGTGCGAACCGCGATGCCTGTCAGAAAAGCCCACAACGCCCACTCTTACACGATCATTTGCGCCAATAATTCTTTTGTAACTTGATGCACTAAAAGCAAATTTTGACACGGCAATGCCTGCGCCTGCCAGTGTGGTTTGTTTAATAAAATTGCGGCGAGAATTTTTCATGATGACAATATTAAAATTTGATTTTTGGCTAAAAAAATTTTGCCATTCAATTTAAGTTAGTTCTGTGAAATGAGGAAAGTATTTTTTGTTTACCAGACTGTATTGCCGCTATGATCGTTCCTTGCGTCGCACTCTTGTACTGCAAATCTTTATTGAGCATCGACTTTCATCTTCACACCATCTCGAGACAGGAGGTATTCGAAAAGAGTCAAATGCAATTCACAGATTGCATCGCAAGGCCCACAATGGCGATGTGCATACTCCGCTTCGGTAAAAGCTGCCACATGATCCAACCGCACAAGAGTGCGACGCAACCAAAGCCTCATAACAATTCTATTGCCCGGTACAAAAAATTAATCAGATATTTAGCTTACGAAATATTGCTTATGAAACGACTAAAATTGGTTTTATTTTTTTCCATAGCATCTATGGTTGTTCATGCACAATCAACCGGAAAACCTTTGCCACAATGGAATACAGATTTTGATAAACTAACTACACAAGATTGGCTTGTAACGCCCGTTGCTACCAAGGCGCAGGTTTATACAACTGCAAATGGCAAAGACATTATTTTATACAATGGCTTGCTTAAAAGAACTTTTCGCATAGCGCCAAATGTGGCCTGCACCGATTATAAAAATATGAGCAACGGCCAGCAATTATTACGTGCAGTAAAACCTGAAGCAAGGTTAACCATCAATGGAAAAGAATATAATGTTGGCGGCCTGTACGGGCAAAAAGAAAATGCTTACCTGCTGCCTGGGTGGGTAAATAACTTAACATCAAATGAAAATGATTTTCAATTTCAATCTTATTCGGTAACAGATATTCAGCCATTTTTAAAATGGCAGTCGCGGGCATGGGCAAGTTCTGCAAAGCAACCAACGGGCAAAACACTTTCATTTATTTATACATCAAATATTGCTGAATTAAAAGGTTTGATTGTAACCGTTCACTATGAATTGTATGATGCAATTCCTTTGATTGTTAAATGGCTTTCAGTAGAAAATAAAAGTGTGAAAACTTGTAAACTTGGCAAAACCGTAAATGAAATGCTTGCTTTTGTTGAAGAGGAAAGTGCCGTAGTAGGCAGCCCCGAACAAATGAAAAAGCAACATGGCATTTACGTAGAAACAAACTATGCTTTCAACAATGCAATGCGTTACGATATCAGTGACCAAACAACGCATTGGTTAACTGACAGTGTTTATACCTCACAGGTAAACTATAATTATCAAACGCCTTGCCTGCTGGAAGTTTATCCTGAGAAGGTTACTGGAATTGAATTGCAGCCCGATGCTGTTTTTAAATCAGTCCGCACTCATGAATTGCTGATGGACAGTTACGACCGCGAAAGGCGGGGATTAGCGATAAGGAAGATGTACAGTGCTGTTGCTCCCTGGACAAATGAGAATCCCATTTTCATGCATCTTGTAAGTAAAAATGATGAAGAAGTAAAACAAGCCATCGATCAATGTTCAGCCACAGGTTATGAAGCATTGATACTAAGCTTCGGCAGCCATTGCAATATGGAAGACAGCTCCGCAAAAAATATTGAAAAATGGAAAAAGCTTGCAGCTTATGCGCACAGCAAACATATTTTAATTGGCGGCTATTCTTTGTTCAGTTCAAGAAGAATAAGCGATGAAGATGATGTGATAGACCCCGTTACGGGCAAGCCCGATGCCGCAGCTTTTTTTGGCCATGCGCCCTGCATGGGAAGTAAATGGGGGCTGCATTATATTGATGAATTAAAATATTTTATCAGCCAAACAGGCTTCGACATTTTCGAAAACGATGGCCCTTACCCCGGCGATGTTTGTGCATCAACAACGCATCCTGGTCATACGGGGTTGGATGATTCGCAATGGAAACAAATGGAATTACAGAAAGGGTTGTATCACTGGTGCAGCGAACATGGCGTATATGTAAATGCACCCGACTGGTATTTTCTGGATGGTACCAATAAGATCGCCATCGGTTACCGCGAAGTAAATTTTTCATTGCCACGTGAACAGCAGATGATCCTAAACCGCCAGAACATTTTTGATGGCACTTGGGAGAAAACGTCAAGCATGAGTTGGGGTTTTGTGCCGCTCACAAAATACCAGGGCGGCGGCTCCGAAGCAGTACTGGAGCCACTTTCGGAACATTTAAAAGATTACCAGCAACTAATGATGCAATACTATGGTGCAGGTGTACAGGCCTGTTACCGGGGCCCAAGATTGTATGATGCTGCAACAACGCAAGCTACGGTAACCAACACCATTGGCTGGTACAAAAAATACCGCAACATTCTTAACTCAGATATCATTCACCTGCGCCGCGCAGATGGCCGCGACTGGGATGGCATACTGCATGTAAACCCGCAGCTAAAAGCAAAAGGGCTGCTCATGTTATACAATCCGCTGAAAGAAAAGATCACGAGAACCATTTTGGTGCCGTTGTATTACACGGGCCTTACAAATATGGCTTATATAAAAGAAAAAGAAGGCTCGACAAAACCATATAAGCTTAACAGGAGTTATGAAATTGAATTAACCTTCGATCTTGAACCGGAGCGTTATACATGGTTTGTGATTGAGTAATATTTGGAATAAATGCAGTACCGCAGAGGTGCGAAGGGAGATACAATAGTCCTTTGCGTATCTGCGGTCAAAATCTACGCTTTGATAAAAGCTGTATTTCTTCCCTATGTACAAGAGCGCAATGCAGGAGGTTATAAAAGACTTTTAGAATAACTTCGAAAACTATTTCTTAAACCGCTCACTTACTACCAACTCCTTATTCCCCGCAGCATACGTATAAAAACCTTCGTTGCTTTTAACGCCGAGCTTTCCTGCGGTTACCATATTTACCAGTAAAGGGCAGGGTGCATATTTTGTGTTGCCGTAACCATTGTACAACACATTTAAAATACTGAGACAAACATCGAGACCGATAAAATCTGCAAGCTGTAACGGGCCCATGGGATGTGCCATGCCGAGTTTGATAATGGTGTCAATTTCCTCAACACCTGCAATGCCTTCGTATAAACTGTAAATGGCTTCATTGATCATCGGCATTAATATCTTGTTAGCAATAAAGCCGGGATAATCATTTACCACGCAGGGAACTTTGCCGAGTTGTTTGCTTAATGCGACTATGGTTTCGGTAACGGTTTTTGTTGTTGCATAACCATTAATAATCTCTACCAGTTTCATTAAAGGAACCGGGTTCATAAAATGCATTCCAATCACCAGTTCGGGGCGTTTGGTAACAGACGCAATTTTTGTAATGGAGATTGAAGATGTATTCGATGCAAGTATGCAACCCACCGGTGCGGCGTCATCAATTTGTTTGAAGATCTTTAATTTGAGTTCAATGTTCTCTGTAGCAGCTTCTACCACAAGTTCAGCATTTTTTACGCCTTCACCAATATCTGTTATGGTAGTAATATTCGAAAGAGCCTGTTGTTTTTGATCTTCTGTCAGAGTGCCTTTTGTAACCTGCCTGTCTAAATTTTTTGTAATAGTGCTGATCGCTTTTTCCAATTGATTAGCATTTACATCGATCAGTGTTACTGTAAATCCATTTTGAGCAAACACATGCGCAATGCCATTACCCATTGTTCCGGCACCAATTATAGAAACTCTTTGCATATTTGAAGCCTCCATCCCTTAAAGGGGAGTTATATCGTTAAGTAATTTTATGAAGGATACAAATGTAAGGAGAGATAGCGCACGGATTCTGTTACCGCGACTAAATTAAAACCGCTGCTTTGTATTGGCTGTTGAAAGATGAATGAAGTTATAGCGTATAAGTGTGCGATCAAGAAATGAATTCGCATTGGCATCAAGTTATTTTGTTTTAACAAAATTCAAATGCAAGGCTCTTAATGCTCAAGCCGCATGGCTTCGTTGTCTCAACAGCGCTGCTTTCGCTTCTTTGAAAAAATATGCTTCGCATTTTTTCAATTCCGCCTTCGGCGGAACCGAACCGAAAGAGGCGCTTTATGAGACAACTGGTATCAGGAGCGAAGTTCCAAATCTAAGTCCTGAATAACTGGCTCTTAGCGTCAAGCTAAATTCAATATTATAAGCTGAAACAAGGTTCTGTACAGGGGTCTCAAAGATTTTACGCTGTTGTTTCCATCGTGCGTTATAATACCCGTCCTTGCATAAGGCGCCTCATCCGGTTCGGTTCCGGCAAAGCCGGAATTGCTGCGATGGCGCAGCCATATCGCAGCAAAGAAGCGGGTGCAGCGCCGTTGTAAGGACAATGCCATGCGGCATGAGCATACATGTATGAATCTGAACAATGTATAAATAAAATTAGCTTGATCCTACGCGAAATGAATTCGGGACGAGCTGCCAAACTTCGCTTAAATGTCGCCATGAAAGAGGAACTGCGAAACGAGCGTGGCAACGAACGGTTCACAGAGATTTGCTGTCTGGTTCAAAAAGAATTTGCTTTCAATCAAAAAAATCCTTTCAAATCCCCGTTCAGAAGATTACTTTCTTTTGAAGTCACCGCGCTTCCAGGCCTGTATAAACTCGGCCCATGCCAACGGGTTAAAAATGTTTTGAGGAGGTACCTGGCCCTGGTACGTGTATTTCTGCGCATTGGCACGCATTTGTGCGCTAACGGCTTCGCGGCCATCGGCAGGCAATGCAGCGATCAGCGCACGGCGCACTGCTTCACTGTTATTTTGCCGCGCAATTTCTATATCATCAGCAGGAACATAAGTGTTTACAAAATCCCGTTCAAACTGTGCTTTTGTAGGCCTGGGGCGCAATATGGTGGCGGGCAAATATGCCGTATCGGTTACCATTAACTGGATAACACTATACTGGTTGCCCTCCAGATTATCGGGTATTGTAATAATTTTGTCTTTAAAACCCACAACCGAAAATCGTATTTTATCGCCCTTTAATACAACAATCGAAAATACCCCATGTGCATTGGTAAAAGTACCGCGCAGCTTATCTTCTACAATTACACTCGCAGAAGCAATGGCATCAAGACTGTCGGCTGTCATAACAACACCGTATAACTGAATAATCGAATCCTGCTGGGTTTGCGCACGGCTGCTGAGCGAGCAAAGTATTGCAGCCGTTAAAATAGTGTATTGTACAAATTGCTTCATGCAGTAAAGGTCTTTTAAAAGTATCTTGCCGTTTCGCGGCTTTTTTATTTCGGACAAAATAACCTCTTTGAGCAGTAATTTTGCTGTAAAATAATCCTTTTTAACAAAATAATGAGAGATGACAGAAGTAGATATTTTAAAGGCCTTAAGCAATGTGCAGGAGCCTGATCTTGGTAAAGACCTGGTAACGCTGAATATGGTAAAAGACATTGCGATAAACGGTGACAACGTTTCTTTTACCGTGGTACTTACCACGCCGGCCTGCCCTATGAAAGACATGATACAAACGGCCTGTGTGAATGCTGTAAAGATTTTGGTAAATAAACAGGCGAACGTTAAAGTGAACTTTACTTCCAATACCAGCAGCAACCGCAAGGATGCAAAACTGCTGCTTGCCGGTGTAAAAAATATTATTGCCGTAGTTAGTGGTAAAGGTGGTGTGGGTAAAAGTACCGTAGCTGCAAACCTGGCACTTGCTTTTGCAAAAGGTGGAGCCAGTGTGGGTTTGATGGATGCAGATATTTACGGGCCCAGCGTTCCTATCATGTTTGGTGTGCGTGGCGAAAGGCCTATGATGAAAGAGGTTGACGGCAAAGGCATGATCGTTCCGCTGGAGCGTTTTGGTATAAAACTGATGAGTATTGGTTTGCTCGTTGATGAAAAAAATGCAGTGGTCTGGCGCGGACCAATGGCCAGCAGCGCTATTCGCCAGTTTGTTACCGATGTGGATTGGGGCGAATTGGATTACCTGGTAATCGATATGCCTCCGGGTACCGGCGATATTCATTTAACGCTTATGCAAACCGTTCCGGTAACGGGTGTGGTGATTGTAACAACGCCGCAAAATGTGGCGCTGGCCGATGCCAAAAAAGGTATCGCCATGTTTGGCCAGGCGCAGATCAATGTGCCCATTATCGGGCTGGTGGAAAATATGAGTTATTTCACCCCGGCAGAATTGCCCGACAATAAATATTATCTCTTCGGAAAAGAAGGCGGCAAGCGGCTTGCAGACGAATACGAGTTGCCTTTCCTTGGGCAGATTCCTTTGGTGCAAAGCATTCGGGAAGGCGGCGATGCCGGTGTTCCCGCAATGGTGGGTGATGATGCCATCAGTAAAAAAGCATTTGAAGATTTTGCGGGTTTGGCTGCGCGGAATATCGCCATGCGTAATGCGAATATGTCTGCAACAAAAATGGTAGAAGTTGTGGAGCAGTGATAAATTAAAAATGAGAAATGAAGAATTAAGAATGAAAAACGTGAAAGGAGAATAAAGCATTTTTGAGCCTGGCTGAAGGAACTTTCATTGAGCTTTTCTTGCCACGCTCGGTTCACAGTTCCTCTTTCATGGCATCAATGCGTGGCAGTTGATCCTGAGCGGAGCCGAAGGATCGCACACTTGTACGGTTGGATATTTTATGGAGCTTTTATTGTTGGGGAGATTGAAGCAAATTATTGTTGGTCGTACTCTAACAACAGCGAAAAGATGAACATTCAATTTCGTTACAACAGTTTCACAAATCAGCCGGATTGGTGAAAGTTTTATATGTACGTTTGGTAATACAAACATTATGTGAAATAACAGACCGCAATTTGTAGCACTTTATTTATGACACAACTTCCAAAATCAATTTTTGACCTTTTAGAGCTAGAGGATTTTAGGCTAAGAACTGCAATGTATTTAGGAGAGAAAAAGATTTGTGTTTTAAGAGCATTTATCGACGGGTATTTTTATGCTACTGACACTCATAACCTTAAATTAATTGACGACAAACGCTTCCTCAAATTCAACGATTGGACTGCTCTGCATTTTGGATGGAGAGAATCAACTGCGGGATGGAAAAATATTATTCTCGACGAATGTAATCGTGACGAAGAAAAAGCTGTAGATAAATTTTTTGAAGTGTATGATAAATTTATTGCAGACACAAAGACACCTTAACAAAACTTAAATATTATTAGTTTGACTCAATGCGCATAATAAGATGCTTGGCAAAATGCGGACTTGGCAGAATGTAACATCGGCTTTTGTTTCGCAATTACCTTTTGTTCTCAGCTCAACGTTATAAATTTGGCGGCATCAATAACAGTGAATTTTTAAGCACTGAACTTTAACTGCAAGCATGAACCCAACACTCCAATATTATTTAGGATACCTGGCAACAAGCGATGATCTCTCCAGCCAGGCTAAAGCTTTAAGAAATATTTTATTCATAGATGACGAGGCACTTTTTCCGGCTGTAAAAGAATTTATCGCACAACAAAAAGAACTTAATACCGACACGACAAGTATTTTAAACATTGCTGTTATGCCGGGCTATGGTTCTGAATATTTTGGATTGGGAGGTGAGGATTGGTCTGTAAAAGCCGAGTTTTTCAAAAGCCTTATTGCACAATTTCCTGAGAAAATCAGTTTCAAATTTAAGTATGCCGATTGTGCCTGTATGGCTGGTGTACCGGTGCAGGTGTTTTATCCAATTCTGGAAGACGGTATGCTGCAGGACGCAACAAATCAATATTATCCTTCAGCCGAGTTATTCGAAATAATACAAGACAGTGAATTTAATTTTCAGTTTGATTTGATTTTACTGGAAAAGTATCGTCAGCCCTGTTCAAAAAATGACTTTGAAGATTATGTAGATGAGCTAAAAGAGCAATACAATAAAGAAGATCAAATCAAACGGCTGGATGAACTTCAGTGGAAAGGGCAAAATACCGCCGAGTAACAAAGTTGCTGTTGCACAGTCATAGTCTTTTATATTATTACCGAAAGTGTTGCTAGCAGACTTCGCTTTTTGCTCAGTAATCATCCAACCGTAAAAGTGTGCGACGCA
>DGQT01000015.1 GCA_002390845.1 Chitinophagaceae bacterium UBA4407 | reverse complement strand
GCTTAGGAGTTGTATAGAAGCGTAGATGATTGACTGCTTGCGAAAGTATTATTCATACATTCGCTAATGAACAGTTTGTAAGCAATTTTAATAGAACAATTCTCTTATGGGGAGGACCATCAAATATACCTGCAGTTCTTGTGGAAAACCGCATGAAGAATGGCCCGCTTTATCATTCGATTCTCCGACGAGTTATGCGGTTTTGCCTGAAAAAATCAAACAAAATATAGGTGAGCTTAGCAGCGATTTTTGCATTGTTCAGCATTCTGAGCAGACAGACAGGTTTATTCGCGCAACACTTACAATAAAGGTTGTTGATCATTGCGAAGACCTTGCCTACGGACTTTGGGTATCCTTGAGTGAAAAAAGTTTTCAAGACTATGCGGATAATTTTCATAACCCCAATCATGAAACCACATATTTTGGATGGCTTAGCAATGACATTCCGGAATATGATGTAATCGAAAGTATTCCAACAACAGTTTTTACAAGACCAGATAACCACAGACCTGAGATTATACCGCATAAGGATTTTGACCATCCTTTGGTTTATGACTATTACAATGGTATAACAAAGATTGATGCTGAAAAAAGAATTAATGAAATGGTTAAAGCGATTTACGAACGTGATAAAGTAAAGCCTAAACCTTGGTGGAAGCTTTGGTGATACGACCACAGTCGCCAGCGCCCCGCTAGTTTTTAATATTTAAATCTCTGGCTTCGTCATTGTAGTATCCTTACAGCCAATCCCCGCTTCGGTAAAAGTTCAATATATAATCCGAACGTAAAAGAGTGCGACGCAAGGAGAGCTAAATATTTATACTGCTGCCCTGGTTAATAATTTGCTATGGCTTTACTATAAGCCTTCCTTTATTTACAGAGAAATATTGCGCAGTGCCATTTGTAAAATTTGTCCAGTTAACAATATCTACATCTCCTGTGCCCAAAGCAGAACCTTTTATAATATAAGCGCTTACTGCTTTTTTATTTTTGTACCAGGTGAGGGGCGAACCACTAACACATACTTCGGGTTTGCCAAGTGCAGTATCGGCCTTCAAAAAATAAGCGCTTCCTTTACCAAATACTTTTCCCATACCATTTTCATCGATGGCAACAGCAGTGGCTTCTTCTATGCCAATGCCGCGTATGGCGCGGTTTTGATCGTTATAGATGCGGGCTATAAAACCTGTTTGGCGGCCACGCCTGTCGGGGTTGTTGTAATGTGTATCGGTAATAAGATTGGTGAGAAAAGGTATCTGAATAAACCCTTCTGTAAAAGTTACTTTATTGCCATAGGGATTGTTCAGCACCTGCTGGGAAGTAACGGTTCCATTCCTTGCATCGAAACAAATCTGCCCGAGTATTGCACAGCCGGCGCTGGTACCACCTACAGGAATTTTTTTAGTGTTGATTACATAATTAATAGCATCGCCTACTAATGTACCTTTCCACAATCGCACATACTCTGCCTGGTCGCCACCGGAAATAAACAAAGCTTCGGCCTGTTTAATCCTGTTGGTAACGGCAGCATCGTTTGCAATAGTTTTAGAATCAATCAAAAGGGTTTCCACGGAATTCACTTCAGATAAATTAAACATATAATCGTTATATGCATTGGTACCGGTACTGCGGAGTACCACTATATCGCCACCCCCACTGCGCTGTAACATCCAGCTGATGGCAGGATCAACATCTGTACCACCACCCATTAATACAAAACCTGTTTGAGTAACTGTAATAACATCATTGGTGTCTCCGGTAATACCGATTGATGCACCTGGGGGAACGGCTACGAAAGAGGCCGTTTCTTTTGCTACAGTATTTGCCTGTTGGGTTATTTGTTTATTGCACGCTATACTAACAACAACAGATAGGGAAAGAAACACTTTAACTGCTGACATATCAATTCTTTTTGTGAAGATATAATAACAGAGCTGATTACCGCTTTCTTTTACGGTTGATTTCCGGGCAAATGAAGCAGAGACTATCGTAAGCATTGTTATTAGTACAAAACATTTTTACATACAAACTTATTTGCAGTAAATATAGCTGCACGCATATGTAAATGGGGTTAACCAACCTGAGTAAAAGGTTAGTGAATGTTAATGAAAGAAGGATGATTTTTTTGTACCGGGCTGCACTGCTGCTATAGTGCATTCTTGCGTCGCACACTTGTGCAGTTGACGCATTGGTCGACAGTTGACGGTCGACAGTTGACTGCTGTTCTGAACGTACAAGAGTGCGACGCAAGAAAAGCCTCATTAATATGCTAAAGTATGGCTCAAAAAAATTAAGTAACAATAACAATATTTTCTTCTTTTAAAAGGGGCAGGTTTTTAAACCGCAATAAAATATTTGCCACTACTACTACATCACGCTGGCAATAAGCTACAATACGAGGCAAGTCATTGTCTTTATAGTATACATGTTGTACCATGCTTCCATCTATATCAGTTTTTGAAGTGGGAATGCCAAGTACATTGGCCAGCAAATTCAGCGAAACATAATTTTTATAATCGCCAAATTTCCACCACTGAAGTGTATCGATCATCTTTACATCCCAGGGTTTGGCACCATGCAATTGCAGGTAAGCAGGCAGCGGCATTTGATTGATAAGCATTCTGCGGCAGATGTAGGGAATATCAAACTCCCTTATATTATGACCAGCGAATTCAAAATTTTTATTGTGCTTATGCAGTTTTTCTGTAAGGGCTGTAAATGATTGCAGTACTTCTTTTTCATCGTGTGCATAAATGCTTTTTAAGCGCAGTATAATATCTTTATTTTCGTTGGTTGTAAAGTAACCGGTGCTTATGCAAATTACTTTTCCAAACTCTGCCAATATTCCTGCTTTTTGTAAATAGCTTTGCTCCGGAGATACGTTTTCTGGCACGGTTTTGGAAATCTTGTCGAACCAGAGGCTTTTCCAGGATTCCGGCAATTGCGCATAATCCGGGTACTGAGGAACGGTTTCAATATCAATCATCAGCAGGTCATATATCGACGGGCCGTTGTTAACACTATTTGAAAGCATCATTTTAAAATAAAATATATGAGTTATACAAACTATCCTTCCGCAGGAAGCAACCCCGAACAGGCTGCACCAAAAGATAGCCGTAAATTGGTTTATGGCATTTTAATCGCCGCTCTGCTTGGTACATGGGGCTACATCGTATACGATAAGAGTAAATCTAGCGAAACAATTACACAATTACAAACGCAATATTCGAATGTTGATTCTGCCCGTAATGTGGTACAGCAGGAATATAACGAAGCGCTTGCAAGAATGGATTCACTTACCGGAACCAATATGCAGTTGCAGGGCCAGCTTGGTGAGCGCAAGGCTGAAATAGACAAAATAAAAGCTCAGATAAAGCAAGAGCTTTCTAAAAAGGATGCGAACCTTGCATCAGCCAGATCAATGATTGGTCAGCTTAATGGCAAGATCAATGATCTGCTAACACAGATCGAACAATTAAAAGCTGAAAACCAGCAGCTAACAGTTACCAATCAGCAGATCAGTGCAGAGAAAGATACTATTGCTTCTCAGAAAAAAGTAGTTGAACAAACACTTGTAACAACACAACAAGAAAAAGCGCATGTTGAAGATGTGGGTTCTACATTGCATGCTTCAAATATTAATATAACCGGTATTGATGTTAAAGGCAGTGGAAAGGAAAAATCTACTACAACTGCAAAACGTGTTGATGTTTTCAGGATTTCTTTTGAGCTTGATGAAAACCGCATAGCACCAAGCGGAAGCAAAGAACTGTATGTTTGTGTGTACAGCCCCGATGGCACACCAATAACAATACCTTCAAACGGAAGCGGTTCATTCCAGACACGGGATGAAGGAGAGAAAGTATTTACAAATAAGGTGGTTGTTGACTATGAACAAGGTAAACGCATACCCGTAAATTTCGATTGGAAACCCGAAGGCGGAAAATACCAGACAGGTAACTATAAAATAGAAATTTATCAGAATGGTTACAAAATTGGTGAAGGAACAAAGTCTTTGAAGAAAGGTGGTTTATTCGGTTAGTTCAAGCTGATATCTATATATAATCTCGTCTCATGAAAAATCATTTCCCCGCAGCAATGCGGGGTTTTGTTTTTTTAACACAAACATTTTCTACTTTAGAGCATGATTCAACAATGGCTCAATGGCAAAACACTTTTATTTATCATTGCGGTAAGCATTGTTACAGGTACTATTTTTTATTCACGGTACCTTTCTCAAAAAATTGCCGCCGATGAAAAAAAGAAAGTTGAAATTTGGATCGAGGCACAAAGAACCATACTTACCGCAACAGACCAGGCTAGTTTTAACCTGGCTGCTGAGATTTCATCAGAAAATAAAGACATCCCCATTATTGAAACTGATGAAAATGATAAGATCAATCCTGCGAATTGCGTAAACATCGACTCTGCTAAAATGCATGATGACAGTAATTACCTGGTTCAAAAACTTGCAGAATTTAAAAAGCAAAACAACCCAATCATTATTCCCATTGGAGATAAGCCAAACGTTGTAAATAAATATTATTACGGCGAAAGTGTATTACAACAGGAAGTGCGGTACTACCCTATTGTTCAATTAATCATTGTTGGCCTTTTCATCATCATTACCATTATAGCCCAACGCACGGCTTACATAAGCACACAGAACCAGTTATGGGCAGGCTTAGCAAAAGAAACCGCCCACCAGTTGGGTACACCTGTTTCCAGCCTTAAAGGCTGGGTAGAAGTTTTAAGAGATATAGCCGGCAACGAAAATATTATCATAGAAATAGAAAAAGATATTAGCAGGCTGGAACTTATTACAGACCGCTTTGGCAAAATAGGCAGTAAGCCACAGCTTGAAGAAACAAATATTCTTCAGCAGATCAGCAGCATGGTAGATTACATTAAAAAACGTGCAGGCGTAAATGTTGATTTTACAATTAATACCAATGGTGAGAAGGAAATCCCTGCAATGATATCTCCTCCCCTGTTCGATTGGGTAATGGAAAATCTATTGAAAAATGCGTTAGATGCAATGGATGGTCATGGAAAGATTACTATACAAATACTTGACACGGCATCTCAATTGCTGATTGATGTAACAGATACTGGTAAAGGCATATCAAAGGCAAATCTTCCACAGGTATTTAACCCAGGTTTTACCACTAAAAAAAGAGGCTGGGGGCTAGGGCTCACTCTTACCAAAAGAATAATAGAGCAATATCATAAAGGAGCGATCTACGTTAAGGCTACCGAACCTGGTAAAGGAACAACATTCAGAATAGAGCTGAATAAAGGTTGACGTATTGATTGGC
Source organism: Chitinophagaceae bacterium UBA4407 (assembly GCA_002390845.1). Lineage (GTDB taxonomy): Bacteria > Bacteroidota > Bacteroidia > Chitinophagales > Chitinophagaceae > Limnovirga. The sequence goes on along the minus strand of DGQT01000015.1, from coordinate 34,053 downwards.
AGATTGATTCGTTGAAAAGTTATTGCAATCTTTTTTAACCAGTCAACCAATCAGCTCTTCAACTTGTAAACCAAATATTTCAAAGGGCCAATATTCCAACATTTCAACTAAACCTATACATTTGCATTCCCAAAGATGCGGAGGTGGCGAAATTGGTAGACGCACTACTTTGAGGTGGTAGCGCTGTAACTGGCGTGGGAGTTCGAATCTCCTCTTCCGCACAAAAATCTTCTCTTACTAAAGGGAAGATTTTTTTGTACCCGGCATATCAAATCCATGAAGCTTTTGTTGCGTCGCACACTTGTACAGTAACAAGGAAGTCGGCAAAGTCAGGAGTCAGGAAGTCAGAAAAGAAGAATACACTTAGGTAAAGCTCCTGGTTTTGCTTTCGGACTTCCTGACTCCTGACTTGCTGACTTGTATCTAACAGTACAAGTGTGCGACGCAACAAAAGCCTCATTCATATTCTTTAGCCCGGCTCAAAAAAAATACCGTTCTGCAGTTGGTTTGTATGCCAATACAGAACGGCGATGATGATGGTTCTTACACAGGGGGTTTTTTATTTTACTATGCTGAGAAAGTGCTATTTAAAACCAGCTTCCGATAAATGCTTCGTTCACATTCTTATTGCCCTGCAATTTTTTTGCTCTTCGTTTTCTTACCACCCGATGGTAAAGCGAAGTAACGATAACCATTGGAATAAACAATAAAGTGAGGGGTGGTATGCCCATAAAACTTATCCATTTGCCACCGTACATGCGGCGCATTGGCCTGCGCAAACGTTCTGCAATAATATACATACTTGGTACCATAAACAACGTCATAAAAAACGCAAAGGCGAGGCCAAAGATAATTGTCCATGAAAGCGGTTTCCAGAACGAAGCACTGTCGCCACCAAAGAAAATATGCGGGTTTAATTCTGAGAACAGTGTAATAAAATTAATGTTGAAGCCGATACCCAGGGGTATCAATGCAAGTATTGCTGCGAGTGCAGTTAGCAATACGGGAATGATACGCGTTTTACCTGCTTCTATCGCAGCATCTCTTGTCTTCATTCCTCTTGAACGCAATTCATCGGTAAATTCAATTACAAGAATTCCATTTTTTACCACGATACCCGCAAGACCAACAATACCAATACCCGTCATTACCACACTTATTTCCATACCGGTGAAAGAGAACCCAAGTATTACACCAATGATGCTGAACAATATTTCTGTAATAATAATAACCGGTTTGCTAATTGAATTAAACTGTATAACAAGTATCAGTAATATTAAGAGAAACGCAATACCCAATGCCTTTACAAGGAAACTCATGGTTTCGGCAATCTGCTCATTAGCGCCTGTTTGCTGTATGGTAACACCGTCTGCCTTCTTAACGCTGTAAGCCTGTATGGCTGAGGCTATTTTCTGGTTTACCTCGCTTTGTTTGCTTTGATATTCTGTAAGCAGGTTTGAACGTACAGTAATTACCCGTTTGTAATTTTTTCTTTTAACACTGCCCAATGTATTGTCATAATCAAAACTTACCAGCGATGCTATGGGAACATTTTTTACTGCCCCCGTTGCAAAATCGCGGAAAGTAATAGACATGTTTAAAAGATCTGTAAGGTCTTTACGCTGCAGTTCATTGTTACGCAACTGAATCTTGTATTCATCCTTGCCGTCTTTTATTTTTGAAACTTCCCTGCCAAACAATGCTGTTCTTATTTCGGCACCAACCTGGTAACTGCTAAGCCCTTCACGCATGCAGCGTTCCCTGTCAACCTTTAATGTTATCTCAGGGTTGCTAAGATCAACGTCCATCTTTAATTCCTCGATACCCGGAATTTGCAGAGAGTCAAGATAATATTTAAATTCTGATGCTGTTTTGGTAAGCACGTCAAAATCGTCGCTGGAAATTTCTACGTTAACAGGTGGCTCCTCTGGCGGGCCGCCCTGTTCCTGGCCAACAGAAATTTCTGCGCCCGGAATACCTTTTATGGCATTACGAATAGAATCCAGATAGGGTCTTGAATTAATACCATTACGTTTTGAAAATTCAACAAATGAAACCTGCACACGGCCCCATTCAGGATGGGTGCTCTGATCACCAGTTGCAGGATCGCCTGCACCTTTTGCAACATTGCTGATAACACTTTCAACAATCGGGTTTGTTTTTTTAGCTGCCTTATCAATACCAAGCACAGTGTTTACTTTTTCTTCTATGGTATTGGTAATAGAATCTGTATAATCTACATCGGTTCCAACCGGAAGTTTTAAGTAAACATAGATTTGGTTAGGGTCTGCTTTTGGAAACAATCCCATCGGAGGATTTACAATTGAAAAAAGTACAAAAGAAAGTATCAATAAAACAAACATACTTATCAGCAGGTACACTGGCCTCCAGCCCTTCAACGCCCAGCGAAGCAATGACTCGTAATGCCCCATGATCCATGGCAAGGCTTTTTTCTGAAAACCATTAATGGCATCATTCAATACAAATCGGTTGAAAAGCGACAGGATAACAAGTGTGAATAAAAGGTTACCCCAAAAGGTCATTCCTCCAAGATCAAGAATAATACCGAGAACAATAGCGATCCACAATCCGGGCTTTTTAAATATTGCCGTTTTTGATTCTTTCGCGCCATCCTCATGATTCATGAAGTCAACAGCAAAAACGGGGTTCATAATAAATGCAACGATCAGCGATGCAACCAACGTAAAGATCAGGATCGTTGGAATATAGATCATAAACTTACCAATCAAACCCGGCCAGAACAATAAAGGAAAAAATGGCGCAAGTGTAGTAAGCGTTCCTGCAAGTACAGGAACAAAAACTTCCCCGGCAGCCATCATTGCTGCTTTATCTGAGCGCAACCGGCCTTTACTTTGCGAAAAGATCCTGTGCGTATTTTCAATTACCACAATAGCATCATCTACTATTATTCCCAATGCAAATAACAAGGCAAATAATACCATGAAGTTTAGCGTAACATGAGTACCTACAATTACATCTGCCCCCGGCATAAACATAAATGCAACAAACACACTCAAAGGCACACTCAATGCAACAAAGAAGGCATTCACCACACCCATAAAAAACATAAGTATCACCAGCACCAATATAAAACCGATAACGATTGAGTTAACGAGGTCGTTTAAAGAAGTACGGGTTGCATTGCTCAGGTCGCTGGTAACAACAACATCAAGCTTTGGAGGCAGTTGATTCGCCTTCATCCGCTCTACAACTTCTTTTACTTTATCTGATGTTTCAATTAAGTTTTCGCCGGGCCTTTTAAGAATACTTAATGTAATAACAGGGTTACCATTCAGCCGTGCATAGCTTTCGCTTTGCTTTATTGTATCTTTTATCGTAGCAATATCTCTTAAATAAATCGGTGAACTTCTTATGTTGTTTAGTACAACCTTTTCAATATCGAAAGAAGTTTTAAACTGCCCTTTTAACTGAAGGTTACGTTTCATATTTCCTACCTGCAGTAATCCGCCCGATATATCTACGTTTTCCCGAGACACTGCATTGGCAATATCATCATAAGTAATACCCGCAGCCTGCATGCGTGTTCTGTCAACATTTATCTGGAACTCTCTTTCCGGCGCACCAATTTCATCAACACGGTTTATCTGCGAAATATTTTCAAGGCTGTCTTGTATATCATCTGAATATTTTTTCAACTGCATCAGGTCGAAATTGCCACTCACATTCACATACATAATAGGATAATCAGAAGTGCTGATTTCCATTACCGAAGGCTGTTGTGTAAGATCGTTGGGCAGGTCCTGTTTCGATTTATCCACCGCATCTTTTACTTTCTGCAGGGCTTCATCTAATTTAACATCCGTACCAAACTCAACAATGATTACAGAAAAATCCTGCTGCGATGTACTGGTAACTTTATTGATTTTTACACCACTAATGCTCTTGATCTGCTTTTCTATCGGCCGGCTCACAAGGTTCTCTATGTCTTTTGGAGAGTTGCCTACATAAATCGTTTGTACATAGATCTGCGGCACTACCACATCAGGATACTGTTCTTTGGGTAATGAAATAAACTGGTAAACACCAATAATGCTCACAATGAGCATTAGCAGGTAAACAGAAGTTTTATTATTAATACTCCATGTAGTGGGCCTGAATTGTTTAAACTTGTCCGTAAAATTTTCTAATGCGCTCATAAAATGCTTTTGAAATATTTTGGTATCATCCTCTGTTCTTTGGTCATCGCTGGTTGTGTCACTCACTTGTACGTTCGGTATGTAAATCGTCAAGGTGAATTGTCAATAAAACTTTAAATCCCTATCTTATTCACCATTGACCACTCACAATTCACCAGTACAAGTGTGCGACGCAACAGAAGCCTCATAGATATTCTGCTGCAGGGCTCATAAAAATTCTTATCAGGCTATTTTGCAGTAACTGTTATTGGCTGCCCGTCAAACAAACCCTGGTAACCGTCTGTAATTATTTGATCACCGTTTTGTAAACCACTTTTTATTTCTATTAGATTGCTGTACAACTGACCAATCTCAACTGCTTTTTTCTTTGCGATCCATCTGCCATTTTCATTTGCTGCAACCAGCACAAATTTTCCTTTCTCATCGGTTTGTAAAGTGTTTACAGGAATCGTGATTGCATTGGTTGCTACATAATCCTGCAACTTAACAAGCGCCACCTGGTTTGGCCTGAGATCCCTGTCTGACGGGAGTTTCGCGTCTACATAAAATGACCGGCTGTTTGGGTCAATCACCTTTCCTGAAACAGAAGCCGTGGTATTAATGGTTTTATTTGCATCAGGAAATGTTACTATCATTTTGGTTCCTGTATTAATGCGGTCTGCGTAGTTTTCAGGAATCTGCACACGTACTTTTAAACGGTCATTATTTACAATCGCGATCTGCGGGGTTTGTCCTACTACACCTGCAAAAAATTCACCTACACGTACATTTACCTGCTCAGCTACACCTGAAACATCAGCATAAATATTGGTCATGCTCCATTGCTCTTTTATGGTAGCAATCTGGTCGTTGATCTGGTCTACATTTTGTTTTGCCTGTACCAACTGTAATTCTGTTCCTATCTGCTGGTCCCAAAGATTTTTTTGGCGGCGATATAAATCTTCGGCATAAGTTAATTGTGTCTGTGCCTGTTGAAGATTTTTAAGATATACGGCATCATCAAGCTTTAATAACTGCTGACCTTTTCTTACCTGCTCGCCCTGCTTTACAAAAACCTGCTTAACCAGGCCGCCCTGGCCACGTGGAGAAACATAAGAAATATCTTCTGAAGCAACCAGGCCTTGAAGGTCTATATAATGTATAAAAGTTCCTGTTGAAACAGAATCAACAGAAACCAGTTTTGTTTTTTCTGTTTTGGCTGATGAAGGGTCGAGCTTGGCAATATCTGTCTCCAGCTTTGTAATATCATCTCCGATTTTCTGCTGTTGCTTTTTCAGTTCTTCCAGTTGCGCTTTTTTTGCTGCAAGATCACCGCCATTCGTTGCATCAGTTTTTGCACCGCACGATGCAAGAAAAAGTGCTGAACCAAATAAAACAATGTTTACGATCTTTTGCATATTCTTATTCTTTAATAGTGTTTTTAATTATAGTTTTCCGGTGGCTTTCAAATAATCAATTTTTGCGATAATGGCATTATACAATGCATTAACATAATTGCTTTGTGCCACCCTAAGATCTGTTTGTGCATTGGTTATTTCTGTGTTGGAACCCGTACCTATTTCATACTTCTTCTTAGACTGGTCATAAACCTTCCCTGCCAGTTCAATATTTTGCTGTTGAAAATCCAGCGTTTTAATGGCATTCCGGAAATTGTTCGTAGCCTGCGCAACTTCGTTGTCAATCGATATCTTAAGATTGTCAATCTGATTTTCTGTTTGCTTTAGTTCCAGTTTCGCTTTTTGTATGCTGGCATCTTTTGCCATACCGGCAAAAATGGGCACATTAACACTTAATCCAATATAAGAACTGCTGAACCAGTCTCCTTTGCCCAGGAAACTAAAATCATTACGCTGGGCTATTTTACTGTAAGCAGCATTAAGATTGGCGGTTGGTAGTTTTGTTAATTTGTACCGCCTGATATTGTACTCGTTCAATTTTTTACCAAGAGAAAGGTATTGATAATCGGGCCTGTCTGTATATTGATATACGCCATCGTTCAGCAAACCTTCTTTAATTTTATCGACCGTGATTTTATCGGTAAGCACCAAAGTATCGTTAACAGGCATGCCAATAAGCAGTTTCAAACCGAGATAGCCATTGTCTATTGTTTTTTGCACAGCAGCCCTTTCGGTTTGCAGATTCACCAATTGTACGGTAGCTTTATCAACATCCAGTTTTTCCGTAAATCCATTTTTATACAATTCCTTGGTATCGTGGAGCAGCTTTTCCAACCGTTCAATATTGGCATCTAACTGATCTGTTTGTGTATTGCTTACAACAAGCTGATAATATACCTTATAGATATTTGCCTTTATACTTTCTGTGGTAACTTCTACGGCTTTTTGCTGAAAGTCTATAGATGTTTTTCTTGCCTGTAAACCCACGAAAACCTGACCATCAAATAATATTTGTGTAAGTGTTACGCCGGCAGATGCATTCCACTTTGTACCGAATGCCGCCTGCACAAAACCAAAGTCTGTTGGTGAAACAATTGTATTTCCGTTTCCGTCTTTAACTCCTTCCTGTGCAAGTACACCATAAGTGGCTGCCGCAATAAAATTGGGGAAACTCTGCACCGCAACATTCGGATAAAATGTAGAACCAAAGCTTCCATTAATCTGTGGAAGTGCCTGCGCTGTAATATTCTTGTTGGTCTGCTCCTGTATCTGCACATCAAGCAAAGCATTTTTAACCTGCAGGTTATTGGCTGTACCATAATCAACACATTGCTGTATAGAAAATTCGTGCTTTTCGGGTGCTGTTGTTTTTTGAGGAGGCTGTGCTACAAGCTTTATTGCCAGTAAAAAAAACGATATAATTATTCCATATCTGCGGTTCATACTGCTGTTAATTTATTTTTTTGTCGTTGTTGTATATATTTCTGAATAAACTTCGTTCCTTCTGCCGTTGCAATACCATGCAGGTAGTGATGATATATTTCTGAAGAAACTTTTAAAAGACTGTACTTGCCATATGGAAAAAGATCCTGGCTAAACACAATAAAAGAACTCTCCAGCCTGAACTTGGCAACAATATCAATATTTATTTCACTCCTGTACAGTTTTTCATTTATACCTCTTTCCAGGTTATTCTTTATCATATCAAGCATGAAGGTATTTTTATGACGCTTGAATTTTTCAAATGTTTTGGGATAAAATTTTTCCAGGTCAAAAATAATTTGTGGGTTCATAGAATCCATCACCGCTTCCATGCAGTCCATATCCTTAAAAATTTCATCTATCGCATTTTCCGATTCATTGTTTTGACGGGTGCATTCAACCTCCATATAGCTCATTTCAGCCTGCATCACCGATTCTACAAGTGCGTCCTTATCTTCAAAAAACTGGTAAAGCGTCTTTTTACTTATTCCAAGCTGCCCCGCAATTTCATCCATTGTTACCGAACGAAACCCATAGCGCATAAAGAGTTCTCTTGCTTTTTGCTGTATTCTTTCCTTCATTTCCATAATAAGATTATCTATGCGGCAGCAAAACTATGGAAACTTTTTTATCAACAATAGTTTCCGACAGATTTTTTTTAGAAATTCATTTATTGATATTGCAACTGGCCTGTATACACCTTTGCAGCAACCAAGAGGCTATCGAATTTTAGTTTGCAACACTGCAAGGGAACCGGGACGATGCTATTTGTACAGCAGATGAATGGATTGCGACGCAACGAAGATGCCATGAAAACCGATGCTGGTATTACATTTATTCATTTTTGAACAGCTTCTAAGTCACACTCATAAATAATCCTTTACTTTATTCCAAAATACAGCAACATGACTAACGGAAAACGCCCTACAGAAAGATCGCTGCACTGGAAAAAGCTGTTGCAATACTTTTTCCAGGGGCTTGTAATTATTGCACCTGTAGGTATTACCATCTATGCGGTTATCTGGCTGTTTAATACGGTGGATAGCATTCTCCCCAATATCCTGTATTCGCTTTTCCCACATCTTTTTGATGCCGGTACCGGCGGCGAGCTCCGTAAATTTCCGGGCCTCGGCTTTATTGTAGTGGTGCTTATTGTAATGCTGGTAGGTAGGGTTTCTTCCTCGTTCGTAATGAGCCGCCTGGTTGACCTGCTGGATGGTTTACTGGAACGCACACCCGGCATTAAACTTATTTATACTTCGGTAAAAGATTTCCTGGAAGCATTCACCGGCAACAAACGAAAATTCGATAAGCCCGTTCTGGTAAGTGTTGACGCCAACGATATCTGGCGCATCGGCTTTATAACAAAGCAAGATGCAGATGATTTTGAACTTGCCGGATACTCGGTGGTGTATATTCCCTTGTCGTATGCACTTACAGGTGTTACCTATTTTGTGCCAAAAGAAAAAATAAAACTGCTCAACAATATCAGTTCAGCCGAAGCAATGAAATTCGCTGTATCGGGCGGTGTAGCTGAGTTAAATGAACATACAGAAAAATAAATTACAATACATTTTATTTGAGCAGGCAGCATATTTTCATGGCATCGACGGTTGTGTCACTCCCTTGTACGTACCAGCTTTATGGCAACAAAAAGCGTGGCAATCTAAAAGTCTTCCTAATCGAACTGGTTTCGGGATCGAACTCTTGCACATTCTGAATATTCGGGAAGTAAAACAAAAAAATGCAGAATTAGCAGAGTCAGGTTTTTAACATTGTCAATATGCTAAGTCATCTGGCTTTGTGGAGCACTATATATATATATTAAAAAATAAGTAGTTTACAAATATGCAATTGCCTTGGCATGATATAATACCAGCGATGAAGAATCAACTGGTTTATGAATTCTTATAATGCCTTATCACTTTTAATTATCTTCAATTTTTAAAGCCGCCAAAGCTATCCGGTAACAGAACCCTGATCATTAAGTGAAATTAAATAACATGATTAACATGATTAAAAAAGCTATAAAGTCATTCATGCAAAGTTTAGGATATAAGATCTCAAAAACTGAATTTTACAAGGATCCCTTTGAAGATATAAAAAGACTTTTAAAAGATAAATCAACACCTGTCATTTTTGATGTTGGGGCAAATGTGGGACAGTCAATTAATCGGTTTAAAAAAAATTTCCCGAAAAGCACAATATATTCATTTGAACCGGGCCAAAATACCTATTTGGAATTATCTGCAAAATATAATAACAGAAAAGATATTCATTTAGAAAATATTGCCGTCGGTTCAGAAAATAACAAAAAAGAGTTTTTAGAAAACGAAAATTCTGACATGAGTTCTTTTCTGGAAATTGATCGCTCGGGTTGGGGGAAAATTAATAACAAAATCCTGGTAGACACGATAACGATCGATAATTATTGTCAAGCAAACAGTATTCCTTCAATTGATGTACTTAAATCAGATACCCAGGGATTTGAACTTGAGGTTTATAAAGGCGCAATTCAGATGATGAAATCTAACAATATTCATTTGGCATATTTTGAATTTATATTTTCTGATATGTACAAAAACCTGCCATCTTTTGATGAGATATACAAATTGTTGAAGGATAATAATTTTCGACTGGTAAATTTTTATGATTTTCACTACCAGAACGGGCTGATAAGTTGGGTAGATGTATTATTTGTTAATTCAAATTATATGAATAATCAAAAAAAACGCTGAATACAAAAATAACTACTTACTGTGGGAAGACTTTGATTATACTGTCTGCATATAATAAATCTGTGCATTTGTAAACCTTCCCTGCTGTTGAAAGCCCATAAGAATTACTGCTATTGAATTGTGCGACGCAAGAGCAGATGCACAAATACAAAAAAGCCCGGATCAAAAAAACTAAAATACGGGCAAAACCCATTCATAAAAAAAAATTACCCTGCTAAAAATATCCACTTATTTTGCGGCTCTTTTATGAAATATATTTTCTTATCAAGCCTTGTATTTTTTTGTGTAGCGCAGCTTAACGCACAGAATATAGCTGTAGAAAATTACCAGCAAAACTTTCAGGTTCATATTGTAAGAACTGCAAGCCCATTAAAAATTGATGGCACTCTTGATGATACTGCCTGGGCAAATGCCCCCGTGGAAACCAACTTCTTTTTAAAATTTCCCAACGACCAGGAACAACCCAAACGCCGAACCGAAGCAAGGGTACTTTATGACGACAATTTTATTTACGTGGCCTTTACCTGCTACGATTCGGGTAAAAATATTATTCAAAGCCTTAAACGCGATATAGGGCATATTGATAATGATGGCGTGGGTATTGTATTAGACCCCCAGAACCAGCACACCACCGGTTTTATTTTTGTGGTTAATGCGCTTAATGCACAATCCGAAGATCAGCTAAGCCCTAACCAGGATGACCAGCCCACATGGAGCTGGGATAATAAATGGTTTTCTGCCACCAAACGTTACCCCGACAGGTGGACCGCTGAGATGGCCATACCACTTAAAAGCCTGCGCTTTCCTTCCGGTCAAACTACCTGGGGTATTAATTTTTTGCGGGTAGATATGGGCAATAACCAATATTCAGTATGGACCCATGTTCCGGTAAACTTTCGTATTTACAACCTTGGTTACACCGGTGCTTTATTGTGGGACAAAGCACCACAAAGCCTGGGAAAAAATAATGTGCTTGTCCCTTATACCACAGGTGGCCTGCAGCAGGATAAAGAAAACGCCAGCCCCCTCAAAGGCACGTTTAATGCAGGTTTAGATGCAAAGCTTACACTTACACCCGAACTTAATCTTGACCTTACGGTAAACCCCGATTTCTCGCAGGTAGAAGTAGATGAACAGGTTACCAACCTTACCCGCTACGATATTTTTCTGCCTGAGAAAAGAGCTTTCTTTCTCGAAAATGCCGACATATTTGGCGAGTACGGCATACCTGGTTTTCTTACACCATTTTATTCACGCAGCATTGGCCTCGATAAACAAGGTAACCGTATACCAATATTGGCTGGTGCCAGGTTATCGGGCAATATTGGAAGTGCAACGCGCATTGGTGTAATGAATATGCAAACAGGTGCAAAGGGCGATTTTGCCGCACAGAATTACTCAGCTGTATCTGTTAATCAGAATGTGTTTGGCCGCTCTGTTTTAAAAGGATATTACTTAGACAGGGAAGGTTTTTTAAACGATGACCAGAAAAAAGCAAACCCGCTCGATGCCTGGGGCAGAAACGCCGGTCTTAGCTTCGATTTTGTAAACCAGGATGGAAAATGGAGCGGCTGGGCTGGTTATCACACTTCATTTAAACCCGGCATTACTGAGAAAAAAAATTATCTTTCAACAGGGTTTAAATACGATGGCCGCAATTTTAGTAATACACTGGATTTAAGCAGCACCGGTGCCAATTATTATACCGACATGGGCTATGTGCAACGCATAGAAAATTACGATGCAGTACGCGATACAACCATCCGCGTTGGGTTTAACCATATTTATGATCATGCTGAGCTTAAACTCTTTCCAACAAAAGGCAACATATTAAGGCACACCATTTTTTTAGAAAACTTTATTGTATTAAACCCCGATAACAGTTTTAACGAACGCGACCATACATTGGATTACCAAATCATAACAAAGCGTAACGCCTCATTCGAAGTTACAGTGGAGAGCGATGAAGTAAATCTTTTATATCCCGTTGCCTTTACAGATGGCGTTCCGCTGCCTGCTGCAAACTATCATTATACGCAGTTTTCCGGGGTGTATAATTCCGATTCAAGAAAGCAGTTTAGTTACAACCTAACCGCAACAGAAGGCGGTTTTTACAATGGCAAACTGCACACATTTGGCGGTGGAATAATTCTCAGGCAAAGGCCACATTTAAATATTGCCCTGCAGGCAGAATACGATCTCATTGATCTGCCCGGCGAATACGGCAATTCAGAGTTGTTATTGATATCGCCAAAGATAGAAGTGAATTTTACCACGCTTATTTCGTGGACTACTTTTTTGCAATACAATACGCAGCAGAATAACTTCAACATCAACAGCCGCTTTCAATACCGCTTTAAACCCATGAGCGACCTGTACCTTGTGTACACCGATAATTATTTTACCACGCCGCTGCTGCAAAACAAAAACCGCGCAATCGTTTTTAAACTCAATTACTGGTTAAATATGTAGTTGAATTTTTTTGACCCGGCATAGGTAATTCTATGAAGCTTTACTTGCCACGCTCGGTTCACAGTTCCTCTTTCATGGCGACATTTAAGCGAAGGGTGGCATCCCGAAAGCTTTCGGGACCGAATTCATTTCGCATAAGCGTCAAGCTAATTTTATTTATGTATCGTTCAAATTCAATGTCTGCATGCTCATTGCTGCATGGCATTGTCCTTTCAACGGCGCTGCACCCGCTTCTTTGCTGCGATATGGCTACGCCATCGCAGCAATTCCGGCTTTGCCGGAACCGAACCGGCTGAGGCGCCTTATGTAAGGACGGGTATTATAACGCACGAAGGAAATGGCAATTTAAAATCCTGGAAACCCTGTACAGATATACGTTTCAGCTTAAAAGACTAAATTTCAACTTGACGCCTATGCGAATTCATTTCGGGATCGCACTCGTGTGCTGCAGGATTTTCGGTCGACCGTTGACTGTCGACTGTCGACCGCCGTTCAGAACGTACAAGTGTGCGACGCAACAGGCGATGCCATGAAAAACAAATGCCGGGCTAAAAAATTCTCTACTGCTTAAATGGGTTACTGAATTTTTCATCAGTTGTAATAGCTGTATCTGTAAGGGTTTTTAAGAAAGCAACCAATGATGCTTTTTGTTCCTCGCTAAGGTTCAAACGTTTTGGCGTGCCGTTGGGATTTTTTAACTGCGGCGCAAGATTGGCATTGGCTTGTATACCGGAGTTGTAATGTTCCACCACCTGCTCCAGTGTGGCAAACCTTCCATCGTGCATGTAAGGCGCAGTAAGTTCAATATTTTTTAAGGAGGGCACTTTAAAATTACCCACCTGCGCAATGATATTTGTAACGCCGCCAACACCTTCGTCTACCGATGGGTTTTCAATACCATCATTCCTGTTGCCGGGGGCGGTGAATGTTTCGGTACCATGGCATGTAGCGCATGCAGTAAGTGGACTAAAAAATAATTGCTTGCCCTGGTTCTCCTGTGTGGTAAAATTATTATACGGCGTTTGAACGGGGTCTGCACCGGGCGGTACCTGCGAACGTCCGGCATCGTACTTTGACTTGTAAGAAATGATAGACCGCACAAACTGCGACAACGCTTTTGAAATTCGGTCGCTGTTAATGGTTGTATCGCCAAATGCTTTGGCAAACAGAACCGGGTAATGTTTGGTGGCTTTTAACCTGTTTACCAGTGTATCGAGTTGCATGCCCATTTCCACTGAATTTTGAATGGGCGTAAGCACCTGCGCTTCAAGCGTGGCGGCACGTTCGTCCCAGAAAAAATGTTTTGCCGGATAGTAACGCGCATTTACCAGCGACATAGAATTCCTTGTAGTAAACCCACCCTGGAAACCTTTACTTAGCACGGCAGAATCAGAAAATCCCAACTCCTGGTGATGGCAGCTTGCACAGGAAACGGTTTTATTTAATGACAAAGTTTTATCGTAAAACAACACCCTGCCAAGCGTCGCGCCTTGGTCGGTAACGCTATTATCTGCGGGTGTATTATCCTGCCCGGCAATATTGGGTGTAAGCAAATAATCAGGCAATTGTTGGTTTGCATAAGCAAAAGAAGTCGCTGGTAAATTTAAAGCTGCTAGCGCATCTTCGATTGCAGGTGTAGTTCCTGATTTTGTGCAGGAATACAAAGTGAAACTAAAAACGCTGAGTATAATGCATGCTGATATCAATAAGATTTTTGAATATCTCATATAAAAATTTTAGGGTGAACTGTTTTAATAAATTTTTGATGAATGTGGTTAAGGTTTCCCTGGTGGCGGGCCCTGGCCTTGTGGCGGCGGACTTAGCCGTTTAGTTATTTCATCAATGATGGTATTAAATTTTTGCTCCTGTTCTTTATTGCACAAAGCCCGTATTTTTTTAAAGTGATCAAACATGGCCATCTCCATCGCTTTACGCTGTTCGCCTATAAGCGAAGTAATACTATCAACAGCTGGTTGTTCAGCAACATTGTTTTTAAGCATATCAAAATAAACCTGGTGTAGCCGTTGGTCTTCTTCCCTTATTCTTTGCACCGACTGCTGATGTTCTTCTTTCAAATGTTCAAACTGCTTTTGCTGGTTATCATCAAGCTGCAGTTGTTGAATGATAAAGTTGGCTGTATCATTAGGCGGTGGCGGCGGACCTTGTTTACTGGTAAAAATGAAAATCAATGTTGCTGTATTTAGCAGCAGCAGTACTACCGTAGCAATCGTAAAAAATTTTTGCCTGCTCATATCAATTGTTTGAAAAACCAGTTGAATAAATATCTGTATCCGCTAAGCTGTACTCGGCTATCACCCGCTGAATGCCATCACCGCCATTTGAACCTGCCGAACTTTTTTGCGTAAACAATACAACATTAAAGCAAAGCAATACTGCAATGCAAAGGCTTAACGCAAACACCCAGCGCACCGGCATTTTGGTATCATCTGCGCTTTTTAGTTTTGCCAGTACACGGGTATGCATAAAAGGGTTTGCCTCTGTCTGGCTTTGATTTTTTATGCTCCCCATTACTTCGTTTATCCATTGTTCTTTTTCCATCATTTTAAAATTATAATCATGAAATACTTTTTATTGTCCATTGTAATACCCACCCAATATTTTCCGCAGGTTTTGTTTTGCCCGAACCAGTAAAGACTCTACCGCACTAACCGAAACTTTCATTACCTCAGCAATCTCTTTGTACGGCAGGTTTTCTGTTTCGCTTAAAATATAAGCCATGCGCTGGTTTACCGCCAGTTGATCAATGGCTTTGTATAAAAGCGCTGCTTTCTCTTTTTGCTCAGCGATTATTCCGGGGTGTACAAAATCATGCGGTTCATTATAACCCGAAGTTTTCGCCGAAAAAAAATCCGTTACACTGTTCCATTTTTGCCGCCGCTGTTTTTTGCGCAACTGGTCTATACATTTATTCATGGCAATGCGGTAGAGCCAGGTGGTTACGGCAGCATCGCCGCGAAAATTTTCAGCGCTTCTATATACATCCACAAAAACATCCTGTGTTATTTCTTCTGCATCTTCCACATGCTGCATCATATTCAATACGGCATTAAACACCCTGTTCTGATGCGCCTGCATAAAAGCAGTAAAAGCTATCTCATCGTTCTTAAAATCAAGCATGAACCTTCCTGTATGCCATAGCCAAATATATTCCTTTACTGTTTGTCGAACATGGAAAGCAAAACCTGCGGAAGAAAAAAAATAATTTTTATAAGACAAAATTTATGAGCCAGGCTTAAGGAAAACTATGAAGCTTTTGTTGCCACGCTCGTTTCACAGTTCCTCTTTCATGGCATCTGGAAAAGGCGTGGCATTCCGAAAGCTTTCGGAACCGACGAGCCTGACAAAGGAAGGCGGAACTCGGGGTCGCACTCTTGCACGTTCTGATTTTTTTATTGAGCTTTTACCAAATCCAAAAAAACTGTAAGGTTTTCAAAAACCTTATAGGTTTAGTACATTAATCTACACATAGGTAAAAGCCCAACAATATTCCAACTGCTCCAGTGTGCGACGCAACAGGCGATGCCATAAAAAACCAAAGCCTGGCCAATAAAATTCTTCTGTATTTAAATTTTTATGGTTAACAAATTATTTTAAACCAAACGTTTTAAAATTTGTTGATAACAGCAAATTGAGGATCATGAAATACCAGGTTTTACTTTTGTTGAAGGCTACACCCAAATGGCTGGCTTTATCTAAAACATACCGCGAAAAAATCTTTACAGATGTTTTATATCCGTTGTTTCTGGAATATACCAATGATCTGGAAATTAAACTGTTTAGCTCGGAGGCTTTTCATGCATCGGTTTCTGATGTGGTAAAAATTGAAACAGAAAATATGGAAGCTTATTACCGTTTTCTGCAGCAGTTAAAGAGTTCAAGAATTTTCAGCGAAGCGTATTTTGAACTGCATGATATTGTGGTGGGAATAGAAAATGGTTTCAGTAAGTTTAATGAGGCAGCGAAGCGGGAGAAAGCCGCTATAATGAATTAACCGGCACTAGTCCGGTTAATTCATTATAAAACTATATTTTATAAGTGCTTATACTTTTATCCTGCGCAGGTATTCGCCGTAGCCGCTTTTGGCATAAAGTTTTGCGAGTACCATTAACTGTGCGTGATCTATGAAGCCCATTCGGTAAGCCACTTCTTCTATGCAGCCCACTTTCTGTCCCTGGCGTTTTTCAATTACACGTACAAATTCACTTGCATCGTGCAATGAATCGAAGGTGCCCGTATCGAGCCATGCAACACCGCGGTTCATTACACCAACCTGTAGTTTTTTGTTTTCAAGATACACCCTGTTTACATCGGTAATCTCATATTCGCCACGGGCAGAAGGCGCTATGTTCTTTGCAATTTTCACTACTTCATTATCATAAAAATACAAACCCGGAACCGCATAATTCGATTTGGGATTTGCAGGCTTTTCCTCGATTGAAAGCGCTTTAAAATTTTCATCAAACTCAACCACACCATACCGTTCAGGATCAGTAACTTCATAAGCGAAGATCGCGGCGCCATCTACATTGTTAAACGATTGTACCAGCTTGCTAAAGCCTGCACCGTAGAAAATATTATCGCCCAGAATTAATGCTACTTTATCATTGCCAACAAAAGATTCGCCAATTACAAAAGCTTGTGCCAAACCATTGGGTACAGCCTGAACTGCATAAGTAAACGAACAACCCACATCGCTGCCATTACCCAGTAACCGTTGAAACTGTGCAGAATCTTCGGGAGTTGTGATGATAAGAATTTCTTTAATGCCGGCGAGCATAAGTACAGAAAGCGGATAGTAAATCATCGGCTTATCATATACCGGCATTATTTGTTTGCTAATGGCTTTTGTAATAGGGTATAACCGCGTACCCGATCCGCCAGCAAGAATAATTCCTTTCATATATTACAGTGTTTCAAGAATATCTTTGAATAATGGGTTCTGCTGGTCCTTATCACTCAATATCAATGCTTCTGCCGGAAATCTCCAGTCTATATTCAGCAACGGATCGTTATACATAATTCCTGCTTCTGCCTGCTTATTGTAGTAATTATCGCATTTATAAAAAAATACGGCTGTTTCGCTAAGCACTAAAAATCCATGCGCAAAACCACGCGGAATATACAACTGTGTGCCAGATGTTTCTGAAAGCTCCAGCGTTATATGTTTACCAAAAGTTGGTGAATTTTTTCTTATATCCACAACTACATCCAACACGGCTCCCTGCAATACCCTTACCAGTTTTGCCTGCGCAAAATCGCCGCTTTGAAAATGCAAACCACGCAATACACCTTTTGTAGATGAAGATTGATTGTCTTGAATAAAGTTAACATCCATGCCCGTTTCTTTTTGAAACGTGCTGCGGTTAAAACTTTCAAAAAAGTATCCGCGGCTGTCTCTGAAGATTGTATTGTGAACAATAAAACAATCTTTTAATATGGTTGATTCAGTTTTCATTTAAGGAAAATTATGAGCCGGGCTGATGCGTACTATTAAGCTTCTGTTGTGTCACTCACTTGTACGTTTGGAAATTCTATTCAGCAAAATACAGTCTCATGTTTAGCTTGGTTAAATAATTTTAGTTTTGGTTCTATAGCAGTTAACGGTTGCTATACAGGTTTTCGTAATAATGCTGATAATCGCCGCTGGTTACATGCTGCAGCCATTCTTTATTGTGCAGGTACCAGTCAACAGTAGCGCTTAAGCCTTCTTCAAATGTTACTGACGGCGACCAGCCCAATTCCTTATTGATCTTCGATGCATCAATGGCATAACGAAGGTCATGCCCCGGCCTGTCTGTTACATAAGTTATCAGGGCTTCACTTTCGCCGACGGATCTTCCCAATTTTTCGTCCATTAAACTGCAAAGGAGTTTTACAAGATCAATATTTTTCCATTCGTTAAAACCGCCAACATTATAGGTTTCATTTTTTTTACCACTATGAAAAACTGTATCAATTGCCCTTGCATGATCGATTACGTAAAGCCAGTCTCTTGTGTTTTCTCCTTTACCATAAACCGGTAAGGGCTTTTTATTAATAATATTATTGATAAACAGTGGTATCAGTTTTTCGGGAAAATGATTGGGGCCATAATTGTTGGAACAATTGGTAATTACATATTCAAGGCCATAAGTTTCTCCATAAGCCCTTACAAAATGATCAGATGATGCTTTACTGGCAGAATACGGTGAGTTGGGCGAATATGCAGTTGTTTCGGTAAACAATCCTTCAGCGCCAAGTGTGCCGTACACTTCATCAGTTGATACATGATAGAACCTGTGATTGCTGTAATCATCTTTCCATAAGTCTTTTGACGTTTGCAGCAGGTTTACCGTGCCTATGATGTTTGTATAAATAAAATCCATTGGCGAAAGTATCGACCTGTCAACATGCGATTCTGCGGCAAGGTGTATTACATCTGTTATGTGGTGTGTAAGAAAAATATCTTTCAATGCGGCAGGCTCTAAAATGTTTGCTTTCTCAAAAAAATAATTGGGCTTATCCTCAATATCTTTCAGGTTTTCCAGGTTGCCTGCATAAGTAAGTGCATCGAGGTTAATTATGCTGTATTGCGGATATTTGGTTACAAACAGCCTTACAACATGTGAGCCTATAAAACCTGCGCCTCCTGTTATTAAAATATTTTTTTGCATCGTATTACTTTTTCAGAAACGGCAGCAAACTTATGAATGTTGCGCAGCATATTAAACAAAATTTATGGAAAAGTGTGTGTTCATCTCTATTGGTGCTCATTTATATGCCAATACATCGTTTATGATGCCAAAATAAATCCGGGATTGGCTGTAATACTTCGCATAAATGTCGCCATAAAAACAGAACCCGAACCGAGCGTGGCAAGCGAAGCTTCATAGTATTGCCATAGCCCGCCCCATAAAAATTAACTGATATGATGATACTGCCTGTACCAGTTTATGAATGCTGCTACGCCTTCTTTAATAGGGGTTGAGGGTTTATAACCGGTATCGCGAACCAGGTCGCTTACATCGGCAAAAGTTGCGGTTACATCGCCGGGTTGCATCGGCAGAAATTCTTTTATGGCTTTTATACCAAGTTCGTTTTCTATGGCTTCTATAAAATCCATCAGTGGCACAGGGGCGCTGTTACCGATATTGTAAATCTTATATGGGGCACTGGAGGATGAAACATCTGATCCTTTTTGGGCCCAGTCATCATCTGGTACCGGTATATGGTTCATTACTTTTACAACGCCTTCAACAATATCGTTGATAAAAGTAAAATCACGTAGCATATTGCCATTATTGAACACTTTTATGGGGCTACCTTCCAGAATTGCTTTTGTAAAAATTACCGGTGCCATATCGGGCCTGCCCCAGGGGCCGTACACCGTAAAAAAACGCAGGCCTGTGGTAGGTAAACCAAATAAATGACTGTACACATGTGCCATTAATTCGTTGCTCTTCTTACTGGCGGCGTATAAAGAAACGGGGTGGTCTACATTCTGTGAAGTTGTAAAAGGGATTTTGCTGTTTAAGCCATACACACTAGAGCTGCTTGCATACACAAAATGTCTGATGTTATTGTGCCTGCAGCATTCCAGCATATTTGCAAACCCTACAATGTTACTGTTAATGTACACCTTTGTGTTTTCCAGGCTGTAGCGTACACCAGCCTGGGCGGCAAGGTGTATAACCATTTCTATTTTGTGGTCTTCAAAAATTTGCTGAAGAAGCTCATTGTCTTCAAGCTTAAGATAATAAAAAGTGTAAGCAGCTGAAACAGAAAGGCAGGGTTTGTTATATGCTACAAGTTCCTGTTTAATTCCGACAGCGTTTAAGCGATCGTATTTAAGTTGAACATTATAATAATCATTCAGGCTATCTATGCCAATAACAGTATGGCCATCTTTCAGCAGCCTGTTGGCTGTATGAAAGCCTATAAACCCTGCCGTGCCGGTTACCAGTATTGTCATTTTATTTTTTGCCGGATGATGCAATGCAAGTTGCATATAAATTTCTGAAAGCGTTTACTTCAGCCTGCTTTGAAAACTTCTGTTTTGCAAAAAGGCCGGCTTTATTGCCCATTGCAATACGCAAGGCCTTATTTTCTATCAGTTGCTGCAACTTGCCCACATATTCTTTTGTGTTATAACCATCAACAAGAAATCCTGATTCCTGGTCAAGAAATGTATCCCTTACACCGCCTGTATTTGCAGATATTACCGGCTTGCCGCAAACCTGGGCCTCAATAATGCTGAGTGGTGTTCCTTCATTAAACGAAGTAAGCACCAACAGATCCATTGCATGTAATACGGTAGTTACCGGTGTAACCCATGAAGTGAATATAACTTTTGCCGTGGGTTTGTTTTCGCCTTCGCTCCATTCAATGCCCGCATCGGTTAGTTGCTGCTGCAGCGCAGGCTTTAAATCCCCATCGCCGATAAGAAAGAATTTTACATTATTGTTATATGCGTCGGGCAAAGCCGCTATGATTTTTATAAACAGTTGATAATTTTTTACGGGCACCATTCTGCCGATGCTGCAAACTGCAACGCATGTGTCATTTAGCAGGTATTTCGTTCTCCACAGGCTGCGCAGCATTGCTGCGTTTTCGCAATATTTATGCTCATCTATACCCAATGGTATCATGGCAATTTTAGAATTGTGCACTATTTTGTATTGCTGTGTTATTTCGCTTTGTTGCCGGTTGCTTAAAACAACAATTTTTGTAGAGAGCCTGCCGAGCAACCTTTCGAAACGGATAATTATAAACGAGCCAATTTTATTATAGTACGAATGAAACAGGTGCCCATGAAACGTGTGAATAATTACAGGAACCTTTGCGAACCATGCTGCAATTCTTCCTGTAACCCCAGGCTTGGAGCCATGTGTATGCACAATTGCAGGTGCAAATTTTTTTATAACCCGGTACATTGCAAATAAAGAAGCAATATCATTCAACGGGTTTACACTTCTTTTAAGCGATGTGATCTTTGTAAAGGTTATTCCGCCTGAATCGCGTAACGAATCGGTATAGGCTTCCTCGTCTTCTTCTTTTTCGCCGTGCGCAATCATGATCTCATAATCATCCTTAAGTGCATGCGCAAGAGGTACCGTATCAATTGACTGGCCCCCAACCACAAGGCGGTTGAGTACGATTAATAAACGTGGTTTCAATGTTTGCAGAGAAAAATTTTAGAGCAGTTTAGAAGCATTGCTATGCAGTCAGATGTTTTTATGAGCCGGGCGGTATTACTACTATGAAACCCGGTTGCGTCGCACACTTCAGCGGTTTGTTTGCTATTGATCATATTGCAGTCAGCATAACTAAATCATGCGCCCCGGTAATATACACTTGTTGCGTACGTTCGCTTTGTTCAGCTTAGCGCAACAGTACAAGACCACGACCCCGAAAAGAATTCTGTACGGGCTGCCACGCTTCGCTTAAATGTTGCCATGAAAGGGGAACGTTGAAACGAGCGTGGCAAGTAAAGATGATGAAAGAACAAAAGCTGGTAACAAAAAAAATGGCTTTATAATTTCGGTCTTGTTCTATTTTATAATAAGAACTTTTGATTGGGATAGCAGCACATTCTTTTTTAAATCAATAATTTTTAAGAAAAATATGCCGGGTGCATACCCCGAAAAATTAAACTTCATTACGGTGTTGTTGATATTCATTATGCCCATTCGTTGACCATAAGAATTGATTATTTGTAATTGCATGCCTGCAAATTCGGGTTTGAAATACATGGTAAAAACCCCATTTGACGGATTGGGAATTACCAACGGTATTTCAGCATTTATGTTTAATACCGCGGGGGTATAATTAAAATAATAATTGTTGTCTTGCCCGCCTGATATATTAATTTCATAAGCGCCGGGTAAGCTTCCTTTAATTGCTGTGGTTGTTAATACAGGAAGCACATCTATTACGGATAAACCCTCGTTACCGGCAAAACCCGTAATGTGATATGTGAGCGGAGGGATTTCATTTTTATAACCAGCAGATAAAGTATCGGCAATAACGTTTAGCAGCCTTTTCTCAATAGTGAATTTAGCAGTATCTGATACCAGCTCATAATGATCATCAGAGCCTCTATCAAAATAAACAGGATAAGTTGCTGCCGGTGAAAAATCCGTTATATCAAATTTCATTTTTGGCAACACATCAATAGAATCAACCGTATCATTATTTTCAAAACCAGTGATGGCCCAGTTTATTTCCGGGTTTGGTTCACCATAAATTTTTGAGTTGCCGGCTGGTGTAAAATAAAGTTTCGTTTTACTTACATTAACCAACTGCTTATCTGTTTGTATAGTTTCGTTTCTGTCATTGATGTAATCAATGTACAGGAAAAATTTTCCTGTATTTTTTGTTGTAGCAATCTTTTTGTTGTTAATAATTGCAGGGGCGTTATTATCAACCCTGTAAGCCAGCGGATAGTTATTGTCTGAAACAGAATCTAAATTAATACTGTTCTCAATTTTCAATTCCAAAACATCGGGAACGGTAATGTAATTCGTAGCCGTACTTTGATTATTCAATGCATCCTGTGCAGATACCCTGTAGTATTTATAAGCTTTTTGTGTATAGTCAATAGTAAAAAAAGTATCGGTAACTGTTGCAATAATGGTTGCATCTGTTGGATAAAACCCCCTGCTGTTACTGGCAAGTACATTGTATGCGGCTGCTTTATTCCCTTCTGAATTGGGTTTCCATTTTAGTATAAATCCTGTTGTGGTAGTATCGTAAGTTAAATCTTTTGGCTGCATGGGGCCATGTGGTGTAAAACTCCATGTTGGGCTCCAGTTGCTCCATGCACCACGGCTGTCTAAAGCACGAACCCGCCAGTAATAAGCTTTACCATCGTTTAAAAAATCTTTTATGGTGGATTTATACTGCGGATTTACCAATGAATCGAAAGATGAAATATCAATATCGAAATTGGATACCAGCGGAAAGCGCATCAACGAATCATCACTCAACTGGAAATGATAATCTTTAATTCCGTCATTATCCGGGTCTGTAGCAGGCTGCCATTTGAATGTAAAATCAGTGCTGTCTACACTTGCTGCATTTTCAGGAAACACGGGATCTGCTGATATTAGCGGCTGGCGATTGCTGCTGTTCTCTTTCCAATTAAAAGATACTTCAAGTTTTTTGCCAACCTTATTATCTGAGGTAATGCGAATGTTGTTGTCTCCAATTTTTAATCTTGGCAGAAAAAATTTACTCACCTGGAAATCTGCCGAAATATTAAACGAATCTACAGCAGCAGCAAAATTTAACGCCCCGGGATTTGAAAAATTAAGTTTTATATAAACCCTGTAAACAGCAGGTTTAACCAATGGCTTTATTAAAGTGTCCAACAGTATGGTCACATCTTTTAAACCCGTACCTGTTGTACTGTAAATTTCTTTCCATGTAACCAGGTCTTCGGAATAAGTCATAATGAAAGCCTGGTTACCCAAAGGAATATTCAGGGTCGCCTTCAGCAAACCGCCTGTTAACACAAACGGACAAACCAATTTAATTACTGAATAATAATCGTTGCGGTAGTGCAATGATACCGAAGCCAATTGAGCTGAAGTGGGTGCATACTCCTGCTTGCCCCTGCCTATAAATGAAAGTATATTTGTTTCTGCAGGTAAATTTTCAATACCTTCAAGTGCAACCTGGTGATACTTTTTTGCAGAATCATAATAAAAAGAAATTGACTCATTTGGCTTCAAGGAAATTAAGGAAGAATAGCCAGAAGCACCATATTCTGAAAACACTGCTTTGTAATTATAAGGAGATACAATGTTTTTATAGTCTGTGTAATTATACGGCGAATAAAAAGGGTATAATTGTGTATACCGCTTTGTTCGTATGTACAGGTACTGGTCCATCTTCAGGTCGTCGTAAGAAGCAAGGGTTTTATTGTCTAGTTTAAGATAAAATGCCTGTTCATCTGCATCCAATACTGCAAAACCCGAGTCGGTTTTTACTTCTGCAAAACCATGCGCCCCGGCATCAAGCCCCCATATCCACAATGAATCTTTATTCTCAACAGCATTCATCAGCTTTATGGCATTACTCATTGTAAAGCAGTCACCATAACCGTACACAGCAAGAAATTTTAAAGGGTCCTGGCATTCTGCTGAAAGGATGTCTTCGGGTTTATAAAAATATACATGGTTGTCTGCAATAAATTTCCATAAACCTAAAGCCTTTTCTTTTTGCGAAGTAAAACCCTTCGAAACCTCTGCTGCAATACTGCTTAATGTTTGCCAATGCCCTTTATCATTAAAAACAAATGCAATACTGTCTGTTTGCCTTAAGCCCGCATTTTTTATGGTAAACGATTTTAAAGGTTCAAAGCCGGGTTTGTAGTAGCGGTAAAGATCCCAGCGGTAACTTACTTTTTCGCCAGCCGTGTTATCGCGGTCAAGCGTACCACCAATATTTAAATAAAGTGTGGTGTCTGTTGCAACTTTAAAAGTGCTGTCTCTATCAATATCAAAAGAAATATTTCGCTGGGTTTGCCCTTTCGCATAAACTACTGCAAAAGAACCCAAAAAAAGTACGTTTAATATTTTAAAAATACCAGTCAACAGCAGTGGGGTTTTATAGCTTTGGTTTGTTGGATTTATTTAATTCAAAATAGTTTAAGCCTGTTACCATTCTTTTTTAAACCCCGGAAATTAAAATCGTTTTTTTAAATTATATGGGTGGTATATGGGCCCGGCTAAAGATTTTTATGGCATCGCCTGTTGCGTCGCACACTTGTAATGTTGATTCTTCGGTCGACTGTTGACCGTCGACTGTCGACAGCTGTTACAAACGTACAAGTGAGTGACACAACAAAAGCTTCATAGTACTACAATAGCCAAGCTAAAAAAATCAGTTGTTCAGCTTCCAGTTTTTGCCCCTATTGCTGCTTTGAAATAAAAACCTTGGGTACATTTCTTTGGTGTACGTATTCCAGAAAGTGAAACTCAGGTAAAGTTTATTATTCATGTCTATGGCAGGTTTAAAATAATAAACGCCATAATTGTCTTTTGTTCTGGCACTGAAATCTTTGGGCGGGGCCACTAAAAGTTTTTCATTACCCCATGCATTTATTTGCGGGTCGAACTTTTGAAAATATAAACCCGGCTTAGGTTTATAAGCGCTGAAATAAAGATAAATATTATCGTCTTTATCACGCAGCGCCGATGCGTATACACGTGGTCCCTGCAATACTGCTATCCTTGTAAAAGTATCTGTAGCAGCATTGTTGATGTTTCTTGTAAAATCGTAGTAATCGCCAGCCTGCGGACCAACAATTACATGTTGCTGCCCGTTTTTCAACGTAACAATTACAGGCGTTACATGCGCATCGGGGTAAGGATATTTTGAGTTGATAATAAGCGGAATTCTTTGCTGCTCTCCGAATGTGTGTGTTTGCCTGTTGTAGTTTAGAACAATAATATTATTGCCATCTTTTTTTGTTGGTATTTCGTTGTACGCAATTGATGTGGTGTTATTAAAAGTAGCTGCAAAAGATTCGCCGCCGGTATGGTTCGAAATACCCGGACTGTAGTGTGTTATCAGTTGCTGACGCAGGCTTGTAAGTTCACCATCTGAAGAAATTTCCGGTTCAAAAATGCCAAACTCATTCATGTCTGCCATAGGCGACACCTTCTGATTGGTTGACTTTGTATAGCCG
Source organism: Chitinophagaceae bacterium UBA4407 (assembly GCA_002390845.1). GTDB lineage: Bacteria > Bacteroidota > Bacteroidia > Chitinophagales > Chitinophagaceae > Limnovirga. The sequence goes on along the minus strand of DGQT01000015.1, from coordinate 8,090 downwards.
ATCAGCGGCGGGTAATCATTCGTTTCAAAAGGTGATTTTTTCTCAAGAAAAACAAGGTCTGGGTCACCGGCAAACTTGTATGCTTTAAAACTATGACCATAATCGGCAGAATATAAAAGCAATGGAATGCGGGCTTTCCATTTTTTCAAGCCTTCGTTAAAAGGGTAGTAAAAATAATAGATCAGGTAAACCCTGTCATTCTTATCTACGGTTACAGAACCCAGTGCATGAAAAAGTGTATCGGTTGGTTCAGGCGTTTTTGGATAAAGTTCTGCAATAGCTGTAAGTAAATTCACTTTACGGGTAACTCCATTTTCATTTACAAACAGGTAGCCATAATTCTGTTTCGCACTCATATCAAATGAATACGAATTATTTTTTGAATCGAAGGCAATATAAGTATCATGCCTGAATACAGCATTTGTTTTGGCCGGTGCAACCTGGTACAAACCTGCTGTGCTGTTTTGAGCACGACAACTAAAGGCAATACCAGTTATAAAAATCCAAAACAGATACCGTGTAATATTATTTTTTATTATAACCATGCAATGGATTTAGCTGGCAAAAAAATTATTTACCTGTGATTTTTAAAAACAACTTTTCATAATCATCGATCACTATTTGCCATTGATAATACTGGTCAATTTTCTCAAGGTTGGCTTGTATAGATTTTTCTCTTAACGCATCATCCACCTTACAATTTTTAATAAAATCTTTTACATGATCACTTGTTGAGAAAAATAAATTTCCTGTACCCAGTACCGTTTTATTAAAACGGTTATCATGCGCAATAATAAAAGCCTTAGCCGCCATAGCTTCCAGCAGCGAAGGGTTGGTGCCACCAACAGAATGCCCGTGAAAATAAATCTTACAAAAATGCCTTAATGCATCTATTTTGCTTTTATCGTAAATACTTCCTGCAAAGCATATTTTATTACTAATGGCTTTATATTTTGACACCAGGTATTTTCCATATTTGGTTTTAAAATCGCCCACTACAATAAAGCTATCTGCTGAGCCAGATGCGGCAAAACCATCCAGGATGGTTTCAATATTATTTTCGGGTTCAAGCCTTGCGATCAGTAAAAAGTATTTTTCTTTTTCAATGTGCAGTTCCGAAAGTACCTGGCCATCAAAATGATCAACTGTTTCTGCACCGTAAGGCAGGTAAAAACTTTCACGGGAGAATTGTGTGCGGTAATATTCCTGAATGCCTATGTTATCTGCAATCAGGTACCTGGATCTTTTAACCGCAATCCTTTCCATTTGCCGCATCAATGCTTTTGTAAAAAAATTCCATTTAGAGCGCATCCACTCCAGGCCATCCATGTTGGTAATTACAGCAGGGCTGTTTTTATTAAGTAAATACATCGATGGCGCCGATGTGCCATAGCCTGCTTCATAAATGATGTCGAAGTTCTTTTTTAATGCATCTTTCAAAGAGAGATAATCATAAATAAAATGCGCAAAGGAGCCCAGCTTTTTCTCGGGGCAATAAATTTTTTTGATTTCAACGCCGTGATAATACTGCTCACAGTAATTGTGAAAGTGCGGCGAATACACCGTTACATCGTGGCCCTTTGTTACAAGGCCAACAGAAATATATTCGGCAAACTGCTCAAACCCGCCGTAGTTATTGGGAATACCCCTTGTACCGATGATGGCTATTTTCACGGAAGCGTTATTGTGTTTTTTGTTTTTTTAAAACCATAAATACATTTTTGGGACAGGGGCAAGTACTGCTATGAAGCTTTTGTTGTGTCACTCACTTGTACTGTTAAATGCAAGTGAGCAAAGTCAGAAAGTCGGGAAGTCAGCAAAGCAATCTTCTACCTGTATTGATCTTTCGGATTTTCGGTCTTGCCGACTTTCGGACTAGGCGTACAAGTGAGTGACACAATAGGCGATGCCATAAAATACTTTAGCCGGTAACCAAAATCATTGCTTAAAAAGCCGGTACGTGTTATACCAGATCTTAAAGAAAAAAACCTTTGCAACAGGCACCGGTATTGCTGCAGTTCTTTTTAAAAGGAACCAGTCTTTAATAAGGTTAGGGAAATAACCCAGCCGCGATAAAAGATAATTGAAGTTGATCTTGCTTGCGCCAACAACGTTATTACTGTGCTGCCGGTACAATACCAGCGGCAGATCTATGCAACTGATTTTTCCGTAATGCGCCACATGCATGCTGATCCAATGATCCTGCTGAAAGTTTTTTATTTTAATGGGCACTGCAATTTTTACAGCCGCTTTATTCAGCAACATCGTGCAGCCCGTAATGGTGCTGTGGGCTATCAGTTTATAAGAATCGTTTAAGATACTGATGGCCTGTTTCCTGTAACGGAAAAATGATGGTTGCAGTGTTTGAAGTTGTTCATCAACAATGGCAAGATCGCTGCAAACGAGCAATGGAAAATCTTTTCCATGCTGCGTTTCCATCTTCAACATTTGCTGCATTTGTAATTCGATCTTGCTGGTTACCCAAAAATCGTCCTGATCGCAAAGCATGAGATAATCTGCTGTGCTGCTTTGCAGCAATCTTGAAAAATTAAAAGTAGAACCAAGTTTTTTTTCTGCTGGTTGCAGCAGTTTTATTTTATCCGGATAACTTTTTTGATACTGCTGAAGAATCTGTATTGTTTCATCGGTTGAGCCATCATCACTTGCCAGTAAAACCCAGTTTGTATATGTTTGGCTGAACAGCGATTGCAGTTGTTCATTGAGGTATGCTGCACCATTATAAGTTGCCAGTAAGATCTCTACTTTATACTGCATGCTGAAGCTTTGTCAACCGTGATGAAGACCTGTGCAATAAATATGCTGTTACCCAAACAGCAAGAATAATTATTGCCAACAAGGGGTATTGGATATTATAAAAGTACTCGTTAACACCGCCTGTGATATAACTCGTAAAAGAAAAGAAAACGAATAAACCAAGGAAAAGCGGCGTTTTAGGTAAACGTAAAAACAAAATATGTAAGCTTTGTATAAGAAAGCCGATCCATAATGGGGTCAAGGCAACGCCCCACCAGCCAAAGTTTGCATAAGCCTCACCGATAAAAAGGGTATTATACACACCGCCGAGATCAGCAAAGTCAGGCGTAGTTGTTACAAGCACAATACGACCCGCCCGGTCGGAAAAATGACTCAATGGCAAAACCTTTGACATACTGCTGAAGCCGATAAAAGCATGATCTGCCGGGAATATTTCGAAATGCTGATACAAAGAAGAAACCTGGCTGATCAGTATTCTTCCGGTGATACCGCCGTTGTAAGAAAAGAAAATGGTTACAATGTCCTGCTTGGCGATGATCATATAAATTATGGCAAGCAATAAAAGCAATAGAATGATCAGGCCAAAAAATTTCTTAAAAGATATTTTGCCGCCGATAAGCACTTTTAAAAAAATAAACCCGGTAAGAAATCTTATGAAAGGGCTTTTGGATGCGTCATAAGTGAGCATCATAAACGCGAAAAAAAACATAAGATAAAACCAGAACTTGTTTTTCAGCGATTTATCGATCAGGTAATAACAATAAAAAACATAACAGAGGATTGGTGTTAGCAGCAAGCCAAAGAAATTCTTGATATATACATTACCGGAAAAATCCCTGTCGGCGCTTGCCCTTAATGCAAGTACATCATCTGCACTTGATATAAAAAATGATTTTAGAAAAGGAATAGTGCCGATACTGATAAAAGTATATATGATACTCAAAATACAAATGACCGATAAAATGTACAGCGGGATCTTTATATAGCTGTCGTATTCCGAAAACAAGGTCCGAACAGGTTTTGCGTGGTAGGCGTCGATCTCTTTTGTTTTGAAATTGAAAAATATATTCGCGATGATCATGCCGATGGCAACAGCGATCATGGCATAAGAAATACATTCCCAAACCAGCAGTTTTGTTTTGGGCCCACCAAGAAGATTATCAATAAGGTTATTGAATTCTGCACTGTTGAACAGAAGTATAACGATGGAGCCGAGATAAGAGAAGATCAGCAGGTCGAAATAAAAGATATACGAGATCATATTGACCTGCGTAATTTTTAATGAACCTGCCGAAAATTTATACAGCCTGGCCGCGACAATACAAACCAGCAGAGAAATTATTATGATCGTGTACCAACTCATTCTTTATTGCTGCAGTAGTTTATCATAAATAGCAAGATACTTTTCGGCATTTTTTTTTGCATCAAAACGTTTTGCAGTTTGCAAACATCTTTCAACAACGAGCTCTCGGTTTGCTTCAAATTCTTTTAGTAAAGGTATAACCGACGCTTCATTATCCATTACGTAAGTTATTCCCGTTTGTGTTTTACTCACCAGTTTTGATGCCGCACCAATCTTATTGTTGACAATCACCGGCAAACCGGTTGCAAGATATTCGCCGGTTTTTGAGGCGATCATGGTATAGCCCAGCGTTTTGTCCAACTCATTTGTGATCTTCTTAAAAGGAAGAGAAGCATAGTCCGCAATATTCAGGTACTTATTTACCTCTTGTTGGGTTCTTCCTTTTACTACTATGAATTCGTTTGCATCAAATCCTGCTTCGGTAAAAGATTGCATCAACTCTTCTTTTGTATTGGAAGTAACCAATAACAATTTAGTATTCGCAAATGCAGTTTTAAAAGCTTTATATAAATTGAATAAATTTCGTTTCTGATGCCAGCCTGTATCGCTGATCTCTCCAAGATAAGTCAACACTCTGTCCGAGGAGCTAACATTGAAAGCATCTCTTGCTTCTTTTCTCTCAGCTTCCGGCAACCGATGAAATATCAAAAGGTTGGTACTCGTATAAATGGTATGTACTTCATGATTATTCGTGATCTTGTTCACATAGTCTGTAAATGTATCCGAAACATTTACCACTGCATCAGACTCTTTAAAAAGTTTTTTTTCTTTTTCTTTCCAGAATGCGTAGTCATTTTCGCTCAAATGATTTTTCAATAACCCTTCTTCGGGAAAATTACCACGGGTATCAAAGATCAGTTTGAAGCTGTCGGATTCCATTTGTTCCCTTACTTTCAGCATCAGGCGTGTTGGCGTATAACTGCGGCAATGAATCAGTACAATATTATTTTTACGAATAAACCTTTTTATAAAACTTACCTGCAAAGCGTCGTAAATATTTATTTTATCAGCCGGCGTATAAAACCATGGCGAGGGAACGAACATTAACCGGTAAGAAAAAATAATCCCGCTTTCTGCACAGTTTGCTTTTATTTTTTTCAACTCCTTCAGGAACATAAAAGGATGTTTTAGGAATTTTCTGTTGCCCAAAGGCACACCGGACAACAAAAAAATATTCAACCCTGGATTTTCTTGTTTAATCAATTTTAATTGCTCTACTACCTGATTTTTAAAAATACCATTGTCAATGATCACTTCTCCCCAGGTAACATATAACAAGTTATTTCCCTTCATAGTCCTCCCTTAATATTTCCGCAATTTTATCACTCACATTTCCTTCGCCATACAATGGCTTTGCATTGGTAAGATCCATAGTGCCTATTGAATTAAAAGATTCAAGTATTAATTTTTTATCTGCGCCAGCTAATTTGTTGTAACCATTCTCTACGAGTTCTATCCACTCGGTTTCGTCACGTAATGTAATACAGGGTTTTTTGGAGAAGTACGCTTCTTTCTGTAAACCGCCACTATCGGTAAACACGCATGTTGTATGCTTTAATAAAGTAAGCATATCAAAAAAGCCAACGGGCTCTATCACTTCTATACCGGATGCAATATCAATGTTCAATTGCTCCACTGTTTTCTTTGTACCGGGATGCATCGGCAACACTATTTTTAATTGCGTGCTGATTTCATTCAACGCATCAAAAATATTTTGCAGCCTGTTTATATCATTTAAGTTTTCTGCACGATGCAGCGTACACAAAGCAAATGGCCGCTTCACGATTTCCCTTACCGGCCCTGTGCTTTTCTCTTCTGCAAAACCAGAAAAATATTCCGCCGCATCTTTCATTACATCACCAATCAGTTCTACCCGTATTTTCTTTTTCTGTTTGGTAACAAAATGATCAAAGCCTTCGAGTTTTAAATTATTGATGGCCGTTGTTGTAGGACAAAATAAAATATCACTCAGCCTGTCTGTAACAATCCTGTTTATTTCTTCAGGCATGTTCATATTAAAGCTTCTCAGCCCCGCTTCAATATGCACCATCTTTACTTTTGCTTTTGATGCAGCAATTGCACCGGCCATCGTACTGTTGGTATCGCCATATACCATCAGGTAATCGGGTTTCAGGTCGTTGATCAGTGCTTCAATTTTTTCGATCATTCTGCCTGTCATAGCGCCGTGCGAAAGGTTGCCGATCTGCAGGTTATAAGCAGGCTTTGGAATATTCATTTCTGTGAAAAAAATATCACTCATCTTTTCGTCGTAGTGCTGGCCCGTATGAATGATGATTTCTTCAATGCCATGTTTCTTCAATGCCATGCTTACCACAGATGCTTTTACAAACTGTGGCCTTGCGCCAATTATGGTGAGAACTTTCATAAATTATTTATACCCCCATCCCCTGAAGGGGTGCTATGAGCTTTAGTTAAGTTTTTAAAATTCACCTGCTTTATCCTGTTATGTCTTTTTGAACCCGGCAACAAAGCTTTGTTCAGCTTTACTTCCGCCGTGGCGGAAAACTTGTACATTAAAACTGCCGTGAGCTATTTTATTTTTTCGGTTGGTGAGGGACCAACCGAAAAAAATTGCACTGATGGTGGGCGGTGGTCACACCAACCACCATACCTAAATTTAGTTGGACTGCATTAAATTTTTGTAAGTCCCGGGCGGGCCAGGCGAGACAAAATGTATCGCGGCCTGTTGGGAGTGGTGTGAGACGGGGACCTCATCGCTCAGAAGTGAAGTCGTCTACTCAATTATGTGTCATCTAAATATCTTCTTGTACCAGTCTTTATCCATACATGGTCGTTCGACAAGTAAAAAAAATATAGATGATATTGACATTATTAAAAATATTAATATGGCTGAATAAATTGAAACATTTACAAAAGTATATTTCGAAAATGAATATTTCAACATAGGCTTGCCAAATAAGCTGAGAATAGGAAAATGCAGTAAATAAATTGAGTAACACATACCGCCTATATTTGTAATTAATTTGAAAGAAAGGAATTTAAAAATTTTATTAAATAAAGCATAATAGTATAAAAAGAAAATACTACCCAGTTGAATTAATTCCCAAATAAATTTTTGTGAATTAGAGTTAAAATCCCCATTGTCAAAAAGCCATATTATTACGAAGAAAAACAGACCAATAAGATAATCAAATTTTGTTTTAGGTAATAATGTTGAATTGGAAACATACAAATCAGCTAATAGAAATCCAACTAAAAAATATTGAAAATAATCAACCAAACTCACAACACCCAAAGGATTGAAATTGAAGTGATTTATGATTATGAACAATACAGCGATAAAACATAACGACAGCCGTCTTATTGATAACGACTTTACAGAAAAAATCCATGCCATTAAAGGAGCTAAAATATAAAATTGAACTTCAACTTCTAAACTCCAAGTAACAGCATTCAAATTAGGTGTAGCGTCAGGAAAAATGAAATTATGGCAATAAATAATTGAAGCCAAATAGTTTTCTATGCCATCAGTTAAAGAAAAAACCTTTGCTACATAAACTGCTCCAAATAGCAGTGTTGTCATGATAAGAATGTAGGGCGGTTCTAATCGAGTTAATCTTCTTAAAAAATACTTTTTAAGGCTAACTGGGTTTCCATTTCTAAGATGAAATTTTGCAAAAGGCATTCCTAAGATAAAACCACTAATAGTAAAGAAAAGGGGAACACCTAAATGACCGTGTGATAGCAAATGTTTCAAAAAGGAATAGTCTGAAGTATCTACGTTTGGATTTACATAGTTTACAATTAGGAAGCTATTTAAATGATACAAAACAACACTTGTGATTGCGATAAATCTTAATCCGTCTATCTCTGGTATAAAGTTACCTGCAGAAGTGATTCGTTTGAGCGATAATTTCATTGATGCAATTTCCTAAAAATGTTTATTATTTAGTCGTCCCTCAAAAAGTCA
>DGQT01000057.1 GCA_002390845.1 Chitinophagaceae bacterium UBA4407 | reverse complement strand
GACGCAAGGAACGATGCCATAATACACTGATGCTGGTATTTGCAAAGGTTGGCTGTTTTTGACATGAGGCTGTCCTTTGAAGCCCTGAAAGCCATGATAATTTTACATCATCAAATAACAATAAAAAAAAACGAAAATGAAAAATGAAAACTTTTTAGTTAGAAAACTTTTTGCAACAACAAGTGCAATTATGCTGCTGTTTTTATTGGGCTCTTGCAAAAAAGAGGTATTTAGCCCCGGTACTACAAACGAGTTTACACTACAATCCGTTGATAATGGCACATCCTACAACATTAAGGTTGGGTTACCCGCCGATTATAACCCAGCTGCCGAAAAATATGCAACAGTTTATGTGCTGGACGGCGAAGAAATATTTGATATCGTCGCCAATAAGTGCAAAGAAATTTCGGATAAAGATGGTGTTAAAAATGTACTGGTAGTAAGCATTGGTTACGGGCAAAACCGGAGCATAGATTATACACCAACAAAAGTTAGTGAACTAACTGGCGGTGGGCCACAATTTTTAAACTTTATTGAAAAACAATTAATACCAAAAATAGAACAGGATTATAGCGCGGATACCACAAGGGCCAGCCGGGTAATTCTTGGTCATTCGTATGGCGGGTTATTTGGAGGGTATGCTTTTGCTGTTAACAATAAAGTTTTTGGAAACTATATTATGCTTAGCCCTTCATTTTGGTTCGATAACCTGGTTACCCTGCAAATGGAAAAAGACAACCGGCCTGTTAATGAAAACCAACATCAACTGGTATTTATGGGTATAGGCGAGGCAGAAAATTTAGGAAGGATGCAGGCACCATTTGAGTCGTTTTATCAAAGCCTCCAGGATAACTATCCCAACATTAAACTGGCAAAAAATATTGAAAAGGATTTAGACCACATGGGTTCAAGAAATCCAAACATAGAAAAGGGTCTCAATTACTATTTTGAAAACAGGTAAATCAAAAGCATTTATTATCTAATTAATTTTTAAAAAATAATTTATATGAAACAGCAAAAAATTTTATTCGTGATCGTATCAATCCTGGCTTTTACCAACGGGTTTGCTCAAAAAAATATGCCGGCAGAAAAAGAAAAGTATTCACCGCTAAGGCAATTAACAATTGATCCTGCTATTGGCATACATACAAATTTTGGAACGGATCTTCTTCTTTCAACATTAGTTCAATGGAACCCGCAAAAGCACCTGAGCTTTGCTTCTCACTCGTCATTCAATATCAATAATATAGCTCAAAGAAATTTTAACGGCATAAAAACTGATTACAACTATTCTATCAATCAAAAATTTGGTGTTGGTACAACATTCTATACTAAAAGAAGTTCCAATACATTTTTATTGATGGCTGGGGTAAAATATACCTCTTTTAAAGAAAGCTTAATTAATCCTGATAACAACAAAGTAAGCGCTTCTGTTAATGCCTTTAGTCCAGATTATGGATTGATGTATGACTTCAGGAAAGGAGGAAAAAAATATTTTTTTAGCTTTCGAATGTATGTGCCACTATATCCATGGCCGGTTAAAAACGTAGATATTTCCGCAGCAGATGGCAACATGAATAATATTGCATTGGAGTTTGGGGTAGGCATAAAAATTAAATAGCCTAGCATCACTTCTTCTATACTTTACGCAGCATAAAAATGTGTAATGCTTTTTTTGAACCCGACTTTGATGTAAATAAAGAAGCTTTTCTTGCGCCTACCCCCACGAGGAGCGCAGCGACGGAACTCGGAGTCGCGCTATTGTACTCTTTAATCAATATTCAGCATGGTGCAGCCCGGTTCAGCAATGCATAAATATATACTGTGCAAAGTATACGTAAGATTGTACCGGAACAAGTATAAAAATTGGCTTGTACTACTTTCAGCAGTGTAACAATAACTAAATATAAAACGCATTTAAAAATAACATTATGAAATTTTATTTCACTGTAATACTAACGTTATTTATCTCAGCAGTTTTCGCACAACCCCAAAAAGCAACTGAGGTTTTAACATTAGGATCATTCCATTTTGCTTTTCATAATTTAGACTTGATAAAGACAAAAAAGGATGATCAGATTGATGTACTTGACCCAAAATATCAAAAGGAAATAGAAGACATTGTTGCACGTATTGCAAAGTTTAAACCTACAATTATTGCAATTGAAAGAAACCCGACTGAGCAGTCAAAATATGATTCTCTTTACAATAAATATTTGCAAGACAAATATAATTTAAGCCGGGGCGAAGAAGAACAACTTGGCTTCAGAATTGCCAAAATGATGAATCTGAAAACCCTGCATTGCGTTAACGCCTGGGGCAGGGATTATGAAATATTGGATTCAGTTCTGGAGGGTAAAGACAGCCTTGAAAATAAAAAATTCATGAATTATTTTAATAAGTATGCAGATACTGTGAAACAATATTTCCCCAAACCGGTTTTTAAAACAAAAGGGATACGGGCGGAATTGATACAAAAAAATGACCCCAAAAATATCAATCGGGACCTGGGCACCTATTTGATTGGAACTTTTAAGTATGAAACCAGCGACAATGAATTTTTTGGGCCCGACTTTGTTACTGGCTGGTGGTTCAACAGAAATTTAAGAATCTTTAGAAACATTCAAAAAATAAACGCAAAACCAACTGATAGAATATTGGTAATTTTTGGAGCTGGGCATATGACTTTATTAAATTCTTTTTTTGAAGCTTCACCGGAATACAAATTATTTAATGTAAACGATTATTTAAAATAAAACAAATAGAAATGAAAGCAGCAGTTTATACTCAATATGGTTCTCCGGAGGTTCTCCGGGTTAAAGAGGTAGAAAAACCCTTTCCAAAGAATAATGAAATCTTACTAAGAGTTAAATCAACGGCAGTCAATTCAGGTGACATTCGCCTAAGAAAAGCCGATCCATTTGCCGTTAGATTTATTTTCGGCTTATTAAAACCAAAAATAAATATTCTCGGAACCGTTTTTTCGGGCGAAGTGGAAAGTGTGGGGAAAGATGTAACGAAGTTCAAAGTTGGCGACGCAGTATTTGGGCATACTGACATGCGTTTTGGAGCTTACGCTGAATATTTATGTGTTCCTGAAAAAGGGTCATTGACATCAAAGCCTGCTGCTATTACACATGCAGAAGCAGCAGTCGTTCCTTTTGGCGGCGTTACCGCATTGCATTTTATTAAAAAGGCAAACATACAACTAGGGCAAAGGGTACTTATTGTAGGTGCTTCCGGTGCAGTGGGTACTGCTGCTGTTCAATTGGCAAAGTCGTTTGGAGCTACTGTTACCGGTGTTTGCAGTACGCCAAATATTGAACTGGTACAATCGATCGGAGCAGATAAAGTAATTGATTATACGAAGGAGGATTTTACCAAGAATGGTGAAACCTATGATGTTATTTTTGACACCATAAACACAATACCTGTTTTTGGAAGTTTGAATTCACTTACTAAAAATGGAATAATGATTTTGAGTGCTGCAGAAATGCAGGAAATATTGCAAGGTTTATGGATTTCCAAGACAAGCAGCAGAAAAGTTTTGACAGGTGTTATCAGTCATACAGCAGCAGATATTATTTTTCTAAAAGAGCTTATAGTAGCAGGTAAGTATAAACCGGTAATTGATAAAACGTATCCATTAGAGCAGATTGCTGAAGCCCACGCTTATGTTGAAAAGGGGCATAAAAAAGGAAACGTCAGCATTAACATGTAACCAACAATTCAAAGCAATATTTAAAAACAAAAAAATATGACAGGCCTTATTATTGGTCTAATTACCACAGCCTCTATAATTGCTTTCGCAGAAATATTCAGGAAGATTGATTTGAAGTTCTACGCTTCTCTGAACCTGGCGGCTATCCCATTTATTTATATAGGGTTTTCTATTGATCCACACTCGCTTATACTTACAGTTCCAGGAGCCGCATTATTCTTAATGTTCGCGTATTGGGGTTATAAAAAAAATTACATGCTTACAGTTGCTGGGCTTGCGTTACATGGACTCTGGGATGTTTTGTTTCCCCATATGAGTTCAGTGGCACCGCATGGTTACGACATATTCTGCATCACCATTGATGAGCTTTTAGCAGTGTATTTCTACATCAAGCTAAAACCCGTTGAAAATCATCAATAGACCGATTAATAACATCTTTCGCAAGGCTGGGTAAGGAAGTATTTTTGCTTCAACATTTTGAAAAGTGAATTTGTTAAACGGGCGGCTTCCCTTTCTTTTCCCGCAGCATCTCCTTTCATAGTTTTGTGTGCTGCAGTAGCAATGCGGTGCGTTGGCCATAGTGCTCAATTACAGCCCGTCAATCTACGGTTCAATGAAAGCTCAATGGAATATCCAAACGTACAAGGGTGCCACGCAATCAAACGCTCATAGCAGCAAATAAACCGGGTACATAAATCTTCTTCCTGAAATTCTGTAAAAGAGATTCACAATTGTATTACAGTTGCTTTTCTGCATAGTAAGAGCTTATAAGACACTTTTCATAAATACGGTAAGCTTATTAATAGTTGTCCTTTTTTGACATCTCCCCGTCTATTAGCCATTGTTATAGTAATAGACCTTTGTATCATTAAATCAAAACGATACAAAATGAAAAGGGCAATCACGCTTATTGCAATAGCGGTTTCTGTTTCGGCCTTCTGCATACAGGAGAAAACCTTGTTTGAACCTGAAAGACCAATTATCAAAAATGTAAACCTGGAAGTTTATAAGTCCAATGATTATTTATCGGCTATATACAATGATGCGACAGCAAAGATTTCTATTACTATAACAAAAGTGTGCCGCAACTCCCGGATGATCGTATGGAACAAAACGTTTAATGCGCTTCAATTAAAGCAATATCCTTCGTTGGAAGATGCTTTGTTACAAAAAGTTGCTATCGACAATGTATTTGACAACAAGGAGCATCTTGAAGTACGCTGCACAATCAGTTACAATTCGAAAGGTGGGTTACTCGAAATACATAATGGAGTCTTGGTATCGAAAGGCGTAACAGATGGTACACTTATCATTCAGATATAATTTATCGTACGTAATAACATAACAAATTTTTGAATTTAAAAACATAGATAACAACAAAAAAACAAATTATGAAGTATTCATTTTTAACATCCGCACTTTTATTTCTTTCGATTTTATCCATGGCTCAGAACAAATCAACAGATATTACTGGAATATGGAAAACCGGGGGCGATGACCCGGCAAAAATTCAAATTTATGCTGTTGGACAGAAATTTTATGGTAAAATCATTTGGCTGGATAAACCAGTAGTAAACGGTAAGGAAAGAGTTGATATAGAGAACCCGGATAAAACCAAAAGAACTCAAACAATTGTTGGCTTGCCGATATTAAACAGCTTTGAATTTAATGGAAGCGATTCCTGGAATAGTGGAACTATTTACGATCCAAAAACAGGTAAAACATACTCCTGCACCATTACATTTAAAGATCAGAAAACAATTAAGGTAAGAGGTTATATAGGAATCAGTTTACTTGGCAGAACAGAAATCTGGACGAAGGAAAATTAACCGGCATTATCGCAATCCAGTGAAAATGATCAAATTACCTGGTGAGGTATGCCCGAGTCTCTTACCATCATCCGCAATACCCCGGGTCCATTTACATTTTTACAGTTGTCCTTGTTTGACTACTTTTTGTCCTTTTATAAAATGCCACCTCAGATACCTTTGACACAACATTATAAAATGAGTATTTCATGAAGAAAAAAATCGCATTTATTATTCCGCCAACGGTTGAGTTACTAGACCTTTCCGGTCCTGTGCAGGTATTTACCGAAGCTAAATTTTACGGCTATGATATAGATATTGAATTTTATGTTTACCGGCAAAAACCAATTAGTACTGCAGGCCTTGCTTTTGGAGAACTTGCCAGCTATAAAAAAGCAAAATTGAATGAAGGGGATATTTTATTTATTCCGGGAATGGATTGTGAATATGTAAGGAGTCAGGAATTTAGACATGAGCATGCCTATTTCACATGGTTAAAAGACTGTGCCGAAAGGAAGATCATTGTTTGTTCTGTTTGCACTGGCGCTTTTGCATTAGGTGAAGCGGGATTATTAAACAATATTAAATGCACAACGCATTGGAGAAGGGTGGAAGAATTACAAACACGTTTTCCGGCGGCAAAAGTATTAGCTGATACGCTTTTTGTAAAACATGAATATGTATGCACCAGTGCAGGTATCAGTGCAGGCATCGATCTTGCATTATCTCTCCTGGAAGATTTAACGGGTCCCGCTTTTACACATAAGGTAGCAAGGGGATTGGTTGTTTTTCGCAGGCAAAATAACAATTATCAGAAGGAAAGCATTTATATTGACTACCGCAATCATATTAATCCACAGGTTCACAAAGTGCAGGACTATTTGATTGATAACATTGATGGCGAAAACAAGATTGAAACACTTGCTGAACTTGCTGCCATGAGCTCAAGAAATTTAAGTCGCGTTTTTAAAGAGCAAACAGGTGCAACTATACTTGAATATCTTACTCAGTTGCGAATCGAAAATGCAAGAACTTTGCTAAGCAATACCGATTACACTTTAGCCCAGATAGCTGCTAAATGTGGTTTTAAAACTGCGAGACAACTACAGCGCATTTTAAAAAATAATGGTTGAATCGAAAAACATACGTACAATCCCATGTCTGCCTTAACTTTACTTCTACACTCATACAAGGCAGATGAAAAAATTGGCATTTATTGTTCCACCTTCGGTGGAGCTCTTAGATCTTGCTGGACCTGTACAGGTTTTTACAGAAGCAAAATTTAATGGTTACGATGTTAGTCTTGAGTTCTACTCTTACCACCAGGATATTATTTGCAGTTCCCATCTCCCTTTCGGTAAAATTGCAAACTTCACCGAGGCAGAATTAAAGGAAGGTGATTTTATTTTTATACCCGGAACAGCGCATGAATATCTGAACAGTTTTGATTTTAAAACCGAGCGGGATTTTTTTAAATGGCTGAATGAATGTGCAAACAGAAATATAAGTATCTGCTCTGTTTGTACTGGCGCATTTTTCTTAGGGCAGGCTGGTTTATTGGATGGCATGGAATGTACCACGCACTGGCGAAGGATTCCCGAGCTTAAGCAACGCTTTCCAAAAGCTAAAGTGATGGAAGACGTTCTATTTGTGAAGAGTAAAAATATCTATACAAGTGCAGGCATAAGTGCCGGTATCGATCTTGCATTATCCATTCTTGAAGATTTAAAAGGTCCGCTTTTTACGCACAAAGTAGCACGGGGCCTCGTGGTATATCATAGGCGTAGCCATAACCATAAACAGGAAAGTGTATACCTTGATTACCGCAATCATATCAACCCGCAGGTGCATGAAGTACAGGATTATTTAATTGATCATCTCTCCGGCGAAAATAGCATTGAAATGCTGGCAGATTTAGTTGCCATGAGTCCAAGAAACCTAAGCCGTGTTTTCAAAGAAAAAACCGGCCTTACCATACTCGAATACCTCACACAGTTGCGCATTGAAAATGCAAGAACGTTGCTTAACAATCCAAATTACACTTTAGAATATATAGCCGCTCAATGCGGATTTAAAACTGCACGTCAATTACAAAGAATCTTGAAAAACTAGATAGGCTAAAAGATTTTTTTTGTACCCGGCTTCCGCTTCTCTTTGAAGCTTTTCTTGCGCCTGCCCCGACGAGGAGCGCAGCTACGGAACTCGGGGTCGCACTTTTGTACTGAATAACAGCAATGAGCTTTGGCTGCAAGTTACAAGCATTCGCATTTTACTCAAAGTTCATGGCTTGCGGCTTGATGCTTCTTAATCCAACCGTACAAGTGTGCGACGCAACGGGCGCTAAATAGTAATCCTGCAGCCTGGCTCATCATTATTCTCACCACTTTTTTTATTGTCCTTTTTTGACATCTTCCTGTCTCTTAGCCATGCATTAACGCAGTGCATCTTTGTATCATCAAATACAAAAAAACAAAGTCATGAAAAAATTTAAAAAAACATTTATCGTACTCTCTTCGCTATTACTGCTTTGCCCTATACTTTTCAATGCCTGCAGGGCAGTTAGCGAGTTTAAAAGCCAGACAGTTTACAATGGAAAAAATGAATTTAACTGGCAGCAACCTGTAATGGATGCATCGAAAAAGAATGTGTTCATCATTGCAGATAATGATGGAACAGAACTGTTTGATATGATGGCGCCATTTTACCTCTTTAACGAAACGGGAAAAGCAAACGTTTATATCATTGCAAAAAATAAATACCCGGTCAATGTTAAAAAAGGTCTTTTTCTTCTTCCCCAGATAACATTTGCAGAAGCTGATTCATTAAAGATGCAAGCTGATGTGATTGTTATTCCTGCACAAATTGCTGCCATGCAAAAGAATCAACAGGATTCCACGGTGATCAACTGGATAAAAGATCATTATACCAATACAAACAAAATTTTAGCAGTATGCGATGGATCAATAACAGCTGCGGCAACCGGTCTTTATGACGGAAAATTACTGACCACCCATGCTTCTGATTATCCTACAGTAAAAGTCCCTTATACCAAACCTCTGTGGGTACAAAATATAAGCGTTACACAAAGCGGCAACCTGTTTAGCACAGCCGGTGTTTCCAATGCTACTGAAGGCAGCCTCACTGTAATAAAAGAGCTCTTTGGAAAGGAAACGATGCAAAGGGTTGCTGCCAATATTTATTACCCGCATGCTGATATAAAAACAGCACATCAAAGCATAGCAGTGAGCGGCAGCACCAAAGCCACCATTATAAAGAAGATTATGTTTAGGAGTAACAAAGATGTTGGTGTTTTACTTCAAAATGGAATGAGTGAATTTGACCTGGCTGCAGTGCTGGATACTTACAACCGCAGTTTTCCATCATCATGCAAAACTTATATAACGGCAGGTGAAACAATCAAAACAAAATATGGATTAACGTTGATAGCAACAGGCGATGCGCAAAATAATGATGTAGATGAATTGCATGTATTAATGCCTGAAACATTTTCAAAAAATGATGAAATCGTTTTTAAGAATGCTCAATACATTAAGTACGATCAGCATGAAAAGCAATACATCATTGATGTTTGTCTTAAAAGAATTGCACAACAATACGGAAGCAGTTTTGCAAATGCCACGAAATTGCTGCTGGACTATAATTAATCATTCGCAAAAAAACTTATTATAAAACTTTAAAAATAAAAATCATGAAACAACATATCATCCTTGCAATCGTTTTACTTGTATCCTTTCAGTCATTTTCTCAAAATGACACAACAAAAGTTGAGCAGTACTGTGAAGTAATAGCAACACCCCGTTTATTGAGTAATAAGGTAACTTTAGAAGTGAACTACGGCGAAGAAAAAAGATATTGGAAAGATACCAGGCTTACAAATGACGATGGTACATTGAAAAAATTCAATACCATAGTTGATGCCCTGAATTATATGGGGAAAAACGGATGGACATTCATAAACGCATACCCGGTGAAAATAGGAGATACCCAGATTTATCACTATGGGTTTAGGAAATTGTTTTTACGATCAGAAATTAGCGAAAATTAGATCTCCTCAATATCTTAATTAATCATTCAACTAACACAGACTACAATGACACTTGCTTTAATCATAGGACTTTCCTTGGGATTTGTATCCATACTATTTTCCAGGCTGCTCAAACAGCTAGATGAAACAATATTTTACGGACTGATGCTTGCAGTTATAGGGGCTTTATATGTAGGTTATACCTGGACTGATATTACTTCTTTGATTATCAATTGCATCCAATGTTTTTTCTTTGGTGCATTAGCCTATTTCGGAATTAGAAAAAGTATGTATTTCATGGCAGTCGGTTTCGTACTTCATGGTGCTTTCGATTTCGTATATAGCTTATTTCCGCTCCCAGATTTAAGACCACCGAATTACGACGTGTTTTGTGTATCGGTTGACTGGGTTATCGGTGTTTACCTGTTCATCATAGCACACAGGCAAGAAAGATTGACAGCAAAATAAGTATATGCTATTTTTACCTTTTAAAAAAAGACTTTGTAAATTAATCACTCATGAAGCTCTACATTAAAAATATGGTTTGCCTGCGATGTGTTAAAGCGGTAGAGCAACTTTTACAAAGTATAAACACAAAAGTGCTGTATGTACATTTAGGCGAAGTATTGCTGGAAGAGCCTCTCTCATCAACGCAGTGGCAACACTTGCAAAGCGAGTTACAGAGCTTGGGATTTGAATTATTAGATGACGCACGAAAACAACAGATCGATAAAATTAAATCCATTATCATTGACCATATTCATTACGAGGAAGATGAGAAATTTCTTTTTACAGAAGTCTTATCCAAAGCGTTGCTCAGGGAGTATTCTGTGATAAGCAAATTATTTTCTGAAACGGAAGGGATATCAATAGAGCAATATGTAATACTTCAGAAAATAGAAAAAGTAAAAGAGTTATTAGCATACAACGAAATGAACCTGAATGAAATTTCTTTTAAGTTAGGTTATAGCAGCGTTGCCCATTTATCCGCACAGTTTAAAAAAGTCACCGGCCTTACACCTTCTCAATTCAAAGCTCAGGGTATTCATTTACGTAAACCCTTAGATGAGGTTTAATTTTTCAACAAGATATAAATCTTAACCATCATTGTATAACAACCCCAGGTTGTTACTGTGATAGCTTTGTATCAAATAAAAAAGACAATGACACATACATACAACATTACCGGCATGACCTGTACAAGTTGCCAAACAAAAGTGCAAAACTTATTATCAAAAGTTGCAGGCGTAAAAAACGTTTCTATTGATTTAAAAAATGGAACCGCAGATATTGAAATGAATCAACACATTTCAACAGAGACTTTAAAGGCAGCATTAAACGAATATCCTAAATACCAGTTATCAGAAGCAGTCCACACAGCTCCTGTTTCAACTTATTCAGAAGAAGAAATAAAATCCTGGTTTGCTACCTATAAACCTATTCTGCTCATTTTTGGTTATATCATTATTATATCAGGTATTGCAGCAGTTTCAGGAAATAATTTCAATGGGTTGCAATTCATGCGGATATTCATGGCAGGGTTTTTTCTAACATTCTCCTTCTTTAAAATGCTTGATTTGAATGGCTTTGCCGATAGCTATTCCATGTATGATATTGTCGCAAAGAAGTTAAGGCAATGGGGCTATATCTATGCTTTTATTGAGTTGGCTTTAGGCATTGCCTATGCGATAAACTTTCAACCGGTTGTTACAAATTTTGTCACGCTTATTGTAATGTCTGTCAGTATTATTGGCGTGTTGCAAAGCGTATTGAACAAAAGAAAAATAAAATGTGCCTGTCTCGGTGCTGTCTTTAATTTACCCATGAGTACAGTAACCATTGTGGAAGATACATTGATGATTGGCATGAGTGCTGCAATGCTTCTACTCATGTAGTTGTCTGTTTCTGACATCTTACTGTCTCTTAAACCAAAAAATGTATACCGAATTTTACACAATAAGATAAAAATAAAAAAAATGAAATCTCTAATAACCACAGCAGTGCTAACAGTAATTCTTGTGTTTTCTGTTAATGCACAAAAAACATCTTCAGCATTGTCACCAATACTTGGTTTGTATTATAACCTGAAAGATGCATTGGTAAATTCTGATGCCAAAACTGCTTCTGCTAAAGCTGGGGATTTTACTAAAGCCATCAGCAGCATTAATGTGAAGCAATTGTCTTCTGCCGGGCAAAACACTTACGCTTCCTTAAAAGATAAATTAATTTCTGATGCAAAACAGATCTCGGAAAATAATAACATTGAAAAACAAAGGGCTTACTTTTCTTCCCTATCCACAAATATTTATTCATTGGCAAAGGCAGTACAATTATCCGATCAACCTGTTTACCAGGCATACTGTCCAATGAAAAATGCATATTGGCTAAGCAATGAAGCTGCTATCAAAAATCCTTATTATGGTAATCAAATGCTCAGCTGTGGGAAGGTTAGCGATAAGCTGAAATAGCCGCTTAACTTCTGCAGATAGTTACCCGGTTAATACAGTTGATATTGTTGCGTAAAGTTTTACGGTACAAGAGTGCAACGCAAGAATGCCTGATAGCAAAGCTATGCCCGGTCCATAAAAAATCTGTTCTTACAACTTTTAAAAATATACCAAAATGAAACTTCTATTTCTCTCAACCATTTTTCTTATTTGTTATTCATTCAGCTTTTCGCAGCACAATAACATGAGTATGCAGATGCCTGAAGCAACTCCGATGGCAGAGGAATACAACAAGGTTAATACAGAAGTTTATCATTTATATATCACTGATACAACCGTTAATTATACCGGCAAAGAAAAGCATGCACTTGCCATCAATGGCTCGATTCCTGCACCTACATTGTATTTCACTGAAGGAGATACTGCAGTGATCTATGTACATAATAATTTGAAGGTTGAAACATCTGTACACTGGCATGGTCTTATTCTACCTAACCAATACGATGGAGTATCTTATTTAACTACGGCTCCTATCGGAGCCGGTCAAACACATTTATTTAAGTTTCCACTTAAGCAAAGTGGTACGTATTGGTATCATTCTCATACGATGTTACAGCAGCAAAGAGGGTTGTATGGTGCGTTTATAATTCATAAAAAAAATGAAATGCCTGTTAAAGAATTTACCATGTTGTTAAGCGACTGGACAGATGAGCAACCTTACCAGGTTGATAGGAGTTTGCACAATGCAACTGATTGGTATGCCATTAAAAAAGGAAGTACACAGAATTATGCAGAAGCGATTAAAGAAGGATATTTTAAAACAAAGTTTACCAATGAATGGAAGCGGATGATGGCAATGGATGTAAGTGATGTAGCTTATGATAAGTTCTTTATCAACGGCAAGGTCAATGCCGAAGCTTCAGCATATAAAGCAGGTGATTCAATCAAGCTCCATATTATTAACGGTTCATCCTCCACTTATTTCTGGCTGCAATATGCAGGCGGTAAAATGTCTGTAGTAGCAAATGATGGTATGGATGTAGAACCAGTTGAAGTGGACAGAATGATCATTGCTGTTGCAGAAACTTATGATGTTGTTGTAGTGATTCCTGAAAATAAAAGTGTTGAATTAAGGGCAACTTCTGAAGACCGCACAAATGCAACTTCTTTATGGTTGGGCTCCGGAAAAAAGATGAATGCACCTGTATTACCAAAATTGAAATATTTTGAAGGTATGAAGATGATGAACGGAATGATGAGAATGAATGGCAGCATGGATGATATGGGAATGCAGATGACAAACCAGGTGATGGATATGAATATGGTAATGTATCCTGAAATAACAGGAGCGGCCAATGCGAATCCCGGTAATAAAGCAGATGATACAGCATCAATGGATATGAGTAACATCACATCTAAAAATATTGTTACATTAAACTATTCAATGTTGCGTTCACCGGTTAAAACTACTTTGCCGGAAGCACCTATGAAAGTCCTTCATTTCAATTTAACGGGCAACATGAACCGTTATGTATGGAGTATCAACAACAAAACAGTTTCTGAATCCGATGAAATTAAAATCAGGAGAGGAGAGAATGTTCGGATCATTTTATATAATGGAACAATGATGCGTCATCCCATGCATTTTCATGGTCATTTCTTTAGAGTATTGAATGGTCAAGGCGATTATGCACCATTTAAAAACACATTGGATATTATGCCGATGGAAACTGATACCCTTGAGTTTGCACCTACAGAGAGTGGTGACTGGTTTTTTCATTGCCATATTTTATACCACATGATGAGTGGAATGGGCAGAATATTTACCTATGAAAATTCACCTGTAAACCCCGAAGTGCCTGACCGTGAAATGGCGCTAAAAATGATCTATATGGACGACAGAAAATTTCATCCCTATGCGAAGATTGGTTTAGAAAGTACTGGAAGTGATGGGGAAATAATGTTATCAAACACACGATATCGCCTGCAAACAGAATGGCGAATTGGACTTAATAATCAATCTGGTTACGAAAGCGAAACGCATTTAGGCAAATACATCGGGGGTATGCAATTATGGATGCCATATGTTGGTTGGGATTTTCGTTATAGAAAAATCAGTGAACCCGAGAAAAATATTTTCGGACAATCAGGTACTAAAGACACGAGGAAAGTTTTTTGTGCAGGCGTTCAATATACTCTGCCGATGCTAATTACTGCCGATGCAAGAATTGATATGAATAGCAAATTTCGTTTCCAGTTAAGTCGTGAAGATATTCCGTTGACCAATCGCTTACGTTTTAATTTTATGGTAAACACTGATAAAGAATATATGGCAGGTTTCAGGTATATTGTTACAAAATATTTTTCCTTGTCCACACACTTCGATAGTGATATGGGTTTTGGTGCAGGGGTAACGATAACTTATTAGAAAATTATGTTACCAGCTTTAAACCACTTCTTTTGCTTTTGTTGTGGCACTCACTTGTGCTTGGGGTAATTCTATTCGTCAATATGGCCCGCCTCCGGTAGCTATACCAGCACAAAAAGCAATAAAATAGCCACCTTCGGCTCCGCACAGCAAGAGCCATTCCTGCGTCATGGCACTTGCTTTTCGCTACGCTTCTTTCCAGTGCATCATCCATCTCCGTATCGCTAATACGCATAACCGCACATCCCACCCTGCAAGGTAAAAAGGTCTCACTCCGGCTTAGTTGGCAAGTAGATGCGCCAAACCAATGCGGCAGTGCCAATAAAGCCGTTTATAAACTTGTATGGTATTGGCACACCTGCATTGCCCTTCGGGTGCTCCGCTTTGCTACGCAGTTTGTCACACTCCTTGCTACTCCTGTAGCCTGCGTTCGGGCAGCTACCTGTGTCATTCATGCCACTTCATTCATTTCGTCCTCCGTTCCGCTTCATTACACCACGTTCGCAGCTATTCTATTTGCTTCAAGGCATGGCACACTTTCCCACACACAAAGCAAAGCACAAGTGATGCACATGCTTTTTCGCAAAGCCCAAGCTACAATACTCACTGGGTTGCATTCCGCTACACTACGTCCTCCATTCACTTCAGTCGCATTCAGTCCACCCGCTGCCAATAATTTTGCTCGCCTTGCGTGCCTGCCACAGCTTCGGGTTTGTCATGGTTTTTGCCTATCACACAAAGGCTTGATGAAAACAAAAACTCACGCCAAACCCTCGCATATAACGTAGCTGCCTATCGCCCCGCCGGGGCGGGGCTTTTTAGTCAGCACTGTGGCAGGCGCTCGCAGCCACCTTCGTTCGTTCCTCTCTTCGGTGTCTTACGTCGGCTCGCTTCGCTGCTATGCGACAGTGCCGGTTACTCCCCGGCACAGCCAACGCTTCTTTTGGCCGCAGGCGCTTTTACCTTTTTTGCCAACGCACAGGGAATACAATTAAACATTTAAAACAGCAAGCAAATCGGAAAGGGTTGTTGATTGTATTTTTTTAAAAGAAATAAAAAAAAGTTCAGCAAGTTAGGCGGCTATCGCAGCCCTGATTTTTGGCTGCAAAGAAATTCCGCCATAAACACAAAGCCTGAACACAATGCCATCTTTTATTGCGTTGCTTCTTTGCCGCTAGCTACGCCGCCCATTTAGATGCTTTCTTTTTTTCTCTTTTTTCTTTTAAAAATTAAAATTTATTTACAATGAGAAATGCAAATGACAACTTCGGAAGTAGCAATGGTTCAGAAAATTTCTTTTGTCACAGACCTTCATTGATTTTATACACTGATGGTGTAAAAGCGATGGCAGAAACTTGTGAAGCCTTTTGGCTGATTGATTTAATTGTTAGCCACCAGTGCCATAGGGAAATTAATCTTGAACGCTTTCAGGTATGGGATTTAAAACGGGTAAAGGATAATACATTCACAATCCTGGCAACAGATGGCAATCATAACAGGGTAACAAGTCAGAATATAGAGTTCAGCGACTTCCCGTATGATCTTGCCACCATTTGGTTAGTAGATGGATGCCTGATGTTGCCGTGTGAGTATTGATCTAAGGCGGGCAGAAATGTCCGCTCTCTTAACATACTTTCTGACTTTCCTAACGAAATATAGCTTTTGCCGGTGTGATTTTTATACAGCAAAAATAGCTACGGCAGGCAGACACACAGCCCTGACAAAAAAACAAAAAGTGTTCTGCATAAACACATGACCAGACACACAATGCTATCTTTTATACAGCTTCCTTTTGGTTTTTTTATCTGCCTTCGCTGGTGAGAAGCCTATAAAAAATCACAGTTATGCAAAAGCAGCTTCGTGTTATCACCAGTCGGCATCTATCAGTTTGCCCGGTCAGCGGTTCTTTATTTCCAGTTCCTTCAGTTACGCAGGTAGTTTTCAGCAGGCACTTTCGCCGCCATCGCCTTCATTACCGTCCGTTGGCTGGCTGTTCAGTTTATCAGCTTGCTTGCGGTTGGTTCCTGTGGTGTTTCCCATCAGGTCGCCGTCAGCTTAGTGCATTGCCCTTTTAGGGGCTTTGCATGAAACAAAAAGCCCTGCCAAATGGCAGGTCCCTTTTCGGATAGAGGTTTCAATTTTTTATAAACCACTTACTTTAACCAATGCCAAAGCATTATAAGCACCATTTTTCAAGGGATACATCAATCCATTCACTTCCTTGTAAAACTCAATGCCTAAAGCAAGGAATAATGGATGTGTGCTGTTTGCAGTAACAGTGTTTGAAAGGTTAATAACTGCTGTTGGATTTGCATCCCAGGGCAAAACACCACTTTCATTGGAATCCATTACAAAGGTTTCATTTTCAAAATCAATTTCTGAACCTGCAGAAACAAGTTTGAAATGGGTGGAGCCACCTGGAGCTGCAATCATATTGATCGGAACAAATGCAGGGATATTTACGGTTAAAGTACCGGCCACCCTGTCAATAGTTGCAGTGAAAGGCGCATAAATGGTGTTGCCAATTTTGCCATTGATGTTAAACTCAAAGCCTTCCAGCAAATCCGCTTCACCATCAATCACATTACGTAAACCACGGGGATTGGTAATATCCTCCTGTATTACTTTCACCATTTCAGTAGTTAGGCGGCTCACCATTTTACTGTCAGAAGCATTCTGCAGTAATGCGCGGATTGAATTACGCAATAACTTACCAGCTTTACCAGATCTGCCAAATTCAGCACCGTTTTCACGGGTCCTTTCAAATACAGGATCATTTGCAATACGGTCGGCCGATACACCGCCCTTTTCCCTCGCTAAATAACCATCTTGGGATTTGTAGAAAGTAATATCCCCGATAGTACCGTCTAATTTAATAATTCCTTTTTGCCTTGCCATTGTAAAAAATTTATTGGGTTAATAATTTGATTCTTTTTGCTGTCTTACCAGCATTTGAAACCAAAATTAGAACCGCTCCAAAACCTTTACAAATGGGCCGTGTCATTTGTTCCGCTTATTCCACATTGTTCCAACTAACACACTTTAGCCGCCTTCAAAAAATTATTATCTTCGCTATGCAGTACCCATATAAAAGGCATATCCGAAGTATGGATAGTGTATTAAAAAGTTATTTGATTAATGAATAGACTCTGTATTTATCCAAAGGACATTCAGATAATCACAGGCAGAAGCGATAGGTATGGCAGAAAGCTTATCAAGAAGATTAAAGAGCATTTCAGTAAGCAGCAACACCAGGTTGTTTCTATTGAAGAATTTTGCCAGTACATGGGCTTGCAACAAGACATTGTTGCAAAGCAAATAAGATAAGCCTCAATGCTTATTATTGCTGATGTTATGATGCAATATTGCACACTCCCACATCATCTTTTTTCTTTCCTTTATTAATTGTACGGCTTCCTTTCTTTGACCAATCTGAGGTCACATTTGAGGTCACAAAAACAAAAAAGCAGCTATGAAAAAATCATAACTGCTTCATTATTAAGTGGGAGTTGACGGGTTCGAACCGCCGACCCTCTGCTTGTAAGGCAGATGCTCTGAACCAGCTGAGCTAAACTCCCTTTTTTTTCAGGACTGCAAAGATAGGGGTGCATGTTATACAGCCAAATTTTTTTATAAAATTTCCGTTGATTTTTTTACTTAAACATTAAGCATTATCAATTTCGAAAAAAGCATTTTCATTATTGTATTCTGCTTTTATTCAGATTTTCGCTGCGTTATTCCCATGCAGTTCTACAATATTAAAATAAGATCGGTTTTACTTTTCCAGTTAGCAATAATTTCTTCTTTGTGTTTCACAATAAATATGCAATTTTTATTTTAGCCAGTAGCAAGCCCAATCTTTCATTTTTCTTTTGCTGAATATAATAATAGCATTCAGGTTTTATCAATTCAAACGAATAAATAATTTACGCCTTATTTTTTTGATTCCCACGTCAAAGCCCTGTGGCGGCTTCGTTGCGTCGCAATCCTTTCATCGACTGAATATCTGTTAAGGTTTTACAGATGCGTAAATTTTGAATTCTACCTTGCTACTCCATAAAAAGATAAAACCTAATTTAAAATTCATCATACAATAGTTTTCAATCTTCCATAGTCAAATCTTTTTTGAAGAAGTGTTCAAAAAAAAGTCGTAATCGGCTTAATTTTAAGCGAATAATAATTTTCATGTTTTAAAGAAGCTTTTATCTTTCCAAATAATTTATGAAGAAATGTATATTATTTAAATATGCATTTCTGAAGTTTTTGCCAGATAAGAGTATGCAATGTTTTTGAAGAGCTGCAAATTGCTGAAGCGAAACCGGAACGTAAAAGTGAGTGACACAACCGAAGCTTAATAGTAGCAGTATAGCTAAGTTCAAAAATAATTGCATATCGTTTATCGCAGCAAGCATAAATTAAATGATTCAATAATCCAATATCCGTTCACAAGCTTATTCCAAATATCCGGTAAGCATGAGAAAAACCATTTTCCTTACATTGTTAGGTGTGGCATTTGTACTGTTTACAAATGCACAGGTTGCTAATTATACATTTACCCAAAGCAGCAACACCTTTTCTGCAATAAGCGGCGGTACTGTTATTAGTTTTGCCGGAACTACAACAGCATGGGACGATAATGTAACAAGCATAAATATCCCCTTTACCTTTAATTTTAATGGTACCGGATATACTACCTGTAGTGTAAATTCAAATGGTTACATAACCTTCGGAGCAACAGCTTCCTCAGCCTCAGGATATACCCCAATTTCATCAACTACAGGTTATGCGGGAACCGTTTCTGCTTTTGCCAGAGACCTTATTAATAATGCAACGGCAATTTCGTACACTACCATTAATAGTTCACCAAACAGAATATTTATAGTTGAATGGAAAAATGCACGCAGGTATAATGGCAGCGCAGTATCAGGTGATGTATTGAATTTCCAAATACGTTTATATGAGACTTCAAACGTTGCTGAAGTAATGTACGGTACATGCACTGCAACAAACACAACAGGATTAACCACTCAGGTAGGTTTGAGGGGTTCGGCCAATACTGATTATCACGATAGGTCGGGAGCAGGTGCGTGGAATGCTACAACAACGGGTGCGAGTAACGCAGCCACAGTAAATTCTACAAATACTTTAATGCCAGGTTCTGGCTTAACTTTTACATATACTCCTTCACCCGGTGTTACCTTTACACAAACGCATCCTGTAGCAGGTGCTATTAACCAAAACAGTACTGGTAATATTATTGCTGCGTTACAAATGGCTGTATCTAATGTAGGCCCGGTAACGCCTACAAGTTTTGTTTTTACTACCGCAGGAACGTATTCCGGCACAAACGATATCACTAATTTTAAACTCTATCAAAATAATTCGAGTAGTTTAGGTGGTGCAACTCTATTACAAACAATTACAGCCCCCGCTTCGGGAAGTACGTTAACTTTTAATAGTGGTTTCACAACGGTCTCAGCTTCAACTACAACCTATTATCTAATTGTAGTAGATGTTCCTGCAACTGCATTAAACGGCAATACTGTAAATATTTCCTCAACAAGTTTCAGCAATTTAAATTTCACTAATTCTGCTACAATTAAAAGTGGCACCAATCCTTTACCAGCCAGTAATACCCAAACGATAAAGGGGCCGCTGGCAACAATAACACAGACGCATCCGGCAGCAGGTTTTATCAATCAGAATTCAACGAATAATATCATTGCATCATTCAGTGTGGTTCCATCGAATGCAGCTATTACACCCACAGGGTTAACATTCACCACAGCGGGAACTTATGCAGCCACAACGGATATCACGAATTTTAAATTATACCAGAACAGTTCGAATAATTTAACGGGGGCCACACTGATTGGAACAGTAACAGCAACGGGCACAGGAACGACCATGAGTATCAGCGGAACGGGAAATTCAATCGGTATAGCGGCAACGGGGTA
>DGQT01000055.1 GCA_002390845.1 Chitinophagaceae bacterium UBA4407 | reverse complement strand
CATTGGTGAGTACACGTTTGAGATCACCAACGCCGGTGGCGAGTTGCTGCATATCGCCGAGACCTTTGTGTACAGGTTTGTTGAGTTGCTGCATTCGGAAAAACTGGCTTTCAAAAGCATTAGCCCCGGTGCGGCGGAATTTGAAAACAGGACAAGATGGAGTAAAAGTCATAAGGTTGAAACTTAGCTTTAGAGAATGTTAAGATAATTAATGATTTTGAAAAGAAAGAATAATTGTGCAGTTGTCATCAACAAGGATTTGCTACAGGTAACTTTTGGTATATTAGCTATTAATTTTCACTGATTTGCTTCAATCTTCGCTTGAGTAAAAGATGATCAGCATATCCGAATGTACAAGAATGCGACGCAAGAAAAGCATCATAGCTGCAATGCCGTTTGGCTCATAAAAAATCTAGTTGTTACAATAAGTTATTAACTAAAATACTCCCATAAAAATTCAATTATCTCAAACACTATAACACAACGAACCGCGCCTTAAAGCGTGGTTCGTTTTTGGGCATTAACACATCTGAAAAAGAAAGGGGCTTTCGCCCCTTTCATATCAATTCAACATCATCCCATCATCACCACCTTTTGCAAAATCCCCACAAAGATTAAATGCTTTTTGTGTGCGTAATTGTCCTGTACCGCTAAACAACAATGATTTCAGTTTTGCTTCTTCATCTTTGTAGTTGCGTACATTCTGGAAGTAGCCTGTAACAGCATTGTAAGTTCCAAACAAAGTGCCTTTGGTTGTTTCCAGTTGCTGGGTGTCGTTACTCATGGCATATTCAAAGGCTGTATCAGCCATGTTTTTAAAACAGGTGGAGAGTTCATCATCTTTACCAGCCTGTATATTTTGCAGCACTTCTTTGTTAGGCACTAAAGCCAGTTGTATCAGCTTCTTTACTTCGGGGTCTGTGATACGGATTTTTGCCCAGCGGTTAAAGATGTTTTCTAACTCCGTACTTAATGTATTGGTAATGCCCATTAACCTGTGTGCCTGTTCCAGCCTGTCTTTTACATTAGATGTATGCCTTATTTTAACTGCGTTGCTGTGGTTGCGCAAAGCAACATTCAGCGTATTGTTGCAGACAATTCTTACAGGCGTAAACGCTGCGGTAATACTGCCGCCGCCATCGTGTGAAGTAGTTAAAAACAAATACTGTTCAATCAGATCATCCTTACCCACTTTGATATAATCAGGCAATTTCGCAGTTATAAAAATACGCTCCCCTTTGCCCAAAGCTCCTGCGGTTTCATACTGTATGCCATCGCCGCCAACAATTGCATCAAAGAAACTGAAAGCATTAATGTTTTGTACCACTTCATAATCTTTACCTACTACACCTAAAACCTGTTCTGTATTTGTTCTTACAGTTGCATAATAATTGGGAACTTCAATCTCAGGAATGATTATATCTGTTTCATGATTTGCTATACAGTTTTCAGAATCATAAGTAAAAAGTTTTCTTTTCTCTACGGTATAATCCAAACCCGCATGTTTAATTGCTTCTGCGCTTGTGGGATAATCTTCCACGATTTGCCCCAACCCATGCCAGGGTTTTTCTTTAACTGAAAAGAAACTGTGCTTTCCTGTTTGCTCATTGAAATTAAGATTGTGTGCCATGATAAATTTTTTAAATGATTAATTAAATGAAAAGGGTTAGGGTTGTCCTTCTCTTTCGATTGCTACTAATTAAAACGGTAAATCGTCTGTAGGTTCCGCAGCCGAACCTGCGGCAACTGTTCCCGCTGTTGCTTCTGTGCTGTTGCTTTCATACTTTGGTTTACCATGCAGTTTAATGCTGTTTACATGAAAGGTTAATGCGGCTTTAGCTTCACCCTGCATATTGTTGTAAGCATTTACACCAATGCGCCCATGCAATTCAACCAGTGTGCCTTTGGTCAGGTATTGGGCAATGTTGCTGTTTACCCAATAAGCACACTGCACATAGGTTACCAGCTTTGTAATTTCGCTGTTGCCTTTTGGTTTGTAGCTGTCGTTAATATCTACATTGAAGTTTACCACCTGCCTGTCATCCTTCAAGGTTTTTACTTCTGCGTTTCCTGTTAATCTTGCTGTGATTTCCATCATTGTGATTTTGCCCCCAATCCGCTCAGGCAGAGAATTGAAGTTATTATTGAATAAAAAATGTTTATTAATGTGAACTGAACAACGCAAGGTTTTTTGCCTGTACTTTATTCGGATATTTGTCATGGCTATGCCGCTTAACGAGGTAGTAAATAGTGATGTCCTCGTTTTGTGTAATAGCCCATGCAGCCTGCAATGATTTGCTGCGGTTCTGTTTCTTCTTGCGTTGAATCTCCCAACTCAATTGCATGAGGTAAGAAAGTTTTGTATTGCGTTCCATGATGCTACATTTTACCTGTTGATGAAAAAAAATATTTTGTAAAAGAAAAAATGGAAAAAAAGAAAGCATTAAAAAGAGCGGCTGTATTAAAGCCAAAAGGAAACGGAATAAATGATGGCTCTGTGCGTAAGGAGTTGTGTTTATGCCGTAGTCTTTTGGCAGCTTTTATTTAAGCATAGAACAATGACAGCCGCTACTTTCGCTGCCTTTTTATCCATTGATTTTACAAAAGACAATGCAGGCTAAAATATCTGTGATTACGATTTAGGTTTACAATGATCTAACGCGATAACTTTAAAGCATCCTGGTATTGGTCTTCATGAGAGAGCGACTGAATGGAAGCATGGAATGAAGGAGCGAACGAATGAAGTGGAATACCACAATTGTTTTATAAGCCGCTGTTGCTGCAACCAATAAAAATATAAAGCCATTGCAGCTACTGTGGCTTTCTTACAGCAATTTATTTTTTAGAAGCTTTATTTGATAATTAAGTTTTTAAATTTCTTTTCATTGTAGTGTCCTGTCATTGAACTTCATGAGAAAGGGACTGAATGAAAGAATGGAATGAGGGAGCGAACGAATGAAGTGGAATACCATAATAATTTTGCAGCAATCTTTTATACTTATTAAAATCATTTGCGGTTGTTGCGAAGCAAGTAGCGCAACATTAAAATTCAATTATCATTTTTTTTTATCAAACATCTGTAACACTATTTGCCTTCTTCGCGCTGTACATGTGTACTTTTATTACTGTTTAACTATTAACAATTGCTGAATTTTACTTTTTCAGTAAAAACAAAACCGGTATATCCAATCGTTTTGCCCATGCAGTTTCTGAGTGATTTTCACCCGGAAAAAACTTTGTCTGCCAGTGTTTATCATCCCAGCCAATTTGTTTCATTATCACATCAATAGCTGTTTGATAAGGTTTATAAAATGAATCTAAAGTATGGTCACCATAATCAAAATAAATTTTTCTTGTATTAGCTTTTGGTAAATGCACCGATAAATAATCCCTGAATTTGCTTGCAACATTTGCATCTGTACTATCATTTATTAAACCCGGCGCAGCCAAGGGCGAATGAATGGATAAACAGGCGGCTCCGCCAAAAATATTGGGGTATTCGCATAACGCATAAGCAGAAATTAACCCTCCCATACTGCTGCCCATAGTAAAAGTATTTTTTACACCCTGCTTTGTGGAATAGGCACTGTCAATAAATGGTTTTAACTCAGTAACCAAAAATTTTAAATAATTGTCAGCATCAGGAATTCCATTTATTTGTTTGGTAAGAATCGTTGTTTGTGTTGGTTCAGGAATATTGTCAATTATTTTTTGTGGAAAATAATCTGCAAAACGTTGTGCGGGAATATTCCATACTGCTACTACAATGCAGTTTTTTATTTTGTTTTCTTTTATCAGTTTGCCCATCGTTTCATCAACGCCCCATTCCTGGTGGTTCCATGTGGTGTTGCTGTCAAACAAACTCTGGCCATCGTGCATATACAGCACCGCGTATTTCTTTTTGGCTGAATAATCGTTGGGTACCCATACCTCTACATTTCTAGCACTAACAAATTTTGACGAAAAATTTTCATAACGTTTCAATGTGCCGGAAGATACATGCGGCGGCTGTGCTTTAAGATTAATCATTGAAAACAAAATACAGATTGTGATAAAAATTTTCATACTCATTTTTTTATTTATTTACTAGGCTTCATTGCTGCTATGAAGCTTCGTTGTGTCACTCACTTGTACGTTTGACTCTTCGGTCAACTGTCGACGGTCAACTGTCGACCGATAATCTGAACGTACAAGTGTGCGACGCAAGGAACGTTTAATTCATATTCTGCTGCCTGGCTCAACAATGCCTTTTATAAATTGATTAAAGAACAATAGTGTTTCTTCAATATGCTGTTGCCAGTAAATCCACTGATGGCCGCCCGGATATTCCTTGTAAATATGCGTTAAGTTATGGCTCAATAGTTCCTGGTGTAATGCTCTGTTGAAATCAACTAATAAATCTTCAGTGCCGCAATCGAAACGAAAATTGCGAAGGCTATTTTTATTGGCAAGTATACATTGCAAAACGCTTTCCTGGTATAGAACACTTTGTTTTAAATCACTGTCATCGTTGTTTTCTAAAAACAATTTCATCTGGTTAAAATCGGTGATGGAAGACAGCCCGGAAAATGTTGTAAACACATCAGGATATTTTGCACCCAAACGCATGGCACCATAACCACCCATGGAAAGACCTGTAATAAAAACCGGCAGATCATCTGTAATGATGTCCATCTTTTCTTTTACAGCCTGTATTACTTCTGTGCTGATCCATTTTTCATAATCGGCTGAAGCATGCGGCAAATAAGCACTTCCATCGTCATACATCCCGTCAGACGGCATGATCAACGCCATCGGTTCTATCTTATTTTCGTCAATCAGTCTTTGTGTTGTGGTATGTACACCTCCATTGAGTGCCCATGCCCAATGCGAACCGTAGACGCCATGCAGTAAAATAACAACGGCTTTTGGCAATTCGTTTTGAGGGAGATAAACGGTGATATCTGCTCTTGTTTTTAACGCCTTACTTTTTACGGTAATAAAGCGAAGCCCTTCCAATTTAAACGAACCATTCGATATTTCGTTACTGAAAAATGCCGGCATAATGCTGCTTTAAAAAATGATGACTCCTTTTGCATTTAAACCTTTGTGCATATCAGAAAAAGCATTACCAAGTTCTTCTAATGCGTAGGTTCTTGTTACCATTTTATCCAGTATCAAATCGCCTTTTGCGTAGAGTTCCTGTAAAATAGGAAAGTCTATCTGCGGCCGCGCTTTTCCATAGAGGGGATTGATATAAATTTTGTCCCACTCAAACAGGTTCATATCAATGGCTATTTCCTGCTCAATACCGCTTACCTGCACTGCCGTGCCTGCATTGCGTACCATTGCCAAAGGCGCTGCGCCGAGGGAAGGAATGGCGGTACATTCAAAGGCATAGTCTGCGCCTCTTACGGTTAATGTTTTTACTTTTTTTGCGGCTTCCAGTAATCCAATATCATCTTTATCTGCAAGTATAGTATGTGTGGCACCATACTCAATTGCCATGGCAAGCCGGGATGGATTAATGTCTATTGCAATAATTTTTGAAGAACCTGCAATTCTTGCTCCCTGTATTACATTAAGACCAACGCCACCAGTGCCCAAAACAACTACAGAACTTCCTGCTTTCACTTTCGCGGCATTTACTACGGAGCCATAGCCCGTCATAACGCCACAACTGATAATGGCCGCAGAAGAGTATGGAATTTCTACACTTATTTTAACACATGCCGCTTCGCGAACCAGGGTATATTCACTCATGGTGCCTAAACTGAAAGAACGTTCAACAGGTGTGTTGTTTAAAGTAGTTGCTTCAAAACGTGCGTGGCCTTTGCTTAGTTTATTTCCTGCTGCAACGGCGGAGTTATTTTCACAAATATGCTGGTTGCCTTCCTGGCACTGAAAGCATTGGTAACAGGGAATGGCCCAGTTAAGTATAACCGCATCGCCCGGTTTTAATGAAGTTACTTTTGGCCCAACTTGCTTCACAATACCCGACCCCTCATGGCCCATAACCAATTGCTTGCCCCAGGATTGCGAATCCCAATCTGTATGGCAAATGCCGGCTGCTTTTACCTGAACCAACACTTCATCATCCATTGGTGTTTCATCTATTTCAATTGTTTTGATAGCATAACTTCCTTTTCCATCTGCAACAGCAGCTTTACATTGTAGCATTTGAAATTATTTATTGTTGATACAGAACAGCATTTAAGGCGTATTAATTATTTCTCCAGGTTCCTATTCAATTATTCATAAAAATAAACCAGGTATCAATTTAAGGATTTTCATACTCAAATATTATTTATTTATGAACTTGACTGCATTGCTGCTATTTTGCTTCGTTGTGTCACTCACTTGTACGCCTTGTTAGCTTTGCAGCATTGCGCAGGCTTCGCGTATGTTGCCTATCGTATCTAATGTACAAGAGTGCGACGCAACGATGCTTAATTGAAA
>DGQT01000056.1 GCA_002390845.1 Chitinophagaceae bacterium UBA4407 | reverse complement strand
ACGCTTCGCTTAAATGCTGCCATGAAAGAGGAACTGTGAAACGAGCGTGGCAAGAGAAGCCTCATAGTAATTCAAAAGCCTGGTTCAAAAAATGTATTTTATTTTCTTATTACAACGATACTGTCAATCTTGTAAAACCGCTTAAGAATATCTATTGAATAATCTGTTGCAAGGTCGTCTTCAAAGAAAAGCATAGATGGTTTTTGCTGCACGGCTTCGTATAAAGTTTTTGTGCTCCCGGAATAATTTTTATCAAGATGTTCCTGTAGCGAAACGGCATAATCTTTTACAACCGCGGGTGCTTTTTTTATATACGCATCTTCAAGTGCCACTTCTCTTTCAGCAATAATACTGCTGTATAACGGGGCTGAAATAATGCTTTTATATGCATCAATAACATAGCTGTTGCACAGCAAAGCAACCACCAATAGACTATGGACAAGAATGCTCTTACGTTGCGTTGATAAGTGGAGGCTTTTTAAGTTTATATCCAATGCAGTGCCGATGAAAAACGCAAACATCAGAAGTAACATGACTATAAAATAAGCCACACCATTTAAATACCTGTCAGGAATAACGCCACCCTTTAAACCGGTTACTGCAATTGCAATAGAGCCCAATAAAAAACCTGTAACAATTAATGGCAACAACCATTTTTTTGCAGTTGTTTTTTTATGCCACGTACTGGTGGCAAAATTTTTTTTTGATTTATTCCCGTATAAAAAAGCAAGCAATGCTGTTAACCAAAAGAAAGGGTTTCTGAATATTGCAAAAATTGTTTCTGCCGCCTGATAAAACACAGCAATAACGCCCAGCACAATACCCTTTGGTACAATTCTTCCTGCACGTACCTGGTTGCCCGGTGCTGCAATTACTATAATGGCGCTGCTGATAAATAAAATGATGAGCAGTATTAAATACGCTTTTGATACCTTTTTATGAACCCCAAAATAAAACATGGCCGCAAGCAGTAAAAACTGCACCGTGATAAACAGTTCGTTAAAGCCATTGATAAAAAACATAAGCAATGCAACGAGTATACTGCATATAATTTCTATATACGTTTTCTGCGTGTGATAAAGCAGTATCAGAAGTGCAACCTCAAGCTGCACCAGTATTACAGGCAAATGATAGGTAATGGCACTACTGAACCAAAATAAAAAAGTAGAAGGCTCAGGATAAGAGCAAATTGTTAGGGCAAGATAAACAAGCGACAATGTTGCCAGCATTTTTTTTGTAAATGTATCTTTCAGCAAATACTTATTTACAACAGAAAATAAAAAAAATACAGAAAGAGAATTAAACATGAGTAACAATAAACTGTGCAGGTAATAGTGCGAATAGAGAAAGTTATTTTCGGTAAACAGGGAGCCGATATAAGTTGCTGCAAACCTGCCACCACACTCAGTATAAATATATTCCTGGTATTTACCAATGCCCAATTCATTTAAATGAACGCCGCAAAAATAATCGTCTGTACAGGCATGATTAAAAAAAGGAAGTACTATTAGAGGAAGAAAAAAAACAACCAACGCAGCAATAAAAATAATTTTTACAGCAACAAGTATTTTCCCTTCAATAAAATTTTTATCAGTAAATATTTCCCGCATCTGGCAATTAGTTTTGGGTTTTATTGTACTTCTGTCATGCGCTGAATATACTTACCAATAATATCAAATTCAATATTTATAATCGTTCCAACAGTAACCTCTTTCATATTGGTATGTTCGTAAGTATAGGGAATTATT
Source organism: Chitinophagaceae bacterium UBA4407 (assembly GCA_002390845.1). Classification (GTDB taxonomy): domain Bacteria; phylum Bacteroidota; class Bacteroidia; order Chitinophagales; family Chitinophagaceae; genus Limnovirga. Next base: position 61,304 of record DGQT01000056.1, on the reverse strand, counting down.
GCTACCGAAAATTCCGTAGCACCAACATCAAACAAAGTAAGGCTAATGCCATTAACAGCAACAGAGCCCTTTTCAATAATCAATTTATTAAACTGTTTAGGAAAATTAAAACGAAACTGCCAACTGCCATCCAGGTCTTTTTTATCAATGCATAAAGCAGTAGCATCTACATGCCCCTGAACAATATGGCCATCCAAACGGCCATTCATCAGCATGCATCTTTCGATGTTTACTGAATCGCCGGCCTGCAATTTTCCAAGGTTCGATTTTATTAAAGTCTCTTCAATCGCAGTAACGCGGTGGGTATTTTCATTTACTGCCTCAACGGTAAGGCAAACGCCGTTGTGGCTCACACTCTGGTCAACTTTAAGTTCGGCAGAAACTGGGCTGCTGATCCAAAAAGTTTTATTAGAACCAGTATTCTCAACTTGCACAACCTTGCCAATGCTTTCAATAATTCCTGTAAACATGGCTGCAATTTATATGTTTTGAAGATGTAATGCTAACCACCCGGTTTATGTTTTACTCAAATCATTTTTTTGAGCCCGGCTTTTGAATTACTATGAGGGTTCTCTTGCGTCGCACTCTTGTACTGTTGGATTATTTATTGATCTTTTCCCTATGCGCAGAGAACATAAGATAAAGAGTTTTCGCAGAGGCTCTGCGCATAAACTTAGCGTTCTCTTGCCCTCAGCTTAAAAAGGGTTTGCCACGATTTGGGATGCACCTGCGCTTCGCATTGCCGCTCTCTCTTCAGAACGTACAATAGAGCGACGCAACTGCAGATGCCATGAAATACAAATGCCTGGCTCAAAAAAATCATTTTGTTCTGGCTGGTTGTAGTAAGGCCTGTTATAGCTTTCGTGCAATTTCCCAAACATGTCCATAAGGATCTATAACACAGCCGAGGCGGTATCCATAATCCTGGTCTGCCACCGGGTATAATTCCTTTGCCCCGGCGGAAACGGCACGGGCTGCAACTTCATCGGGGTTTGAAACAAACAATCCAATACGTATGGTAACACCACCAACGGTTCGAGGGCTAAAATTGCCAAGTTCCGGTGATTCATCTGCAAGAAAAAAATGAGCCCCATCTATTGACATTTCTGCAACCACCAAACCATCCGGGGAAGCAACCCGCATCAATTCAACAGCGCCAAAAGCCTCTTTGTAAAAATCGATCGCGGCTGCTCCGTTTCTTACCGACAACGTAGGCACGATTGCAGTTTGAAAATTCTTGCTTTCGGGTTCATGCATAAAATTTATTTAGTTGATTTAAAACTTATATGGTTAATGCTGATTTTAAAAATACAGTGATATGAATTTATTTTGCAGCGGCCCAAAACACCGCATTTTTAAAAAGGGTTTTATAAACCTCGTTCTCAAATAAATTCGGATGATGCCCCATAAAAATATAAATATTCCTCGCTTTAAAATGTTCATTGGTCCAAACCACCGGGTGGTCGCCCATTTTAATATCCGTTACGGGGCTGTAGGTTGATTCATCCACACTTGCCATCACATGCACATTTGCACGCGGACTTTGATTGTATGTATAAAATTCATCTTTCTGCACAATAAAAGATGCCGGTATATCTTTCATACAAGGATGATTTTTATCCTCAACATTTACAGTTGCTTTTGCAAAGCCTGCTATATAATTTTTCCATACAATGTCGCCCATAAATTTCGAGAACCAGGGCCACATTGCATAACCATCAAATTCTCCCAGCAGGCTGGCGTGGTGAAACCCAACCCATCCTCCCCTGCCCTCGGTAATATATCTTTCAAATGCAGCTTTTGCTGTATCACTCCACCTGTAAGGAGGGTAATTCAATTGAATAAATAACTGGTAGTTTGCAAGAAAATCATCGGTAATTTTTTGGGCATCATAAATAAAATCCATCGCAAAATTGCTGTCAGCCGCAAGCTGCTTCAACCATATATTCGCCGTATCAATATAAGGCTGATGAATGCCACCATTGGCTTCCTCCATTACAACAACTTTAAACCTTGGAGCTTTTTCCTGCGCAGAAATTTTATTTGTGCCAATAAAAATCATTGCCATTGCCGTACTAAAAATACAAAGCAGCTTTAGTATTTTTTTACTCATATTCACTTTACATTTTTAATTTTCCGAAGCTCATTTTGTATAAGCCCTGAGATGCTACACGTACAGGTGATAAAGTGCTTGCGACGCAACCATGCTGCTATGAAAAACAAATGCTGGTATTTACATAAATTATTTTAAAGCAGCATCTTAAAGAGGGTACGTTTTTTTGAAAAAGTTTATTCCTGCATTACAGTAATTTCCTGTTTTTGCATCATCTTTTTAAGCTTCTCAATTTGTTCGTTCAGTGAATCCATCATCCATTTTTCATGCTCCATCTGCTGCGCATCTGAAACCGCTTTCTGATATGCCTCTAAATTTCCCAAACCAAAATTTGCTTCAGCCCGGTTAATCATGATCCAGAACATTTGCTGTTTATCAGCAGCCTGCTGGCTTATAGAAAAATCATCGTTCTTTAAAATACTGTCCACCATAGATGGTTTGTTTTGCCTTGCAGTAATTGTGTTCCAATCGTTATCACACATTACCAAAACTTCTCTGCGTATGCGTTTTGCATTAACCAGGTCAGCAATACGTTCATCTTTTGTAGTACAAAGACCTGACTGCGCCCTGTAATCCAGCATAAAAGCAAGGTTAATACCATTGTAACGGTTATTCAATAAGTAATAGCCGCGCTGATAATATAAAATAGCAGCACTCAAATGCGTCTCGTCCCCTGTTTTCTCATACAACCTTTTTTCGATAGCCCCGGCAAGTGCCACTGTTTCGGGATCATTGGTATGGTTAAGATCCAGGTCTGACAATAGTTTCAGGGCATTATACAAGGCTGTTACTTCATCAGGTATTCCTGATTTGTAAGTAGCCAGCGCCAACCGGTGAATAAGATAGGCATTAACACCCGTTTTATTATTTTCTGATTCACTTTTACCAATAAGAATAGCTGAATTAAATAAAGAAATGGCTGTTGTAAAATCATTTTTTGAAAGTGCATTTTCACCCTGTTCAGTTAGTACAGCAAGAGTCTGAAGTTCTTCTTTATTTTCTGTGCCGGATGCAACATGTGCCCCCTTTTCTCTTGCTGCCTGTTCAATTTTCTCTTTCAGATATGGTGGTACCAGCTTAAGAAAAGTATAAACAGGGCTGTCGGGATCTTCAAGTTTTATCACTGTATTGATCGTTTCTGTAAGAACTTTTCTAAATCGCTCTACTTCGTCAAAATCTATAGCATCTCCAAGATGGGTGTAGCCGGTTATTTTAATATGGTTAAGATCAAAAGGATAAGGCATCTTATCTTCAGAAATTACAATGGTAGTTCGTGGCCGCAGTGCATGCCTGAGCCCAAGTTCATAAAACGCATTGGCATTGGCGGTTGAAAGGTCTGCTACCACTACATCTGCGGTAAGTAACTCCATATACATGGGTACATCGATTGTACCGGAGTGTACAATCTCGTCGGCACGGATGCATACCAGGCCACATGCTTCCACAACGGGCTTAATAAGCAACCGGTACGATTTATTAAGATCCAGTTTACGGCCTGTGGCAAAATCTGTTTTAATGCCAAAACCCATAACTACAAAACACTTTTTTGTATGCTCATCCATAGTGTGTGGCTTCCTGGGTAGTTACTGTTGATTGTATTATTAAACAGCAATATCCGGTATTAAAAATACTGTTTTTTTTGTACCAGACGTTTGTATTACTATTTAGCTGTTGTTGCGTCGCACTCGTGTGCGACAGAATATAGGTCGGCAAAAGGCCGGTCTCTTATAACAAATTCTACCATTATTTTTTATCCGGTTAAATTTCTAACACATCAGCTTGTATTCGCTAATGGCTGAGGTTTGCAAGATGTTACCCACTTACAGTCGCCACGAGATATACTGATCAACGGATTGCGACGCAAGGAACGATGCCATGAAAATATTAGCTGGTATCATAACTTTTGAAAGGTTTGTATAAAAGTGGCGCAGCAAAAGCCTGGAAAATATTTTTGAGAGGAATAAAAAATTATAAAAAAATATTCATTTTGTTTAAACCTTTTTTTTAAACGCCCATCATAGAGGCTGAAAATATAGTACCACTATAAATTTGCAGCAGGGTTAAAACAGGGCGTCATGGCTTTACCGCGTGATGCCCTTTATTTTTTGAATGCGAAATAAACCGCACCCATAATAAAACCGAAGCTGATGAGGTATTTCCACTGAAAGGGTTCTTTTAAATACAGGATGGCAAATACGCAAAAAATAACCAGCGTAATTACTTCCTGAACAATTTTTAACTGAAAACCGTTCCAGCCTGTTGTAAAACCGATGCGGTTGGCGGGCACGGTTAAGCAATACTCAAAAAAAGCAATGCCCCAGCTTATCAGTACTGCTTTCCACAGGGTAATTGAAGTGTCTTTTAAGTGCCAGTACCAGGCAAACGTCATGAAGATATTCGATACAATAAGCAACCCGATTGTTTTCATAGTAGTTATAATTGGCTGTAAAAATATTGAATGAATAATTGTTCAGTATGAGAAAATCAATCTTTGTATTTTCTTTTCTTTTGGGGTTTATATTCCAGTTGTTCCATTAAAGATTCGGGTGAAGGATTTTTTGTAATTGCTATGGCAATCTGGTAAAAGAGTACAGCAAACACTATTGAAAATAAGGTTTCGCCAGATGTGATCCAATAGCCCCACCAACTGTAAACAGCTCCTTTTTCAGGCTGTGAGGTTTCGTAAATTACTGTTACCTTCTCCCCTTCTTTAAAGGTTCTGAAAAGATAGCCGGCGCTAACGGAATAAGTTTTTTTATCTGAGCGGTATATTGCAAATGGCTGCAGTTTACTGGTGGCACTATCTATATTGAAATGAATGGTTGCAATATCTTTTACTCCATCGAAATAATCGGGTTGCCGCGAGAATAAAATGTATAAGCTGTAGCAGGTTAAGTATAAGATGAAAGCAGTCTTGAACAAAGGAGCTGTTTTAATTTGCAAATAAAAAGGATCAGCAGCATTTCCTACTGATCCTTACTGAAAATAATTTGTTTATGCAGGAGTATGATTTAGTAATGCAGACTGCAATATGACCACCAGCGAACAAACCGTTGAAGTGTGCGACGCAACAGGGTTTTATAGTAGCAATGCAGTTTGGCTCATAAAAACATTTCGCTACTAAATGCTGCTATCATTAATTGCTCAGGCTTCTGAAATCTACAGGCACCAATTTACTTACACCGGGCTCCTGCATGGTTACGCCATAGATTACATCTACCGTACCCATGGTCATTTTATTGTGTGTAACAATAATGAACTGTGAGTTTTCGCTGAACTTCTTGATCATCTGCGTGAACTTACCAACATTGGCATCATCGAGCGGCGCATCCACTTCATCAAGAATACAGAATGGCGCTGGTTTAATAAGATAGATTGCGAACAATAATGCCGTAGCAGTAAGAGTTTTTTCCCCACCGCTTAACTGACTGATGGAAGATGGCCGCTTGCCCTTTGGTTTTGCGATAATATCAATTCCTGTTTCGGCAAGATTTTCGGGAGTATCTAAAACCATGTCTGCTGTATCTTCTTCTGTAAATAGTGCTTTAAATACTTTCTGAAAATTCTCCCTTACTTTATTAAATGTATCGAGAAACTGCTGATTGGCTGTTGCCTCTACTTCCTGTATGGTTTGTAAAAGGCTTTCTTTTGCACTTACAAGATCGTTCTTTTGTTCAAGGATAAACTCGTAACGTTTTTTCATTTCGGTATAAGCTTCAATGGCCGTAGGATTTACCTCGCCAATATTTTCAAGGCGTTTCCGCATACGGTCTGATGAAGCCTGTAAATCTTCAATCGGCACATTGTTGTTGCGTGGCTGATCGAGGATTTCTTCCAGTTCAATTTTAAATTCAACATGCAGGCGTTCTTTCATTCCGGCAAGCTGTAGTTTTAATTCATTGAGTTTATCTTTTATTTCACTCAGCCGGTGCTCTGTTAACTCCCTGCTCTTTACTTTATGGCGTAGTTCACTTTCTTTTGCCTGTAAAGCATTGCGAAGGTTGTAGTAAGACTGGTCTGCTTCGTTAAGTTTTTTCTCTTCATCTTCTTTTCTGTGCATAAGATCTACCAGTAAATCAACACTTATGGCTAATGCTTCTTCACTTTCGCTAATGTTCGCTGATGCTTCTTCTAGTTGTTTGGTATTATTTTCAATTTGCCTGTGCAGATCGTTCAACTGGTTTTGCTTGAACACCAGTTCCTGCTTTATGGCTATAATCTTGCTTTGCTGTCTTGTTAAATGAAGATTACTGTCGTTGAATAAAGCAAGTGCGGTGGAATAATCATTTTCTGCAAGTTGGTAATCTTGTTCCAGTAATTTCATTTGCTGAGCAGTTTGCTGCAATTGCTCATTCAACTGCACCAGTGCTTCCCGTGTTGTAGCAATAGAATCCTGTTCATCCTGTAATCGTTGTTCAATATCTTCTAATCTTTGTGCCGCGTTTTGCTGAGCACTTTGCAGGTTTTCAATTTTGTTTTTGGCCGCAAAAACCTGGTTGGTTAGCTGGTTGATTTCGTTTTCAGTTTGCTTAATAGCATTTTCTTTTAATTGCTCATTATAACTGATAACCTCGTTATGCTTTTGTTTGATCTCGATTTTTAAAGCATTAACAACCGCATCCTGCAAAACAATTTCATCATGAAGTTTTTCGAGATTTTTGGCACGCCCGATTTTCTTTCCTTCGAATAAACCAATGCTGCCGCCGGTTAAAGTATATTTCCCTTTTACATACTTTCCATGTTTTTCCAAAATAACGGAACCATTGCTGTTTTCCAGTGCTTCATCATTTTCTGCTATATAAACATTACCCAAAAGGTATTCAGCAAGTTTACGGTATTGATCATCAACTTCGATAATATTTAAAACAGGGATTGTATTTGCAGGCTGGTGTGTGTTAACTGAACTTTCATTCAACCTGTCCAGCATAAAGAAATTGGCCTTACCTTTTTTATTTTGATCTAATAAATGTACAGCCTGCAAACCTTCCTGCAGGTTGTTTACCACATAATAATTCAAATAGGGTTCTAATACATTTTCAACTGCGGTGCGGTATTCCTCGTTTACATAAATAATATCCGACAATATCGGAGCAGCATGATTCCAGTTCGGGTTTTTGTGTAAGAATTTTACGCTTTCAGGGTAACCTTCCATAGAATCGATCAGGCTTTTCAACAGATCATGTTCATTGCGCCTTGAATCTAATTTCCTGTTTTCTTCTGCCAATTGCAAACGCAATAGTTCAAGCTGTTCCTGTGTTTCCAGTATCTGACCCTTTGTTTTTTCGTGGTGCTCCTGTAATTGCAGAAGATCGGTGCGCTTATTTTCAAGCAGTATCTCTTTTTCTTCAAGTTCCCTTTCTAACTGCTGAACCTGACCTTCACGGTTTTGTTTTTCATCTGTTAACTGTGCCTGTGCTCTTTGAAGATTTTGTATAGATGTATCTGCCACTGCCACTTTCTTTTCAGCATCAAACTGGCTGCGTTGAATTTGCTGGTAACTGCCGCGTAGTGAATCAACAGAAATTCTTTTCTCATCAAAAAATCGACGCTTTTCTTCTACTTCAGCTTTTATAATATCAAGGCGTGCCTGCATATCCTGTAAACGTGCTTCTTCATCTGTAACCTGCAGCTTGGTGAATTCAATAGAATCTTTTATTCCCTTTAATTGCCCTTCGGCTTTATTTAAAAAATCTTTCAGGCCTGTTTCTTTTTCCTTCAGATAGTGCAGTTTCTGGTTGGCAAGATTTTTCTCATTTTCTTTAGTACGCACATCCTGAACCAAAGTATTAAACTCGTGTTGCAAGGATTGTAATACACGCTCTTTTTCAATAAAACCAACTTTTTCCTGTTCAAGTGCTGCTTCTTCTGTAGCTATTTCAGCTTCAATGGCAACACGTTTGTTTACTTCATGTTCCTGCTGTTCGTTTAAGTCTTTATAGGCCGTATTAAAACCGTCAAGAGACGCCTTTGCCAGTTCAACAGAAACCTCTTTGTACTCTTTCTTTATCTCAAAATATTTTTCTGCTTTTTTAGCCTGGTTTTCCAGCATTTTAAGCTGGTTGTTTATTTCAAACAAAAGGTCTTCAATGCGGTTTAAATCCTGCTCTGTAGCATCCAGTTTATTTTTTGCCTCTTTCTTCCGGGTTTTATAAATGGTAATTCCCGCGGCTTGCTCCAGCATTCGCCTGCGGCTGTTTTCTTTATCTTTAATAATGTCATCCACCATACCCAATTCAATAATAGCATAGCTGTCTGTAGAAACACCTGTATCGAGAAAAAGATTATTGATATCTTTTAACCGGCACTGAACATCGTTTAAACGATACTCGCTTTCGCCGTTCTTATAAAAACGCCTTGTAACAGTAACAGTATTAAACTCAGTCGGAAGCAGGTTTCTTGTATTTTCAAAAGTCAGGCTCACTTCGGCAAGGCCACTGGCACTGCGGGTTTTGCTGCCGTTAAACACAAGTGCCTCAAGATTTTCACTTCTTAAGGCAGATATTTTCTGTTCACCAATAACCCAGCGGATTGAATCAATGATATTGCTTTTACCACAGCCATTCGGCCCGATAATACCCGTAATACCTTCGTCAAAATTCACAACAGTTTTATCGGCAAAACTTTTAAAGCCCTTTATTTCTAATGATTTTAGTCTCACGTTTAACCCATTTTATCAAATGCGAACATAACTTAAAACCCTAAGAAATTGCAAGTTGAAATTTTTGCTGTGGAGAAGCTGTGCAGAAAAGAGCATCGGTACAATATTTACAAAAATACAGGGCTTAATAATTATTTTTTTATAATTGATTATCAATATTTTGAATAAAATAATTAAAGTTTTATAACACAAATTTTTTAAACAATTCTCATCGTTACTTGTGTCACTCACTTGTACGGTTGGATTATGAATGAACTTTTATCGTTGCGAACCGCAGAGTTCTTGCAACACACAAAAGTTATGATAGGATACTCTGCGGAAAAGGAAAATATTTTGTAGTTTAGAAACTAGTTTGATTTGCTAATAAATTCAAATAATCAATAGTTTCTTGACTATCACATACCTCAATCAACTTTTGCTTAACCCGACTTGAATACTCTTCTGATGCCAACTTTCTATTTACCAGTCTGGCTTCCTGCAACATATTCTGAATTTTAAAAAAGTCTGATTCTTGCATACGGCGGGGTTTGAAAAGATGTAATCGAAAAAACATATCATTTTGTCCTTTGTATTTTTCATAAACCTTAAGTTTTTCCTTTGTAATCATTTTACTTATTTATAATGTTTCCTCTTCCGAATGTCTCCTTTCATAGGCATTGTGCGCAGCAGGGACTCTGCGGTTCGCTGCCCATATTTTCAAACTAAAAGTCAGAATTAATTTGCAAAATAATTTCACTGCATCAAATGTAATCCTTAATATAATTTTACTTTCCGTAAACGCTTCTTACATAGCCTTTCGCGTGGCGGGAACTATACAAATAAGAGATGCCTGTAAAAGTAAACAAACCCGCACTTTGCCCCACAGAATTACCAACAGCACAAGTGAGTGACACAACCGGCGATGATAGCAGCAATGCAGCCAATTATCCAAATGGCTTTTTGATTCCCTAATAAAATCCCATCCAAATAAAACTTAAATCTTTGTGCCAGTTGATTTATGAAATAGATTTGCCCATCAATAAAAAATATGGAACCAAAATACAGTCAGCTAACAGCCATGCTGGCTATTACAAAAGCAAGTCTTAAAGCCACTTTCCGCAGCCCTTCAGCAGTTATTTTCAGTATTGGTTTTCCTTTGATCTTTATACTGGTGTTTGGGTTTATGGGCGAAGGCAGTGGTTTTTCTGTTGATGTGGCATTAGACAAAACCAGCGATACGGCAAACCCGGTTTACGGAATTATTAAACAAATAAACGGTATTCATTTTATTGATAAACCCGATACGCTTTTAAAAGAAGACCTGGAAAAAGGCAACCTAACGGCAATTATTAATATTAAAAAGAATGCTGCCGAAAGCCCTGCTTACACCATAGAATTAAAAAGCTCCGAAGCAGTTAAAGAACAGGATCTGCAGCTATTACAATCAATTTTAAATTCGGTGATCGGGAATATTAATAACAGCAAATACCCCAATACGCCAACCATAGCAAAGATTGATACAAACGTTCAAAAAATACCAGGCCGTATTTATCGCCGTATCGATTTTATTTTGCCGGGTCAGTTAGGCTTTTCCCTATTAAGCGCCGGTGTATTTGGCGTAGCTTTTCTGTTCTTTAACCTGCGGCAGCAGCTGGTATTAAAACGTTTTTTTGCTACGCCCATTACAAGGCCGTACATTGTTTTAGGCGAGGCCATCAGCAGGGTTTTGTTTCAAATGATCGCTTCTGTGGTAATTATCAGTATCGGCGTTTTTGCATTCAATTTTACTTTGGTAAATGGTGTAACAACATTTTTAGAAATCATGTTGCTGAGTTTACTGGGGCTCCTGGTATTTATGGGTTATGGTTTCATAGTAAGCAATGTTGCAAAAAACGAAAGCACCATTCCGCCATTTGCCAACCTGTTTACGTTTCCGCAATTCCTGCTTTCAGGTACTTTTTTTCCGATCACGGTATTTCCAAAATGGCTGCAGTTTTTCTGTAATCTGCTGCCACTAACACATTTCAACAATGCCATGCGCGAAATTTCTTTCGAAGGCGCAAGCCTGTTAAGTGTATGGCAGGATATTGGTGTGTTGCTTATTTGGGGAGTAATACTTTATGCCATTGCCATAAAAGTGTTTAAGTGGGAGTAATTTTTTTGGGGGACAGGCTTTTGTAGTACTATGAAGCTTTACTTGCCACGCTCGTTTCGAAGTTCTGTTTTCATGGCGACAGTTAAGCGAAGGTTGGGAGCCCATGCACATTCATAATCAGAACCCCGAAGTGTGCGACGCAAGAGGCGATGCTATTTAATCTTGAGCCGGGTTCAAAAAATAAAATCTTATGTCGCGACTTTTAAAATTAGCGGTAATTAGTTTCGTAATTCTTTTTCTTATTGTAACATCGATTGGATTGTTGTTTCCTTCAACAGTAAGAGTTTCAAGAGCAATTAGTATCAGTGCACCATACGATACGGTTTACAATTACCTGAATAATGTAACGCATTGGAAACAGTGGATGGATGGTGCAGACAGTACTACCATAAAATTAATTTCAACAAAAACAGCAGGTACTGGAACTGTTATAAAGATCGGTACTGGTAACGTAAGCATTATACACAATACTGCTGATTCTATTTTAACTGAATGGAAAAGCGAACAGGGAAATATTCAAACCAGTGGATTTTATCTGGTAACAGATTCCATTCATAAAATAACCACTGTACAATGGTATTTTGAACAGCACATTGGATGGTACCCCTGGGAACGTTTTGGCTCTATGGCCAATGATAAAGTTCTCGGTCCTGTAATGGAACAAAGTCTTGATAAACTGAAGAAGATTTTAGAATAAAAGAAAAGCAGCAAGATAAACTTGCAGAGGTTTTACCCAATATATTTTTCAGCGGTTTCTAAATTAATTTGCTTTTCCCATTTGGCTACAACTATTGTAGCCACAGCATTTCCAATGATGTTGGTGAGCGCCCTGGCCTCACTCATAAAGCGGTCTATGCCAAGTATTAATGCTACGGATGCAACGGGTATATGTTCTACAACCGGCAAGGTTGCAGCAAGTGTAATAAACCCTGCGCCTGTTACTCCCGCTGCGCCTTTAGATGTAAGAAGCAATACCAGTAACAAAGTAATTTGCTGCGAAACCGTTAATGGAATATCAATTGCCTGTGTAATAAAAATAGCTGCCATTGTTAAATAGATACAGGTGCCATCGAGATTAAAAGAATAACCAGTAGGTACCACCAAACCAACTACAGAATCAGAGCAACCTAATTTCTTTAATTTTTGCATTAATCCGGGTAAACCGCTTTCTGAAGAAGAAGTGCCCAGCACGATCCACAATTCTTCGCCGATATATTTAAGCAACTTAAAAATACTGAAGCCATAATATTTAAGTATACCGCCAAATACAAAAACAATAAACAGTATACAGGTTGCATAAAAACAGAGCATCAGTTTCACAAGAGAGACTAAAGAACCCAATCCATATTTTGCAATAGTAAAACTCATGGCGCCTAAAGCACCTAAAGGCGCTAATTTCATAATCATTCGCATCATGGTAAATAATGCTTCAGAAATGCTATGCAGTGCACTTAATACAGGCTGAGCCTTTGTGCCAATACGAGAGAGGCCAATGCCAAATAAAACAGCAAAGAACAATACTTGCAGTATATTTCCTTCGGCAAGTGCACTGATAATATTTTCAGGTATTATATGTAACAGGAAATCAACAAACCCAGATGACTGCCCTTGTTTTATGTAGTTCTGTACGCCGCTTGTATCAAGGGTTGCGGGGTTTACATGCATTCCTGCACCTGGCTTAACTAGATTTACAATCAACAGCCCGATAATGAGTGCAAGCGTTGTGAGTACTTCAAAATAGATAAGCGATTTTACCCCTACCCTGCCCGCTAGTTTCATATCTTCCATACCGGCAATGCCAGACACTATGGTACAAAAGATGATGGGGGCTATCATCATTTTAATGAGTTTAATAAACCCATCTCCTAATGGTTTTAATTGTACGGCAAAATCAGGTAAAAAAGCGCCAAGGATAATACCAATGCTTATAGCAATAATTACCTGCACATAAAGGCTCTTAAGCAATTTCATTGGCTGTTCAGTTTAAGAAATGATCTCTAAAAATAGCCAAATGCATTATACAACTTGCGCTTTGGTAAAATCATTTCTTTTGAATTTCTTTAATGTGCAAGTTTACTGGGGTTTAGGCGGCTGTTAATGCTGAATAATATTATACAGCAGCAGTGTGTGACCCCGAGTTTCGCTTCGCTCATCGGGTTCCGAAGGCTTTCGGAATACCACGCTTTCTTAGATGCCATGAAAATGGGACTTCGAACCGAGCGTGGCAAGTAAAGCCTCAAGCATTTACTGTAGTTTGGCTAAAAAAAAGTCCGCAGTTTTTACAACTGCGGACTTTTTAGACTTAGTTTACTTTACTTATCCTAATTTCTCAACCTGCATATAGTTCAACTCTACAGGTGTTGATCGGCCAAATATTTTTACGGTAACTTTTAATTTTTTCTTTTCATCATTTACATCTTCAATAACCCCGTTGAAGTCGTTGAACGGACCTTCAATGATCTTAATGGTTTCGCCAACAATAAATGGCTCGCTGATGGTTACGCCCTGATCATTCATTTCATCTACTTTGCCAAGCATTTTATTTACTTCTGCTTTGCGCAAAGAAATGATATTTCCTTTTGAACCTTTACCATCTGTAAGAAAGTGCATGATATCGGTGATATTGCTTACGTGATGAATAATATCATCAGTTAATTTTCCATCTGCAACTTCGAGCATTACATATCCGGGAAAATAGTTCTTTTCGCGCATAACTTTTTTGCCATTCTGCACTTTATATACTTTCTCCATTGGTAAAAAAACCTGCCTGATAACATCTGTCCACCCGCTGCGAGCTATATCTTTATCAAGATATTCTTTTACTTTACGCTCCTTTCCGCTTACTACTCTAAGTACGTACCATTTTGATTCTGACTGCTGCACCGCTGTTTCTTCCATAAACTAACTACTTAAAGAATGAATAAATCAATTGTAACAACTGGTTGCTTACCGAATCCATAATCCAAACCATGAGCATGATTAATAAAGTAGAAACCAGCACAATTGCAGTTGATTGCTGCAACTGAGCCCAGGTTGGCCAAGTTACCTTCTCCAGCAATTCACGATAACTTTCGCGGATATACGTTGAAACTTTATTCATTTAACTAATTTGAGAATTTGATGATTTGAAAATAAATTAAGAAAAGAAGAAAATCAAATACAATTTTCATGCTTTCAAATTATTCCGCACGGGTACTAGGATTCGAACCCAGATCGAAGGTTTTGGAGACCTCTATACTAACCGTTGTACGATACCCGTAGAAAGCTAAAAGCTATTCCGGATAATGCGGAACAGCTTTTAGAATATGTTGCAAATATAAGAAAATGATATTTGCGAAAGCTAAAAGCTTTGGGCTAGAAGCTTACTTTAAAATTTCAGTAACCTGACCAGCACCTACAGTACGGCCACCTTCACGAATCGCAAATTTCAAACCTTTTTCCATTGCAATTGGCTGAATCAATTGTACAGTTAAGCCGATGTTATCACCAGGCATTACCATCTCAGTTCCTGCAGGTAAAACAACTTCACCTGTTACGTCAGTAGTACGGAAATAGAACTGAGGGCGATATTTATTAAAGAATGGAGTATGACGTCCACCTTCTTCTTTGCTCAATACATAAACTTCACATTTGAAGTCAGTGTGCGGTGTAATAGAACCTGGTTTGCAAATTACCATACCACGACGGATATCTTTCTTTTCAATACCGCGCAATAGTAACCCTGCATTATCACCAGCTTCACCACGGTCAAGTAATTTTTTGAACATTTCAACACCAGTTACAGTAGAAGTTAATGGAGCTTCCATTAAACCTACAATCTCAACACTTTCTCCAACTTTAATTACACCACGCTCAATACGACCTGTAGCAACAGTACCACGACCAGTAATTGAGAATACATCTTCTACAGACATAAGGAATGGCATATCAATAGGGCGGGGAGGCAATGGAATATAGCTGTCAACAGCATCCATCAATTCATTAACCTTAGCAACCCATTTTTCTTCACCAGCTAAAGCACCGGTTGCAGAACCCTGGATGATTGGTGTGTTATCACCATCAAAACCATTTTTGGTTAACAGTTCACGGATTTCCATTTCAACCAGTTCAAGTAGCTCAACATCGTCAACAAGGTCAACTTTGTTCATGAAAACTACGATACTTGGAACGCCTACCTGACGTGCAAGCAGGATGTGTTCTCTTGTTTGAGGCATCGGACCATCAGTTGCTGCTACTACAAGAATAGCACCATCCATTTGAGCCGCACCGGTAATCATATTTTTTACATAGTCAGCGTGACCAGGACAGTCAACGTGAGCATAGTGTCGGGCAGCTGTTTGATACTCAACGTGAGCAGTGTTAATTGTAATACCGCGCTCTCTTTCTTCAGGGGCACCATCAATTTCATCATACTTCTTTGCCACATTACCCATACCTTTTTTAGACAGGATTTCAGTAATAGCTGCAGTTAAAGTTGTTTTACCATGGTCAACGTGGCCAATGGTGCCAACATTTACGTGAGGTTTCTCCCTATTAAAGGTCTCTTTAGCCATTTTTGTTGTTTTTATTTGTTTTTATAAAGCAGTCAATAGACCAGAGTCCATTAACCATAGTTTCTTTTTTTAGCCCAGCTTAAGTTCTTTGTGCCATCGCCTCTTGCGTCGCACACTTATACTTTCTGAACTTTATTGAGCTTATACTGAGCCGTTGATGAGAATTGAACTCACGACCTCTTCCTTACCAAGGAAGTGCTCTACCCCTGAGCTACAACGGCATACTCAGTTTTAGAGTTTTCGGTTTGTAGTTTTCAATTCAGTTACTAAATCCAAACTGCAATCTTTAAACTCCAAACTAAACAGAGCGGAAGACGAGGCTCGAACTCGCCACCTATAGCTTGGAAGGCTATCGCTCTACCAAATGAGCTACTTCCGCAAAAATTAATAATTATCGCTGATAATTATTAATTCAAAGAACTGTGGGCAGAGCAGGGTTCGAACCTGCGTACTCGTGAGAGAACAGATTTACAGTCTGTCGCCTTTAACCACTCGGCCATCTGCCCAATTCAAAAAATGAAAGAGCCGCTTGTCGGAATCGAACCAACGACCTACTGATTACAAATCAGTTGCTCTACCAGCTGAGCTAAAGCGGCGAAAAAAGAACTACCCTTTTTTTGGGATGGCAAAGGTAAGTGAAAACTTCATTCAGCAAAATTTTGAAAAGAAATTTTTAAATTGGTTTTCAACAGATGTGAGCAACTCAAAAAAAGTAATAAAATATTTGATCTAAAAAAAGTTTGATTAAATACCTGTTTATATGAAAACAACAATAGCAGAATTACTTTTTTTAATAAAATATTCTTATACGACTGAACTAAAAATCTTTGATATTGTATCTGAATGGACAGGTTTAGTTTTAATGCTTACAAGCTGATGAAAATTCCGTGTGTTAAAGTGTGCGACGCAGGGAACGATCCTAAAAGAATCCAAAAGCCTGGCTCAAAAAAAAGATTTAAAACTTACAGGATACTTAAAATATCTAACGCACCTCAATTACCACAATTCTTTTATCTAATTTAGATGCCATGATTGGACACAGATTTATTAAATACAATCCGAATGCTGACGGAAAAACAAAGTTTGAGCAATTGCTGGATTTGTTTATGCAATTACTAACTTATACCAATGGTGACGTAGGTGAGGCGCTGCAATGGATGAATGAACTGGATAAACAATACCAGCTAACAGATGACGAATATGGTATGGGTGATTTTATTGATGACCTGAAAGAAAATGGATACATAAAAGACGATACTGAAAAAGGCCAGATTGTTATTACCGCAAAAAGCGAACAAAGCATTCGCAAACGCAGCCTGGAAGAAATTTTTGGTAAGCTTAAAAAGAGCCGCCAGGGAGATCACAATACAAAGAAACCTGGTCAGGGCGATGAAATAAGCCCGGATCACAGGCCGTTTCAGTTTGGTGATATGCTTGAACAGATTGACTTTACTGAAAGCATCCGTAACGCCCAGATCAACCATGGCATTGACAGTTTTTCAATGCAGGAGGATGATCTGCAGATTCGCGAAACAGATTTTAAAGCACAAACTTCAACGGTGCTGATGATTGATATTTCACATTCAATGATACTATATGGCGAAGACAGAATAACACCTGCCAAAAAAGTAGCAATGGCGTTAAGTGAACTGATCACTACAAAATATCCAAAAGACACACTGGATATTGTTGTGTTTGGCAACGATGCCTGGCCTGTTGAAATAAAAGACTTACCCTACTTACAGGTTGGCCCTTACCATACCAATACAGTTGCGGGGCTTGAACTGGCAATGGATATTCTGCGCAGGAGAAAAAATGCCAATAAACAAATTTTCATGATTACAGATGGCAAACCTACTTGCCTTAAAATTGGAAAAAAATATTATAAAAACAGTTTTGGATTAGACAGGAAAGTTACCAACCGTTGCCTTAACCTGGCGGCCCAATGCAAAAAATTAAAGATACCAATCACTACTTTTATGATTGCAAGCGACCCTTACCTGCAAAGGTTTGTAACCGAATTTACCGAAACAAATAATGGCAAAGCCTACTTTGCTTCGTTGGATAAACTGGGTGCTTTTATATTCAAAGATTTTGAAAGTGGTAAGCGGAAAACAGTTTATTAATTTATGGCAAAAATCTCTTTTTTAATTCTTTTATTTTTTACCATTAGCGGATGTGATCAAATAACAGCCCTGATCGGTTCTTTTGTTTCAACAACTGCAATGTCTCAACCGGAATCAATGAGGTTATCAATACCGGGTGATGAAAAGAGTATTAAAACCTTGCCTTCTCAAAATTATATTACCATTTTAATTTATGATGAAACAAAGCTATACTGTTATAAGGGTTCAAATATTACAGCAGGTTTAAAATTTAGCCTTGGAAAAGTAAATTCTATCCGAGACTATTTGCAAAAAATGGAAGCCGATAAGAAGGATGATTTAGTTGTTATTATTAAGCCCTTAAGCTCGTCGAGTTATAAAGGTGTAGTTGATATATTGGACGAAATGTCAATCAATGATATTAAAAGGTATTCGCTTGTTGATCCGTTGAAAGATGAAGAACAATTCGTCAAACAGTTAAAGTGACTTTAGAATGCATACAAAGTGCAACCCAACAGCCAATACCCCTGTTCTTAAACCCGCCTCAAAAAAATAATCCACTTTAACCACCTTAAAATTTGCTATTTTGCCGATACATCTTATTTTCGCAGTCTTAGTTGTTTAATTAAGAAAGTTAACCTAATTTTTCAAGCCTTTAAATTTCTATTTAACATGGCAGTTAAAATCCGACTACAGAGACACGGTAGTAAAAAGAGGCCCTTCTATTTTATAGTTGTGGCTGATGCCCGTGCACCCCGAGATGGAAAATTTATCCAGAAAATCGGGACTTACAATCCGTTAGCAGTACCAGCATCTATTCAGCTTGACAGGCAAAAAGCCCTGGAATGGTTGCATAAAGGCGCACAGCCTACTTATACTGTAAGGCGCATCCTTTCTTACAAAGGAGTGTTGTATCTAAAACATTTGTTACGTGGCGTAAAGCTGGGCCTGTTCGACGAAGCAGCCGCAATGATTAAATTTCAGAAGTGGCACGAAGAGCATGAAGCAGCGGTACAAAAACGTTCAGATGAGCACCGCAAATCGCAGCGTGCAAGACGCAGCAGTTACCCGCCTGTAAGAAGGGTAGATCAAAAAGATGGAAGTTCTGCTGAGGCATAAATCTCAATCTTTTTTCCAGTCCCGGTTCTTATGAGCCGGGATTTTTTTTGCCCCCAGCTTTGGCTCTTTGTTGGATCGTCCCTTGCGTCGCTCACTTGTACTGTTGATATTGGGTCGACAGTTGACCGTCGACCGCTGTCCCGAACGTACAAGTGAGTGACACAACAGGCGATGCTATGAAATTACTCAGCCCGGCTCAAAATAACTGTAAACTTTAAACCATAAACTCCAAACTCTAAACTCTCTTATCTTTGCGGCCTTATGGAAAAGAGGCGTTCAGTAGCATTTCATACATTGGGTTGCAAACTCAATTTTTCGGAAACATCGTCTATCAGCCGCATGCTGGAAGAAGATGGATTTGAGAAAAAAGATTTTGACGGCCTGGCCGATGTGTATGTAATTAATACCTGCTCTGTTACCGAGAATGCCGATAAAGAATGCCGTTACCTGGTGCGTGGCATTCAACGCAAAGCGCCGGAAAGTTTGGTGGTAATTACGGGCTGCTATGCGCAGTTAAAACCGAAAGAAATTGCAGCTATTCCAGGCGTTGACCTTGTGCTTGGTGCAGCGGAAAAATTCAATATTGGAGCGCATTTAAAGGAGTTATCCAAAGGAGATTCTGCAAAAATTTCCAGTTGCGAAATTGAAGAAGTTAGCGGCTTTAACGCTTCATTTTCTTTGAGCGACAGAACACGGAGTTTTTTAAAAGTTCAGGACGGCTGCGATTACAATTGCTCTTTCTGCACCATACCCATGGCCCGTGGAAAAAGCCGCAGCGATACGGTTGAAAATGTGATCCGCAATGCAGAACAATTGGCTTCAACTGGTGTTAAAGAAATTGTATTAACGGGTGTAAATCTCGGCGATTTTGGCAAAGGCGCCGATGGCAATAAAAAGCATGAAGAAAATTTCTTCGATCTTGTAAAAGCCCTGGATAAAGTGGATGGAATTGAGCGTTACCGCATTTCTTCCATTGAACCAAACCTGCTTACAAATGAGATCATTGAGTTTGTTGCCAACAGTGATAAGTTTATGCCACATTTTCATATTCCGTTGCAAAGCGGCAGCAATAAAACGCTTGCTGCCATGCGCAGAAGGTATAAAAAGGAATTGTATACAGAACGGGTTGAGCTTATAAAAACATTGATGCCGCATTGCTCCATTGGTGTGGATGTGATTGTTGGTTTTCCCGGAGAAACCGAAGAAGATTTTAAAGAAACTTTTGATTACCTGCACAGCCTTGATGTTACGTACCTGCATGTGTTCACTTACTCAGAAAGAGATAACACGCATGCGCTGGAAATAAAACCTGTGGTTCCAATAAATATCCGGCACGAACGTAACAAAACATTGCGTAACTTGAGCTATATGAAAATGCAGTTCTTCACGCAGCAGCACGCAGCGCAAACCCGCAAAGTGTTGTTTGAAGGCTACAATAAAAACGGTATGATGGAAGGCTATACCGATAATTACATTCGCATTACCACGCCTTACCGCACTGAATGGGCCAATCAAATTATTGACTGGAACATTTAGCAACTACGACTGCTGCCTTTACTTTTAAAATATTTTGCTATGCAAAAATTTCAGGCAATTATTCATTTCGAAATGGACGAAACATTTATGTCGCTCGTGCCGCCGCACCGCACTTACATTAACTACCTCATTAATAAAAATATTATTGACAGTTATGCGGTAAGCATGGAATCGCAAACCGTTTGGATAACAATGAATGCTGAATCAAAAGAAGAAGTTGATAAGTATATTTCCAAGTCGCCGCTCTATAAATACTGGACCTACAACATTGAAGAACTCTTTGTTTACGACGGGCAGATTTTCAGGATGCCAACGTTACAGTATAATTAGATTTATGAGCCGGGCAGAAGAATTACTATGAAGCTTCACTTGCGTCGCACTCTTGTACGCTCGGATCATCATGGAACTTTTACCTAAGCGTAGATTGGAGCGAAGCCGTTGGTTAGGCGGCAAACAGTGGCATAAAGATTATTCTTAAAAGTTTAAATTTTATGAATTCTAAAAATGTCAAGGGGTATTGCTAAATTATCATAACGTTTTAAAATTCTTTCTTCATCTTCTGGCTTGTTCGGAGACTTGATTTTTTCAGCAACGGTAATTATTTCATATTTACTAAGGTCTAAATTTTCAAGATCAAGTTCTAAAACAATTCCGGAAGGATATTTATCAATATGCAATGCATATTTTTTAGCAATTTCAAAATGTGGCGTTGTTGAAATACCAGAAGTTTTAAATTTCCTTGAGTCAATTTGATGACCTACAATTGCGTTTTGCCTTGATAAACCACATGTCGCTGAACCGTCACATCTAATTGAACCATCATGTGTAAAAATAATTTCAAAAGTAAATGATTTAGGTTCTATCATTTGCCTCTGCTGAATATCGATAAACTGAAATAAATTACAACCACGAAACAGCTTCATTTTAGTGACCATTTTTATATATTCAATGTTTCCTTAAGGGATGTTCAATAGAATTATTCAGCCTGGCCCATCCTTCGGCTCCGCTCAGGATTTTTTACAAACTATAAACCACAAACTACTCACCAGCCGCTTGCCAGCACATCTGCCAAATGCATCGTTTGAATATTGGCGTTTTTATTTTTAATGTAGCCATCAATATGCATCAGGCAACTCATATCGGTGCTGATAATATAATCAGCTTTTGTAGCAAGTGCATTCGTAACTTTTTGGTCGGCCATTGCAATACTGATGGGTTCAAACTTAACCGCAAACGTTCCACCAAAACCACAGCAGGTTTCTACATCATTCATTTCGGTTAATTCAAGACCGGCAACTTTGGCAAGCAGCTTTCTTGGTTCTTGTTTTATATGGCATTCACGCAAACCTGCGCAACTGTCGTGGTAAGTTGCTTTGCCTTCTAATGTGGCGCCTACATCTTCTACGCCCATCACTTTTACAAGAAATTCAGAGAACTCAAACAGGCGGCTGCCCAGGTCTTTTACATCGTTATGAACAGAAGAATTATCGAACAATTTTGTATAATAATTGCGCACAAAACCTACACAGCTTGCGCTGGGTGCTACAATATAATCGGTACCGCTAAAGTCTTTGATAAACTTGCTGCAAACCTCTTTTGCCTCGCCCCAAAAGCCAGCATTAAAAGCGGGCTGTCCGCAGCAGGTTTGATTGGTATTGTATTCAACCGTACAGCCTGCCTTTTGCAAAACCTTTACCATATTAAATGCAACAGAAGGATACAGCTGATCAACAAAACATGGTACAAAAATTTGAACGTTCATTGAGTGTTTGCTTTATTGAATCGTGTTGATCTGTATTGTTTGATGAATAAAGATATGCAGTACAAGAGTGCGACGCAACGATGATGCTATGAAATATCCTAGCCCGGTCAATAATGGCTTTTTATTTTCTTAGTTTCCGGTTCAAAGCAACCATTTTGATGGCTGTAACAGCGGCTTCCTCACCTTTATGTCCGTGCTTACCCCCTACTCTTTCTAATGCCTGCTCCTCTGTATTTACTGTGAGCACACCAAATATTACAGGTGCATCCAGCATCATGTTTAAAGATAAAATGCCATCGGTTACAGAGTTGCATACGTATTCGAAATGCGGTGTATCGCCGCGTATAACGGTGCCAAAAGCAATGAATGCATCTGCAGGCGGCTGATTGCCTTCTGCATAAGCTTTTATGATAAAAGGTATCTCAACTGCACCTGGAACAGTGATTATCTTATATCCAATTCCCGATTCTTTGAAAACCTTTACTGCACCCGCTTGCAGCTTGTTTACAATTGCCGCGTTCCATTCTGTTTTCACTATAACAACAAAGGCATCCTTCAATTTGGGGATGCCTTTGTTTAATCCGGTATTACCTTTTGTAGCCATCTTATTTTGTGCTGAATTCGTTTGGCTCGTTGCTTAAACGATAAATGTATTTATCTGCCTGGCGACCGCGATCTGTACTCGGAAATTTATCTTTTAGTTGTTTGTAAATGTCAACTGCCTCTTTTGTTTTTCCGGCAAGTTCGAGTTTAAGACCGGCACGGAACAGATATTCTGATGCATTGGGTTCATCCTGGTCAAAAGTTTCTGCAGCTTTTTTATAATATGTAATGGCATCATCATTTTTATTCAGTTCGCTATATGCATCAGCTAAAGCACCGTATGCCATCATTTGAACCTGTTTGATATCGGTAGAAAAATCCTGCAGATATTTTACTGCATTGCTAAAATCGCCTGTACGCAGGTAACAGGCCCCGGCGTAATATTTAGCAAGATTGGCACTTTTTGTACCGCCATAGTTGTTAATGATGTATAAAAAACCTTTGCTGGTTCCATCACCATTCAATGCTGCTTTTAAAGAATCTTTTCCAAAGTTCTGCTGCGCCTTATAAATTGCATCTGCAGCCTGATCTTCTTTTGGCCCCACTACCATATTCTGGTAATAATACCAGCCCCCGCCACCAAGAACAATTACACCAATTACAATCAACAGTTGTTTCTGATATTTTTTCCAGAAACTTTCTATTTTTAAAAGCACATCTCCACTTTCTGCTTCATTCACTTTCTTTTCGGTCATATTTGAGTTTTAAAACCAGGCACTAACCTGGCGTTTTAGAATTGAAAATCCAATAATAAAAGGCAAACGTAAAAACTATACCCTAATCTACAATATAGGGATAATCAGCATCCTTATAAACATCTTTCAACAATTCATCAGCATCGGGCCATGGGCTTTCTTCAGCAAATTTCACGCTTTCATCAACTACTGCTATCAGGCGGTTATCGATCGCCGCTATTTCTTCATCTGTTGCAAAACCATTTTCTTTAATTGTTTTTAAAACCAGCGAAATAGGGTCACGTTCTTTGTATTCGTCAACTTCTTCTTTTGTACGGTATTTTTGCGGATCAGAAATGGAGTGCCCTTTATAGCGGTAGGTCTTCATTTCCAGCAAGGTTGGTCCACCATTCTCTCTTGCCCTTTTTACGGCGCGGGTTACAGCATCATGCACCGCTTCTGCACTCATGCCATCTACTTTGTCGGCCGGCATTTCATAAGCATCAGCTAATTTATAAATATCAATTACATTGGAAGTCCTTTCAACCGAAGTACCCATCGCGTAATTATTGTTTTCGCAGATGTATATCACAGGCAATTTCCATGTCATTGCAAGATTAAAGGATTCATGCAGTATACCCTGGCGTGCTGCTCCGTCGCCAAAATAACAAAGCACTACATTATCGGTTCCTTTATATTGCTCGGCAAATGCAAGGCCGGTGCCCGTTCCGATTTGCGCACCTACAATACCATGACCCCCAAAAAAGTAATGTTCCTTACTGAAAAAGTGCATGCTTCCACCTTTGCCTTTAGCACAACCGGTTGCTTTACCATACAGTTCAGCCATACAAGAATTGGCACTTACACCTTTGGATAAGGCAAGTCCATGATCGCGGTAAGCAGTAATAAACGGATCTTCCTGGCGGGTTGCCGTCATACAACCAGCAGCAATAGCTTCCTGGCCAATATAGGCATGAAAAAAACCGCGTATTTTACCGGCCATCTTATACATTTCTTCGGCCTTAAGCTCAAACTGTCGTATGAACTGCATGAGTTCGTACCAGTACAGGTAAGTTTCTTTCGAGAATTTAGTTGGCACTTGTATTAAAATTTGAGCGGCAAATATAGTACAATGTAACAATTGGCAAAGACGCAATTTTACATAACTTAAAACTGATTTTTTTATACCAGTCATTAATGCTAAAGCTGCCGGATTATGTACCACCCGATCTTTAAAAAGAAATTATTTTTTTGCAAAAGTTCGGTCAATACCGCTGCCAATAAAATATCCGGTAAGGGCACCCACAATCGCCCCAACAATAATCCAGGTAATACTATAGCCGCTGAAAAATGCACCTGCGGCCAAACCGAATACGCCAACAAAAATGGCCATTAAAGTTGCTGCATTGCGTTTGGGTTTTGGCTTGGAAACATGCGGACTTGTATGTGAAGTTGTGTGCTGATGATGACCTTTATGTCTGTGTCGGCTGTTGGGCATAGCAATTTTTTGTAAAAGTTACAAAGTAAAATTGATATACCGGCAACAGTCTTTATTTTGGGTGCATTGATTTTTTTTTAGCCCAGCTAAATATCTTCAGTCATCGCCTCTTGCGTCGCTCTCTTGTACGTTCCGGTTGTATATTGAGCTTTTGGTTCAACTCCGCAATTGCTGAACTGTTTTCCGAACGGTCAAGTGTGCGACGCAAGAGAAGATGCTATGGAAAACAATTGCCTGGCTAAAAAAAATAAAAAAAGCTATCGTTTGCAGCGATAGCCTTTTAAAATAAAATTGAAAAAAAATTAATGATAAACAACAAGAAGTCTTGGCCTTAGTGAACGTGATGCCTCTTCGGAACTGGCGAATACGATAGACCTGTAAAGCTGTTCTGTTGCCAGCTTGATTGCAAACCCATAATTGGTTGAAGGGCTTGCTACCATTGATTGTACCATCCTGGTTACATCAACTGTTGCATTATAATTCCATTGGCTTGTTGATGGATTTAAAATAGCCTGATCGGTAGTTGTTGTTGATGGCTGTGTGCCATAGGTGAGTGTACTTTCATCCCAGCTAGCACCCACTACTTTTTGCACCAGACACTGATTATCGCCATAGCCGTTGTAGGGAGAACCTGGATAATAGGAATTCCCCTGTGGTGAATTTAAAGATTGGGAAATACCATAAAGAAAAAGCTTTGCGGAAACGACTGTTGCGGTTGAGGGAATCAATGAAAGATCATTAAATCGTATGAACGACCTTGTTGTGATATAAGTGCCACCACCCGTCCATGAATTAATGGGTAACTCAGGAACATAGTTCATGTTGCCTGAAGAAACGCCACTGCGGTCTTCAACATACACATCCTGTCCGTTGCCCGGGCCTGGACGAAGCACCAGTTTTGAATTAGTCCCTTCAGAAGACATAAATACAGAGGCATCGCTGTTTTCTTCAGTTGATGCCTGCGCCTGGGCGACGGCAGATTTAATATTTTCTTTTTGACAGGCCGACAATGTTGCTGCCGTTGCTAAGGCAATCAATAAGGTTCTTGAAGCAGTTAGATTAAAAACATTCATTTTCATAGAGTGAAGTTTAAAATGGTTTAGATTAAAGTGTAAAACAAAGTAAAGCATAGCATTTAAAACAAAAAATTAATTTTCAGTTACCAGTTTACTTTTGAGATTCTAACGGGTTAATGTAGGTTTGCGGCATATATTTATAATTATGAAGCATTTCAACTGGCAAAAATTAACCCCACATATTATTGCAATTGTTATCTTTCTTATTGTTGCCGCTGTGTATTGTAAGCCTGCATTGGAAGGTAAAGTACTTGAACAAGGTGACCTTACCCAATGGGCAGGCATGAGTAAAGACCAGCAAAATTACATGGATATAAATGGTCATGCCCCCCTGTGGACCAATGGTATGTTTAGCGGAATGCCGGGTTATTTAATCATTGGTTACAGCAATAATGTTTTGCCGGCCTACTTTATAAACCTTCTATCACTGTATCTCCCGTCGCCTTTGAATTTCTTTTTTCTTGCCTGTATCTGTTTTTATTTTTTATCACAGGTTCTTGGGGTGCGGCCATGGATAGGGATTATAGGAGCCCTTATGTACGGATACGCAACATATAACCCAATCATCATTACAGTTGGGCACGTAACAAAAATGTTTTCCATTGCGCTGATGCCCGGGTTTATTGCTTCCTTACAGATTTTATTTAAAAAGAATTACTGGTGGGGCACTGCGCTTACGGCGCTTTTTACTTCCGCGCTGGTAGCAGAAAATCATTACCAGATTGTTTACTACACCGGTATTATCGCTTTGTTTATGGGCGGTGCATTTGCAATAAAATGTATAAGGGAAAAAGATTTTAAAAACCTGTTTATTACTGTTGCCGCTTTAGCGGTTGCAGCAGTTGTGGGCGTTTCTACCAATGCAGTTGCATTGTTAACCAACTATGAATACAGCAAAGAAACCATTCGCGGAGGAAGCGATCTGGGTAAAGCAGCGGATGGTAAGGCAGAAAGCACAAGTGGTTTAAACGAAGATTATGCTTTTAGTTACAGCATGGGTATCAGCGAACCTTTTGTAATGATGGTGCCCCGTATGTTTGGCGGCAGCAGTGGCCGTGCAGAGGTAAGCCAGGAACAATCAAAAGCCATACAGGCATTACAAAGTATGCCACAGGAGCTGGGCCAGCAACTGGTAAGTAACCTTCGTTATTACTGGGGTGGTATTAACCCATCTACATCAGGGCCACCGTATGTGGGTGCTATCGTTTGCTTTCTGGCAGTTCTTGGTTTTTTTATTGCAGATAAAAAATACAGGTGGTGGATACTGAGCTGCTGTGTTGTTACGATTATCATGAGCTGGGGAGGATATTTTAAAGAAGTAAACAGTTTGTTCCTGAAATACCTGCCCATGTACAATAAATTCAGGGCACCCAGTATGATCATTGTTGTGCCAACATTGTTATTCGGCATGATGGCTACACTTTCACTTGAAAAAGTTTTATCTGATGCGAAAAACAATGCTGCGTTGATAGCCCCATATAAAAAGGTATTGATGGTTACCGGTGGAATTTTTGCCATCCTGTTTATGCTTTATTTCAGTTTTGATTATATGAGCGATAATGACAGGGATATATTGAAGCGGGTAAGTTCATTGCAGGAAGAAATTAAAACCCCAATAAAACAATTCATCAGCGCTTTACAGGAAGACAGAAAGGGATTGTTTATGAATGATCTTTTACGGTCTTTATTTTTTATTGCAGTGGCAGCCGGTGCAATATGGCTTTATCTTAAAAACAAACTTAAACCAGCAATTGTTATTACAATCATTGGCGTATTTTCTTTTATTGATATTATGGCCATAGATGTAAAGTATATGAATTCTGAAGACTATGTAACAAAAGAAGATCACGATAATGCTTTTATACCTACGGCTGCAGACAATCAAATTCTACAGGATAAAAGCTCATACCGGGTGCTTGACCTGAGACAAGGCATATACGATGCATTTAACGGAGGTGCATTAACCTCATATTTTCATAAATCGATTGGAGGTTATAATCCGGCGAAACTCAGCATTTACCAGGATCTTATTGACTCGCAGCTTTACCGTTTCCCTAATTGCCTGCCGGTAATAAATATGTTGAATACAAAATATATTATTTCTGATAAAGGGGAGGCACAGCAAAACCCTATGGCACTGGGCAACGCATGGTTTGTAAAAAATGTTACGTTTGTAAACACGCCCCAGGAAGTAATGAAAGGCCTTGATACCTTTAATCCTAAAGAGGTTGCTATTACTGAAAAATCTTTCAGCAATGTTTTAAAAAATGTTACGGTGTTTGATTCTGCAGCTACCATACAAATGATCAGCAACCATAACGATACAGTGGTGTACAAAAGCAAATCATCTGTTGAGCAGGCTGCCGTTTTCAGCGAAGTATATTACAGCGAAGGATGGAATGTTTATGTTGATGGCAAAAAATCTGAGTACGCTAAAGTAAATTATGTATTGCGTGGCATGATGGTTCCTGCTGGTGAGCATACCATTGAATTCAGGTTTGAGCCCGAAAGCCATGCCATAGGCTGGAAGATAACCTCGGCTTCTGCATGGATTATTCTGTTGTTGTTTGTGCCGGCAGTATTTTTTGAAGTACGAAAAAAGAAATCAACTGCTTAAAACACATTCCTGATTTTTTTGAGCCGGGCAAAAGAATATGAATCTAGCTTTTGTTGCGTCGCACTCTTGTACTGAAGAACCGCTATTAGCCATTGGCTGTTAGCTAATAGCTAAAGGCTGACTGCTAAAGGCTGACTGCTAAAAGCCTTTGCTCCTTATTATTCCGAACGTACAAGTGTGCGACGCAAGGAACGATGAAAAAAGATACAGTGCCTGGTCAAAAAAAAGATGTATTCAGTTTGTAAAATCTTGCAGATATAAAACCACTTAAACTAACAAATTTTCTAAAAAAATTGACGGTATGGTTGCAGGCAGTGGCCTTGTTGCAGGTGGTTTTAAAAAGTATGCTGATAACAATCACGTACTAATATTTGCATCTGGTGTTTCCAATTCTGCCAACATAAATATTGCTGAATTTGAACGGGAGAAAACATTGTTGCAAAATGCTTTGGATGAGCACCAGGAAAAAACATTTGTTTACCTGAGTACCTGTAGCGTGTACGATGCATCGCTTCAAAATTCTGCTTACGTAATTCATAAACTTGCCATGGAAGCGATGATAAGGGAAGAACATGGCAATTATCATATTTTTCGTGTTTCGAACCTTGCAGGCAAAACGAATAACCCGCATACCGTACTCAATTTTTTTTACCGTCATATCGTGTCGGGTACTTTTTTTTATGTATGGAAAAATGCTTCAAGAAATATTATAGATATTGACCATGCTGTGGCTGTTTGTAGTTATATGATTGATGAAAAAAAATTCAGAAATGAAGTAACCAATATAGCAAACCCTGTGAATTATCCGGTTGCAGCAATTATAGAAGCTTTGGAAAATATCAGCGGAAAAAATGGAAATTTTGAGCTGGTTGATAAAGGAAGTAACCCTGATATTAATACCTACAATGTGCAGCAATTATTTCCCCTGCTGCATATAAATTTTGACAAAGCATATTTAACCAGAACCCTGAAGAAATATTATAGCGCCAATGACTTATAAACAGGCCATATGGAAATTAAGCATTGAGCGGATTGGAATGTTTCCATTTGTACAGGTGGGAAAAATTTATGGCTTACTATTTCCATTAAAAACAAAACACAATCTTTTCCTATTTTATCCTAATGCAGATATTGGCGGCGCTCCAAAAGTAAATGCAGATATTACTGCTTGCATAGCAGATACCAAACCAATTATTTTTTTTTCTAAGTACCCAAAGAATAACCAGTTCAGGGAGTTGTTTAACATTCCGGGTGTAAGGGTAATAGATCTTCATAAACGCATTGATAAAAAGGTATTTCATTTCATTAATTTTTTTTACAGGGGTGTAATTGCATCGTGGATTAATGCTTCGCAAAAGCCCGTGGTATTTGGAGGTGAAAGCTTGTTTTTTTATAAGGTTATTCCGCACATAAAAAAAGATATTCCTTGTATAGAGTTGAGCCATATGGGTACCTGGCTTCCTTATAATATTGGTTTTATTGACAGGATCAATCAAAGGATATTCAGTACCCTTCAACTGAAAGAAGCAGTAATACAGCAGTACAAAGAAAATAATATAGAAACACACCTATATAACCGATTGCATTTTATTGATAACGCAATTGATATTCCGGAATATGAACCTGCAACAAACGAAAGGCTTGAAGTGGTTTTTATTGGTCGGGGTTCCCCACAAAAAAGAGTAGACCGTACTGCAGCCATTGCAAAAAAAATGTACGAAGCAAATGATCCGGTACATTTTTCATTTGTTGGGGATGTTGAAAATGTTATTAATACCAGTGAACACCCCTACTGTACATTCTATGGAAATGTAAAAGACAACGAATTAATGAAGCGCATTTACGAACAATCTGATGTATTGATACTGACTTCTGCATTTGAAGGTCTGCCATTGGTGGTAATGACCATGATGGCGTATGGAAAAGTTGTTTTATCTACCGCCGTTAACGGCATTCCCGATTATATAAAAAATATGGATAATGGTTTATTAATCAGTGAAACGGACGACGATAAAATTATTGAACAAGGTGTTACATTGCTGCGCTTACTGATTAACAATCCGGGTTTAAAAATAAGTTTAGGGAAGAAGAACAGGGCGCTTGCAATAGAAAAATTTAGCAAAGAGAGCTTTTGTAAAACTTACAGGGGGATATTGGTTGAAAAGGAAAGTGACATAAATTTCGGCACATCATATTAATAAAAATGGCTGCCTTTAAAAAGGCAGCCATAATAAAATTAAAACCGATATTATTATTATTTATATCTAATAACAAGTGTAGGCCTTAAGTTTGGATCGGTAGCTTCTGAAGTTGAAAATTCCAGAATCCGGTATGCATATTCATTTACCATCCTTATACAGAAACCATAATTATTCCCCGTTTGTACCATTGCTTTAACCATTTTTGTAACATCTACAGTTACATTATAATTCCATTGGCTGGTGGAAGCCGGAATTGTATCCTGATTTTTTTCTGTAATTACTGGTTTATTATTCCACGTAATTGTTGTTTGATCCCAATTACCTCCCACCACTCTTTGAATTAAGCATGCATTTTCAGGGTTTAGAGACCCTGGATAATAAGAATTGCCGCCTGGGAAAGAATAAGAACTTGATTCGCCATAGAGTGAAAGGCGAGCTGCAATTATTTTAGCTGTTGAAGGAATTTTAATTAAGCTGTCAAATTTTATATAGCCCCGTTGAGTTGCCAATTGGCCATAATAAGAAAATTTTGACGCTAATAATTCATGAGCGTAGTTCACGTTAGTATTGCCATCATTAGGATCGTCATCAATTTTACTTACATAAGTATCCTGGCCATCGTTCAAACCTGGGCGCAGGGTTAATACGGTTGCACCATCTACATTTTCTATTTTTACAGAAGATTCTTCGCTAGCTGCTACAGTTGAGGCAAGTTGTGAAGTTTCTAATGCTGCATCCTTTTTGCAACCATTGAAAGTAAAAGCAGCAAGGCATAATGTGATTAAGAGTGAAGGATTTTTGACGTTTCTCATTTTTTATTTTTTTTTGGTTTATCAAATCTAAAAAAATTCATAAGTAAACCAAATTAATTTATTGCGTGTTCAGAATAAGAGTGCATATCCTTTATAATACCAACTATAGTATTTCATGGCATCGTTCCTTGCGTCGCAATCCTTTCATCTGTATAAATTTTGGCATCAATATAGCAGTTTTCATAAGTTCAATTCATAATCCTAACGATGAAAGTAATGCGACGCAACGATGCTTAATTCTTGTACTAAAGCCCGTTACCAAAACACTTTGCTTTTTAAAATCCGAATATTTCTGAAGTAATTAAAGCAAACCTGCCAGAACTCATAATAAATGGATATAAAAAAATAAAATCTACTTCATTAACCTTTTTACACAAAGCTGACACAGTCAGTACACAATTAAGGTAAAGGAATTCAATATTGTTTATTCAACAAGGATTATTATACAATTCTGCGATTAATTAAATAGGAAAATAACATGAATGCCTTGGAAAGAACTCCAATCTTTAAAAACTTACCTGGTATTTTGTTCAGGTGCCTTATCATTTTAATGATTGCAGCAGGCCATAATTCATTTGCATACACTTTAAGCTGTTCTTCGCTTCTAATATTCATATTCCGAAGCAGGCGCCACCAAGCATCGTAAACCCAAATATTTTTTAAACGGTTGGTGCCATATTTCTGCAGCAGCAGTAAGCCTTCTGGTAGTTCGACTAGGGGATTTTCGAAACATACATTGGTAACCTGTGTTTCGCCAATGCCTATATTTACAAGTACCGTTTCTATATAAGTATATGCCTGTTCCTGCAACAATACTCTTATATAAAAATCCATATCAACCCGCCATTTCATTCGGGTATCGTATTGCTCGGTAATGCTTCGGTGAAACATTGTTACACTTGGTGGCCCAACAACATTATTGGCCATAAGGGTTACCGGGTTGTTAATGATCCTTGTTTTCCAGAAAGGAGATAAATGTAATTGCCCCTTTGAAATATTATTCTCATTATTGAAATTTTCATAAGCACAGAAAATAAACTTATTGTTATTGGCGATATGGTCTGCAAAAACCTGCAATGCTTGCGGGGATGCAAACCAGTCATCATCATGAATGAGCTTTATCCAATCGCCTGATGCCTTTGATATGGCAGCATTCCAATTGGCAGGCGTACCTAACGCATCCGGATTTTTAAAATAACTGATTGCAAATTTATTTTTATAATCAGTCACCAAATTTTCTACCGAATCGTCATTACTGTCATCAGAAACAATTACCTCAAAATCATAGAATGTTTGCATAAGCAAAGAATCTAACAAGCGCTTTAGATAATTTATTCTTTTATAAGCAGGTATACAAACAGAGATCAATGGCATGATATTTTTTATAATTGCTGTATTATTTTTGCGCCAGAATGATTAGATGAAAGGGTGTGGCTTTTTGTTTGTATGTTGTTTTGAAACCACAATAATTAAGCAGATTTTCCAATAATTCCAAACTATATACATGATGGTGTACGCAGCGATTGATAAAATTATTCTTAGTTCGTTCTTTTAATTCAGTAAGATTCTTAACACCGGCATCCATACTCAAATCATGAAGGGTATTAACTTCCTCGAAATGTGTTTCATCATGTTCATCAATATTATTACTATAGTCTTCTTTTAAATGTTCCAAAGTTGTATAAGGGCGATTATGATCGAAAGTTTGTTCTTTATCAGGCAATATTAATACAATTGTGCCGCCTGGTTTTAAAACCCTGAACCATTCCTTTAACGCTTTTACCGGGTTAGCAACGTGCTCCAGGCTATGGCAGGATAAAACAAAATCGTACTTATTAGTATCAATGTTTGTAAGGTCGCTGGCTTCACCAATAAATTGATAGCCCTTTTTATCTTTTGAGTATTTGTAATTTGGCCCCGCCTCGATTTTGCCTTCCCAAACGGTTTCATTACTAAAGTTTACGCCATCAACCTGTTTTGCGAAAAGGTATACAGGAAAGTATGATTTTAGATCAAAAGAGGAACTTGGTCCGCCAATCTCTAGTCCTACTTTATCTTTTAAACGATAACTTAACTGAATTAGTTTTCTTTTTTGAGACTTTAAAATATATGATACAACTGTAGTGAAATATCCGTAACCTTTCATAATATAATATTAGGCGTGCAAAGTAAATACTTCTTTTTATTATTTGATGATAACCAGTATTAATGAAAATAGTAAAATCTTCTATCATAGTTGCAAAAGATTGATTATCTATGGCCAAACAGGAGCGCTTTTCTTGTCATTCTTGCGTCGCACACTTTATCACCTTATTATGAATGAAGCAATTTGAATTGAGAAAATGCGCAAAAAACTATTTCTTTGATAAGTATTTATGTTTATGAAGAAGGTTGTGAAATCATGGCTCATTAGATTTACAGCTTTTATTATTTTAAAAACAGAATTTTAATTAAAATTAAAAATGGGTATTTACGAAAAAATAGGAATCCGTAAGGTAGCTCTAAAAATTACTGAATATATTAACTGGGTAAGACTTTATAAATATAAGGATGGTGTAATGCTTTATAGATCGTTGCAAAAACCCAAAAATTCATTTTTTTCCGTAAATGCTTCTTTCTTTAAAGCCCCTGTTAAGTTAAGAGATAATTATTCGGACCGGGCAATTTTTATGCAGGTTTTCTTTGAAAAACAATATGAACTTTTCGACGCAACAATGCCCGATAGTAAAACAATAATTGACGCCGGGGCAAATATTGGGCTTGCTTCAATTTATTTTTCACTTCTTTTTCCTAAAGCCACGATAATCTCAATAGAACCTGAAGAAAGTAACTTTGTCTTATTAAAAGAAAACACGAAAGCTTACCCCAATATTGAATGTATTAAAGCAGGTATATGGCATAAAAATGAGCCAATTTATATTACCAATCCCGAAACTTTGGCTGCAGGTTTTATGGTTGAAAAGGATTCTAACAAAAATGATGTAGTAATGCTGAACGGCATCACTATCAACAGTATACTCGAATTGAAAAAATGGTCATCAATTGATATACTTAAAATGGACATCGAAGGTGCAGAAAAAGAAGTTTTTTCGGCTATTGACATATACTGGCTTTCGAAAGTAAAACTTCTTATCATCGAATTACACGACAGATATAAGGAAGGAACTACAAAAGCATTATTTAAGGCAATTGATCAATTCGAGTATAAAGCCTATTTTCATCATGAGAATATTTTTATTTTTTTAAAGGAAAAACAATGATGAAAATTGCCGGCACTGTTATTCTGTATAATCCTGATATAGAAGTAATTGATAATATACAATCATATATTAATGCAATATCAAAATTGTATATTGTTGATAATTCAGAACTACAGGTTAAAGAATCTCTGGATGATATTTTACAATTTCCCCATGTTGTTTACTTGCATGATGGTGAAAACAAAGGAATTGCATGCAGGCTTAACCAGGTTTGTAATTTAGCAATTCAAGATGGATATGAATGGCTGCTTACAATGGATCACGATTCATCATTCATTAAAAAAAAATTAGATGAATATTTTAGTTGCATCAATACTTTTGAAAAAAAAGAGAATGTAGCGATGTTTGGATTACGTTATTATGGCGAACAACTGCAGGAAGGTTGCATTGCATCGGCAGTCAATGAACTGATTACTTCAGGAAGCGTTATAAATCTCCAGTTGTACCCATATGTTGGAGGTTTCGATGAAAATCTTTTTATTGATGAAGTGGATTTTGAATATTGTCTCAATTCAGTAACACATGGTTATAAAATAATTCAATTTCAAAATATCTTTCTCAACCATAATCTCGGCCATTTATCTTATCATCGTTCTTTAAAAACAAATAAGCTTACCCCAAGAACGTTACATTCCCCGCTAAGAATATATTATGGAGTAAGAAATTTTTTATATGTACAGTCAAAATTTAAAAATAATTTTAAAGAAGACATGTGTATAAAAAGAAAAGGTTTGATGAACAGGATTAAAAACAATATCCTCTATAATAAAAAAAGATGGCAGGTAATGAAATATATTTTTAAGGCTATATTAGATTACAATAATTCTAAAATGGGTAAGCTTTAAATATAAATTTCTTTCTTTATAATCTATATGGAAAATTATACTTGCGAAATATCCCTCATCATCTGCACCTACAACCGGGAAAAATTTTTGCCAGAAGCTTTACAAAGCATAACCCATCAAACGCTTGCAAACAATAAGTTTCAGATAATTATTGTTGATAATAACAGTACGGATAACACTGCTGCAATTTCAAAAAAATTTATCGCCGATCACCCGAACCTTAACGCAAAATATTGTTTTGAAGAAAAAAAAGGGTTGTCTTTTGCACGCAACCGTGGTATCAGCGAAGCAAGCGCCCCTATTATTTCTTACATTGATGATGATGTTATTTTACCCCCGGAATATCTTGAAACAGTGACAAACTTTTTTACAAAGTACCCAACTGCTGTAGGTATGGGCGGCAAAGTAATTCCTAAATACGAAGATGGAAAAGAACCTGCCTGGATGAATAAATACCTGAACGGCTTTGTAGCTAAAGTAGATTATGGCAACAATATTAAAAAGTTTGATGAACAGATGCGATACCCGGCCGGTTGTAATATGACGTATAAAAAAGATGTTTTAGTAAAAGCTGGTGGCTTTAATAACGAACTCAAATTCCGTAGCGACGACAAGTATATTTTTTTAAAAATCAAATTATTATCCGATGAAATATACTATCTGCCCGATGCATGGCTGTACCATTATATAGACCGCGACAGGCTGCAAATGCAGAATTTTAAAAAGCTCTTTCTAAAAACAGGGAACGAAGAAAAAAAACGCATCACATCAGAACAGGGAACAGCCGGGGCTATAAAAAAACTCATTGAATTTATCTTCAAATTTGGCGCATCGCTTTTATTGTTTTTTATATTTCTGCTTAAAGGCCAGTACTCAAAAGGTAAGTATGTAGTAATTTCTCAATGGTGTACGCTCAAAGGTTTTTTACAAAAGGAGGTATTTGTAAGATGATTTTTTTTGAGCCGGGCTGCAACAATACTATTGAACTTTTCTTGCGTCGCACACTTGAACTTTAGATTCACGGATTAGCTGATTGCGGATTATCGAATTAAGTAATGCGCAAATTCGTATATCCGCTAATTCGCTCAATTGTCTTCCGAACGTACAAGTGAGTGACACAAGCGGCGATACCATGAAAAACAAAAGCTTGCTTAAAAACATTTGCCTTTCTATCTTATTAATATTACAGGGCCTTTCCTGTACACATCTCCACAAATTGTTTTTGCTCTTACCTGGTAAATAAATGTTCCCGGTTGCTGGCGTACTCCTTTATATGTACCATCCCAACAATCGCCCGGGTTGGTTGTATGAAAGATTAGATTGCCCCAACGGTTGTAAATGCTGAAATCGAGGCCGGTTACAGCCCCCCAAAGCTTTA
The DNA here is from genome assembly GCA_002390845.1 of Chitinophagaceae bacterium UBA4407. Lineage (GTDB taxonomy): Bacteria > Bacteroidota > Bacteroidia > Chitinophagales > Chitinophagaceae > Limnovirga. The sequence continues at coordinate 24,360 of DGQT01000056.1, read as the reverse complement.
CGCCAAAACAATCGTTGTGGCCATCGCCATTTGGGGTAAAGGCGCTTGGCATAAGATACCCATTCTCTGCTGCACCCTTAATTACTTTTACTTCCACAGAATCTTCTATTACGCAACCACTTGCACCGGTTAATAAAAGGTGATACACCGTAGTTGCTGAAGGTGTCGCAACAGGATTGGCAATATCAGGGTTACTCAAGGTTTCAGCTGGCGACCATAAATATTGCACGCCACCTGTTGCCAGTAGTTTTGACTGACCGAGAACACAATCAACATCGTTTGATTTACTGAGCTGAATATTTGGCCTTGCATTAATATTTACTGTTGCAAAAACAGAATCGGTTATGTTACAGATATTGTTTGTAATAACCACTTTATAAACCGTATTCTGTGCAGGATATACCAATGTGGAAGAAGATGTTGGCGAAGCAATTGTTTCTGCAGGAGACCATTGAAATATATTACCGCCGCTTGCAACCAGCATAGCGCTGTCTCCTGAACAAATATTTACAGTATTGGGCTGTACCCTAAAAACAGGTTTGGTAACTACGGATATTGTTACACTGTCTGTATTGTTGCAATTATTATTATCAGTTACACGCACATAGTATTTTGTTGTTTGTAACGGCGATGCCACAGGGTTAGCGATTGTTGTATCATTTAATGCAACTGAGGGATACCAGGTAAAAATATTACTTCCAGGTGCAACCGCTGTTAATTGTGAGTTAGCACCCGGGCAAACAGTAGTGTCGCCCAATGCAGTAATAGTGGGCAATGGGTTTAAACTTACGGTAACAGAATCTTTTGCTGTGCACCCTAAGTTCGATACCCCAGTAACAACATATTTTGTATCAATACCGGGACTTGCTTTTGGGTTTGCGGAATTCGGATCAGACAATCCCGTTGACGGGCTCCAGGAATAACTGTTTCCGGAAGAGCCTGTAGTAGAAAGTACGATACTGGTTCCTGTACAAATTGCTGAATCACTTATTGTGGCTACTTGTGGTAAAGGAGCAACATTAACAAGAACAGAATCTATGCCTTTGCAGCCATTGTTATCCGTTACTGAAAGAAAATAAATTGTTGTATCAACAGGCGTTGCCAGGGGATTGGGAATTGTTACATTAGAAAGCGTTGGAGACGGAGCCCAGGTGTAAGTTTTTATGTTGTTTCCAGTAGCCGACAATAAAATATTATTGCCATAACAGATCGTTGTATCGGCAGTTAACTTCAATGCAATGGAGCCATATAAATCAATTTTGATCGTGTCTTTCGCAATGCAACCTTTGGAATTGGTAACTACAACATTATAAATACCCGAAGTGTCTGCATGATATAATTGTTGCGTGGTACCATCCTGCCATAAATAGGAAAGCCCTTCACTCCCTGCATTGAGTATAATACTGTCAGCATTGCAAATGGAAGTATCTTTTCCCAATGCTACAATAGGCAATGCGTTCGCTAAAACGTTAATGCTGTCTCTTACCGAGCATCCGTAGTATTGATTGTCTATCCAGTAGGTTCCGGCGGTTTTTACGCGTATGGATGTATCGGTATTGCCTGTATTCCATACATGTGTTCCCTCGATGAAATTTGTTGAAAGAAGTACACTATCCCCCTCGCAAAATGATGTGTCAAATAATGGTGTTTTAACCGGGGAAGCTACCACTACGATACTTTTGCAAAAAGATGTTTGAGTGGATAAGCCTTCATCTACCATCACATTGATATTATAAACTCCGGGAGTTGTATAAGTAATTTGAGGAGGGATAGAATCGGTGGAGTTAGGGATACTGCTATTAGTACAACCAGAGAATTGCAAACGTGTTATTGAATTATTGCCCACATTTGTAATGAAACTATAAAGGTCTGAACCAACCCGAAATAATTTAGATAAAGAATGAGGAGTACTCAGGTTGCCGGTATTTCCTAAAGATGTTGAAGTAGGTACCTTATCAAGCCCGGTGCTAAAATCAAGCTTTGTCAGTTCATTTGAAGTCGCATTTACAACAAAGCCAACGGTTTCACCACAAAATTTTACAACTAAAATATCTCTTGGATTATTTAAGTTATTACCTGGATTGCCCAGATCCGTGGCAGTGGGAACATTTAATAACGAAGTTCCAAAATCAAGCCTTGTAATAGAACTAGTAGTGCTGTTTGTTACAAAGGCACGCCAGTAGCTATTGTCATTAATAACGTAAATACCATCGGGGTAATTTAAAATACCAAATCCTCCAAGGTTAACAGCAGTTGGAGCAACTTCAAAATTATTTAAAAAATCAAATCTTGTGATCGTATTATTTGTTGCATTTACAGTAAATCCATACCAGTTACCATTTTCTTTAAATACGTGCAAGTCAATTGGTTGAGATAAATTACCTAAGTTCCCCCAATTATTCGCTATTGTAGTATTATTTGCCAATGAATTTCCAAAATTTATTACCACTATCCTCGGACTTGAATTAGGTAAGTAGTTACCACCACCTACAACAATTACATACCAATTGCCATTTGCTTTTATAATCTGTACTCCTTCAGCCTGGTTGGGGATAGCACCATTAAAATTCCCCAGATTTTCTACAACAGGATCATTAAGATAACTATTTCCAAAATTGTAGCGTATAAGCTGACCAGTAAGGTGATTAATGCTAAAACCATAATAGTCTCCATTGTCATTTTGTGCGAGATCGATAAATACCGGAGAGGCCAATTGGTTACCAAGATTTCCAAGATTGGTGCCAACAGGAATTTGATTAATATCGGCTACGCAAAAATTCCAATAAAAATTACTGCCGCCTGTTGTGGTATTTTTAATTGCTACAGGTGTATTTACACAAAATGTATCAGGAATAGTAAACCCTACAGTAACTATAGGATCGGGAGTTGTTATTTTTCCGCACGAATCAGCAATAAAAAATGAGCATGTAGGATTATTTTCTGCAATTAAGGCATTACCTAAAAGTTTGCCATTCCATGTCGTATTTCCTTGTTTATTTTTAGTATCATTAAAGGAATAATAAGCCAATAAACCAATTTGATTTGTTGGGTTTGGTAAAGGATTATTTTGATATTGTCGTAATTCTTCCTGAGTACGGGCTACATTCCATATTCGTACTTCATCAATATAGCCAAGAAAATCTGCCGGGTAAGGCGATGATAGGTCTGCAGTTGTTCCTATTGCTGTTAACCAATTATTATTAGCCATATTACCAGTACATGCTACTTGACTCATTAAATAACCATTTGCATAATATTTTAGAAAAGAACCATCATATACCATTGCAAGGTGGTATGTTTTATTTAGTTCAATGCCACAGGTATTAGGGGTAACAAAAAATCCATTTGTTGTAGTTATTTCAGCTCTGTTTGCTCTCAATAGATAATTTGCATCTGTTGGGTCAGTATGTTTAGATACAATATCTCCCCCATAAAAAGAGGGGTCATATGCTTGAGTACGATTTACTGTAGCTTCAACAGTTAACTTATTACCAGTAACATCAAGGTCTCCAATTCGTACTCCGGATATTTCTCCTTTTACATTTAACCAATTATTCCCGCAATTTTGGGAATAACAATTAAAAACATTCAAGAAAAATGAAACAGCAAAAGTGAATTTGGAAAAATGTTTTTTTAAGGTACCAAGGGTTAACAAGCTCATGTTTTCATAAATTTAGTTCGGTGTATTATCTGCAATATCGTTGTTTTTATACAAAAGATACAGAGATTAATTTTAAAAGGGTCATTAAAAAATAAAAGCTCCATCTTTTAATAATCCAGAAATTTCTCCATCCCTTTTTTCTTATCCCCATCCAAACTATAACTGATATTATTCCTGTAATAAATATCAAGATCGTAAGCGGCACTCTCATTTGCCGCAATCACTTTATCAATATTATTCAACCCTTCTCCATTTGCTTCATTAAACAGGCTGATAAATTGTTCAGGTAATCTTTTATTGGCTATCCATGCCGCAAATACGAAAGGCAGTCCTGTCATAGCTTTCCACGCACCGGCAAGATCATAAATATAGGGCGATATTTTTCTTTGCACCAGAGCTCTGTCACCAATTACAACACCGGCAATCGTTCCCTTAATATCAGTAATATAATCCTCCTTTGCATCTTCAGGCACCGGGTTAATTTTCCAGTAATCCCGTAATAAAATTTTCACCAGGTTTACTGATGTTTTACTCTGGTAATCGAGCAGTACTTTTTCAATTTTTTCTATTGGCACGTCACTAAACAAGCATACACTGGCCACATCGCCGTCGGCACCAATACAATAATCAGTTACAATATGCCATTCTTTCAATCGCGGAATAATGGCCACCGGCACCAGCCCCACATCAATCGTTCCTTCTACCAGCATAGCGGCAATTTTCGACGGGTAATCCTCCACCAATTCTATTTGTTCCATCAGTTCTGCCGATTGCTTTATACCATACAATAAAGGCTTCGTATTCAAATAACTTACAGCACCAACTTTTATCTTCTTCAATTCGTCTATTTTTGCGTGCAAAGAAAAAGGATTTTTAATGCTTGTCCCGATAATTTCGGGGAGCCGGGCTTTGGATATTTCATGGCATCACCGGTTGTGTCACTCACTTGTACGGTTGGAACATTGAGCAACAAGTCCGAAAGACAGTAAGACCGAAAGTCGGAAAGAAATAAAACTGCATTTACTTTCGGTCTTACTGACTTGCTGACTTCCGGTCTAACCGTTCAAGTGTGCAATCCCGAAATAAATTCGGGACGGGCTGCCACGCTTCGCTTAAATGTCGCCATGAAAGAGGAACTGTGAAACGAGCGTGGCAAGTAAAGCTTCACAGCAGTACTATAGCCGGGCAAATAATTGTCTTTATCATTGCATTTAACTATAAACTAGAAACTACTAATTACAAATTTTTAAATGGAGCTGAACAGTTTAACCGCCATTTCCCCGATCGACGGACGCTACCGTAAACAAGTATCGCACCTTGATGAATTTTTTTCTGAATATGCATTAATCAAGTACCGGGTAATCGTTGAGATTGAATACTTTTTATTTCTTGCCGATAAGAAATTTTTCAGGTTATCTGCAAAAACAAGGCAACAATTGAAACAGGTTGCAGAAAATTTTTCTCTGGACGATGCGCAACAAATAAAACATATTGAAGCCACCACCAACCACGACGTAAAAGCGGTGGAATACTTTTTAAAACAGCAATTAGAAAAAGCAGGTGTAGCTGATGCAAAAGAGTGGATCCATTTTGGCTTAACATCGCAGGATATTAATAACACCAGTATTCCGCTAAGCTGGAAGCATTGTATGGAGCATGAATATTTGCCTTCCATTATTAATCTTCAGAATAACTTGTACCAGCTTGCCGCACAATGGAAAGATATCTCTATGCTTGCAAGAACGCACGGCCAGCCTGCATCGCCCACAAAACTGGGAAAAGAGTTTATGGTTTATGTAGAACGTTTAGACAGCCAGGTTCAATTGTTCTCGCATGTTCCCTACTCTGCAAAATTTGGCGGTGCAACAGGTAACTTTAATGCGCATTATGTAGCGTTTCCAAAGAAAGACTGGGTTAGCCTTGCAAATGAATTTGTTGAAAACACTTTGGGCCTGCAACGTTTACAATACACTACACAAATAGAACATTACGATAATCTTGCAGCACATTTCGATTGTATAAAACGCATCAATAATATTTTAATTGATTTGTGCCGGGATGTATGGACGTACATCAGCATGGATTATTTTAAACAAAAAACAAAGAAAGGCGAAGTAGGCAGCAGTGCCATGCCGCATAAAGTAAACCCGATTGATTTTGAAAATGCCGAAGGCAACTTAGGAATGGCAAACGCTTTACTGGAACACCTTTCAGGCAAATTGCCCATCAGCCGTTTGCAGAGAGACCTTACCGATTCAACGGTGTTGCGCAATCTTGGTGTTCCTGTTGCACATGTATTGGTTGCCATAAAGTCACTTGAAAAAGGTTTGGGTAAACTGGTATTAAACGAAGCGAAACTGAAGGAAGATTTGGAGAATAACTGGGCAGTTGTTGCAGAAGCCATTCAAACAATTTTAAGGAGGGAAAATTATCCCAATCCTTACGAAGCATTAAAAGATTTAACCCGCGGAAAAACTGCAATTACCAAAGCTGATATACATTCTTTTATTACAGGGTTAAAAGTAAGCGCTGCCATAAAGAAAGAATTGAAAAGTATAACGCCACATAATTATACCGGAGTAAATCCGGCGTATTAAAATCTTTGCTGTAAAAGCTGAAATAAATTTCTTCAGCACAAGTATGCGACGCAACAGAATCTTCCTAGTAGTAATTTGCTGGGCTCATAAAAGTTCCTTGCAAACCCTTGTTCTTTTAATAAAAAAAAATAGAGTTCCAACAGATAATATTAATTTAACTGCATAACCGGTATGCTGTATGAAACTATTGCCAACGTTGCTTTGCACAAGTTATTTACTTGTATCAGCTTCATTGTTCGCTCAAATAATTTTATTCTTTGTTGCTTTTGAAATAGCCTCTGTTGCAGAATGAACCTGTAATTTTTTATAGATGCGTTTAATGTACATGTTTACACTGGAGTAGGAAATATTAGTTACATCTGCGATCATCTTATAGCTTAACCCATTTACCAGGTGATTTAAAATAGTTCTTTCCTGTTCGTTTAATTCGAAAATTTCTGTTTCGTTTTTTGGATGTTCTTTAAACTTTGCCAGTACTTTTTTTGCTACGGTTGCCGTCATGGGTGCGCCACCTTCCATTACTTCTTTTATACCATCAATAATTTTTGCAGTTGCCGTTGTTTTTAGAAAATAGCCATCTGCTCCCGCTTCAATGGCAGCGAAGATCTTATCGGTATCATCAAAAACGGTTTGCATGATGATCTTAACATCGGGATATTGTTTACGAATCATCTTCACGCCTTCAATGCCACTCATATCCGGCATATCAATGTCCATCAGGATCACATCTGGGTGGGTGCTTACAATATCGTTCCACACATTAAGACAATCTTTGAAAATGCCGGTGCAGGCCATTTCGGGCTGTATGTTGATGAGTATCTTCAGGCTTTCGCGCCTGTCTCTGTTATCATCATATACAATTACCTTAATAGCCATGCTGCAAAATTATTATTAAATGCACTATGATTTTGGTACTAATATTAGTACAGGCGATATGACAATTATTTTTAAGGTATGCCTTTGTAAGGTTGGTTGCCCGGCTGTTGAATGTTCAGTTATGTTATGTTGTAAAAGTGTGCGACGCAACGATGTTTAATTCTTATTCAACTGCCCGGTTCAAAAAACATATCCGCTCTGCATTGCTACATGCCCTGTTAAACGGGGAATTGCAATGTAATTGTTGTTCCATTGCCAGGCTGCGATTCTATGGTTAGCTGCCCTTTTAAATCTTTGCTGCGCCGCTGCATGTTTATTAATCCGTTGCCTTGCTTTTGTTCTATTGTGTTAAACCCGATGCCATCATCTTTAAGTGTGAACACGATTTGCCTGTTGATCAATTGTACGGTTACCCATACATTTTTTGCCTGTGCATATTTAATAGCATTGTTCAATGCTTCCCTGAAAATGAGGTAAAAATTCTTGCGTTCATTCATCGCCAGTTTTATATCGCTGAGCGCTTCATCTGCCGCAAAATGCAATTGCTTGTTTTGAACTTCGAGCACTTCGTAAGCAAAGGCTTTCATGCGTAGAAGAATATTATCGAAGCGGTCGTTTTTGGGGTTGATGCTCCATACAATATCGCTCATGGCTACCAGTGTATCGCGGGAACTGTTGCTTATTCTTTCGGCGATCAGTTGCAGTTCTTTATCCTGTTCACGCGCTTCAATAATATCGCTGTAAACGGTGATGCTGCTGAGGGTGCTGCCAATCTCATCGTGCAGGTCGCTGGCAATTTTATTGCGCATGTTGAGCAGTTTTAGAGACTGGTATAACCTGTAACGATAGGTAGCATATAAAGCACCTGCAACAAGCAATGCCACGATACTTAAGAACCACCAGGTTTTGTACCAGGGCGGTGTAATGATAATAGTTAGCGATGCGCCTTGCTCGTTCCAGATGCCGTCGCTGTTGCTGCCAATTACGTGAAACTGGTAAGTGCCCGGATCAAGGTTCGTGAAAGTAACCGTGGTACTTGTGCCGTTATCGATCCAATCATCATTAAACCCTTCCAGCTTGTATTTATAGTGTTTTTTTTCAGGATTGGTATATTGTAACAAGGCGAATTCGAGGCCAATTACATTCTTTTCATATGGCAGCGTAATAGTCTTGGTATATTGAATGGGTTGATGAATTACTGAACTGTCTGTTTTATAATCGACTGGCTTGTTCAATAGAGAAAGGCTGGTGATGAAAATATTATTAGCCGGCAGTATTGACTTCAACAAGTCTGCAGGATTGAACCAAACAATGCCATTAACGCCGCCGAAAAACATTTCGCCTGATCTTGATTTTAGAAATTGGCCTCTCACAAATTCATTGCCAGGCAGGCCGTCTTCTGTAGTAAAATTTCTAAAACTTTTTTGCTGAGTGTTGAAACAACTAATCCCTTTGTTGGTGCTCATCCATAGATTGCCAAAATCATCGCTCAGAATGCCAAAGACAGTATTGTTGGGAAGGCCATCTTTATAGCTGTAACGGGTGCATTTTCCTGTTTGTTTGTCGAACTTGTTAAAGCCACGACCATTGGTACCGATCCACAAATACCTGTTCGGTTGCTGCGGATCTGCACAAATGGAAAAAATGTAGTCGCCGCTTATTGAAGTTGTATCTGCTGTTTCGTTTTTATAAAGCCTCCATTGTTTACCGTGTTCATCAAACCTGAACAAGCCTTGATTGGTTCCAAACCAAAAAATACCATCAGCATCCTGCCAATGCGTAAAATAAAATATATCTCGATCTGCCTGCTGTACTGGCAATGGTAAAATATATGTTGCTTTTGGTTTCCCCGTATTTACATCAGCAACTTCAAACCTGCAATTTTTATCAGCACCATAAATTAGTTGCCATAGATTGTTGCCTGCGTCGGTAAATACAGCGAGTTGATACCTGGCGTTCTCAAAAACTTCATCTGCCAGCAATGCCGTATGATCTTCAATTTTTCCGGTATGCGCATCATATTTTAAAAGAGCAAATGCTTTGTAAAATATACGTTGGGATGGCCGGGGAGTTACCGCATTGTAGTAATGGGTTAATGATTCAAGTTTTTCTTTCACTGTTGCCCTGAACCAAATATTTCCATTTGCATCTGAACACAACATCGTTGGGTATAGCCATTTTCCAGCCAGCAATTGCTGCGTGATTGCTGGTTCATGCGTTCTGTCCTTTGGATTGATTATATATGAGTAAGTGCCGTTATAGCAATAAACATTGCCTTGAACATCTTCATTAAAGATTGATTCATCTGCAAGGGGCTGGTCTGTATTGAATAATTCTCTCCTGCTATTGTATTTGTAAAGCCCATGGCCAATATCGCCCACCCATAATATACCATCCCTGTCTTTATAATTTGCAAAGCTGGTAAAGTGTCCGTTGGGATCGGTCTTGGCTACATTGTATCTTTTAAATTGTAATGTCCGCGGATTAAAAGAAAGGCAATTCAGCTTATCAAAAAACATAATTTCTTCATCGTTCACAAACACCGGGTAATACCAGTAAAAATTATCCGCCAACTGACTGTATTTACCAAAGCTTTTCTGATAAATAACTTTGTTTTGTGTTCTGCTGTAAATGGCAAGTGTTGATATACCGATGAATACAATACTATCGCCATTGCCTACAGGGTAAAAATGAAAAATTGTCTGGTTTTTATCCATGCCAAATGCCGGCGCTTTCATATAATCAACTTCCCATTGCTTACTGCCTGCTTGTGGTTTCATTATCATTACCGAATCTTTCCAGGCCATGAAAATGCTGTTGTCCGGCATCCACTTTATCCAGAATACACCAAATTCATCTGTGAGTTTTTTTCCGGTAATACTTGCGAGGCTGTTAAAACTAAAAAGCTGGCTGATACTGGCAGTACCTGAAGCTGCAACATTTTTAATGTTCACTTTGCTGATGTCATACACGCAATAATCGGTACCAAAAAGCAGCCACATTTTATTTCCCCTGCATTCGATCGCCCTTACTTCTTCTGCTGATTGTTTAGTAATTGTTCCGGGATTCACCGGGTAAAAACGTTCCTGTTTTGTATCAAACACGAACAATCCCTTGGTTAATGTACCTATCCAAATATTCCCATGTTCGTCCTGCTCAATTTGCTGAATGTCATTATCGGGCAATGAAAATTGATCATCAGGGTCATAGCGGTAAACCTTCATGCTGTTTCCGTCATACCTGTCAAGGCCATCCTGTGTTGCAAACCACATAAAGCCTTCTTTATCCTGCATAATATCTTGTAAAGTGCCCTGTGATAAGCCATATTCTGCGGTAAGTTTTTCAAAAACAGGATACACCTGTTTGCCTTCAATTTGCGCAAACGAGTGGTCCGCATTTAAAATGCAGCATGCCACAACAATCAAAAAAGAAATTGCCTTACGCATATAGGCTAAAGTATGCTCTCAATTTTATCATCTTCAAAATAATGACGGTTGTTTGTATTGTGATCCGGGCTTAGACATTTCATAGCAGCTTCGTTGCGTCGCACTCTTGTACGACATTACTTTGAGCAGCAGCTTACATCAGTGTTCATAACATTGTTCCGCAGACCAGTTCCCGAATATACACCTTATCTAAACAGCGTGAAATATAGGCAGATCATAGTATCAAATAACATAACTCCTAAAATTAGTACAACCACTTACTAGATTTAGGAGTTGCATATCCTAAGTTTAGTACTTAATCAATGCTTCTTTTTGGTTGAGATTTGTTTCATGGATAAAATCAACAAAACCAAAAATCATTTTATGAAAAAGATCTCGTTTTCTCTGTTGCTTATTGCAGCAGTTCATTTGGGGGCAAACGCACAAACCAACACTTTTCCTGCAACAGGCAGTGCAGGCATTGGCACACTTGCGCCCGATGCCTCGTCCATGCTGGATATGGTTTCCACAACAAAGGGTTTATTAACCCCACGGATGACAAAAACGCAAAGGGATGCCATTGTTGTACCAGCCACTGGTTTAATGATTTATCAAACCAACAGCACACCCGGTTTTTATTATTACAGCGGTACTGCATGGACTGCAATTTCTGTCAAAGGCTCAAATACTTCTTTATCGAATCTTACGGCAACGGCGGTAAACCTAAGCCTGGTGCCAGGCACCAACAACACGCTTGACCTTGGCACTTCTACCCTGGCATGGAGAAATGGTTATTTTGGCGGCAATGTAGGTATAGGAGTAGCTACTGCTGCTGCTAAATTGGATATTGCCGGCACTGTAAAAATTGCCGATGGAACACAAGGTACAGGTAAAGTGCTTACTTCAGATGCCAATGGTTTGGCAAGCTGGCAAACGCCAACGGGTGCAGGCTCAATTACAGGCACTGGTGCAGCAGGCAATCTTGCTTTCTGGACAGGCACATCGGCCCTTGGAACCAATGCAAATTTATTTTGGGACAATACCAATGCCCGCCTGGGCATAGGCACAGCAACACCAGCTAACAAACTTGACATAAGCGGTGCGGGTGGCCTAAGAGTGTCAACAACCAATACCGGCTCGGGTACAACAGACTGGATCGCAGGTAACTATGGCGCGGCTGCAGGTGATCGTGTTGTAATGGGCAACCTCAATGGCAGGGCAACAATTGGTGCTCATAATAATGCTTTAACTGCATGGGCACCGTTAATACTCAATCAGGATGGTGGCAATGTAGGAATCGGCACCAATGCTCCAGGTGCCAGGCTACATATTAAAGAAACGGGAAATTCAATTCCAACCGAAATTCTGGAAAGCGCCTCCACTATTGGTACATGGTTGTCTATTGGCAATACATCAACTGGTGGAAGATGGTATAGTCTGATTACCACAGGATCAGCAAATGGTCAAGGGCCCGGCAAACTTCTAATTACATCGAACAATTCTGCCGGACAAACCCGGGCAGCAGCAATTGTATTAGACAGCAATGCTAATGTTATGATGGGTACAACAACAGCTGCTACCGGCTATAGGTTGACTGTTGCCGGTAAAGTGATCTGCACAGAATTAAAAGTACAGTTACAACCATTCCCCGACTATGTGTTTGAAAAAAATTACAAACTCAAAACACTTAAAGAAGTGGAAAACCATATTGACACTTACAAGCGCCTGCCGGGTATGCCCAGCGCGGCGGAAGTGGAATCAAAAGGTATGAATGTTGGAGAAATGCAGGGGAAGGTGGTTGAGAAAGTAGAAGAGCTTACACTTTATATTATTCAGCAACAAAAGCAAATTGATGCTTCACAAAAACAGGTGGAAGCATTACAGCAACTGGTTGAAAAATTGCAACAGCAGATAGATGCGAAGAAATAGTCTGAAACATTAAAAGAAACTACAATGAAAAATTATACAATCACCATGTATTGTTTCAGGCTTATTGCAGTAGTCTCGTTGTTACTTGCCTTGGACATGGAAGTAAAAGCTCAGACTGATGTTAGTCCGCAGGATTTCTGGAACGATACTTTACGTACTATAGCCCTGCCTGAAAGCAATGAAAGATGGATCGACCTGCGCGAAGATGCAGCAATCAAAGGATCAGATTTTTTTAAGAAATATGGTTCAGCATTACGCCTTACAGCAGCAGATGAAATGCGCCAGGCTAAAATTGATATAGACCAAACGGGCAATGCACACCTTCGTTTTCACCAATACTACAAAAACATTCGTATTGCCAATGCAGATTATATAGTTCATCTTAACAAGAAGGGACTGGCATGTGTGGCCAACGGCAGGTATGTCCGTTCCATGAATAAAAATGTAGCTTACCAACTAACCAGGACTCAGGCTTTAGACAAAGCCCTAGGTAAGATAAAAGCAATCCGGTACAAATGGCAGGATAAATACTGGGAGCAGGAGATCAAAAACCGCACAAAGAATCCTGACACATCCTACTATCCCAAAGGGGAGCTCATCTGGACAAAAGACTTGTCAAACGACAATTGGAAGGCCTCCAATTTCAGGCTGGCTTACCAGTTTGACATTTTCGCATCTGCTCCCCGCATATCAAGACGCCTCGAAATCGATGCCAATACCGGCGAGGTGATCAATGACATTCCGCTGGAACTGAACTGTTCACCCACTACCGTAAACACGATTTGGAATGGCAGCCGTTCAATCAGTACTCAATTGTACGACTTCATCAATTATCGGCTTTCAGATGATTGCGATGCTACAAATTACTGGGTGCGGGATTACAATATTAACTTCATAGATGAAACATATTCACCTCTGGAAATACTTAGTTCAAATAATAATAGCTGGGGGTCTAATAATAACCAGATTTTCGGAGGCTCTGTTCTCTGGGCGTTAAGATCTTCCGGCAACTACTTTAAAAATACATTTGCCAGAAATGGTTGGAATGGTAACAATGGCCAGGTCACCGGTTATGTAAATGCTTACTTTATTTGCACGGATATATTCGGAAATGTGTCTCTTTGTTCTGATAACGCCTCATTCGACCCCACAACCGGATCTATGTTTGTAGGCCTAGGCAGTAGCAGCACACTTGCTAACAGCTACGGTACCTTGGATATTATCGGTCACGAATTTACACATGGTGTTACCGGAACTACAGCAGGATTGGTGTACTCGGGTGAGTCAGGTGCTATTAATGAGTCACTGAGCGATATTTTTGGTACTGTAATCGAAAGTATTACCCTGAATACAAACAACGATTACCTGATGGGAGAAGACAGAACATCCGGTGCTGCCAGGTCACTATCCAATCCCAACCAATATTCGCAGCCAGATACTTACCAGGGCACCTATTGGTATACAGGAACACAGGATAACGGGGGGGTACACACGAACAGCGGGGTAATGAATTATTGGTTCTACCTTATTTCCCATGGCGGATCAGGAACCAATGATAAAGGCAATGCTTTTACAGTAACGACCATTAGCCCGTCTGAAGCTGCCTTTATTACCTATCAGTCATATTACTTTATGACTGCAACAACAAACTATACAGATGTGCGTAACGCCACACTTACCGCCGCAAAAACCTACTACGGCAATTGTTCCAATGAAGCATACCAGGTTGCCAATGCATGGTATGCGGTAGGTGTTGGCAACAAGCCTGCAACCCTCGGCGATGGTGGTGTATGTGGTGCCTGGCCTGTTGGCAGCACAGTAAATTATGCGGTGTCTGGAAAAGTTGTTAGTCCTCCAGTTGGTTGTGCGGGTAATGCAACAACAGTTAGCGGTTCCGGGCCAACCAGTTTTACAGGTACTGAACTAAACTTTCTTCCAGGCTTTGTTGCTAGCCAAGGTTGCAACTTCCTCGCTTACGTAACACCTTGTAATTTTACCGCGCCTCCAGTTGTTCCGCAGCCGGTATATGCAGAAAACACATCAACAGCTATCGCAACCAATCGCTCGCAAAAAAATTCCAGTGATGGGTTTTCAGTCATGGTTTACCCTAACCCTGCAAGTACCCATGCAATGGTTCAGTTAAAAGGTGCAAACGGCAACGTCTCTGTTGTTTTAACCGATATGCATGGAGCTGCATTATGGCGAAACGACCGGGTTAACAGCAATAACATTTCCATTGGGCTAAGCAACTTCCCGGCAGGCATATACTTTATAAAAGTAAAAGACAATATGCACACTAAAGTACTCAAGCTAATGAAGGAATGATTGTAACCTTACATCAAGTTTTAATGCATACTATAATCCACTTCCATAAGTAGGTGGTTTATTATTGTACGGGCAGTGGCTACTTTGGTCATCAACTGTTGTGTCACTCACTTGTACTTTCAGCTATGGTGGCAGCAGAGTGCACGCTAGCATTGAAATTGATAAATAACAAGGCAATGTAATAAGCTGATTAATGCGCAGATACCACTCCTAATTTTAGTACTTCCAACTCCTAATTTTAGTACAAATGCCGATAGGTGAACGAACTATTTTTGGTGCTGTAAGGATCATGAATCCAAATAATTAAACAAACTTCAATAAAATGAAAAAGATCTTCTTTCTTATGCTGGCTGGCCTTGTAAGTATCTGCAATCTTTATGCTCAAAACACCTTTCCAGCCACGGGCAGGGCCGGTATTTTCACAACTGCTCCTGCTGCTTCGTTTCAGGTAAAAGGTGGTGCCCGTATGGGTACGCTTACCAACTACACCAATATTGACAGTGCCACAGGCAGCCTTAGTTTTCTGGGTACTGCCAATTACCTGGTGCAGAACAACCAGTTTGCTTTCCGTGCTGCTACGGCTGCTAATATTGGTTTATTTTTTAATCAAACCAACACCCGGATAGAATTTCGCAACAGCGCCGGTACTTCTGTATTTAATGTAGGGGTTGGGCCCAGTGGCAACAACGTGGGTATTGGAATAACTCAGCCACAGCACCAGTTAGCCGTAGGCACTCAAACAGTTGATGCCCAATCGGTGGCAATAAGAGGTTACAGTAATACTCCTTTAAACTGGAAAGGTGGTGCTGCTTTTGGTTATAACCAGGCAAGTGTTATAATGGGCCAACTGGACAGTGTTGCTACCATTGGCGGGCATAATGCAGACCTTAGTGCATGGGCTAATTTAGCAATTAACCCGGTGGGCGGCAATGTAGGTATTGGAACGGCTAAGCCTGCTGCCAAATTAGATGTTAACGGCGATGCTTTAATAAATGGTATTACTATTGGCAAGGGTAACGGGAATATTTATAATAACACAGCTGTTGGCAATGCTGCCCTTTATTCCAACACCAATGGAAGTTTAAATACCGCCAATGGTTATCAGGCTCTTGCTTTAAACACCACGGGGGACGGTAATACCGCCATTGGTTATCAGGCTCTTAATTCCAACATCTCTGCAGATTACAACACCGCCATCGGGAATAGTGCTCTTAATTCCAACACTACGGGCTATAATAATAACGCCATTGGGTCTTATGCTCTTAATTCCAATACAACGGGGTATATAAATAGCGCCATCGGAAATTATGCTCTTAATTCCAGCACCACGGGGTTTTACAACACCGCCATCGGGAATAGTGCTCTTTATTCCAACACTACGGGAAATTACAATACCGCCATCGGGGTTTTGGCTCTTAATTCCAACACCACGGGGTCTAACAACACCACCATTGGCTACAACAGTGATGTTGCAAGCCCTGGACTAACCAACGCTACTGCTATCGGCTATAATGCAATTGTAGATGCACCCAACAAAGTGCGTATTGGCAGTACAGGTGTTAGCAGTATTGGCGGGCAGGTAGGATGGACCACATTCAGCGACGGCCGTTATAAGAAAAATATAAAAGAAGATGTAAAGGGGCTTGTATTTATCAACAGCCTTAAACCTATCACCTATACGGTAGATATAAACGGACTGGATACCTACTTTGATAAAAACAGGAAGCATGACAGCGCTTATGACAAGATGCAAAAAGAGCGCAAGCCTGCTGCAGATGAAGCATCGAAAATTGTGTACAATGGTTTTATAGCACAGGATGTGGAAGCGGCTGCCAAAAAACTGAATTACGATTTTAGTGGGGTGGATAAACCAACATCAAAAGATGGGTTGTATGGTTTACGTTACAGCGATTTTGTGGTGCCATTGGTAAAAGCTGTGCAGGAACTCTCCAAACAAAATGATGACTTAAAAGACATTGTTGCAAAGCAGCAGGCACAGATTAATGCCATATTGGAAAAATTAAATACAGCAGATCAATCAACTGCATCTGTAAACAGCAAGGCCGTGATTCTTTCAGATATGGCCAGCCTTGAACAAAATGCACCCAACCCATTTAGTGTTTCCACGGTAATTAATTTTTCATTGCCTAAGCAATATGCAAATGCACAAATCATTATTACCGACATGACTGGTAAAACCATTAAACAAGCGAATGTATCGGGATCAAATTCACTTACTGTTGCAGCAGGCAGCCTTGCTTCAGGTTCTTATAAATATTCCCTGTTTGTGGATGGCAAAATAATGGGTAGCAAAACAATGGTGATTACGAAGTAAGTTGTAAGTTTTAAGTATAAAGTTGTAAGTAATAAGTAATAAGTTGTAAGTAATAAGTTGTAAGTAATAAGTTGTAAGTAAACAAGAGCCCGCCTTTAAGGATGGGCTCTTGTTGTTTTTATGGTATTAGATTATTTAAAAACAAAGTTGGCGGCCATGAACACCGATTCAGAAAAAAATATTAAAACAACTTATACTCCAGAGGCCGATAAAACTGTGGTCATTCTTATTGCTGACTTTGCCGAAGCCCATTTTCTGCAATTGATAGATGGTGCTATCAGTTAGTGGGTTTTAGAAAAAAGGGTTAACTGTGGTTAATATATTTATTCGGTCTACACTATGGCAAAAGCTCAATATATAACGGAACGTACAAGTGAGTGATCCCGAAATGAATTCGGTCCCGAAATTCTTCCGGATGCCACGCTTCGCTTAAATGTCGCCATGAAAGAGGAACTGTGAAACGAGCGTGGCAACAGGCAATGATAGTAGCAATGGAGCCGGTAAACAAAACAGCTTATTCTTTTTTATCTTACTGCACTTTTACTTTTATCACTACTTTTTTTACAAAAGCGGGTTCCTTTATTTTTATACAGGGCATGTGCAAATCAGTAAGAAAAAATATCATAAACATGCCGCTTTCAAGTTTTGAAAAGAACGAAGGCGCTTCGCTGAACAACATAAAATCCTTTGCTTCATCATAAGCCGTGGAAGGAATCTGGCCTTTTAAAATGGCGAGCCCAACCTGCTCTGCGCCGTTAATCATATATCGAACATCGATATACTTTTTGTGCGCTTCCATTTGTTCATTCGCAGCATCAAGTGTTTCGTACTCTTGCACAATCGCGAAGATATTTTCGCCGTCAATTTCATATTTGCCCGGGGCAATATTTTTTAAATCTGTTGAGTGCAGGTATTCAAATGCCGTTGCAATTCCATTGCTGAATGTTTTGTAACGATCTGCATTTTCTAAAGTGTCAATGATCATATTTTTGTTTTACAGGTAACCAATACAACCCGGTGCACCGCAACGGCACTTTAATTTTCCATCGTGGTGCGTGGGGCCGTAATTACAAGTAAGCTCCTCCCCTTTTTTAATATTGCGCAATGCGTAAAACTCAACACGGCTGTGGCATACACGCATATAACTGTTGGGTTTGCAGGAATGATTTACGTAACGTAATTCGTTGGGGTTTACACTTGCATCCAACGCCCTGCCGTCGCCAAACTCCACCATAGCAACACGTTTGGTAAGTTTGGCTCTTCGTCTTGCCTCGCGTAAACTGATCACTTCGCCACCAAGATTGCCGATCTTTTTTCGTGCTTCAATTTTTTGTAAGGCAAAAGCACCCTGGCCATCAATTTTGCTGGTTTTGTTTTCTAATTTGAAATTTAATGACATGCTTGCCCTCATAATTATTATTCAAAAATAATTATCATTCAATAAAAATCAGTTTTATCATTCAACAAGATGTTTTTTATATTTACTTTTTCAGCTTGCTTACCATTAACTTAAAACTGCATGCAGGTATTTCAAATTTTATACGATGAGCTTATTTCTTTTCTTGGTATCAATTCCTGGCTTACTATGTTTAAATCAGGCGATTACAGTTCGCTGCACACTTTAGACGGCATTACCACAGCTTTATATCCATTGATCCCCATTATACTGATCATTGAAATCACCCGGGCGTTCTTTTTTAAACGTTTTCGCGGGTCACATTATAAGGTTATTTTTTACATTTATATTTTCAACCGTATTGTATCAACATTTATTTCAATTGCAGCCGTTGCATTCTGCATTGGGCTGTTTGAAAAATATGCCATTATTAAAACTGAATTTACCTGGTACTGGCTTATATACGGTTATATTGTTTGGGAGCTTGCGCATTTCGTGTATCATTATCTTGGCCACAAAGTAAGGTTGTTCTGGTGCCTGCATTCCACGCACCACGCGCCTGATAATATGAACCTCTCCGTTACCTATGCACACTTTTTTCTCGAAGGGCCTTATGCCGATGTTATCCGCACTTCCATCTGTATTTTGCTGGGTGTAAATCCACCGTTGCTATTCTTTATTATGTTTATCGATGGCACCTGGGGCGGCTTTATTCATGTAGGCGAAAACATTTTAAAAGATGGCCGTATGGGCTTTATGAATAAGATCGTTCTTACGCCATCGCACCACCGCGTACATCATGCAAAAAACCCTTTATATATGGATCGCAATTTCTGCAACCTGCTCAATATCTGGGACAGGATTTTTGGAACACTGGAGCATGAAAAATACGACCTGCCACCTGAATACGGCATAACACGCGAAATGAACCCGCACAATTTCTTTGATGTTTATTTTGGCGAAATCGTTGCGCTTACAAAAGATGTTATAAAAGCACCGGGTATAAAAAACAAGCTGCTGTATATTGTTATGCCTCCGGGCTGGAGCCATACTGGACTGCACAAAACAGCCAAAATTGCAAGAGCCGAATACCTGAAAAATCAAAATTCTTAACAGCGTAAATGCCGTCTGTTGAAATTAATTTTTAAAGCATTTTTTGTACCCGGCTTTTGATATTCTATTGATCGTTCCTTGCGTCGCACTCTTGTGCAGCAACAATACTATTCAACACAAATGCAGCAAAGTTGAAAAACTCTTATTTAAAAAAATACCGGTTAAAGGGTATTAATACGGATTTCAGTTTTTGTCATTTTTACGATTAAAATGAATATACTGCAAGCGTTATTCTGTAATCAATATGATGAACTTGTTAAAACAGGCCGCGATGGTAATAAGGCACGTAAAAATGGCTTAATTCTTTGCGCGGTATGCATTGTGCTAAATATATTAACAATCTGCTGTTTTTTTTTCTGGACCACCCCCACACTCACCAATTATCTTGATTCTGCTTCTGAGTATCTTGAAGGCAAAACCATTGGAAAAATTCTTTTTGCTGCTGCATTTGGTGTGATCTTACTGATACTTAGATACAGCATAGGCACAGAAAAGCATTTCAATTCACTTGTTTCAAAATTTAATGAACTGGCGGAGGCAGATCAAAAAGCCATTAACTGCAAAGCAATGATCTATTGCTTTGGTAGCATCATTTTATTTTTGCTTGTAGTTTTATCTACGTTACTTATTTAAGGGGCTGTTGAAAGCTCATCTGTATTCTACCGAACAAGTGTGCGACGCAACTAAAGCATCATAATAATTCCTCAGCCCGGTACATAACATTGTCTCCTTTAACTCCGTTATATTTGTCAGCAATATTTATGGCAAATAAATTAAAAAAGAAAACACCTCCGCCACCGGATCCTGATAAACTGAAACCCGAAAAAGAAGTTCAGGTAACGGTGAAAGAAGTTGTTAAAGATGAACGTACCACTAAAATTGCCGGCGCTGTATGCCTGCTGGTTACTGCTTTTTTGTTCATTGCATTTACATCGTATTGTTTTACGTGGCAGCAAGACCAGGACAAAGTTTTTAAGTTTGGCGTAAAAATTTTTGCAACTGATGATGTAAAAGTTGCCAACCTGCTTGGTGTACTCGGCGCATATATTTCACACACTTTTATTTACAATGGTTTTGGTTTAGCGAGTTATCTATTCTGCACGTTCTTTTTTGTGCTGGGTGTAAATTTATTGTTCGATAAAAAAATATTCAGCATTGCCCGCAACCTGCGCTATATGCTGGTTGGATTAATAGTGCTTAGTGTATCGCTTGCTTTCTTCTTTAGTGGCAAAGAATTTTCTTATGGCGGCGCAGCGGGCGAACTAATGGATCAATGGCTTGTAAAATGGATTGGTAGCGTAGGAACCGCAGCACTGCTGGGTTTGGCGGTATTGAGTTATATCATTTGGAGGTTTAATCCTGTATTCTCTGTTCCTAAATTCAAACTTCCTGTTAAGCAAAATATTACCCCAGATTTAAATGATTCTCAAATAGCTGACGATGAAATTACAGATGATGAAGATACCATGCAGGCTGTTCCTTTTTTTGTTAAAGGCGATCCTGGCATTAATGAAAATAAAGACGATATTACCAACAATAATAAATTAAAAAACGATGGCAAAGGTGTGGTAATAATAATGCCTAAAACAGTGGAAGAAATTTCAGATCCTATGCATGATTTTTCTTTGAATGAAAAAGAATCTGCACTGGAAAATATACCAGAACCGGAAAAAGAACCAATCATAAAAAGCAAACCTGCAAGGAAGACTATTGCTGAAATGGAGCTGGAAATAAAAGAGGTTCAGCCAGATGAGGAAATACCTTCGGTTATCAACTATAATCCCAATCCGGTTGAAGAAGAAACTGAAACAGGCACACGCAAACCGCAGAAAGATTACGAACCAACGCTTGATTTAAAGGATTATAAATATCCATCCATTGATTTGCTGGAAGCACATGGCAGCGAAAAAATTGTACAAGACCCTGCCGAACTTGAAGCCAACAAAAATCAGATCATAGCAACGCTAAAAAATTATGATATTGCCATACAGCGCATAGCAGCCACAGTTGGTCCGACAGTGACACTATACGAGATTGTTCCTGCACCCGGTGTGCGCATCAGCCGTATTAAAAACCTGGAAGATGATATTGCGCTAAGCCTTGCTGCGCTTGGCATACGCATTATTGCACCCATACCCGGCAAAGGAACAATCGGTATTGAGGTACCCAATGTTCGCAAGACGGTGGTAAGCATGAAAACACTGCTTGCATCAGATAAATTCCAAAACAATACTTTCTCCCTGCCTATTGCCATTGGTAAAAAGATTGACAACGAAAATTTTATAGTTGACCTTGCAAGTATGCCACACCTTTTAATGGCAGGTGCTACGGGGCAGGGCAAATCGGTTGGCATCAATGCATTGCTGGTTTCGTTGCTGTATAAAAAACATCCGTCGCAGTTGAAGCTTGTGCTGGTTGATCCTAAAAAAGTTGAACTGAGTTTATACCGTGTTATTGAAAAACATTTTCTCGCCAAACTACCCGGCGAAGATGAATCTATTATTACAGATACCAAGAAAGTGGTGTACACATTAAATGCCTTGTGCATTGAAATGGATAACCGTTACGACCTGCTGAAAGAAGCCGGTTGCCGCAACATAAAAGAGTATAACGAAAAGTTTGTAAAGCGAAAGCTGAATCCGCTGAAAGGTCACCAGTTTTTGCCTTTCATCGTTTTGGTGGTTGATGAGTTTGCTGACCTTATTATGACTGCAGGCAAAGAAATTGAACTGCCTATTGCACGCCTTGCTCAGTTGGCACGTGCTGTGGGCATACATTTAATCATTGCCACACAGCGCCCTTCTGTAAACATTATTACAGGTACCATTAAGGCCAACTTCCCGGCACGTATTGCGTTTAAAGTTTCTTCTAAAATAGACAGCCGCACCATTCTGGATGCAGGCGGTGCCGAGCAACTGATTGGTAAAGGCGATATGCTGATCAGTTATAACGGCGAGATCACCCGTTTGCAATGCGCCTTCGTTGACACACCCGAAGTTGACCGCATTGTGGAGTTTATCGGTTACCAGGAGAGCTTTCCCGAACAATATTATTTGCCGCTTTACGAAGATGAAAAAGAACTCGACAGCAAAGGTTTTGATGCCGCCGACAGGGATGCTTTATTTGAAGAAGCAGCAAGATTAATTGTAGCTAACCAAATAGGCAGCACTTCACTTATTCAACGCAAAATGAAACTCGGTTACAACCGTGCAGGCCGCCTGATGGATCAGTTAGAAGCGGCAGGTATTGTTGGCAAAAACCTTGGCAGCAAAGCAAGAGAAGTGTTGATTCAAAACGAAAGCGATCTCAGGGAAATCCTCGATGGTATTTAATTTTTTTTGAACCAGGCTTAAGTACTATTATGAAGCATTATTGCGTCGCACGCTTGTACGTTCTGATACTTTATTGAACTTTTACCAGTGCGTAGATCGTTGCTCAGATTGTTGTTGGTAATGCGACTCAACAACAGCAGAAGTATTTATTTTTTTTGAACCAGGCTTAAGTACCGAAATGAAGCTACTCATGCCACGCCCGGTTCGAAGTTCTGATTTTATAGCAGCTTTCAACAGCCATTAAGTGCGGAGGCGGAATGGCGAAAAGAATTGCGCAAAGAAAAAATAAAAGTTCAGTAGTTATGCATCTTTATGGTTAAAATCTACGAACTGGTAAAAGCCCGGTATATAGCCCGGCAGCACAAGTGTGCGACGCAAGAAAAGCCTCTTAGTAATCCTAATGCCCGGCTCAAAAAAATATATTAGCGCTTATACTTTTTTCAGCATAATGAGATAGGTGGGAAAATGGTCGCTGTAACCACCGCGATAAGTGTTGCCATCCCAAGTGCGCATGGGGTAGCCTTTGTACTTGCCAATATTTTCGATAAGGAATTCCTGGTTAAAAATATGCTGCTTGTAAAAGAAGAAACCGCTCTGTTCTTTGTTTAACCAGGACTGGCTGATAATGATCTGGTCGAACAGTCCCCAGGCATCCTGGTAAGCGAGTGTTCCGATACCTTTTTTATACATTTCTACCCAGGGATTAAAAAAGCCGCCGGGTTTAACTTTTTCGGCATCGCCTTTTGCACCAATTACCTTTGTTAATGAAGGGCTGATGGGATCGTCGTTAAGATCGCCCATCATAATGATCTTGGCGTTGGGGCTTTCTTGCTGGATAGAATCTATAAACTTTTTATCTACCATTGCTGCCGCAGCACGTGCCGGTGCACTGCGCTCCTCGCCACCCAAACGGCTGGGCCAGTGGTTTACAAATACATGCACTGTTTCGCCATTGAGTTTGCCTTTTACCCACAAAACATCCCTGGTTAAAAAAGATGTTTTTGAACCAGAAGGCAATTGCACAAATAATTTTTTACTGTCTTCAACTGTAAAATATTTAGGGTTGTAAATAAGGCCAACATCTACACCGCGCAAATCCCTTGAATCGTAATGTACATAATGATAATCCCTGGCTTTTATAATTGAGTTGGCAATAAGATCGTTGAGTACGGTATCGTTCTCTATCTCTGCAACGCCCAGCAATGCGGGGCCATCCGGGTTTACATCGGCACCTATTTGAGAAATAACAGTAGCCAGGTGTTCAACTTTATTCAGGTATACTTTACTGTTATAATTTTTATCGCCTTTGGGTGTAAATTCATCATCATTAACAATGGGATTGTCAATTGTATCGTAAAAGTTTTCAAGATT
>DGQT01000087.1 GCA_002390845.1 Chitinophagaceae bacterium UBA4407 | reverse complement strand
GTTAGCGGCAAACTTTAAAAACCCTACAATTATGACAAAGCTCAAAAAAATAATCCTTAGAACTTGTTTGGTTTTTATTATCCTTATTCCAATTGCGGCTTTTGCCCACTTCATTATTTTTCCGCAAGAGACAAAAAGTATTTTAATAGACTATTCAAATTTTAAAAAAGATGGTCGTGTGTATTTTAATGTATTGACACCACAAAACAAAATTGACAGTTTAAAATTGTTAATAAACCAAGCTTCGATTCGTATCGGCAATTTTTGGGGTCAAAAAGCAAGTAATCCCAAGTTTATTTATTGCGACACCAAAGAAGATTTTAAAAAATATTGTGACAACCCATCTAACCCTGCCGTTACTTACGCAAAATTGGGCGTCTTTATTGTTTTGTGTGCCGACGGAATGGATTTAGATATTATTGCTCATGAATATTCACATGGTGAATTTGAAAATCGAATCGGATTTTATAATCGGACTTTTAAAATTCCTACATGGTTTGACGAAGGATTGGCCATGCAGAATGATTATAGAGATTATTATTCTGAAGATACATTAAAAGTAAAGTCAGACAATTTCAAGAATTTGCCAGACATTAAACAATTAAAATCGGCCGGACAGTTTCTTGCGGGTTCTCATGAACAAATTATGCTCAATTATATGACGGCAAAACATGAAATAAAAAATTGGTACACGAAAGAAAAATTGGATAAGTTTATTAAAGACATAAATTCAGGTAAATCATTTAAAGAGGCTTACGGTCAATAAGTCTGCCGCTAACATTGGGTTTGCTGCAAGGCTGGCTGGACATTGGAGCAATGGTCATTTTATCGCTGTTGTGCTTCATCTGGGCTGGACGTCCATTGTTGGGCTTTTGTTTGTTAACCTGTACTTTTATATCTTTAATCAGCAGCGGTTCCGGGCAGGACGAGCAATGAATTCCAGCCCTGCAGCAAGCCCTGCCCGTTAGCGGCAAGCTTAAACCGACATCTATTATGGGTTTTAACATTGGAGTTTCTTCAGAGCAAATACCAGATGACTTCGACTGCCATGTTTTTATTGGCAGAGCTTTTTACAACTTTGTAAATGACGGGGAACAATATGGCGACGAAAGTATTTTGATTAAAGCGGGTCAGTATTACGGGCTTGATCTCACCCCGTTATTAAAACTTGTTTATACATGGGACGAAGTCTCAGAAGAATATATTAAAGAGAACATTCAGTCTGTTGATTTTTTACTAAACTTGATTTTAGCGTTTCGTGACAAAGTTCAAAATGACAATTCTGTTTGTGACAAAATAAAGTACGTCTGGTATGGTCAGTCAATTAATCTGAGCCAAGCCGAGATTGATAAACTAATTACAGAAATGGGCGAAGAAATGGCGAGACCATTTTTGGATACAATCGAACTTCAGAAAAAGGAAATTGACGAGAACCCTAATCCCTGGAAATGGTATTTTGAGCAACAACAGATTATTGAAGACCTTAGCAATCTTATAAAAAGCATTCAATGTTACAAGGAAAAAGGGGCTACTGAAATTTACCTAACTGCGGGTTGACGAAAGCCATGCCGCTAACATGGGGTTTTATGCAAGTTGGGCTTGACAAACTTAGCTTCAACCAATTGCAAAGCCGGTCATCAGTTCGGGCTTGACAAACATTGTTGAGCATTTGTAATTAACTTCATCAAAATATTTTCAATCACCAGTGGTTCGGGCAGACGGAATTCTAATTCCCAACCTGCATAAAGCCCTGTACGTTGTAGGCAATATTGGCAGACCGTTAAATATAAAATTCGCAATATGAAACAAAAGCTCTTTTC
The DNA here is from genome assembly GCA_002390845.1 of Chitinophagaceae bacterium UBA4407. Lineage (GTDB taxonomy): Bacteria > Bacteroidota > Bacteroidia > Chitinophagales > Chitinophagaceae > Limnovirga. The sequence goes on along the minus strand of DGQT01000087.1, from coordinate 62,984 downwards.
TATACTCCTTTTTACCTGTCCATTTTTATCCCAAGGTCAAAAATATTCGTCAATAAATATGGTTCCAGGTTCACCTGTTTTTACATTCAATCATACTTCAGCATCAGACATGGTGAAGGATACTGCTTTTATCAGGAAGAATACAAAAATATACCTTGATTTCTTTAATGATGCTATCAGGCAAAATAAATTAGAAGATGCCGCAATTACACCACTTTTGCTCCGCAGTCTTGCCCAGGCTAATGTTATATTAGGGAATTTTACCGAGGCTGAAAAAGCTTACACCATTTATACAAAAAAACAACCTGTAGCCCCCTTTCTAAATTTACCTTATGCCATATTTTTTTCTGTAACTACTGGCAAAGAAAATTCTTATTCAAAAGCAATATTGAAAGAAACAGGCACATGGGGTTATGATATCAAAAAAAACTATAAATTTCTCTATAGAAAGGATCTGCCTTATAATCCAAATTCAATTTTCATTTTTAAATCCTCTGACACATTAAGTTTTCGTAAAGCTGTTGATATGCGGATTCCGTTCTTCACCAAAAGTGAAAAGAAACTTACCATGACAGAATTCAGCGAAATTGTCAGAGCTTATTCAAATAATATTATAGCAGATGCGACAGCCGACAATTTATATGCAGCGGCACCTGAGGTAGAAAAGCAGGTACAAGCTGAAATAGAAAAATGGAGAAGTGTTTGGGAGGAGATGTTATATAAACCTCAAAAAAATGAAAAATTATTTCCAGTAATTGCTTGTAATTTTCAAAGATTTGACAAGAGTGTATTTAGTAACAACCAGCTTTGGAAGAATCCGAATGAAATTGAAAACAATAAAATTGACGATGATAAAAACGGAATTACTGATGATATTTTCGGATTTCAGTTTAATATTCTGGACAGGCACAAAAAAGAACCTATTGCTCTTCATAAAACAGAATTAGACAGCATTAGTATTTACAAATACTTACAAGAAAACTTTAGACATCATCCAGAAGATGGGAGTATTGAATATTTAATAAATACTTGGTTTGACCACGGTACAATGGCAGTTGAGTTGATGTTAAAAAATAATCCAACTGTAAAAATTATGGGGTTAGAACATAACCAATACGACGGAATTTATGAGTACATACAAGAACAATTTACCAATGATGTTTTACATAACCAGCATTTAGTAGATTCAATTATTACAGCATTTACATATAGTATTTCGGAAATGACAACATATTGTAAGACACAAAATGTAAGGGTTGTTGAGATAAATGTTACCACAGGTTTGAGTGAACAAGATATGTTTATGAAAGGCTGTGGTAATGATAGTTTGGAAGCTATGGCTTTTCCAAGAAAATGTTACAAAAAATTTATTGATGGTGCAACAAATGCTTATAAAAAATCACCTAATACACTTTTTGTTTGCGGTGCTGCAAATGACAATCAAAATGTAGATATTAACCCCTCTCCATACAATGCTATTCATTTGCCTAATGTATTAATAGTTGGGGCACTAGATAAAGATTTACATAAAGCTTCTTATTCAAATTACGGTAAGGGAGTAGATGTGTTTGCACCTGCGCATTTTGAATTAAAAAATAAATTGACACTATTAATATATATGGCTTACCCTTATCAATCAAGTGGCACTTCAGCTGCTGCTCCTGTTGTGGCTAATCTAGCCATACAATTATTCTCACTAAATCCAAACCTAACCGCTTCGAAAGTAAAGGAGTTGATTATTAAAGGGTCTGACAAAGAAATTTATGAAAAAGGTATAAACATAATTAATCCTAAAAGAGTAGTTTCATTAGTTATAAAATAATACTGCCTACAACATTGGTATTGCCAATGCAACCTTATACTATGACACGACTATTCAATATTTTACTATTAACATTTTTTATTTTACCCTGTTCAAGCCAGACGATTGACAAACAAAATAATTCCACTATGACGAAGAGATTTTTTTCAGAAGAAGACTTTAATAAACAATATGGAAAAGAATTGGTTAGTGCTGTAACAGTTTATGAACGAATGACAAAAAGCGGATTTAAAGATAATGCGTTGGCAACTTTTGACTTTGACTTCGTTTCTGACAAAAAGGAAAAGCTTGATTCGTTAAGCAAATTTTTAAATGATAACTACAGTTACAAACTAAAAACTATTAAGAAACAAGATGGACAATGGATGTTGGAAGGTGATGCCATTGAACTTCCATATACAGAAGACAATCTAATGTTTTGGGCTATTGACCTCTACTGTAAAGGTTATGAGTTTGACTGCCGACTAAATGGATACGGAGCTTTGACAGACCCAAAGAATCTTACCTATTTAGATTTGAAAAATGATTCAGCTGAGTCATTTCATAAAAAGGGTTTAGCCGCTATCAACAAAAGAGATTTTGGAGCAGCAATAATTTATTTTACAGTAGCTCTTGAAATAGACCCTAAAAAAGTTAAAACTTGGCAGGCCAGAGGATATTGCAAAGACGAAATATATACTTGGAAAGCAGCACGAAGAGACTACGAAAAAGCGATAGAGATTGAACCAAACAATGTGGACTCATTATTAACTTTAGCAACAAATAAAGACAATGCGGGCGAACATAAAGAGTCTTTAAAAGACTACGACAAAGTAATAAATCTTGAACCTGCAAATGATTTAGCTTACTTTAATAGAGGCAATACGAAATTCAGTTTGAATGACAAGAAAGGGGCTTGCGCAGATTGGGTAAAAGCAAAATCATTGGGTTCGCCTTATGCACAAGATAGACTTGACGCAGAATGCAAGTAAAGGCACTAACACACAACAAAAGTATTGCAGCAAATGGGGCTTAACGGAAGATCAATCAGCTGCAAATCACTACTGTACTTCATCCCGGCTTGACGGAATTCTGGTCGTCAGTTAGTTGTTAACTTGCACTTTTAAAACACTATTCGGCTGCGGTTGTGGGCAGACACAGCATCAGATATCCCATCTGCGGCAATACTCGGTCGTTATGGGCAATTAAATTAAGCTCTCTAATATTCCCAGCATGAGTTTAGAAATCATTAATACACCGCTAATTTTAAACATCTACGGCTTTTCCGGGATTGCCATAAATAAAGACTATTCTGGCACCGCATTCAAATTAATGGACAAAATGTGGCAGACCGTAAAATCAAAAAAATTAAAGAACAAAGGGCTTAACATTTGGGTGTACGAGGAAGATCATAGAGTGTTCGCAGGAGTTGAACTTAGTGACATTTTAGATCAAGATACGGGATTAGAGCAAACGCGTATTACGTTGTTAAAATATGCTTATTACAAACATGTTGGTTCATATAATTTAATAAAGCGAGCGGGACAAAATATGACCAATGAATTAAAGAATAAAGGCTACGAAACCATGTTGCCGTACATCGAAATTTACGGGCATTGGACAAACGATGAAACAAAACTTGAGACCGAGTTACTGATGTCCTTAAAATAATTTGAAGTCTCTAAGCAACTGCCCATAACATGAACTGTTTTATTCAAGTTGGGCTTTACTTTCCCCGCAGAGTTTCCTCTCATAGCCCTGTGTATGGCAGGAACTCTGCGGTTTGCGGGCCATGCTTTTTAATTATACCTCCATCTTACGCTACGGTAAAAGCTCCATAGATAATCCAACCGTACAAGTGAGTGACACAACAGGCGATGCCATTATAATCTAAACGCCTGGTGAATAAAAATCTTACTGCACAAAAACTGGCTGCTATATTTTAAGGCATTATATTTTCAATAACCATAGCACTTGCACCACCGCCGCCGTTACAAATTCCGGCAGCGCCATATTTGGCGTTATTTGCTTTTAGAACATTGATGAGCGTAACAATAATTCTTGCACCGCTGCAACCCAAAGGATGGCCCAGGCTTACCGCGCCACCATGCACATTAACCGTTGCAGGATCGAGTTTCATGCGCTTACTGTTTTCTATTCCAACAACAGCAAAGGCCTCGTTTAATTCCCAGTAAGCAATGTCTTTCATTTCTAAACCGGCTTTGGCAACAGCCTTAGGCACAGCCAAAGAAGGCGTTGTGGTAAACCATTCCGGAGCCTGCTCTGCATCGGCATAAGCAATAATTTTTGCAATGGGTTTTAGCCCAAGTTCATCAGCTTTTTCTTTACTCATTAACACCAAAGCAGCGGCACCATCATTCATGGTAGATGCATTGGCCGCAGTAACAGATCCTTCTTTTTGAAATGCAGATTTCAGTTCGGGTATCTTATCAAATTTTACATTAAATGGTTCTTCATCTTTTGCAAATACTACCGGCGCACCTTTACGCTGCGGAATTTCAACCGGCACAATTTCGTTATCAAATTTTCCTGAGTTAACAGCGGCCTGGCTGCGTTTATAACTTTCTATTGCAAAAGCATCCTGCTCTTCGCGACTAATGCCGCAAGTTGATGCGCAAAGTTCCGCTGCATTGCCCATTGCCTTACCATCATACACATCAGTTAGTCCATCTTTTGCAAGTCCGTCGATAAATAAGGTATTGCCATATTTATTACCCCAACGCATATTCTCTGCATAAAAAGGAACATTGCTCATACTTTCCATTCCACCGGCAACAACAATATCTGCATCGCCAAGCATGATGCTTTGCGCTGCCTGCGAAATGGCTTTCATACCACTGGCGCAAACTTTATTAATGGTGGTACAATTTACTTCGTTTGGTAAGCCTGCAAACTTAGATGCCTGCCGTGCAGGTGCTTGCCCAAGATTGGCCTGAATAACACAACCCATAAGCACATCCTGAACCTGTTCTGGTCTTATACCGGCTTTTTCAACAGCACCCTTGATAGCAATTGCGCCGAGTTTGGTTGCAGAAAAATCTTTAAGCGATCCGCCAAAACTACCCATGGGTGTACGCACTGCTGAAATAATATAGACTTCTTTCATTTCTTTTATTTGAGGCGCAAAGATAACAATTGTTAGCAAAGAGAAAACAATGATGAGCCAGGCAAACGAAATTCTATGAAGCTTCGTTGTGTCACTCACTTGTACGTTCAGTACTTTATTGAGCTTTTACAAAAGCGAATGACTCACTGCAAAATTATTGCACAATATTCTTGTTGCTGAATGCCATAGAACAGCTTTTCGTTCATTTCAATTTATTAAAAGATCAACATTATTATAGTTTACATCTGCCGCACCAAAAAGAATACTTAACTGATAAATTGAAGGTGTACAAGAATTTCCGGGCAGACAGTATGTTATATTAACAACACCTTGGCTTTTAAGCCAATTGCCGGATAGCATTACAGAACATACAAGTGAGTAACACAACAAAAACTGAGCAGCATTCAGTTGCAGGGCAAATGGTTCATAAAATGTTATATTCAAAAAAATGCTCAATAACAAACGTTTGCTTAATTAAAACCATTTAAATTGATTGTTGTACCTGCACGCAACGATTATAACTTACTTTCGCGCAACAAAAACTGAAGCGTGATGTTAAACGTTTATCATACACCTTCCATAACATAAGATGAATTTAAACAATACGCGGCTTGAAGTAATGCATTTCCTTGGTCAGAAGATTGAAAGTATTATTGAAGAATTCCTGAAAAAACCAGAAGTTAACTGGCAACCTGCTGATCTTTTGCCAGACAGCAGCAACGAAAATTTTTTTGCAGAAGTTAAAGAACTGCAGGCGCAATGCAGGGAACTGCCTTACGATTACCTGGCAGTTCTTGTTGGCGATGTAGTTACCGAAGAAGCTTTACCTACTTACGAAACATGGCTTACTGATATAGTAGGCATTGATAAATTACAACCCGAAGGCTGGAGCAAATGGATGCGTATGTGGACAGCAGAAGAGAACCGTCATGGTGATCTTCTGAATAAATATCTTTACCTGAGTGGCAGGATCAATATGCGGCAGATGGAAATAAGCACCCAGTATTTAATTTCGGATGGTATGCAGATTGGCGCTGCAAGAGACCCTTACCGCAACTTTGTTTATACATCGTTCCAGGAACTGGCCACCAATATTTCGCACCGCCGGACGGCTACACTTGCAAAGAAACATGGCAATGAACAGCTATCTAAGATATGCGGCGTTATTGCCGGTGATGAAGCAAGGCACGCAAAAGCATACAAAAGTTTTATTACCAAAATATTTGAAATAGATGCCAGTGAAATGATGCTTGCATTTGAAGATATGATGCGTAAAAAAATTGTTATGCCTGCACACTTTCTTCGTCAGAGTGGTGAAAAAATCGGGGCTACATTTTCGCATTTCAGCGATGCTGCACAACGCCTGGGTGTTTATACCAGCCTCGATTATACACAGATATTAGAGTCGTTGATTAAAGAATGGAATATTGCCAATATACCCGGCATTAACGATGCTGCAGAAAAAGCACGTGATTACATCATGGCGCTTCCCGAACGATTCAGGCGCATTGCAGAGCGTGGTTTAAAAGCGCCGCTTGAATACGAATTTAACTGGATAAAATAATTCGGCTTTTACTTTTTTTATTGACCCACCGCTTTGATCTTCTATGAAGCTGCTGTTGCGTCGCACACTTGTGCTGAAGAATAGCTATAAGCTTTTGGCTGCTAGCTAACAGCTAAAGGCTAACTGCTACAAGCCTTTGTTGCTTATTGTTCCGGACGTAAAAGTGAGTGACACAACCAAAGCTCAATAGCAGTAATATGGCTTAGTTCAAAAAATGATTGCGTTATGCTGCAATTACATTATCTGAAATCCATCTGCAGGTTTATGTACTATCTTTATATAAATGTTTCCTATGCGCCTGCCATTAACTGCCTGCTTTTTTACGCTGTTGTTTTCTATAACAGCTACAGCACAAACCGATAGTCTTACCGAACAAATTAACGAACAGGTTTGGAAGCCTTTTATCAATACGTTTAATAACATGTACACGGAAGGTTTTATGGCTTTGCACAGCAAAAAACTGGTGCGAATACCCGAGGACAGCAGGCATATTTACAATTATGATGAATATGCGCAAAACATAAGAACGGGTAATGAAAATGGCAAGAAAGGTAAAATCAGGCAATCAATTGAATTAAGGTTTGTAAACAGGTTTATACAGGATGAGCAGGCATTTGAAACCGGCTACTTTAAAACAACTGTAATTCAGTCAGACGGCTCAAAACGAAACAGCTACGGCAAGTTTCATGTGTTGCTGCAAAAAGAAAGGGATGTATGGAAAATAATGCTGGACACTGATGCCGGAGATAATGTGGATGAGGCTACTTTTCAAAAAGGAAAATCATTAGAATAAACAACAAACTCATTTTTGCTTTATTATTATGAAAGCTTATTCAATTTTAACACTTGTATTTTTCATCTCTTTTAATAAAATGAATGCCCAAACAACGAATAACATAGCCGGCACTTATTACTTACACGGGGTAATGGAAACCGGTTCGGGCATTAAATTAAATGAAGATTCCAGCTTTGAATTTTTCTATTCTTATGGTGCTTTAGACCGGTACGGCTCTGGCAAATGGAGCATTCAAAACAATAGTGTTGTTTTAAACAGCAGGCCTTATCCCGGAAGTGATTTTAAGATGCTGGCCAGCGGCACAGATAATAACAAGTTTACTACAATAAAAATAGAAGAAAAGAACCCTGCTTTTTTCACCTTTGTATATTGCATGGTAAGAACAAAAAACGGCGATACACTGTTATGTTCTGACAGCCACGGCTATATTAAAGTTCCGGGAAAAACAATTGATACAATTCATTTACTGTTCAAATTATGCCCTGAGAAAGTTTCAACATTTACGCTGGATATAACTAAACACAATGTTTTTACATTTGGTTTTGAGCCCTGGATTGTTGAAGTATTTTTTAAAGATTTCAACCTGCAATTCGTAACAGATCATCTCGAAGGAAAACATCCGCTTCTTGGTGAGAAAGTATATCAATATCTTAGAGAATAATTATTAAAGCATATATAAATAAAAGGTTTAGCTGCTTATTTACGCACAAATATCTGTGTAAAATAAACCGTGCCATCTTTACTTTGAGCAAGCCCGATGCCTGTGTAATTATAATTACCTTCCATATTCTTTTTATGTGCGGGGCTGTTAATCCACAGATCAACAACCTGCTTTGCATCCAGGTGCCCGTATGCAACATTCTCTGCCATGCCAAAAAGATATCCGGCATTCTTTGATATGGCAGCCATGCGGTCATCGAACCCTTCATGCCCAAATGGTGTACGCCTGAAAGCCATATCCGCACTGTGTTTTGCAGCTTCAGCTGAAGCTGCATCCAGTAACTGCAATTCAGGTAACCCTTCGGCTTTTCTATGTTCGTTTACATACATTAATATATCTTTTACTATAGTGCTGGCCTTATATACAGGTATTGCAGTTGAGGAATCTGAAGGAAGCGCTTTCTTGTTACAGGCGCTGATATTCACAGAAAAAAATACCAACATTAACAAACAACAAAATCGAGTTCTTCGCATGATAATCCGTTTAAAGCCAACTGGCAAGTATTGTACCATAATATTTTTGTACCAGCTGTAAATCTTTGGGTATGGCCTGTTGTGTTATTCTAATTCCGATTTATCGGAACTCACTTGTACGTTCGGAAAACAATTAAACGAATTAGCGGATGTGCGAATTGGCGAATTAATTAATTCGATAATCCGTAATCAGCTAATCCGTGAATTAAAAGTACAAGAGTGCAACGCAACTATGTTTAATAGTGTAATGCAGTTTGACCAAAAATAAATCCAATGCTGTTTTATACTTTCAAAAGATGAGCCTGCAATAACAATTTGCCTTCAACTAATTTTTAAAAAGTACAATCACCTGTGCAAGTTTTTCTTTCAGTTTTTTTCTGTCAATAATAAAATCCAGGAAGCCATGTTCCAGTAAAAACTCGCTACGTTGAAAGCCGGGTGGAAGGTCTTTTTTTATGGTCTCTTTAATTACACGTGGACCAGCAAAACCAATAAGGGCACCAGGTTCTGCAATATTTAAATCGCCAAGCATGCCAAAGCTGGCTGATATACCGCCAAAAGTAGGATCGGTTAACAGCGATATAAAGGGAAGTTTGGCATCGCTTAATTGTGCAAGCTTACCACTTGTTTTAGCAAGCTGCATAAGGCTGAAGGCACTCTCCATCATTCTTGCACCGCCACTTTTACTGATGACGAGATAAGGCATTTTATGCTCAATACAGTAATCCACCGCACGGCTGAACTTCTCTCCCATTACGCTACCCAGCGAACCGCCTATAAACTCAAAATCCATACAGGCAACTACCAGATCTTCACCATTTACTTTGCCAACCGCCACCCGCATACTGTCTTTCAAATCGGTTTTGGCGTGTATCTCATCAAGCCTTTTCTGGTAATTTTTTAAATCGGTAAAACCCAGAAAATCTTTACTGCGAATGTTGCCAAAAAGTTCAGTGTATTCATCGTTATCAAACAATATTTCAAAATAATCTTCACTGCCAATGCGGTGGTGATAATTACACTTAGGGCATACATACAGGTTTTCGGCCAATTCTGTGGTAGTGGTTATAAAGTTGCACTCGGGGCATTTATTCCATAACCCCTCAGGAGTTTCCTTTTTATCCGCTGTAGATGTGGTAATCCCTTTTCGTTTACGCTTATACCATTTACCTCTTTGCTCGGCAGCCTGCCCCGCAGCATTTTCATCGCCTGAAAGCGTGGTATCAAAATCTTCGTCCTTTTTTATACTCATAACGGGTTATTGAGGAAAGCAAAAATAAGGAGTTTGGTTAACAAGATATTTTTTTCAGTTACAGGCAAATAAAAGCCATTTTTAACCCGGCTTTTGTACCAGTGGCATCGACTGTTGCGTCGCACACTTTTACGGTTTAATTATGTATTGAGCTTTTACCTTAGCTTAGATTAAAGCGAACGAACCCAGTTGTTTTATAAACCATTTAGCCTATGCCCAATAGTATCACAGAAAGTAAAAGTGTGCGACGCAACTAAGCTTCATAGTACTGTTGTTGCCGGGCTCACAATTATTTATACTCGTAAAAACACTTTTTTTCTATACAGAAAATATAAAAACGCCCACTCTACCATTACATAACAAGCGGCCATAACCACGGCATTGTAAGGCGTACCCACAAGCTGCCCCAGCCAGCCTGATAAACGGTTAGTGGTAAACTCCCAATCTATAAAATGCCCCGACATATAAATGAGAATGGAATTCATGCCGATTACCCGAAAAAACAAGGCCCATTTCTTATATCCCAATACATCAATAATATAATAGAAAATGGAAAGTAGCAATAAACTGTAGCCCCCAACATTCAGCACAAAGGAGCTTGTCCACAGGTTTTTATTGATCGGAAAATCCAGGTTCCAAAGCTGTGCCAGTAAAAGAAAAATGATACCTGTAACCGCCAACCGTATTACTTTCTGTTGCTCGCTGTAAGGTTTATTCTTTAATAAATTTCCAGCCAATATACCCAGCAAACCTGTGCTGATTGCAGGAATGGTAGACATTAAACCTTCAGGGTCGTGAATACCAAGATAGAGATGGCCCGGCACCAGCAGGCGGTCAACATACGAAGCAAAGTTGCCTTCCATTGTAAGATCGCCGGGAGGAAAACCCGGTGCCGATGTAAATTTCAACAACAACCAGTAACCGATTATTAATGCGCCAAACCAGATCATTTGAGCACGCTCTTTGGTGTAGAGATAAATGATATTTGCAAACATATAAGCAAGACCAATGCGCCCCAAAACACTGGGAAAACGAATTTCAGAAACCGGTTTTATCCCGAGCCCGTTATTGGCTACAATGCCCAGCAGTACCAGTATTAAGCCGCGTTTTATTACACGCAGTAACAGCTTATTTCTTGATGTACCCTTCTCTAGTTCGCGGCCTACAGAATATGGTGTTGCCACGCCTGCCATAAAAAGAAACAGCGGAAAAATAAGGTCGTAAAAATGAAAGCCATTCCAATCAGGGTGTGTAAGCTGCGTAGAAAAGCCCTGCCAAAAAGATGAGCCTGTAGCCTTTGACATTGTATGAACAATTTCTTCGGCGCCCATGATCCAGAACATATCAAAACCACGCAATGCGTCAAGGGAATAGAGGCGCTGCGGTGCAGCGGTAGCTGGTTGCGACATAAAAATTTGTTGAGGTTATTGCTGAATAATAAAAATAACGATTAAAGAATAACCCGTTAAATTATTTTTATGAGCCAGGCTTAAGCTCCTTGTGGTATCGGATGTTGCGTCGCACACTTGGGCAGAATAAATTGTATTGAGCTTTTACAGCGGCGAAGATTTAAGCGAAGCATTGTTAAGATAGGCGAACAATACGGCTATACAATGCAACATTCATATCTTTTAGCCTGGCCTTCTATTCGGCTGCACTCAGCACTAACGAAAACCTGACAATTATTGCTTTACAAATTTCAGTATGGTATTTGTTTTAGAGGTTAGCACCTTAATAAAATAAAAACCACTTGGCAAAAACTGCAGATAGAATTGATTGCTGCCCTGCTTTGCAAGTGCCTGGTACACCAATTGCCCGTTGCTATTATATACCAAAACTTTTGCAGCTTCCGCACTCTTAAAGGCCAGGTGTAATTTATCGTGCACAGGGTTAGGATAAATTGAAACAGTTTTGCCAATATCATTCTCAATATTTTTTGCATTATCAGTAATGCTTGTTGCAACTAAGGCACCTGCTCTTATTACAAAGCCACAATTATTGTAGGTTGCCAAACGGGTAGTTGTATCAAATACCAGGTTTTCATCGCCCCGTTTTGAATCTGTGGTCACCAGGTAAAATCCCATCATTTCGTCGTAGCTTGAAGCGCCCCTTTTTACTTTTTTCGGTGGATTGTTTGGGTTATCGGGGTTATTTGTTGTGTTATCGTATACTGCTTCGCCATATAGTGTGCTACCGCCCGGCAAGAGAATCATTTTTTTAAACATGTAACCTCCCTGCCAGTGAAAATCCCAGTTTTTTATATCGAGTAGCAGCACGGTATCGCCATTTGGTTTTACTGCAAAAATTTTCATACTTACGCAAACCAAATGTGCATGAGACGCAACACCCAAACAACTGATGTTTTCATTAACGGGTAATTGATATTGTTCATAAAAAACCTTCACTTTATTTGCAGGAATAACAAGCGGCCCGTTAACCAGGTTTTTTTCTGTACTCAATACCTTTTGCACTTTTAATATTCTTGTTTTTCTGTTGCTAACAAGGTATTTAAAATTAACCCTTGTGGAGTCCACCTTACCGGCTGCCCATACAGGATAATGGATTTGAACGATAATACGTGAACCGGGGTTGATTAGAATACCCATATTTTCGGGAAAAACCAAAGCCCCTGTTGATGGTGTCCATCCTGTAAGATGTTCTGCGGCCTGGCTCCCAATACCTCCGAAATTATCATACCCTGGTAAAATATCGGCAGAATCAAGATTAACAGGAATCATCGATGTATCCTGGTAAATCTGCACATGATGAACAATGCTTCTGTTTCCGGGAATTACTTCTATTTCCGAAATATAATGTGCTTCGGTAAAAGGGTTTGATATAACAAAACAACGATACAGGTCTTTCGTAATTTCCGGTACAGTAAATACTGGTATGGATGCAGTAAAATCTGGATTGGTTATCTCACTCTTACTGTCGAATACCGGTGGCGTAAGGGCTTTACTTAAATCGCCGGATGGAGCCCCTTTTCTTACCCATTGGTTTATGGCTAATTTTTCACTATCGCTCAGGTATCTTTCGTCCTGGTAGTGTTGATAGCTTCTGTCCGGTGGGTAAGGTGGCATTTTTCCGTTATTTACATCTTCCTGAATACCCACTATATTTTCCAGTGCATCCCGGTACGACATTAGTGGAAAGGGTGCAATACTGTTTGAATTATGACAAGAGCTGCAGTGGGTGTAAATGATACACGCAATACCATTTTCCCAGGTTGGTTGTTGAGCATTGCCTGTGTAAGTTGTAAGTAGCAAAATAAAAACATAAAAGAAACGGGTTTTCGAATCAGAGTGTTTCATAACAGGGTCTTAAAGTGTGGATTAATTTACAAAACGGGCAAATAAAGCTAAAACTAATTTTACATTTTAATTAATGCTTAGATTACTTTTTGAAATTAATTCTTACACTTTTATGTTGCATACCAGCAAGGGTTTGCTTCAATCTACGCTATGGTAAAAGCTCAATATATAATCAAACCGTACAAGTGAGTGACACAAGTAAAGTTCAATAGTAGTAACAGAGCCGGGTAAATACTCATAAAAAATAAAAGGCCGTTTTTACAACAGCCTTTTATTTTGTAAAAGCAAAACAGTGCAGCATCTTATTGCAAGATCACCAGCTTGCCTTTATAAATTGTTGGCTTTCCATTTTTTTCATGCACCAATACCTGGTAGTAATAGAGCCCTGCAGCGAGTTGCGACAGATTGTTATTGTTCTTATAATTACTTTCCCTAAATACGTTTACCCCCTTACTGTCGAATATTGTAACTGTATTATTTTCTGCCAAGCCATTTATTTTCCATTGCTGGTTCCGGTGCAGCAGGTTGGGTATGATGAGTGATGAAGCAGACAATTTAGTGGCAGTTATTGGATCACTGGTAAAACCATTTACCGTAAACGAGGTAAGGCCATCGTTATTGATAATTGTTCCAATACCTTTTTCTTTTACAATAACAAGGTTTACCGGGTTTAGCAGTTTTATATAAAATACTTCATCTGCTTCGGTAAGGGTATCGCCTCTAACGCTTACACTGATTGTATCAGACACCTTTCCCGGTGTAAAAGTAAGTGTGCCTGCTTTTGCAACATAATCATTACCTGAGGTTGTAGCGGTACTGTCAACTGTTTGATAATCTATAGTGCCGGTTAAATTAGAGGGGAAGGCAAGGTTTACAGCAAACTTTATTTGTTTATTACCAGCATTGCCTTCTACGACAGCGGTATCGCTGATAGTAACGCCGGGATCGGGAACAGTTACCCGTATTGTTTTGCCCGCCTTGGCTACTACATAACCGCCCGGAGCAATAATGGTATCGAATCCGCCGCTTATGGCCCCAGTGGAAGTAAGAATGGTGTAGCTACCCCTTGGTACTGTACCGGTACGTAATATTCTAAGGGTGTCCTTTAATTTTGCTTTGCCGTTTACAGCCAATTGATCGTGCCCTGTTCCGGGGCCGGAGCCATTAAGCATTTGAATTTCTAAAGTCTTGTTTGTATAATCAACCCCTGTAGTAAGGATGCCAATATATGAACCCGGTGCAAAAATACCTTTATTGTTAAGCAGGCCGGTGCCAAAAGAATAGGCACCCACACCGGATATTCTTCCATTATTTGTTACCGGAATGCTTACTGTAGTTGTACCTGTAGAAGTTTTGGAAAATACACCTGCGGCATTGTTTGTGCAACTACCCCCGCCATAATTATACATCTGGTCGTTTGATGCAATATTTAAATTTTTATTATTAACAAGGGTTCCTGCATTAAAACTTAAATAACCTGCATTCCAGTTTATAGTACCGCTATTGGTTAAAGTGGAGTTTATTATTACTTCGCCGCCATCTAAATTTACCACCGCATTATTCTGAAAAGTGGCAGGCAGGGATAGTGTTCCGCCGTTCCATTGCATTGCACCGGTTACTTTTATTGAACCGCTGCCATTAATTGTACCACCCGAACAAGTAAAAGCGATGTTTGCCGGAAGGTTTACAGCAACATTGATCGTCATGGTATTATTTCCCTGGATAATCGCACCTGAACCGGTAATGGTGGTGCCTGCATTTAAGCTTGCAGGCGCATCGCTCCTCAAAGTTCCACCCGCAAAAAACATTGGGCCGGTATTGGTGAAACTGCCGGCATTTTGAAAAGTGCCTGAATTAAAATTCAATGTTCCATTGTTCGTAAATGCAACTGAACTATAAGTGGTGCCCGTTCCCGATAATTCATTAAAGATACCAGTACTGCTGTTGGTAAAAATACCTGCACCATAGTTATTCAAAGAATTATAGGCTACAGCATTAAAATTTTTATTGTTGATAAGGGTGCCGTTATTAAAACTTAAATAACCGTTATTCCAGTTAATGGTACCGTTGTTGGTAATCGTTGAAAAAATGACTACCTCTCCACCATCAAGGTTGGTAATAGAATTGCTTTCTAAAGTTGCGGGTATTTGCAGTGAGCCCGCGTTCCATTGGAGCGTTCCGCTTATTTGAAAAGAGCCTGTTCCATTAATAGTGCCACCAGTAAAAGTAAGGGGTATCGTTGCCGGAAGATTTACTGCAACATTGATCGTCATTGTACTATTGCCCTGTATTAGCGCACCTGAACCGGTAATGGTTGTGCCTGCATTTAAGCTTACAGGCGCATAGCTCGTGAAAGTTCCACCAGCAAAAACCATTGGGCCGGTATTGGTGAAACTGCCGGCATTTTGAAAAGTGCCCGAATTAAAATTCATGGTTCCATTGTTCGTAAATGCAACCGAACTATAAGTGATGCCGGTGCCGGATAATTCATTGAAGGTTCCCGTACTGCTGTTGGTAAAAATACCTGCACCGTAGTTATACAAAGAATTATAGGCTACAGCATTAAAATTTTTATTGTTGATAAGGCTGCCGTTATTAAAACTTAGATAACCCGCATTCCAGTTAATAGTGCCGTTATTGGTAAGTGTTGAAAAAATGATTACTTCGCCGCCATCAAGGTTTGTTGTGGAACTACTTTTTAAAGTAGTAGGTATTTGCAGTGAGCCCCCGTTCCATTGGAGCGTTCCGCTTATTTGAAAAGAGCCGGTTCCATTTATAGTACCACCCATAAAAGTAAGGGGTATCGTTGCCGGAAGGTTTACCGCAACATTAATCGTCATGGTATTATTACCCTGGGTAATTGCACCTGAACCTGTAATGGTGGTGCCTGTGTTTAGGCTTGCTGGCGCATAGCTCGTGAAAGTTCCACCCGCAAAAACCATAGGGCCTGTATTGGTAAAGCTGCCCTGATTTTGAAAAGTGCCCGAATTAAAATTCATGGTTCCATTGTTTGTAAATGCAATAGAACTATAAGTAATGCCAGTTCCAGATAATTCATTGAAAATACCCGTACTGCTGTTGGTAAAAATACCGCCAGCATAGTTAAGTAAAGAATTATAGGCTACAGCATTAAAATTTTTATTGTTAATAAGCGTACCGTTATTAAAACTTAGATAGCCTGCATTCCAGTTAACTGTTCCGTTATTGGTGAAAGTTGAAAAAATGATTACTTCACCGCCATCAAGGTTGGTTGTAGCAGTACTTTGTAAAGTTGCGGGTATTTGCAGTGAGCCCCCATTCCATTGAAGTATGCCATTTATTTGAAAAGAGCCTGTTCCGTTTATGGTGCCGCCGGTAAAAGTCAAAGGAATAGTTGCCGGAAGGTTTACAGCAACATTGATCGTCATGGTATTATTGGCCTGGATAACAGCACCTGAACCAGTAATGGTAGTGCCTGCGTTTAAACTTGCAGGCGCATCACTCCTGAAGGTACCACCCGCAAAAACCATCGGACCAGTATTGGTAAAGCTGCCCTGATTTTGAAAAGTGCCTGAATTAAAATTCATGGTTCCATTGTTTGTAAATGCAACAGAACTATAAGTGAAGCCAGTTCCCGATAATTCATTAAAGATACCCGTACTGCTGTTCGTAAAAACACCTCCACCTTGGTTAACTAAAGAATTATAAGCTACAGCATTAAAATTTTTATTGTTGATAAGTGTACCGTTATTAAGACTTAGGTAACCTGCATTCCAGTTAATGGTGCCGTTATTGATAAGTGTTGAAAAAAGTATTACCTCTCCGCCGTTCAGGTTTAGTGTTGAACCATTCTGCAGGGTAGTAACCACAGATAAACTGCCCCCATCCCACCCCATTGTTCCCGAAACTTTTAAAGTACCGCTTCCGGTTATGCTACCGCTATTCATATAAAGTGTGCCGCTTACATTTAAATCATCGCCGGTACCGTTATTAAGAGTGAGGGGAGAAATCTGTGTTAACTGACCGCCACTGTTAACTACCACCTGATCAACCGTAACTGTACCGTTGTTTGTAATGGTATGGCCGCTAAGAATAGTAATTACCCCATCCGCGCTGGTGGGCGATGCAACTGCGGCTACCCAGGCTGTACCATTATAGCGTTCCCAGCTTGCAGCCACATTCCAATTGCCAGATGTTTTGCTTCTGTAATCACCTGTTACTTGTGAAAAAGCGGCGAATAAAAACATTGAACTCAGAAGAGAAAGTATTATTCTTTTCATTTTTAAAAGTTTTTAATACAGAAGAGCCAATTGGGTTTATAAAAAAAGCAGGATATAAATTTAGTGATTCCCTGTATCAAAAAGAGCAGTATTTTTTTAAATAATGAAGGTTTTAGCTTAAATAACAGTTGATCCCAATTTCGGGCACTGTATTTTCAGGAATACAATCAGGGGTTCAAATTAATTGCTGCTATTTAAAAATAAGTAGGTTTTTGGATCCATGCTTTACTACAACTATTAAACATTGTTGCGTCGCACTCTTGTACTTTAGAAATATAATTGGGCAATATGCATCTTCAAAATTACGATGCGGTCACTGCAATTTTCGAAGTTTACTTTTCATCAATGAGTACTTTGGTCAACTCATTCAACTGATGAATTTTATTTTGAAAATCGCCTTTTAATTTATTGCGTATTTGCTGCACATTGTTCAATACTTCATCCAATTCATCCGGCAGCAGTTCATTGAAGATTTCTTTTAAACGTTTGGCAACAGTGGGAGATTTTCCATTGGTAGAAATAGCAAGTTTTAGGTTACCTTTTGTAACAATGGAGCCAAGATAAAAATCGCAGAGTTCAGGCTTATCAGCAACGTTTATTAGTTTGCCTTTTTGCTTTGCATCGTCGCGGATAATTTTACTTAGCGGAATATCATTTACCGCTGCAATTACTATATCACAATCATCAAGGTAATGCGGTTCATATTCAGCAACGGTAATGGTTATATTGTTTAGTTGTTCTGCTGCTTCTGCAAATTGAGGAAATACTTCTTTAGCTAGAACATGCACCTGCGCCGCAGGTGCATTGTTTATAATGGCTGTAAGCTTTTCCAGCGCTACATTACCACCACCAACCAGGAGAACTTTTAGCTCTTCGAGTTTAAGGAAAATGGGGAAAAGCTTATTGGTATCTGTTTGCATTTGTTTGCCGAAATATATTCTGTCGTACAAGTGTGCGACGCAAGTAAAGTTAAATAGTAATTCTACTGACGGGTAAATAATCTGTATTTACCTCAGCGATTACACATATGCTTCTCTAACTACAAAATCACCAAATGATTCTTTCTTTTTTCTTTTTTGTACAAAGCTTTCAAACAATACATCCAGCTCGTTTAATATCTCTTCTTCGTTTAAATTCTCTTTGTAAATTTTATTAAGCCTTGTGCCAATTACATCGGCACCAAGATGCATGTTGTAGCGGCCATAAGCGGTACCGATAAAACCAATTTCCGAAATATAAGGGCGGGCACAACCGTTGGGGCAACCCGTCATGCGGATGTTGATGCCTTCGTTTTGCAGCTTGTGTTTTGCGAGTACATCTTCAATTTTTGTAATAAGCGAAGGCAAGTAACGTTGTGCCTCAGCAAGCGCCAACGGGCAAGTATTGAACGACACGCAGGCCATCGAATTTTTACGCACTTGCGAGGCATTTTCAGTAACTTTTATAACGTTGTACCTGGTAAGTATTTCTTCTACAAAATCTTTATCCTCGGCTTTTATATCGCTTATAATTAAATTCTGATTGGCGGTAAAACGAAAGTTTGCTTTGCGTGCTTTTGCTATTTCCAGAAACGCGGTTTTAAACTGTACATTTTCATCATCAAGCACTCGGCCATTCTCAATGAATGCAGCGTAATACCAAAGCCCTTCGTGATTTTTATTCCAGCCATATTCATCGTGCCGAAAAGTAAACACGGCCTTCTTTGCAGGTTGAAACGAAACACCAGAGCGCTTTTCAACCTCTGCTTTAAAAACGTCAATACCCATTTTATCAATGGTATATTTTAATCGGGACAATTTTCTATCGCTACGGTTACCGTTGTCGCGCTGAACAGTTGCAATTTCATAAACTACATTCAATAAGTCTTCTTTTGCAACATACCCAAACAGCGTAGCAAGCCTTGGATAAGTATCAGGATTGCCATGCGTAGTGCCCATGCCACCGCCTGCAGCAACATTAAAACCTATTAATTTTTCTTTCTCAATTATAGCAGTTAAACCAATATCGTTGGTGTATAAATCCACGTCGTTGTAAGGTGGAATGGCAATGGCAATTTTAAACTTTCTTGGCAGGTAACGGTTCTCGTACAGCGGGTCTTCTTCATTTACTTCAGCAAGCTTTTCTTCATCGAGCCAAACTTCATAATACGCTTTTGTTTTAGGCAAAAGGTGTGTGCTTATTTTATCAGCGAACTGAAAAACTTCTTCGTGAACGAGCGAATATTTTGGATGGGCACTGCAGGTTACATTCCTGTTTACATCGCCGCAGGCTGCAATGGAATCGAGATGAACTTTATTAAAATCTGCCAGCGTTGGCTTAATATGATTCTTTAAAATACCATGCAACTGCACCGTTTGACGCGTGGTAATTTTTATAACATGAGTTGCGTGTTCCGAGGTAATATTGTGTAATGCTTCCCATTGCTCCGGCGAAAGAAAACCGCCGGGCAAACGCAGCCGTATCATGAAAGAATAGAGGCGTTCCAGAAATTTTTCAGCACGTTCTTCTCTCCTGTCGCGGTCGTCCTGCATGTACATGCCATGAAATTTGATGAGCGTTTGATCGTCATCGCGTATAGCGCCTGTTTGTTCATCGAGCAAACTTTCTTTTAATGTGCCGCGTAAACCTTCACTTGCTTTTTTTATTCTTTCAACCGGCGATTCGTTCATTTGAGTAATAAGTTTTAAGTAATAAGTGTAAGTATTTTTTGAGCCGCGCTGTAGTAATTCCTTTGATCGTTCCTTGCGTCGCACTCTTGTGCGTTTATAACTTTATTCAGCTTTTACCGAAGCGTAAACGGGATGCACTATTTGCTCAATTATAATCCAACCGTACAAGAGTGCGACGCAACTAAAGTTTCATAGATTAACAACGGCCGGGAAAATAATTATTGTATTAATAAACATCTTTATGATAACGCCCAGATTCTTTAAGTGTACCTAAATATTCTGAAGCCTTTTGTTCATCAATATTTTTATGTTGTGCAATAATGCTGATCAATGTTTTTTCTACGTCAACACTCATAGGCTCTTTGGTACCGCTGATGAAAATGCTTGCACCATTTTCTATCCATTCAAACAACTCTGCTGAGTGCTGCAACATTCTGTGTTGCACGTAAACTTTATGTTCCTGGTCTCGTGAAAAAGCGGTGTTCAGTTTTGTGAGCACGCCGGTTTCAAGAAACGATTGCATTTCGGTTTGATAAAGAAAGTCCGAAACAAAATGCTGCTCACCAAAGAAGAACCAATTACGACCGGTAGCAGCCTGTGCATCACGCTCAAATAAAAATGAACGGAACGGCGCAACACCAGTGCCAGGGCCAATCATGATAACATCTTTATCGGTAGCAGGCAATTTAAAGGCATTGTTTTTCTGCACATAAATTTGCAGTGTGGTGCCTTCCTTTAAAGTTGATAAATAATCGGAACACAAACCACGACGAAGGTGGCCATCTACATTAAAAGTATTGCGGCTAACGGTAAGATGCACTTCATTTTCGCCATGCGCCAGCGGCGATGAAGAAATGGAATACAATCTTGGAATAATAGTGCCGATGATGGAAACAAGTTGCTGAACATCCAGAGTTTTATCGGCAGGATAAATGCGCAGCAGATCTGCAAGATCCATTCTGATGGAAGGGATTTCTTTATCAACCATTTTCGCGTAAACCTGTATTACCCTTGTTGGCAAATACTGAATGCTCAGTTTGTTGGTGAATAAATCCCTTGCTTTATACGATTCTTCTTTATAAAGTAAAATCTCTTCGCCTGTCAACTGAAGCAACTCAAGAATTTTGTTTACAACTGTGTGATTGTTTTTCGCAACAATACCAATAGCATCACCTGCCTCGTAACTGATGGGCTCTTCGGTTGTTATTTCAACATGATAGGTTTCTTTGTTAGAGCCTTTGTCATTTAAATTAATACTTTTTACCACTGTGCCTTCGTAAATTTTTCTTCCGGCTTTTGCAAGTTTTGGTTCGGCTGCTGGTTTTGCTGTAACTATTGGTGCAACTGTATCAGCGCCAGAAGCTATTGCAGAGTTTATTAAATCATTGATCCATGCATTGGCATCATTTTCAAAATCAACATCGCATTTTTTGATGGGAATAATTCTCTGAGCACCTAATTGGTTTAAACGCTTGTCCACATCTTCGCCTGTTTTGCAAAACAAAGGATAAGCAGAATCGCCCAGCGCTAAAACACCATATTTTAAATGAGAAAGTGAAATCTGGTTCTGCTGAATATGATCGTAGAATTTCTTCGCAGCTTCAGGTGGCTCACCATCTCCCTGTGTGCTTATAACAACGAGCAAACAGGATTCTTTTGAAAGATCCGTTAAACGGTATTGATCGAGGCTTTTTATTTTAGACTGGATACCTTGCTTCTTTAAGCGGTTGCTAAAATCAACAGCAACTTTCTTTGAATTACCTGTTTCGGTTCCGTAAACAATCGTGCTGCCTGAAAGCGGAGAAGGGCCCGTTGCAGGCAGTAATTCTTTTGGTAGTTTTTCCGGAACGGGCTGACCAGTTAATGCAGCGATATATCCGCTGATCCAGATGAGTTCGTCCCTGGTAGCGTCTTTTACAAGTTCATTAAGTGATTTAATTTTAGGCTCTGCTAACATGTGATAACTGTTGAGTATTATTTATTAATGATATTAGTTCGGGATAATCCTGTAACGGTTTGAAGTATTGCTTCCTTTCTTTATTGTTTGGCAACCAGGCAAACTGTTTGTACAATGCCGTTACCTTGCCCATAATAACCAGTGACGGACTTATTAACTCCTGGTGCAATTGACTATTAAAAGTTCCTAGATCAAACTCGTGAACATATTGATTTGGCGTTGTTGCCTGCTCTATTACAAGAAATGGAATAGCCATATCAGCACCAGCTTTCAAAAGATTGTTCACTAATTGAGGCAAAGCATTGCCTGTCATATACAACACCAATGTATCTTCAAAAGCAGCAAGATGTTCCCATGTTTCTTTAGAAATGGCTGAATCCTTGTAGTAAGTCAGTACACGAACACCTGTTGCGTAACCACGTGCTGTAAGCGGAACCCCTGTATAAGCAGATGCACCAGATAAAGCAGTAATACCGGGAATAATTTCGTATTCTATATTATGTTCTTTTACAGTAATAAGTTCATCTAGTACGTTTGAGTACAATGAAACATCGCCACCTTTTAATCTTACAACTGATTTATAAGTTGCCGCAAACTGTATAAGTAAGTCGTTGATTTCAGACTGCGGTGTAGATGCATTGCTACGACCTTGCTTACCAACCGGGATGATAATCGCCTCGGGGTTTACAAAATCTTTAATAATTGCTTCGCTCACTAACCTATCTGTTATTACCACTTCTGCTTTTGCTAAAATGCGTGCAGCTTTAATAGTTAGCAGTTCGGGGTTACCCGGCCCGGCACCTACAAAATATACTTTACCATAAACTATGCTTTTCATTAGTCTATTATTTTAGTAGGTTTTATAATAAAACAAAAAGGTTTCCGGATTAGTCTACTATTTTTGTAGGTTAATATATACATCTTTAAATCAGTGTGAAGAATCATAAAAAAATTGTGTAAAATAAAACTCGAAAAGCCAGTGAAATGTAAGTAGGCGATAGACTTTGTGCATTAACAACAACACATAGAAGTTTGTTGGCACATTAAAAGTTGCATACAACAACAGCAATTAAAAAGAGAAAGTTTATTCATTAGTCTACCTTATTGGTTGTGCAAAGAAACGCCGCAAACAGTAGTCCACCAAAAAAATAGAGAATTATACTTTTAAAAATAAGTGAACGTTTGTTTGGTTGTTTTCTTTTAATTCTGAAACTTAGATTTATAGATAAGTTTAAAGATTTTTTTTATAAGCGTGGCAGAGGTATTTCTATGAGGCTTGTCTTGCGTCGCACACTTTTACAACAGGAATTTTATTGAGCTTAGTGCGGCACGCAAACAAAATTAAACTTTCGTTCTTCTGCTGATTTTAGTTTGCCTCAACATTAAGCCCATTGCACAATGCTGTAGTATATTCTAAAGCACAAGTGAGTGACACAACCGGTGCAGATAGTGGCAATACAGTTATTACCAAAATAAACTTCTAATTCTTACAACGGGATAGTAAAGCTTTTACATAAAAAAGGCAGCAATAAATCTTCATTGCTACCTTTTTAAACATAATAACTTTTAAACCATGCCCCTTGCACTTAAATATCTTTCCGCATCCAGCGCAGCCATACATCCGCTGCCTGCAGCAGTAACAGCCTGACGGTAAATTTTATCCTGTACATCACCACTTGCAAAAACACCTTCGATATTGGTTTTAGAGGTGCCGGGAATTGTTTGTATATAACCAGCTTCGTCCATGTCAAGCCATCCTTTAAAAATACCACTATTGGGCTCGTGACCAATTGCTACAAAGAAGGCGCTTACCGGAATGGTTTGCTCATCTCCTGTTTTATTATTTTTTATGCGAACCGCTTCTGTCTTCGTTTCACCCATCACTTCAAGGGTTTCACTATTCCAGTAGATTTTTATATTGGGCGTGGCGATAACCCTGTCCTGCATTACTTTACTGGCCCGCATTCCATGCTGGTCTTTACGAACAATCATGTGCACCGTGCTGGCAAGTTTTGATAAATACAGCGCCTCTTCGCAAGCAGTGTCACCTGCACCAACGATTGATACTTCTTTACCACGAAAGAAAAAACCATCACACACGGCACAGGCGCTTACACCATAACCATTTAAACGCTGTTCGCTTTCTAACCCAAGCCATTTAGCTGATGCACCTGTTGAAATAATTACCGCATCCGCCTCAATCCATTTCTCTTCATCAATCTGCACTTTATGAACAGGGCCGGTAAAGTCTACTGCTGTAGCCAAACCATAACGGATATCTGTCCCCATTCTTGCCGCTTGCTTTTCAAAATGTACCATCATTTCAGGGCCCTGAATTCCTTCGGGATAACCCGGATAGTTTTCTACTTCGGTGGTTATCGTAAGCTGTCCGCCGGGTTGAATGCCCTGGTATAACACCGGTTTCATATTGGCCCTTGCAGCATAAATAGCGGCTGTATAACCGGCCGGCCCGCTGCCAATAATTAAACAATGTACTTTTTCTGTAACTCCATTTTCCATATCGATCTGCTTTATAATTTTTTCAGGCTTTGTTGATCAACAGCATTGCTACTATCATCTTCAGTTGTGTCACTCACTTCTACGTTCGGTAATGCTATTTATCAAAGTGCAATCCTGTTTATAAAAACAAACAGGCTTTTATGATCGTACAAACAAAAGCCCCGTTTAAGAATGACGGCAAAAGTACCAAACCCTTACCATTTTGAAATGCGTTATGCACAGGCGGGTTTTATTTGGGGATAATAATCGTTTGGTATTGCGCTGCATAGCCGCTGAACGCACCAAGTGCCCCATTGCTAATATTGCCAATAACCTTTACAGGCGAAGAAAAGGGGTTGCCATAACTCTGGTAACTAAATTCCCAGGTATTCCAAAACGTGTAAGAAGCTTTATCTATATTGCAGAACTTTAAGGTTACAGTATCGCCACGGCGGGCCAAACCATAATTATCGCTGCTCACCTTTTCTATACTGTTCTTATCCCATCCCATATCGAATTGAACGCTGTAAGTTTTGCCATCAACAACCTGGTCGTCGAAGACCGAATTCAGACCTGGTAAAAAACGTTCACTATTTGTTTTAGTAAAATAGCGGATATAATTACCAAGCCCCGGTGGATCTGCAAATTTGCCAAACATCGTGCAGAGTGCTGTATCATCTGCAAGGGGCGCTTTCTGCCACCAAAGCGAATCGCATTTTTTTGAAAGCAACGGAATGGTTGTACTTGCTGAATATTTTGAACCATCGGCTGTTGTAATATTTAAAGCGTATTGCCTGCCAAATTCACCAGTAATAATAGTGGAAGGGTTTGTTGAGTCAACCGAATAATAGTAGAAAGTATAACCGCTGGTGTCAGTATAGGAATATTCTTTCAACGTGCTGGTTGTAGTTCCATCACTGATGGTAACAACAGCGTTGTGTACAAAGGAACCGGATAATTGCTGTTTGGTAATACTGCTGAAGTAATTAAGCGATGAAGAAAGTGCCACAACAGGTGTGTTGTTACTTTCAATGCTTGCATCAACAACCAGTTTAGCTGGTTGGTTATTGACATTTAACTGAATTGTTTTTTCACAGGCTGAGAAAATGAACAATAAAATAATTAACCCAAAATATTTCATGCTGCAAATTTATTTACAGAATAACAACGGAAACGCTAAAAAGATCAAATAAAAAAAACCTTTGTGGTACAAAGGCTTTTTAAAGGTTATGCAAACAAACCTTCTATACTTAAATATCTTTCGCCGGTGTCATAATTAAAGATCAGTACTTTACTTCCTGCGGGGATGTCGGGAAGTTTTTTTGCGAGTGCCGCCATGGTAGCACCGCTGGAAATGCCCTGGAAAATGCCTTCTTCTTTTGCAGCTCTTTGAGCGTAATCAAAAGCTTCGTCTTTGCTTACCTGTATTACACCATCAAGCACAGCGGTATGAAGGTTATTTGGAATAAAGCCGGCACCAATGCCTTGAATAGGGTGCGGGCCAGGGGCGCCGCCACCAATTACCGGTGAAAGCTCGGGCTCAACAGCAAATACTTTAAGATTGGGGAAATGTTGTTTCAATACCTCACCAACGCCTGTTATGTGGCCGCCGGTACCAACACCGGTAATCAAAAAATTAATGCCTTCAGGGAAATCTGCGAGTATTTCTTTTGCTGTTGTTTTTATGTGAACATCAATATTGGCAGGGTTATCGAACTGTTGCGGCATCCAGGAATTGGGTGTTGCAGCAATGAGTTCCTTTGCTTTTTCTATGGCACCTTTCATCCCTTTTTCACGGGGCGTTAATTCAAAAGTGGCACCGTAAACACTCATTAAACGACGGCGTTCAATGCTCATACTTTCGGGCATTACCAGTACCAGTTTATAGCCTTTTACAGCCGCTACAATTGCAAGGCCAATACCGGTGTTGCCACTGGTTGGCTCAATAATTACACTGTCTTTATTCAGTAAGCCTTTTTGTTCTGCATCTTCAATCATTGAAAGTGCAATACGGTCTTTAATACTGCCGCCGGGATTGGCCCTTTCCAGTTTACTCCACACTTCAATATTTGAAGGATACAATTTGTTAATGCGCACATGTGGCGTATTACCTATGGTTTCTAAAATGTTGTTTGCTTTCATTATTTTTTATTGTTTAAAAAGTTTATCAGTTTATAAATTTTATTTTTTTTAGCCAGGCACTATTGCTACTATCATCGCCGGTTGTGTCACTCACTTGTACGTTCGGAACATCGGTCGACAGTCCACGGTCAACGGTCGACCGAATAATCAACAGTCAAAGTGTGCGACGGAAGGAACGATGCATCAAAGAACTTTAGCCGGGCTCAAAATTGCCTTTTGTATTTTACGATCTTATTAAATAATAAAATTAATAGGCTCTTCAAAATCTTTACGATCGTTTATCACGGTTTGATTTTTATGATACACCACGCTAAATGGCGGAACACTTTGCGTAACCCAGGTATTACCGCCAATGATGCTATCGTGGCCAATTACCGTATTACCGCCGAGTATGGTACTGCCCGCATAGATCACCACATTGTCTTCAATGGTAGGGTGGCGTTTTTTTTCTGCATCTTCTTTGCGAACCGCCAGTGCACCCAATGTTACGCCTTGGTAAATTTTTACATTGCTGCCGATTAAAGCAGTTTCGCCAATAACCACACCGGTTCCATGATCTATAAAAAAGGGGCTGCCGATGGTAGCACCGGGGTTAATGTCGATACCGGTTTTACTGTGCGCCCATTCGCTCATAAAACGTGGGATTAAAGGAATTTCGAGATGATACATAATGTGCGAAAGACGATGAACCATAATCGCAAAAAAACCCGGATACGATAAGATTACTTCCTCGAAAGATTCTGCAGCGGGATCGAAATCGAGTATCAGTTGTGCATCTTTGATCAGTAAATCTTTTACAATAAAAAGCTCCTCAAAAAAATGTTCTGCAATCGCTTCCCGGTTAAGCCGGCCACCTTTATCTACAGAGCGCAGCAACTGCATAAAATCCGCATGCAGTTTATATTGGGTAGCTTCGTGATATTCAAGAAACATTTCGGGTTCGTCTGTAACCGGAAACAGGTAGTTGATCAGCTCATCGGTAAAACTATGTATGGCTTTAACTGAAGGCAGGTGATTGCTTAATATATAGCCGGGATATTCCATATTGACTGTATTAAAAAATAAAACCCTTCCAGTACGAGAAGGGTATAACATTTTATAGTGTACACTTTCTCCTTTGTTAACCTGTTTTGCTGCAACAACAATATGTGAAAGTAGAAAATATCATTTGTTTTAATTTCACGACAAAATTAGTAGACTATTTTAATAAAGAAAATAAATAAAATGAAATAACATTTTTATGACATTTACAAAGCGGGGAAAAATCACAAACCAAGATTAATGAAGATACAATTGATCAGCGTAGGCAAAGTACATGAACCTTATATGGGGGCAGGCATAGAAGATTTCACAGCAAGGATTGGAAAATATTTCCCTGTTGCCTGGCAAATCATTGCACCGCCAAAAAATGCTGCGGCTATGGATGACAAAGAATTAAAGAAACAGGAAGCAAAACTGATTCTTCAAAACCTTGGCAACGATGACCAACTTATTTTACTTGACGAAAGAGGCAAACAACTTTCATCAACAGAGCTTGCACAGTTTATTCAGCAACGGGCAAATGAAAGCAGTAAACGACTGGTGTTTTTAATTGGCGGCGCTTACGGTGTTGATGAAACAATTACAAAACGCGCCAACTTTACCTGGAGTTTATCTAAGCTGGTTTTCCCGCACATGCTGGTAAGGCTGATACTCGCTGAGCAATTATACCGTGCCTGCACTATACTTAGAAATGAAAAATACCATCATCAATAAAAAGGAGCGGGATTAAAGTATATTTACAGCGAATTAAAAACCGTATTTCCAATGAGCATCACTGTAATCATTGTTGTACTAACCTGTGTGGTTTCATTTGTTGCATTCTCTGACAAGAAAATTGAAAATGAACTTATATTTTACCCACCCGCCATATCTGAAAGAAATCAATGGTACCGGTTTTTTACCTGCGGCTTAATACACGATGGCATGGGGCACCTTGCATTTAATATGATCGCTTTGTATCTTTTCGGTAGAAACCTTGAGGGATCTTTCAGTGAAATTTACGGCGAAAAAGGTGCACTTGTTTATGCCTTGTTGTATATAACTGCCCTGGCAGCAAGTATGGTTCCCACGTATTCTCAACAGAAAGATAATTACCATTATAGAAGCCTGGGCGCATCGGGTGCTGTATCAGCAATAGTTTTTGCCGGCATTCTTATCTTCCCCTTACAAAAAATGGGTTTACTCTTTCTCCCTATTATGTTACCAGGTTTTATTTTTGGACCTATTTATCTTATTGCTTCTGCATATATGAGTAAAAAGGGGCACGGCAACATAAATCATTCAGCACATATTTGGGGTGCCATCTATGGTGTTGCATTTGTAATAGTAACCTCATTGGTGCTGAGTGATTTTAATCCCATTACAAATTTTATTGAAGAAATAAAATCTTACTTGCAGTAAACAGCAAAATCTCAGCAAACCTTTTATAATACCAGCTTTAATACTTTGGGCATCGCCTGTTGTGTCACTCACTTCAAGGTTCTTCTTTCAATTAAACTTAGGCTCAAATTCTAATAACTTTTATAATACGCTACCGTTTTTACTTTACAAATTGTTTTTCGACCAATGAATACTATTTTGCAAACAAAATAAAAAATGAAAAACCTTCTGGCAATAATTTTCATAGCATTCAATGCAGCCTGCAATACACAAAACACTCCTGGCACAGAAGATAAAAAAGATTCTGCGGCAATTATTACAAACACTGCAACCATCCCAACCGAAAGAGCAGTTGTAAGCAAGAAAGCAATAGCTTCTTTTTATAAAAAAGTTCCAGACGATTTGAACGACTGGCATTTCTCCGTTGACGTTTATGAAACAAAAGAAACCTTTCATTACCTCATGAAAATGCAGTATAAAGAACTGCTTGCTGAGGACACTTTAAAGATCCCCAACTTTGGTATTGAACCTAAGATCGAAATTCATGAAGGCAAAGATAAATATGCCTGCATTCTTGGCTTTCTTGATAAAGAAAATAAGTTCCTGGAGTATAAACAGGTAAGCGTTAAAGATGATAACCTTAAAGTAACCGTACTTCACCGCTACGCTGTTTCAACATATCAAAGCAAGTAATTAAAAACGCTGTGTTACTCTGTGGTTAAATTATACGCTTCGGTAAAGCTCAACAATAATCCAAAAGTACAAGTGAGTGACACAACCGGCGATGCCATGAAAAACTACTGCTAGTCCAAAAAAAAATCCGGTTTACAATTATTACTAAATGCAAACCGGAAACTAAAAATTATAAACTCATAACTCCAACTTATAACTTCCCCGGTAATTTCTTCTTACAAATTGATTGGCTGGTTCAAAGTTGGTGATGCGTTGGTTTTCGCCATCCCACAGCAATTGTTTACGGCCGGGGTAAGTAATTTCGCCCTTGCTGTTTTTCTCCTGGTAATTGTAACTGCGCACCGCAAGGTTGCCCATGAGCACGGTTTCTGCAAGCGGACCGCTCTTATCGAAAGATGAACTGGTATAAGCGCCATAACCCTGTTTGCAGGCGTTTGTCCACTGTGTTTGATGGCCCTCGCTGCCACGCTCCACAAAAGGAAATTTAGACTTTGGCAATGCTGCATCTTTCATTCTGTTCGTTGGCAACAATGTTGCATTGCGGCCAAATAAGCCTGCCATTAATTTACCTTTAGTCCCTTCGAATATCATACCCCCATCCCACTCTCCCATCGGTTCATCGGGCAATAATTCATCGGGCCTTCTTGGTTTAATTCCACCATCGTACCAGGCAAGTTCAACTGGCGGCATGCCTTCTCTTGCAGGGAATTTTATATAGGTTACAGACGATGGCGGATAGCTATCCGTATATACTTCTTCGTTAAAAAATCCTGAGTACACAGAGCCCACGCTGCACGATACCGCAACAGGGTAATGCAATTTTAAAGCACGGTAAGGCACATCAATAAAATGGCAACCCATATCGCCAAGGGAGCCGGTGCCAAAGTCGCTCCAGCCACGCCATGTAGCGGGTAAATACGTAGGGTTAAAGTCGCGGTTTGGCGCAGTGCCCAACCACAAATTCCAATCAAGTTCTTTGGGTATATCAAACTTACCTGTTGGTGTAGGTACCCCCTGCGGCCAGGTGGGCCTGTTGGTCCACACATGTACGGTATGCACATCACCAATAACACCGCCCTGAATCCATGTTTCTACATTGCGTGTATCATCGCCACTGCTGCCCTGGTTACCCATTTGCGTAACCACTTTATATTTTGCCGCGGCTTTTGTAAGAATACGGGCCTCATAAATATCATGGGTTAAAGGTTTCTCGCAATACACATGTTTACCCAGTTGCATGGCTGCAAGCGCTGCAACCCCATGCATATGATCCGGAATGGTAACCATAACCGCATCAATATTTTTATGCTCTTTATCCAGCAGGTCGCGAAAGTCTTTATAGTAAGGCGCTTTAGGCCATTGTGTCCTTGCTTTTACAGCCATGCGGTCATCTACATCGCAAAGCGCCACAATATTTTCGGCTCCATTGTTCCATGCATACGGAAGGTTTACTTCTGCTTTTCCTCCGGCACCAATACCGGCAATGTTTAGTTTATCGCTTGGTGCACGGTAACCTCTGCCCAATACATGGCGTGGCACAATATAGAAACCCGCAGTAGTAAGGGCAGCATTCTTAATAAAATTTCTGCGGCTGTTATTTTTTTGTTGATAGCTCATAGCAAACAATCGTTGAAGTGAAAAAATAAATTGGCTTTCAAGTTAGCCGATTTTATAATGAGCACGACAAATACAAAGAATTATTTTTTGTACCAGTCTATAGAATATGCATGAAGCTTTTGTTGCGTCGCACACTTGTACGTTCGGATAGTAGACGCAACAATTGTCTGAACCGGGATTTTCCTGATTTTCATGATTAAACTGAAATGAAATGATTTGCTGTATTATTTTCAGGTAAATCAGATAAATTCCATAAATCATGGTTCAGACAGTTTGAATAATGTTTATTATCTTTTGCACGCAATCATTGCCTTTATGAAAAAAATTGGTAAGGAACCCGAGTTCATTGTTCATGCCTAATCAGAACGTACAAGTGAGTGACACAACGAAGCTTAGTAAATAAACAAAAGCTGGTATCAAAAATCTTCTAATCAAAGAAAGCAACAAAATAAATAATCCGGGTTTTAAATTATAGCGCACGAAACAAAATGAACAGTCAACAAGAGCAAATACTGATAGCCAGAACTACTGAACTTGAAAAGGCGTTAAGCGAAAAACAGCTTGAGTTGCAACACAAAAACCGTGAACTGGAAATAGAGGCGGCATTGGAAAGAGTTCGTGCAGGAGCTATGGCTATGCATCATTCCGGCGAAATTCCTGAAGTGGCTCATGTTATATGGCAACAACTGGCAGATTTGAAACTGGCAGATTTTGATGGTTGCGCTATACTCGTTTTAGATGAGGATGGCACTAATACTTATGATTCCTGGTATGCGTTTCCTGAAAATGTACAGGGAGACCGGCATGTTATGGGCGTTACCAAATATGCCCAGGATTGCGCATGGGTGATAAAGGAGATGTTTGCCAAATACAGGGTTGGTGAATCTGAGATAATTGTTGAAATGAATCCAGCACAAATCAACGAATTTTTAGATTGGGTGGAACTGGACAATCCAGCACTTACAAAAGAGATCAGGGGTATGAATCTGCAACAACTTTTTTTATACGCTTTCCCATACAGCAATGGGGTGGTTACCAGTTATGCTTTCAAGAATTTACGGAAAGAAACAAGTGCGGTACTTAAAAGGATAACTGGTGTTTTTGACATGGCATACAGACGTTTTCGGGATTTGCAAAAAGCAGAAGCACTGGCAAGGGAAGCACAAATAGAAGTAGCATTAGAAAAGGTGCGAAGCCGTTCTTTGGCTATGCATAAATCTGATGAACTTGTAGAAGTAATGTCTGTGATGTTCGAAAAAATGACGGACTTAAATGTGCTCCTGGGTACAATTGCCATTCAACTATTTGATGAAAAAACAAAAAGTTGTGATTTCTGGATAGATAATAAGCTCCAAAACCCTGCTTTGGTAAAACTTCCCTATGATGAAAAAATAATGAAGGAAGATGCATACATGCAAGCATGTTGGGAAGCAAAAGCCAGGGGCGAAAGCATTTTTAATGAAATTGAAACACACGAAAAAATCAACAGGTATTTTGACTATGTATTTGCCAATAACGATGAAAACACTATTCCCATTCCTGTTCGTGAATTTATCAGGCAGGCCAACCAACATGTTTATTGCCTGATTATAGAAAAGAATTCAGCTTTATTTGCAGATTGCTGGACCGGGCAGCTTTATGCTGAAGAACAAATTGCTGTTTTAAAACGTGTTGCTAAAGTATTTGATCAGGCATATGTGCGTTTTCTTGATCTTCAAAAAGCAGAAGCGCAGGCAAGAGAATCACAAATACAATTAGCATTAGAAAGGGTTAGGGCCAGAACAATGGCCATGCAGTATAGCAGCGAGCTTCGTGAAATTGCTGCGGCTGTGCATGAGCAATTGCAAGGCTTGGGATTCACCTCTGGTTTTTGCTCGATTGTAATTATGGATAGAATTACCGGTAACATGACCTGGTGGATGTTCTTTCCTGGAAAAGAGTATCCGGAAAGCTACGATATGCCTTTTTTTGAACATCCATTTTATCTCGAGCAACTCAACAAATGGAAACAAGGCGAAAAGTACTCGGTTATTGAAGTGTCGGGCGAAGAGAAAAAGTTGTACGATAAACATGTATTTAGCCAAACTGAATTCGTGAAAGTACCGATCGAAAGTCAGCAGTTTATGATGTCATTTGAAAAAATCATTTTTTCAAATGCCTACATGAAGCATGGCGCTTTTTCGTGGGGTGTTGATCCAATTGATGACGAACATTCGGCAGTGTTGCAGCGGTTTGCCAGCGTTTTTGAGCAATGCTATACCCGCTTTCTTGATCTTCAAAAAGCAGAAGAACAGGCAAGAGAGGCACAGGTAGAAGCGGCTTTAGAAAGAGTTAGAAGCCGCACACTTGCCATGCATAATAGCGACGAACTTGCCGAAACCGCAGCAGTTGTTTTTAAGCAACTCATAAGTTTGGGTATTGCCCCCAACCGCTTATACATAGGAATCATAAAAGACGATTCGGGCGAACAGATTGAATTATGGGCAACTGATGAAGACGGCAGCAAAGTAAGTACACAGTTTACAGGGAACATCAACAGGAACCAGTCAATCAGAAAAATGTACGAAGGATGGAAGGCACAACAAAAATCCATTACCATCGACATGCAGGGGAAGGAACTGGAAGACTATTTTCATTACCTGAGCGAAGAACTGAAAGTGCCGTTTCACTTGGGCCTTACACAAACGCGCAGGGTACAAAGTATTGCCTATTTTTCGCAGGGTTTTATCGGTATGGCTTCTCCCGATGCACAACCCGAAGAAACAACAAAACTGCTTGAACGCTTTGCCTATGTATTCAACCTCACCTATACCCGTTTCAACGATCTGCAGCATTCTGAAGAACAAACACGAAAAGCGCAAATTGAAGTAGCACTTGAAAGGGTGCGGGCAAGGGCACTCGCTATGCAGACCTCCGGTGAATTGATTGAAGTGGCATATGCCATGCGTGAACAAATGGGCTTGCTTGGTCAGCCTGATATGGAAACCACAGCCGTGCATCTTTATACAAAAGATTCAGACACATTTGAATCGTGGTATGCATTCAGACCCGGACGTCAATCAACAGGCGAAATCATTACAGGCACAGCAACATTCGCAGTTGATTCCTGTGAACTGGTGCGTGAATTTGTGGCATTGCATTTTTCAGGTGCAAACGAATACACGCTTGAAGTAAACGATTCAAAGCAATTGGAATGGAATGCGGTGCTCGCAGCCGCAATACCTTTCATTACCGAAGCTTTTTACCAGGAATTCAAAGGCCCGCTTCCAAAAACCTATTTCCATTTTTCTGATTTTTCGGGTGGCTCATTAGTGATGGTTACTTACCAGCCCCCCTCGCAGGAAGCAATCAATCTGCAACGGCGTGCAGCTTCTGTTTTTGACCTGGCTTACAGAAGATTCCTCGATCTGCAACACAAGGAAGACCAGGCTTTAAAATTATTGCAGGAGAAACAAAGGTTAGAATTTACATTAACTGAACTCCGTGCCACACAATCTCAGCTTATTCAGTCCGAAAAAATGGCAAGCCTTGGAGAACTCACCGCAGGCATTGCACACGAGATACAAAACCCGTTAAACTTCGTGAATAATTTTAGTGAAGTTAGCAATGAACTGATAGATGAAATGAATGAAGAATTAGGCAAGGGTGATATTGAAGAAGCAAAAGCCATAGCATCAGACATACAGCAAAATTTAGAAAAAATTACCCATCACGGCAAGCGTGCAGAGGCCATTGTTAAAGGTATGCTGCAACACAGCCGCACAAGTTCAGGCCAAAAAGAATTGACAGATTTAAATGCTCTGGCCGACGAATATTTAAGACTGAGTTATCATGGATTAAGAGCAAAGGATAAAACATTCAATGCAGATTTTAAAACTGATTTCGATGAAAGTATTGGCAGCATCAATATTATTCCGCAGGATATTGGAAGAGTATTATTGAATCTTTATAACAATGCTTTTTATGCAGTTGCGGAAAAGAAAAAACAACAACCAGAAGGATACGAGCCAACTGTTTCGGTAAGTACAAAAAAGGCTAATGGAAAAATTGAAGTAAGTGTGAAAGACAATGGTAACGGAATCCCTCAAAAGATCGTTGATAAAATTTTCCAGCCATTCTTTACTACTAAGCCAACAGGGCAAGGAACAGGATTGGGTTTGAGTTTAAGTTATGATATTGTAAAAGCGCATAGTGGCGAGATAAAAGTGGAGAGCAAGGAAAGAGAAGGCACTACATTTACGATACACCTTCCTGTGTAGGTTTTATTTTTTTGTACCGGGCTTGAGAATATAAATGAAGCTTTAGTTGCGTCGCGCTCTTGTACGCTTTGTTCAATATTGAACCGAAAGTCCAAGTGAGTGACACAACGAAGATGGATAAAAATATAAAGCTTGAAAAAAATAAAAAATATTACCAGATGAAACAATTCCTGTTTTTTACTATCTCATTTTTATTTCAATTTTACCATGCACAATCACAGGTTTCGCTTCCACCTGTTTATGAAATAAAATCTGACACTGCAGAATTTCAACCGCTAAATGACAGCTGCTGGCAATTTCTTGGAATAAAAAATGAAACATGGACAATAGACCAGGTTTCAGTACCGCCCGTTACAGATAAATTTCATTTCAAAAATGATAACCTGCAGGGAAGTGATACTTCCTTTTACAGGTATTGGTTTAGGTTTCGCCTGAAAAATAAAATGAACAGGGAAGCAAGATTAGCTTTACCCACAGGTGCTGATTATGCTGATTTCTATATCTCTGGTCAATCTTCGGATAAATGGAAACATTATGTTACAGGAAATATGCTTGGCTGGGATAAAAAAGACGGTTTAAAATTCGCAACAAGCATACCGGTTTCCCTGCAGCCTGAAGAAGAAATAACGGTATATTATTTTGCGAAAAATAGTGCACCCAGGATAGTTAATTCATTTAGGTATTCTATCAGTAGCTACGATAAAATTATTGATAATTATGTAAGCGATATAAATGATAAAAAACAATATTATAACGGCGAAGAGCTAACTGAATCATTTATGATCGGGTTTCTTCTTGTCGCCTTTTTTTACACCCTAGCATTTTTCGCTATAGTACGGGAACGGGTATATCTATACTTTTCTTTGTGTGTATTTTTTCTATGTGTGCTTAGGGCAAATAATACACTTGGGTCTTACTTCTACTATGAATCTCCGTCATTAACAAAATATGCGGTTTATTTAAATTATTCATGGGCATTCATACATTTTTTTCTGATCCAGTTTGTACGTTATTTTTTTAAAGTTTTTATAAAC
The DNA here is from genome assembly GCA_002390845.1 of Chitinophagaceae bacterium UBA4407. Classification (GTDB taxonomy): domain Bacteria; phylum Bacteroidota; class Bacteroidia; order Chitinophagales; family Chitinophagaceae; genus Limnovirga. The sequence goes on along the minus strand of DGQT01000087.1, from coordinate 26,386 downwards.
AAAAAAGTTTGGGATAAATTTCTTTTGGCATTGGGTTTATTCAACATTCTAATAAATTTACTTTTGTTCTTTTCGAACCTATATTTTCCTAAACCTCCCGATATCATCCATTGGGCTTACATTTTTTTATGGAGATTTATTCCCACAATATTATTGATTACACTGTTTATGTACGCAAGAAAAGCGGATTGGTTAAGCAAACTGGTAATTTTCGCAGCTTTTCCCATGCTGTCGCTGTATGGTGTATTAAGCTGGTTTATTGCTGAAAATGAAGACCCGGAAAAATCCATATTTCCTGCCCTGGCAAAGTGGCTCGCTCAGTACGTCCGAACAATAGAAGCCTTAAGTATTTTATTACTTGTTTTATCCTTTTCAATGATACTATTTATCAGGTATAATAAATTACGAAAAGAGAATGCACAACAATTACTGGACAATGAACGCCTTGCCAAAGAAAAAGAAATAGAGCGTAATGAGTTAATTGCCAAACAAAAAATTCAATTAGAAAAAGATGTAGCAGAAAGAACATCAGAACTAAAGCAATCACTTGAAGAGCTAAAATCTACGCAGGCACAATTAATACAGTCCGAAAAAATGGCTTCGCTCGGAGAGCTTACTGCAGGTATTGCACATGAGATTCAAAACCCATTAAACTTCGTGAATAATTTTAGTGATGTAAATAAAGAATTACTTGAAGAATTAAAAGAAGAAGCAGACAAAGGAAATCTGGAAGATGTAAAGGCAATTGCAACAGATGTTATCTCTAATGAAGAAAAAATAAATCATCATGGCAAGCGTGCAGAAGCTATTGTAAAAGGTATGCTGCAACACAGCCGCACAAGTTCCGGGCAAAAGGAATTGACAGATATAAATGCTTTGGCAGACGAATATTTAAGACTCAGTTATCATGGATTAAGGTCAAAGGATAAAACATTCAGTGCAGATTTTAAAACAGAATTTGATGAAAATATTGGAAGTGTCAATATCATTCCACAGGATATTGGAAGGGTGTTGTTGAATTTATATAACAATGCATTTTATACTGTTGGTGAAAAGAAAAAACAGCAAATAGAAGGGTATGAACCAACTGTTTCGGTGAGTACAAAAAAAGCTAATGGAAAGATTGAAGTAAGTGTGAAAGACAATGGTAACGGCATCCCTCAAAAGATCGTTGATAAAATCTTTCAACCATTCTTTACCACCAAGCCCACGGGGCAGGGAACAGGATTGGGATTGAGTTTAAGTTATGATATTTTAAAAGCGCATGGCGGTGAAATAAAAGTAGAAACGAAAGAAGGTGAAGGAACAGACTTTGTTATTCAATTACCGGTTAAAACAAATGCATGAATAAGAATTTATTATTGGTAATACTACTCGCATTTGCATTGAACAAGGGTATATCCCAGTCGTGGCAGAATGTTGATAGCTATAAGCAACAATTATTACTGGCTACAAATGATACAAGCCGGGCTTATTTAATGGCAGCCTTGGTATTTAGTTACCAATATGCTGATCCCGACTCCGCTTTTTATTATGCAAATCGGGCTATCGCCCTGTCGGAGAAGATCAAATACCCGAAAGGTAAGGTACGTGCAATAGGATTTGAAGGAAATGTATATATCGGTTTAGGTAATTTACCTAAGGCGCTTGAAATGGCAGTAAAGTCAATGCAAATTGCAGACAGCAACAAGGTAGTATTAGACAAAGCCATACCCCTGGCTGTCCTGGGCTTTGTTTACAATGAATTGAAAGATTATCCTAAAGCACTCCATTATTATCATCTTATGAAAAGTATCTGTGAAACAGATACGATAACTGAAATAACCGGCTTAGCTTTTAGTGATTTAAATATTGCGACGGTATTTGAAGAAATGAATCAATTGGATTCTGCGTCTTATTACCTTAATAATGCTATTTATCATTTCAATAAAACCGCAATTGGCGTTTATTCCTCGGTTTATATTGTATCTGGTAATATTGAGGTCAAAAATGGACATTACGACCGGGCAATGGCACAATACCAACAAAGCCTCCACAGTGGTTTAATTAATAGTGATCATTATAATATTTCTCTTTCCTATGCCAGGATCGCCAGGCTATATCAAAAATTAAACAACCGGGACTCAAGTATTTACTATGCAAAGAAAGGCCTGGAAGAAGCCGAAATAATTTCTCAGAAAAAGACCATTCTGGAATCGGCCACTTTACTTTCCGAACTTTATGAGCAAACCGATATATCAGAAGCATTCCGGTATTATAAAATAGCCACTATTGTAAAAGATAGTTTGTTTGGTACCAATAATATACAGGCCATTCAAACAATGGTTGCACGGGAAGAGGAACGGCAGAAAGAAATTGAAGAAACAAAAATTGCCTATCAAAATCAATTAAAGCAATATGCTTTTTTTGCGGGGTTCGCAATTCTTATTTTAATCGCAGCTATATTATATCGCAATAATATACGGGAGAAGAAAGCAAAGAAACAGCTTCACGAAAAAAATAAAGTTATAGAACAGACGCTTTCCAATTTAAAATCCACTCAATCCCAATTGATCCAATCCGAAAAAATGGCTTCACTTGGAGAGCTTACTGCAGGCATTGCCCATGAGATACAGAACCCGTTAAACTTTGTGAATAATTTTTCGGAAGTAAGTAATGAACTGATGGATGAAATGAAGGATGAAATTATGAAAGGAAATTATGAAGAGGTAACTGCGATTGCCAACGATGTAATTCAAAACTTAGAAAAAATAAATCACCACGGCAAACGTGCAGATGCCATTGTAAAGGGCATGCTGCAACATTCTCAAACAAGCACCGGAAAAAAAGAGCCCGCAAATATTAATTCTCTGGCGGATGAATATTTTCGATTGGCTTATCATGGGCTAAGAGCAAAAGACAAAGATTTCAATGCAACATTGAAAACAGATTTTGATGAGAGTATTGGCAACATTAATATTATTCCGCAGGATATTGGAAGAGTTTTATTGAACTTATATAACAATGCATTTTATGCTGTTGGTGAAAAGAAAAAACAGCAAATAGAAGGGTATGAACCAACTGTTTCGGTGAGTACAAAAAAGGCTAATGGAAAAATTGAAGTAAGTGTGAAAGACAATGGTAACGGCATCCCTCAAAAGATCGTTGATAAAATTTTTCAACCTTTCTTTACTACTAAGCCCACGGGACAAGGAACGGGTTTGGGTCTAAGCTTGAGTTATGATATTATTAAAGCACATGGAGGGGAGATAAAGGTGGAAACGAAAGAAGGGGAAGGAACTGAGTTTATAATTCAGTTACAAGTTGTCTGAACGTGGATTTGGGTGGATTTTTGAGATTTAAGGGATGTATATCATCTTAATCCCAATAATCTTTTAAAATCACTGTTCAGACAATTATCTGCACAATGATGATCATACATTTTTTAAGCGGAGTGCATTATGCCGGGCAAAGATTCAAGACGCTCCAGTGTGCGACGCAACAGAGTTTAATAGTAGTAATACAGATGGGCAAAAAAGTATTCAAAATATTATTCGTTTAACTTTATAAAAATAATATTTATGAGAAGGTTTGCACGCATAGGTATTTATGCGGCATTTTGGTTTATTCTTTTTCCGATAACCGGGAATGCACAAACTTCTAAAAGCTTGTTTGAAACAGACTCAATACTTCAACTAACATTAAGCGGTAATATACGTGAGCTGTTAAACGATAGGGCTGAAAATTCGCTGTATCATTCATTAATGGTGTTGTACCGTAAAGAGGATAGCAGTAATTTTTCTATAGCTGCAGAAGCTAAAACAAGGGGGCATTTTCGTAAACTTAAAGAAAATTGTAAATACCCGCCGCTTCAATTGCATTTTAAAAAAAGTGATACCCTAAGCAATTCGGTTTTTAAAGACCAGCAAAAAATAAAATTGGTAATGCCCTGCCAGGGAGATGATTATGTGGTGCGCGAATGGCTGGTGTATAAATTGTACAACCTGGTTACACCAAAAAGTTTCAGGGCAAGATTAACAAGGGTAACATTGGCAGATACCAAAACTGAAAAAACAACTGCACCTTTCTATTGCGTTCTGCTTGAAGAAGAAAACCAGATGGCCCGCAGGAATAATGAAATTACGCTTTCATACAAAACAACACCTGATAAAACCGAACAGGATGCCTTTTTAAAAATGGCTGTTTTTGAGTACCTGATTGGCAATACAGACTGGAGTGTACAATACCTGCAAAATATAAAACTGATTGCGGCTGATTCAACTTCAATACCCACCGTAGTTCCATACGACTTTGATCATGCAGGCATTGTAAATGCACCTTATGCAAAACCAGCGGAAGAACTTGAAATGAGTTCGGTTCGTGAACGCCGTTACCGTGGTTACTGTGTAGAGGATATGAAAAAATTTGATTCAGTAATTGCTTTATACAACAGTTTAAAAAGCAGCATTTACAAACTTTATACAGATTGCACTTTACTTGATTCAAAGTACCAGAAAGCTACCTTAAAATATCTTGACGCATTTTACGCAACCATTAATAATGTTGCCGCAATGCAAAAAGAATTTGGTTACCCCTGCGATAAGAACGGAACCGGCAATGTGGTAATCAAAGGACTTAGAGAAGATTAGCAGAAGTTGATAAAATTTTGTAAGCCAGCAGGTAATTTAAACTCATTGTTTTCTCGCCTTGTCAATAAAAACATCTTTTACTTTTCGCGGGTCATTGATTGTTTCATAGAAATCATCAAGATAACCAGTAATATCGTTCCTGTTGCGTGGTGTAAGCAATTCAAAACTATTTACAAGCGCATAAATCTTTTCTTTCTGCTGATTAAAAATCAGGAAAGCGTTATTTAATTCTTCCATTGTTCTGGAATATCCGCGATACAAACGTTGACGTACATTCGATATATCAAGCCCTTCATCAGGCACTGCATAATCTGCGTTTACCAGCCCGGAGTAATCAAAATCAAATGGTATTACAAAAGGCAGGGCGGCAGAATCATTGTTTGGCAAAATCAATGCGGTGTTATGATTTGCAGAAATGCCCCAGTCTGTATTACCGATAAAATATTCAAAAACTGCAAAAATGGTGTACTGGTTACGGTCGGCACTTTGCCCGTTAATTTTTAAATCTTTCAATGCTTTACAACTGTTTCTTTTTGCAAGGTCTTTAACGTCTTCAATTAAGAAAGCATGTTTCGAAATTGTTTTGCGCTTACCACGGCTATCCTCATAATTCAGGTTAAGCAGCCTAACCCGAAAGCTTTTTTCAGTAATCAGGTTGTATATTTTATAGATTAAATATTCTTTAAGCAGCAATTGATCGTACAGATCGGTTGGGTTACACGAAGAAACCAGTTTCAATGAACCCAGCTTATACAGGTACGATAAAGAATCGGTATGAAAATCAAGTTTTAGCGGCGGCATATAACAGATTTGCCGGCGCATTACGCCTCTTGCTATCACTTTGATTTTTTCAGTAATACTGCTATCCTGAATCTTACAGGTAAAGGAAGCCGGAAGATATTCGGGTTTTACCCGGGTACTTAAAAGCTTGCCAATATCTATGGCCAGTGTAGCATCTACCGTAGTATCATTTTCAAAAAACTTTATTTTATCAGCTACAGGCAACTGTGCCTGGGCAAACAATATTGTAAAGCAAAAAATGAGCGCAGTAAATAAAGCAATTCTTTTCATAATGATATCGTTTTTTACAACAGAAAAATTACAGATCGGCAATAGCTTTACAGAATTTTTTTTGTGAGCCCGGCTTTTGTAATTCTTGTTGATCGCCTGTTTCCCGAAAGCTTTCGGGATCGGTTCAACGGTCATCTTTTATGGGATCAGCCCCATCCGTAAGTCGTTTAAAATTTGTTTGCAACACTGCATTGAAACAGGACGATGCCATTTTTACAGCAGATGAACGTAATGCGACGCAACGAAGACGCCATGAAAACCAATGCTGGTATTACATTCATTTATTTTAAAACAGCTTTACAATTAATGCTTTTTGTGATGATGGTGTTTTTTCTTTTTTTCCGCTTCAACATCAAGCACCAGTTTTTCAGAGCCGCCCGAACCTCTGAATTCAAGGTCTTCAAACAAACCTGCATCGGTAAGATCAAGGCGGTGCGAATTTTCCCAATCAAACTTTGCAATCTCATGCAACCGCTCCACAATATCCTCATCGTGAACTTCAATAGCCAATTCGCGGCGGTCGTCAAAACTTCCCGGGGTAAGATTTATTGAACCAACAATTGCCCTGCAACCATCTGCCAAAAGCATTTTCCCATGCAGTTTTAAATGCTTAAGCTTATGAATTTTTATGCCTATATCGTCCATTATTCGCAGCCCTCCTACCCCTTCAATAAGCTTTTCCTTTTTTAAAGTATGCGGCGGCCGAACCATTACATGTACTTTTACACCACGGCTGGCAGCACGTACAATGCGTTCTATAATCACAAGGTCCTGGTAGCGCTCATTTTGTATAAAAAGCGTATGCCTGGCTTCATCAATAAATGTTGCAATACGTTTGCGGCCATTATTGCTGCACCAGATAAGGCGGGCATGTTCGCCGGGATTAAAATCTGTTCTGTTCCAGTCTGCTTCAAAACATAAAATAACTTCTTCAACTTCATGCGGATGTGAAGTAATGATTGCATAATCCCTGGTTTCGGTAAGGTTTTTTGTTTCCCAGTTCAGTGATTTTATGAATGCAAGCTTATCATCAACTACCATCGATTTCTCATGTGTAAGCCCAAAAGAGGGATTGGTGTCTTTTACATTTACCCCTGCCCGAACCAATAATTTTCTCGTGTCTTCATTTTCTTCCTCTCCGCTTCTGCGTGCCGGGTTCAGCATTACTCTAACATCTACGCCCCGCTTATGCGCAGCAATAACAGAATGAATCAGATCAGGGTCAGAAAAAAGAAACATTTTTATACGAAGTGATTTTGTTGATCCATTAATTGTATCAATGATCAGCTGCGCAGTGTCATCAGGAAAAACAAGTATAGAACGATGATGCATAGTTTTGGGATTAATTTATTCTGGTAGTACACTTCCGTGAACAAAGTTAGTAGCACCTGCATATGAAGTACTCACTTTTGTTTGTATGTGATAAAGTTCTGCATAAAGCTCCCCACGGATTAGTAACGCTTCGTGGTTTCCTTCTTCTGCAATTTCTCCATCTCTTATTACAACTATTTTGTCTGAATTATAAATTGTGCTCAACCTGTGTGCGATGGTTATTACAGTGCGGCCTGCCATTAATTTTTCCAGTGCATCCATTACTATTTTTTCAGACTCGGTATCAAGTGCAGCGGTAGGCTCGTCTAAAATAAGAATGGGCGAATCACGAATGATTGCCCTCGCTATTCCAATTCGCTGGCGCTGGCCACCAGACAGTGTTAGCCCTCTTTCACCAACAAGTGTATCGTAGCCATGTGGCATTTTTGAAATAAATTCTTCAGCGTTTGCAAGTTTTGCCGCATTAATAATCTCTTCTTTTGTGGCACCAGGTTTTCCATAGGCGATGTTTTCGCCAACAGAACCATAAAATAAAACCGTATCCTGTAAAACAAAGCCGATTTGTTTTCTCAGCCCGTCAAGTGTATAATCAGCAATGTCGGTACCATCAATTAAAATACGCCCGTTAACAGGATCATAGAATCTTGGTATCAGGCTTGCCACTGTAGATTTTCCACAACCTGTAGGCCCGCATATACCAATACGCTGCCCCGACTCTATTTTAATATTTACATTTTTAAGTACTGCAGTTTCATGGTTATACCCAAATGCCACATTTTCAAAAACGATTTCACCCTTAAATTTTCCGGGCTTAATTGCCCCGGGTTTTTGCGGAATAATGGCATCAGTTTCAAGTATCTGCTGTATTCTTTCAAGTGCTACAGTTGCCTGAGCAACAGCATTTGTCATTTTTGCGAGGTCTTTAACCGGGCTGAAGAATTTACTGAGATAAGAAAGAAACACAGTTAAAGCGCCTACTGTCATAAAACCAGCAAGTACAAGTGCAGATCCCTTCCAAAGTACCAATGCAATACAAAGTGTAACAATGATCGTTACAACAGGCGAAAGCAATGCTTTTAAGCGTCGTGTTCTAAGCGCTGCCTGTACGGTTTCCATGCTTGCTTTTTTAAGGCGGTCTTCTTCTACATCCTGTGTACCAAATGCATTCACCACGCGTACAGATTCCAGGCCCTGCTGCAAAACTGCCATCATATTACTTTCATCTTTGCGTACTTCATGCACCGATTTTTTTACGGCTTTTTTAAAGCGGAAAACAAAGATTAAAAGAAATGGTGTAACTGATACTGCTATAAGTGCGAAAGTCCAGTTTATGTAAAACATCAACCCAAGAATACCGACAATCGTCATTGCATCAATAAGGATACTGAGCAATGTTGTTGATACAAAATCCTGCATGGTAGATACATCAGTGGTAATGGTGCTGAGTATTTTACCAATCTGGTGTGTATCGTAATATTCAAGTGATAACCTTTGAAGATGATGGTACACTTTCAGCCTTACATCATTTGCTACATACTGGGCCACGCTTTCTGTAAAAAAGCTACTGATATAACCTGCAACGGCTCCAATAACCGTAAGTACAACAAGTATAATTGCCGCCGAGGCAGCCAGGTTCATCTTGCTTTCTGTGGCTGAAGATTCACCGATCCATGACAGCCATGAGGGTAAAGGCTGCCTGCCAATTACATTATCGATAATAATTTTCAGGGGCCAGGGTGTAGCTATATCCACCAATGATCCTGTAAGCATGGCAAGGAAAATAAGCAGCAACCATTTTTTGTATGGGCGCACCTGCTGAAGCACAAGCCTCATAAGGTTTTCAGAGCTTTGTTTGCCGGTTGAAATGGATGAAGCCATTAAGAAATTATTTGCATGTTGAAGTTATAGATTTATAGAATAACAAACTTAAGCTGCAAATAAGCTGCACAAGCGTAATCTTGTTATTTACTTTTTTGTCTTGACACAAAAAAGTAACAAAAAAAGTCAAGAAAGAAAAGATATACAGCCCTTTTCTTTCTTTAGCACTGATTAAGCTTTTGTACTACTGTAAACTGTACTATTGAACTTTGATAATCAACGCGATTCGATATCCCGTTAATCCTTATTACCCTAAAAACTTATAAAAAGAGCTACTTTGTATGCTTATGTAGGTCTATATTAAACCGGGTAAATGTTTTATATACCAGGCTTTGAAATTACTATTAAGCATCCTTGCTTCGCGCTCTTGTGCTGCAGAACCTTTGGTCGACAGTTGACCGTCGACTGTCGACCGTTATTCCAAACGTACAAGTGAGTGACACAACCGGCGATTCCATGAAAAACAAATGCCGGTAAAAAAATATTCTTTTCTTTCTGTACCGCATTTTATTTTACCACACCTTCAATTACATGCCCGATGCAACCGCTGGGCATTTGTATTTTAAGCAGTGCTGCAACTGTAGGTGCAATATCTGTGATATAAACTTGTTTGTTTGTTTTACCTGGCAAAATATTGCAGCCAAACCAAATCAATGGTATATGTGCATCATAAGGATTCCAAACGCCATGCGTGGTGCCGCCTTTTAAAAATCCATCTATATACTGGGGTTTTAAAACAATTTGAATATCTCCGCTGCGGCTTGGGTAATAGCCGTTTATAAACGCTTCTTTTATGGTAGCATTGAGTGTAGTTTGGTTTATTGCATCGAATGCAAAAGCTCGTTCAACAGATGTATCTGTTAATAAATAATTTATTATAGTTGCATATAACAAATCTTTATTGATCTTATTTTCAGCAATCGCATTACGGTTCAGGTACACCTGGTAATTTATAATACCGGTTACCAGATCTTCTGCTTTGAATTTATTGCTGAGCAATTGGTTTAAGCCTGCGGTTACCTGTTCATTATCAAAATTTCCTGCGGGTATTTTATGTTCATTTAAAAAGGCCGGCACATTTGCTACACCATGATCTGCGGTTAAAAAAATCATATATGCCCCTTTGCCAATTTGCTTGTCAAGAAGATCAAGCATTTCGCCAAGATCCTTGTCAAGACGCAAAAAGCAATCCTCTTCTTCCACAGAATTAGGACCATAAGCATGACCAATATAATCGGGCGATGATAAACTTACCGTTAACATGTCGGTAATGGAATCAGCACCAAGTTGCTCCCCTGCTATTGCGGCCTTTGCCATTTCTATTGTAAAACTGTTACCATAAGGTGTGGCGGAGATTACCTGGTAATTTTTACCGGCGTATTGTTTTAAGTTGTGGGGAAATGCTCTTGCAGGCGGGGCGCTTTGTGTGTATGAATCCAGTGGGTACATTGTATTCCAGTCTAAAGCATAGTATTTATCAGCAAGTTTTTGATTATTAAAATCTTTTACCCACCCTGGCAGTTCATCCTGGTAATAGGTTGAAGTGATCCACTTACCCGTATCATGGTCGTACCAGTAAGCCGCATTGGCGCTGTGACCTGCAGGTAAAATTGCACTACGGTCTTTTATTGCCAGGCCAATAACCTTACCGCGAAAATTTGTTGCAAGCCTTAACTCATCTGTAATAGTTGTTACAAGTAAATTACGCGGACTCATTTGCCCGGCTTCTGCGGTATTGCTACCGGTAGTTTTTACGCCATCATCCTGGGTGCAATATAGAAGACTGCCTTTATTATAATCAAACCAATCATTTCCTGTAATTCCGTTTATTGCGGGTACAGAGCCTGTGTAAATTGAGGCGTGGCCGCAGGCTGTAATTGTTGGGGTGTAAGGGATCATCGTATTTTCGCAGGAAAAGCCTCCATTTAAAAGCCGTTTAAAACCACCATCAGGTGCATAACGATTGTAATAGCGGTATAAATAATCCCAGCGCATTTGGTCAACTACAATGCCTATTACAAGTTTTGGTCTTTGCAGCAATGTGTTGGATGAAGTTGATTCGGTTCCCTCACTTTGAGCACTAACAATAGTTGTAAATAATACAAGCTCCAGCATCATTATAAATCTTCGCATAAATAAATATTTTCAACCCAGATTACCATTCGGGTCTTTGCTAAAAAAATACTTTACGCCACGCATTGCCTTTAGAAATAAAGATATTTAATATTTAAAAGGAGCTTCATAAATTTTTACGGCTGCTTTTAAGCAAGGAGTTAATATATACAGTTATGCTGATCTTTTATTTTATATTTTTTTGAGCCAGGCATAAGAATATAAATATAGCTTTTGTTGCGTCGCACGCTTCGGCTTCCATAGCTTTATTGAGCAAAGCGAAGATAATATCAACGGTATGATTTATACGTTACAATCCTGACCGGCAAAGTACTGCAACTCCAAAAATCTTTTCGGCAACAGCGAAATACACACGGAATTAAATTATTAATGAAAGCTACATTTAGAAATTACATTTGAACTCTGTCAAACAAAAAGCCCAACGCAAAAGTGTGCGACGCAACCGGGTTTAATAGCAGCAATACAGTTGGTCTAATTACAAAAAAATTACCCGCTGATTATTGTTACAATTCATAAGTACATTAAGCAAAATAAAAGTGGAAACAAAAGAACATAAAGGTTCGGAGTTTTATTATTATCTTCCTGCTTAATTTTAAGGTAATCAACTTTTAAAAATCAGGATTGCATCCATTTTATGAGTTTAGAATTTATATTAGTCATTGTCGTTATCCGGCAGCTTCGTAAAAAACTGGAAACAGCAAAAGCATTTCCCAAATGGGATAAAATTTTGCTGACACTTACCATTGCTGCGGTCTGCCTGCTGGCTCTGCAGATTGCTTTTTCCGGGTACACGAGTTTAATAATCTGGCTCTCTTATTTAATTTGGTTCTATCTTATTTACATCGTGTTTAGCCGGAACGAATATATCACCGCCAAGCCACTGATATTTGCCATACTCCCTTACATTATACTGTCACTGGTGAATGATATATTACAACAGGCAAGTAAAGAGATTTATAAAAGCTGGAGCAATTTTTTAGATGCGGGAATCTTTTTTTCAATAGTGTGGATGGTGGCCATGTGGATTATTGGCAACAAACAAAAAAAGGCACTTGAAAAGGAAAAGCAAATAAGGCTCGAAGAAGAAAGGCAGAGTAAATTAACTGCTATGCTTAAAGATCAGCTTGAAATACAGGTAGCTGAACGTACAGCAGAGCTAACACAGCAAAAAGAAGAATTGCAGCACGCACTTACCGAATTAAAATCTACACAGGCGCAGCTAATACAATCAGAGAAAATGGCTTCACTGGGCGAGTTAACTGCGGGCATTGCGCATGAAATTCAAAACCCGTTGAATTTTGTAAACAATTTCTCTGAAGTTAGCAGTGAATTGCTTGAAGAAATGCAGGCAGAACTGGATGCGGATAATAAAGAAGAAGCTTTTAATATTGCCGCAGACGTAAAACAAAATCTTGAAAAAATCATTTACCACGGCAAGCGGGCAGATGCAATTGTGAAAGGAATGCTGCAGCATTCAAGAAGCAGCAGCGATAAAAAAGAGCCCGTTGATATTAATGCGCTTACCGATGAATATCTCAGGTTAAGTTATCATGGGCTTCGTGCAAAAGATAAATCTTTCAATGCCACCATGAATACTGATTTTGACGGAAGCATCGGCAAAATAAATATTGTACCGCAAGATATTGGCAGGGTATTGCTGAATTTGTTTACCAATGCATTTTATTCAGTATCGGCAAAGAAAAAAAATTTGGGTAATGATTACGACCCTGCAATTTGGGTAAGTACAAAAAAAGAAGTAAACAAAATAATTATAAAGGTTAGAGATAACGGAACCGGTATTCCCCAGAAAGTGCTTGATAAAATTTATCAGCCATTTTTTACTACAAAACCAACAGGCGAAGGAACAGGCCTTGGCCTCTCGTTGAGTTATGATATTATTACCAAAATGCATGGCGGCACTATAACAGCAGAAACAAAAGAAAATGAATTCGCTGAGTTTACAATTGAACTTCCGGTATAGTATTTTTGTTACGCCTGGTGAAAAGCTGAATTAGATTCAGAAAGTATAAGAGCGCGACGCAAGTAAAGCCGAAAAATGATCAGATGCCCGGTAAAAATGTTTTAAAAAAATAACCGTACCAAAATGCTTAATCTTCTGTAGAAACTTTTAATCTGTAGATATACACAGGTAATCTAAAATAAAACAAAGGCATGAAAATTTTAGTGGTAGATGATGAAAAGGATATTCAGGTATTATTTGAACAGCGGTTTAGAAAAGAGATTCGCAGTGGCGAAATGAATTTTGTTTTTGCCTATTCAGGCAATGAAGCCTTATTTTATCTTGGGCAACACAAGCATGAGGCGGTATTAATCCTTTCTGATATTAATATGCCAGGAATGAGTGGCCTGCAATTGCTGCACGAAATAAAAAGCAATTACAAAACACCGCCCCCAACAGTAATGATGATTACCGCTTACGGCGATGAAGAAAGTTACAACAAAGCAATGAGCGAGGGGGCAAATGACTTTCTTACCAAACCCCTTGATTTTAATCTGTTAAAAGAAAAACTAAAAAATATTTAATGGCAAAGATATTAGTGGTTGATGATGAAACAGACCTGCAGGTATTGATTAAGCAAAAATTCAGAAAGCAGATTCGCGAGGGCAGTTATGAATTCATTTTTGCAGAGAATGGAAGCGAAGCCATGGAAAAAATAAAACAACAGCCAGACATTGACCTGGTATTGAGCGATATAAATATGCCTGTAATGGACGGGCTTACACTGCTCCTGAAAATAAATGAATACAGCCCCATGCTTAAAGCCGTTATTGTTTCAGCATACGGCGATATGGAAAATATACGCGTTGCCATGAACCGCGGCGCATTCGACTTTTTAACCAAGCCCATTAATTTTGAAGACCTTGAATTAACGCTGCAAAAAACAATTGAACACGTTTTCCAGTTACAAAAAACATTAAAAGCCATAAAAGAAAACAACATACTGCGCATGTATGTTGACGAAACAGTACTCAACTTTATGGGCGGCCGCGAATTTGAATCTTCCCTTATGGTAAGCGAAACTATAGTGGCTACTGTTGTTTTTATAGACATCTGCAGTTTTACAACCATTAGTGAAAACGAGCCTGCCGACACTGTGGTAAAGTTATTGAACAACTATTTCGATGTAATGGTAAAAGCAATTATTGCGCACGAAGGTTATGTAGATAAGTTTATCGGCGACTGCATTATGGCAGTTTTTAAAGGAACTTACCAACTTGACAATGCTATTGAAGCAAGCCTTGCTGTAAGAGCCGAAATAGAAAAATTATCAAAAATTTCCGGGGCACAAGATTATACCCCAAAAGTTTCTATCGGCATTAACAGCGGCGAAATGGTAAGTGGCAATATTGGCTCTGCAACCCTTCGCAGGCTAGATTATACGGTTATTGGCGATGCGGTAAATGTTGCCCAGCGTTTACAAACCGCAGCGGCAAAAGGCCAGATACTGATTACAGAAGCTTCGTACCAAAAAGTAAAAGAATCGTTCAGTTGCCAAAGCATTGGGCAAATAACTTTAAAGAACAAAACTGCACCTGTTTCTGTTTATGAAGTAGTAGGTTAAACACATTTTCAGGGTGCATTTCAAACTTTCGCATTAATAAGAGCGAATGAATTTTTAATACCGGCAGCAAAACCTTGTGGCATCTTCGTTGCGTCGCAATCCTTTCATCAGTTGTACTGCTATTAAACTTTTACCGAAGCGAAAATTTGAAATGCAACCAAATTCCTTTGCCTGTTTCATTTTATTTTTCGAACTTGTATTGTTCTTTCGTTTAACCATCATCTAAAAACCAAAACAATGTTTACACAAATCTTATCTGGTTTAAACTGGCTGCATGTTTTTGTAGCCGCAATCGCATATTTTGCTTTGGGCGCTATATGGTACAGCCCGTTATTATTTTCAAAACCCTGGATCAAATTAACAAACGTAAAAGTGAACGACCCCGCTGCAAAAAAAGCTATGGGCCTTATGATGTTTTCCAGTTTTGTGCTCATGTTCCTTTGTTCTGTTGGCTTATCAATACTCTATCATATCATTCCCGTACTCGATGCTGTACATGCAATAAAATTTGGTTTATTCTTTGGCGTATCTTTCTCACTTACCTCAATATCCATTTCATTTATTTATGAACGCAGGCCACTTGGCCTTCATGCGATTGACGCAGGTTATAATATCTTAGGCATTACCGTTGCAAGTTTGGTATTGGTACTCTGGAAATAAAATTTATACCATTCGATGAAGCAGTTTCACTATGCCGCATATTGATACAACCGTACAAGTGAGTGACACAACAAAAGTTAAATAGTAGCAATGCAGTTTAGCACAAAAAAAGCACCGGCATTTTTCTATGCCGGTGCTTTTTATTTTTAGGTAAATTGAATTTATACGAAGAAAATTAATAGCCCCATTTCTTCATAATATCAAAGTCTTCTTTGGCACATGCAACAGGAGCTTTGCCCTGGTAAGATTCCTGCTCAACAATAAAATGTGTAGTACCGCCCGATTTCTGGAACATGTCAACAATTTCTTTTACAGGAATAACACCTGCACCAAGAATCGTACTTTCGTATCCCTCCATAGCATCCTTTTTATCGCTTTTAATTTCATCCTTTACATGCATCAGTTCAAATCTTCCCGGGTATTGTTTTAAAATGTCCAGTGCCCTTCCGCCTGCGCCATACATGTTACCAATATCCATTTGCTGAGCCACTAGTTTTGGATCGGTATTCTGAAGAATAAGATCGTACAATTTCGTATCCCCAAGCACCGTTGTAAATTCAAAATCGTGGTTGTGATAACCGAATTTCATACCCGATTTATTACACAATTCCCCGCTTTTATTAAACACATCCATATAGGCTTTAAAATCGTCAATCGTTTTGCGCATACTTACATCCAACCACGGACTGATAACATACTGCTGACCACAAATGGCGGCATCTTCAACTGTATACTTCCACGCATCAGTAAAATCCTTCTTATCAGCATCCCAGTGCTGTTTTCCCATTACGGTATGCCCGCTCGGCATTTTTAACCCCAAATCGTCCAGAACTTTTTTAAACTCACTGGCAGAATAGCCATAAAACTTGCGGTTTATATAATTCGCATGTTCTACATATTTATACCCCATGTCAGCCAATTGCTTTAGCGTTCCGCTTGGGTCTTTCATCATATCATCTCTTACAGAATACAACTGTATTCCCAGTATTTCTTTGCGTTTTTTTGCAGCAAAGATTTCACTCGAAAACATTGCTGTGCCTGCTATTGCCAGTGCACCGGTTTTAATAAATTTTCTTCTTGAATTGTTCATAACATTGATTGATTTATGATATATGCTGATTAATGAAATTACATTTATACAGAAAGGAAATAACTGAACGTTACAATCGTTGCACGAATTTAAGTTTTAAGAAAATCAATATTTAAAATATCTTTCTGTTTTCTAAATAATCTTTTCAGAAGCATGCAGAATATTTTGAGCCCTGCTGCAATACTGCTATTCTACTTTTCTTGCGTCGCTCACTGCACCGGCAACAATTCTATTGGGCTATGCAGGTGCAGTTTCCTTGTTTATTTGGGTAGCTTGTAATTTCAGTAATCCTGTTTAACAAAAAATACAATTCTTCGGCATTACCGCAGCTTATCTTTACAAAATCAACTAGTAAAACATGCGCATTGCATTCGTATTTTTTTTATCAATCATTATTTTTTCATGTAAAAAGCCATCCGGTAAACCCGGCACACCTGTTATTCCACCGGTTGAGCCACCTGTACCGTATTTATTTATACGGGGTTTAGACTTATCCTTTACACCTGAAACTAAAGAAAATACAGTAGCGTTTAGAGAAAATGGTACAATAAAAGATATTTTACAAATAGCAAAAGACAAAGGCATTAATACAATAAGGCTACGACTTTGGAATAACCCTGTAACACAACATTCATCGCTGACAGAAGTCGCGGATTTTGCGAAACAGATTAAAGCAGCAGGCCTGAAATTCTGGCTCGATTTCCATTATTCTGATACATGGGCAGATCCCGGAGCCCAATCCAAACCTGCTGCATGGAGCAGCGTGGACTTTACAGTGCTTAAAGACAGCATTTATAATTTTACCAAAAACACGCTTTCTTATTTGGCTGCAAATAATGCCTTGCCCGATTATGTAGAAACCGGCAATGAAATAAACAGTGGCTTTCTCTGGAACGATGGAAAGGTAACAAGCATCACAGATGCCAACTGGGCAAACTTCGCTGATCTTCTGAAACAAGGTATTAAAGCAACACGGGATACAAACAGTTCCATAAAGGTTATCATACATATTGCGGGTTACGATTATGCACAGCAGTTCTTTGATAAGTTAAAGAGCTTCAACACAGACTACGACATTATTGGTTTATCATATTATCCCTGGTGGCATGGTAAAGATCTGAATGCATTGCAGCAAACTGTAAAAAGCATTGCGATAAATTTTCAAAAACCTGTTTTGATAGCAGAAACAGCATACCCTTTTACATTTCAGTATAATGATTACACCAATAATATTGTCGGCAGCACCAATCAGTTAATCACTAACTATGCAGCTACAACGCAAGGCCAGGCGCAGTATCTATCGGCTTTAATAACAACAATAAAAACAGCGGCAAATGAAGATAATTTTGGTGTGTGTTACTGGGCACCGGACTGGGTGGCATTTAAAGGCACGACTGCCACAGATGGCTCTCCCTGGGAAAATCTTTCATTGTTTGATTTTCAAAACAATGCTTTGCCCGCGCTGGATTCTTTGGGTAAACATTAAATTCAGGAGTTAATAATTGTTGCACACTATTCTGCAGTCTACGCTTAAATAAAAGCTCAGGAAAATATCCAATCGTACAAGTGTGCGACGCAACAAAAGTCTCATAGAATTTCCTATGCAAGGCCAATAAAATTTATTATCGCCATGATTATTTCTGATTCATTTATATTTATTGCTTAAATACTTTTTTTATGCGTTTATCACTGGTTATAATTTTATTGCTGCCACTTTTTTTACTTGCCCAGAAGAAACAAATAACACTGGAAGACATTTTTAAAAATCAAACTTTTCGTGAAGAAAATGTGGGTGGGTTTTCTACCCTGAAACCTGACAGCCTTTTTAATAAAAGCGATATTAAAAATGACAAGGGTACATTGATCAATACCAATAAATGCAAGGTTAGCGGTACTAAAAAGTATATTTTATTTTTTGATGAAACAGAAAGTATTTACAGGCACTCATCGAAATCTGTGGTGTATTTATATACCATAGAAACAAAAAAAATGATACGTTTAAATGATGGCAAGATTTTAAATGCAAGCTTCTCACCTGATGGCAGTAAGATCTCTTATGTTTTTGAAAACAATTTATACCTGTACGATATAGCCGCAGACGCTATAACTGCAGTAACACATGATGGCAAATGGAACAACATCATTAATGGTAATTGCGATTGGGTGTATGAAGAAGAATTCGGTTTTAGCCAGGCTTATGAATGGAGCCCGAAAGGCAACTACATTGCTTATTACAGGTTTGATGAAAGTAAGGTAAAGGAATACGAAATCACTATGTTTAACGATCAGTATAACAAGCAATACAGTTATAAATATCCAAAAGCAGGCGAGGAAAATTCTACTATAGAGATCCATATTTATGATGTTGCGACCGGTAATGATGTTAAAGCTGATTTTGAACAGGGCGATATTTATATTCCAAGAATTAAATGGACGCAGGAAGATAACAAACTGGTTGTATATCACCTTAACCGCCACCAGGATCACTTGCAATTATTACTTACAGATGCAGCTACCGGAACCAGTTCATTGCTCTATGATGAAACCAATAAATATTATGTGGATATTAATGACAACTGGCGTTTCTTAAAAGATGGCAGCGCATTTTTATTTACAAGCGAAATGAATGGTTACGATCAATTGTATTTGTACAGTATGGACGGTAAAAAGAAAATACAACTTCATAAAACAAACTACGATATTGCCGAGATCAATGCCGTAGATGAAAATAAAAAATTGGTGTATTATACACTCGCCTACCCTACCGCATTAGACCGTAATTTATTTGTTACCGGTTTTGATGGTTTAAAAACAACGCAGCTTACTACAGGCAGTGGCTGGCATAAAATTGAAATGAATGACAGCCTTAACCGTTTCTACGATTATTATTCAGATATCAATACGCCAAAAACCACCACGCTCTTCAATCTTGTTTTCAGTAAAAAAGAGATTGCCGCAGTAAAAGATAAAGTGGTTGGTGAGAACGCTGCATTAAAAACATTACTCACCAATTACGATATGGGAACTGTGTCAATAATACGTGTACCCAATTCAAAAGGCGATACTTTAAATGGCTGGATGTTGAAGCCATCAAACTTTGATGCGAATCAAAAATATCCTGTGCTGTTTTGTAATTATGGTGGCCCTGGATCGCAACAGGTAACCAACCGTTATGGCGCTGTAAGTTACTGGCACCGGCTGCTTGCAGCGAATGGTTTTATTGTGGTGAGTATTGATAATACAGGCACCGGTTACCGCGGCGAAGAATTTAAAAAGAAAACTTATTTACAATTGGGCAAGCTGGAAATTGAAGACCAGGTAGATGCTGCAAAATATTTAGGCACGCTTTCTTACATCGATAAAAACCGCATTGGCCATTGGGGCTGGAGTTATGGCGGCTTCATGAGTTCGCTGGCAATTACAAAGGGAGCAGATGTTTTTAAAGCCGCTGTAGCCGTTGCCCCTGTTACATCCTGGCGCTTTTATGATAATATTTATACGGAACGTTATATGCGCACACCGGCTGAAAATCCACGAGGCTATGATGATAATTCGCCTTTAAATTTTGTTGATAAAATCAAGGGAAAGTTCCTGATTATTCACGGCACTGGCGATGATAATGTACATTTTCAAAACAGTGTAGAAATGGTAGAAGCAATGATCCAGAAAAATATTGTTTTTGAAAGTGGTTATTATCCCAACCGCAATCATGGAATTTCCGGCGGCAATACCAGTTTTCATTTATGGAGCAAAATGACGAACTGGCTAATAGACAATTTAAAAAATAACACAGTACCGATTTCAGCGAAGTAATACAATTATGTTACCGGCATTAGTTCATTGGGCATCGCCGGTTGTGTCACTCACTTGTACGTTTTTTCTTTAATGAGCTTTTGGCTGTTAGCCTTTAGCCATTAGCTAAAAGCCAAAGGCTAATAGCAATTCTTCAGTACACGAGTGCGACGCAAGTAAAGCTTCATAGAATTCCTTGCCCCTGGCTCATAATATTGTCTTTACAATTTTGCTTACAGTAAATTTGTAAAGAATTAATTTTTAAAAATGGTACTGATCATAGACGATGAGGAAAAGCTGCGGAGTTTACTTTCACGCATCATTAGATCGGAAGGATTTGAAGTTGCAGAAGCAGCTGATTGCAAAATTGGTTTAAAGAAGATGGAGCAGCATAATATTGATGTTGTGCTGTGCGATGTTAAGTTACCCGATGGCAGTGGAGTAGAATTAACACAAAAAATTAAAGCTCAATTTCCTTTAACTGAAGTTATTTTATTAACTGCTTATGGCAACATAACTGATGGCGTTCAGGCCATGAAAAACGGTGCCTTTGATTATATAGTGAAAGGCGATGATAACGATAAAATTATTCCATTACTGCATCGGGCCATTGAAAAAGCACAACTTCAAAAAAGAATAAAAGAACTTGAAAAAAAAGTAGGTCAAAAATTCTCTTTTGATTCAGTAACCGGTAAATCGAAAGGGGTTTTACAGGCAATTGAATTCGCAAAAAAGGTTGCACCAACTGATACCAGCGTACTATTAACCGGAGAAACAGGAACAGGTAAAGAAGTTTTTGCACAGGCCATTCACCAGGCAAGTGCAAGAGCTACAAAAACTTTTGTCGCATTAAACTGCAGTACATTCAGCAAAGATATTTTAGAGAGTGAATTGTTTGGTCACAAACAAGGTGCTTTTACCGGCGCTGTTAAAGATCAAAAAGGTTTAATTGAAGAAGCCAATGGAGGTACATTGTTTTTAGACGAGATTGGGGAAATGCCTTTGGAACTTCAGGCCAAACTGTTAAGGGTTCTGGAAACAAATGAGTATATAAAACTCGGCGATACAAAACCACAAAGATCTGATTTCAGGTTGATCGCCGCTACCAATAAAGATTTAAAAAAAGAAAGTGAAGAGCAACGATTCAGAAGTGATCTGTATTTCAGGTTGAACGTATTTCAAATTAACCTTCCTCCGTTAAGAGAAAGAATAAAAGACATTGAGCCCCTTGTAAAATATTTTATACAACTGTTTGCAGAAAAGACAAATAAGAAACCACTAAAAATTGATAAAGATTTTTTAGAGAAATTAGAAACCTATCAATGGCCGGGTAATATCCGCGAGTTAAAAAACATTATTGAGCGTTGTGTAATACTTGCCGATGGCGATACTCTTACAACGGCTTTATTACCTTTCGAAATGCAACAACAAACTCATAATACCGATGGAACTTTGTCAGCTTTCTCCATTGCCGGTGTTGAGAAACTACATATACAAAAAGTAATGAATCACACCAAAGGTAATAAAGCAGAAACAGCCCGGTTACTTGAGATAGGAATAGCCACATTATATAGAAAACTGGAAGAGTATAACATTCAATAACTTCTTTTCATTTTGATAATATGCCTATCATTTTGATAGGCTTTTTTTATTCCCTTACACCGTACTTATTCCTACAATGCATACCAGTAAAGGATTACAGTTAATCATGGTTTAGCTGGCTCAACTTTTGGCATATAGGCAATCATATAAACATCGAACTATGATACTCACAATTATTTTATTACTGGCAGGTATTGCAGGCTTTGCCTTATTCTTTAAAGCAATTGATTTTTTTGAAAAAATATAACGCCAAAATCTTAAACAAAATGATATTCTTATTTATTCTTTCCATCCTTGTTTTCTGCTACATCTGTTACGTATTAATTAAACCAGAAAAATTCTAAGCAAGCAACAGAAGTTTAAAACTAAAATTTATGAACACAGAAATTTTTGGCGTAGTTATTATGTTTATTGCTACAGTTGCTTTGGCCATTCCTTTGGGGAAATATATTGGCAAAGTATATAGTGGCGATAAAACATGGCTTGATGCTATCTTCAATCCTTTAGACCGGTTATTCTTTAAAGCCGCCGGTATTAAACCAGAAAAAGAAATGACCTGGCAGCAAAATCTTGTTGCATTATTACTTATTAATCTTGTTTGGTTTTTATTTTCTATGCTGGTGTTAATGAATATGGGCTGGCTGCCATTAAACCCTGATGGCAACCCATCTATGAGTGCTGACCTTGCATTTAATACAACAGTAAGCTTTGTATCAAACACCAACCTGCAACACTATTCAGGCGAAACAGGTGTCTCCTATCTTGGGCAGTTATTATTGATGTTGTTTCAGTTTATCAGCGCTGGCACAGGCATGGCAATATGTGCAGTAGTATTTAAAGCCATGAAAGAAAAAAATGCAGATAAGCTGGGCAACTTTTACAACTATTTTGTAAAATCATGTACACGAATTTTGTTACCACTTTCTGTTATTGTTGCCATCATTTTATTAGTGAATGGCACACCGATGACCTTTAGCGGTAAAGATCAGTTCGTGTCTTTACAAGGCGATACAGTTAATGTTTCACGAGGCCCCGCTGCAGCAATGGTTGCTATTAAACAATTAGGAACAAATGGTGGTGGCTATTTTGGTGTAAACAGTGCGCATCCGTTGGAGAACCCCCATTATTTTACGAATATTATCGAGAACATCAGCATCATTCTTATTCCTATTGCAATGATTTTTGCTTTAGGTTATATGCTCAAAAAAAGAAAGCTGGCATGGATGATATTCGGCGTAATGACCATCGGCTTTTTACTGCTGGTCATTCCCTCAATTTATAACGAAATGCAGGGCAATAATGCGATCACCAAAATGGGCATTGCACAAAACTCCGGCAGCATGGAAGGTAAAGAAGTGCGATTTGGTTCCGCAGCATCTGCATATTGGGGCATAACCACAACCGTTACATCAAACGGCTCTGTAAATGCAATGCACGATAGCTTTACACCACTTACCGGCATGTTTGCATTGCTGGGTATGATGATCAATTCTTTTTATGGTGGCGTAGGTGTTGGCTTTTTAAATTTTTACATTTTCATCATCATTGCAGTATTTATTAGTGGTTTAATGGTGGGGCGCACACCAGAATTTCTTGGTAAAAAAATAGAAGCAAAAGAAATGAAAATTGCCGCCATTATTGCATTGCTGCACCCATTCTTAATATTGGTTGGTACAGCAATCGCTTCGCAATTATATGCGCAGAATCCTGAAGCTTACGCAAGCTGGCTCAATAATCCCGGCAATCATGGTTTCAGTGAAATGTTGTATGAGTTCACTTCTTCTTCAGCCAATAACGGCAGTGGTTTCGAGGGCCTTGGTGATAATACGCAGTTCTGGAATATTGCCTGCGGCATCGTAATGTTACTTGCAAGATTTTTACCTATAATCGGCCCGGTAGCCATTGCAGGCATACTTGCAAAAAAGAAATATGTACCCGAAAGTGCAGGCACTTTAAAAACAGATACTTCAACATTTGCTATCATGGTCTTTGCCGTAATTTTTATCATCGCGGCCTTATCATTTTTCCCGGCATTGGCACTCGGCCCCATTGCAGAATATTTTGGAATGAAATAAATAATTATTAACCCAACAATTGAATTACTATGAATCATCCTTGCGTCGCACACTTGTACTTAAGAATTGCTAGTAGCCATTAGCTTTTAGCTAATAGCTAAAGGCTAACAGCCAAAAGCCCAATAAAGAAAAGAACGTACAAGTGAGTGACACAACAAAAGTTCAATAGAAATTTAAAAGCTGGTAAACAAAAATATATGTCAAAGAATCAATCAAATAAACTGTTCGAATCTTCACTGGTAAAAACAGCACTTAAACAATCTTTTATCAAACTTGACCCACGAATCATGTTTCGTAATCCCGTAATGTTTACGGTAGAAATTTGTACTGCGGTAATGTTGGCGGTTTGTATATGGATCGTTACCGGAGAAAAAACACAAGGCAGTTTATTGTACAATTCCATTGTATTCGGCGTGCTTTTATTAACGTTATTATTCGCAAATTTTGCCGAAGCCATCGCCGAAGCAAGGGGCAAAGCACAAGCAGACTCACTTAGAAAAACACGTGAAGAAACGCCTGCAAAATGGATACAGGCAGTAGGTGAAATCTTTATAAACGAAATGAAAATCGTTCCATCTTCACAACTTCGGAAAGGCGATATTTTTCTCTGCGAAGCAGGCGACACAATTCCTATGGATGGCGAGATCATTGAAGGTATTGCAACGATTGATGAAAGCGCCATCACCGGCGAAAGTGCACCGGTAATACGTGAAAGTGGCGGCGATAAATCTTCTGTAACCGGCGGCACCAAAGTGTTAAGCGATAAAATTAAAGTGCGTGTAACTACAGAACCAGGCGAAAGTTTTTTAGATAAAATGATTGCTTTGGTAGAAGGTGCATCACGACAAAAAACACCGAACGAAATTGCACTCACTATTTTACTCGCAGGCTTTACTTTGGTGTTCATTATTGTTTGCGTAACACTAAAACCTTTTGGGGATTATGCAAATACACCCATCACCATTGCTGCATTCATTTCCTTGTTTGTTTGTTTAATACCAACAACAATTGGCGGCTTATTAAGCGCTATTGGTATTGCGGGCATGGACAGGGCGTTGCGTGCAAACGTAATTACCAAAAGCGGTAAAGCAGTAGAAACAGCCGGTGACCTTGATACATTATTATTAGATAAAACCGGAACGATTACCATTGGCAACAGGAAGGCTACCAACTTTTATGCAGCAAATGGTATTGATGAAAAAACATTTATAGAAGCATGCGCCCTCTCCTCTTTAGCCGATGCAACACCCGAAGGAAAATCAATTATTGAACTGGCGAATATCAATGTAAATACATTTGTTACAAATGGTGCAAAGTTTATAGAGTTTACTGCCGAAACAAGAAGCAGCGGTATTGATCTGCCAAACGGTTTAAAGATTCGTAAAGGTGCTTTTGATTCAATAAGATCAATTGTAACAAAGGCTGGTAACCCATTTCCAAAAGAAACAGAAGAGAAAGTAAAAGCCATTTCTTCCAATGGCGGAACGCCTTTAGTTGTATGCCAGAATGCAGTGGTGCTGGGCGTTATAGAGTTGCAGGATATTATTAAACCTGGCATACAGGAACGCTTTGAACGCCTTAGAAAAATGGGTGTAAAAACAGTGATGGTTACCGGCGATAATCCGTTAACTGCAAAATTTATTGCAGAGAAAGCCGGTGTAGATGATTTTATTGCCGAGGCAAAACCTGAAGATAAAATGAACTATATAAAACAGGAACAGCAAGGGGGTAAATTAGTTGCCATGATGGGCGATGGCACCAACGATGCCCCCGCTCTTGCACAGGCAGATGTTGGTGTTGCAATGAACAGTGGAACCGCTGCTGCAAAAGAAGCTGGTAATATGGTAGACCTGGATAATGATCCAACCAAGCTGATTGAAATTGTAGAGATCGGTAAACAATTATTAATGACACGCGGTACACTCACCACCTTCTCTATTGCGAATGATGTTGCAAAATATTTCGCCATCGTTCCTGCATTGTTTATTACTTCAATTCCGGCGTTGCAGGGGTTAAATATTATGCACTTGCACAGCCCGGAAAGTGCCATTTTATCTGCCGTAATTTTTAATGCATTGATTATTCCGATGCTGATTCCGCTTGCTCTAAAAGGTGTTGCTTATAAACCCATTGGTGCAAGTGCTTTGCTTAGAAGAAATTTATTGATCTATGGTTTTGGCGGCGTTATCATTCCTTTCATCGGTATTAAATTATTAGATATGCTGGTATCGGTTTGGTTTTAGCCCTATACCCTAAAAGAGGAAAAGAAATTTATTATGACCCAGACATTTGTATTTCAATTAAACACCGTTGCGTCGCACACTTGTACTGAAGAATAGCTGTGAGCTTTTGGCTGCGAGCTATAAGCCCTTGCATTTTGCTCGCAGCTCGTAGCCCATGGCTCGCGGCTTGTTCAATTATAATCAGAACGTACAAGAGAGCGACGCAAGAGAAGCTTCATTAGAATTGCTTACGCCTGGTTAAAAAGAAAAAAAATATAACAACTTAATTTTTATAAAAATGAAACAACATATTCTTCCG
>DGQT01000074.1 GCA_002390845.1 Chitinophagaceae bacterium UBA4407 | reverse complement strand
TATCACTTGCGCCAATTGGCGCTTACCTGGCTGTAACCGGAAGGTTTGATGTACTGCCAATTTTGTTTTCGCTTGCTGTAATTTTTTGGGTAAGTGGCTTCGATATTATTTATGCTTTACAGGATGTGGATTTTGATCTATCACAAAATCTTTATTCGATTCCGGCAAGTTTTGGTAAGTCAAAAGGTTTGCATGTTTCGGAACTGTTGCATGTGTTAAGCGCTATTTGTGTAATTGTTGCAGGTGTTTATGGAGGGTTTCATTTGCTGTACTGGATTGGTATTGCCATTTTTGCAGGTATGCTTTTTTACCAGCATTCCATCGTAAAACCGACAGACCTTAGCAAAGTAAACATTGCATTTATGACTTCGAATGGTATTGCCAGCGTTGTGTTTGGGGTATTTGTAATAGCAGATTTGCTGCTTTTGTAAAATGTCGAAAAATGTGCTGGAAGTACAAGGGAGTGACACAACGATGTTTAATTAATGATCTGAAGTTTAGTTCATAATAATAAATTACAATCTTTGAGGGATGTGGGCGATATGGCGAGAATACTTTGTATAGATTATGGTGGTAAACGAACGGGATTGGCGGTTACAGACCCGATGAAAATCATTGCCAGCGGGTTAACCGCAGTTGATACAAAGGATCTTTTAGATTTTTTGAAAAATTATTTTAAACGGGAAACTGTAGAATTGATACTGATCGGGGATCCTAAAAATCTTGATGACAGTGATACACATGCAACTCCTTTGGTAAATGCATTTATAAAAAGACTGGCTAAAGAGTTTCCTCAGATACCTGTGGCGACCGTGGATGAACGATATACGAGCAAGATGGCAAAAGAAGCCATGTTGCAAATGGGCATGAAGAAAAAAGACCGGCAAAATAAAAAGAATGTTGATGAGATTGCCGCAACCATTATGCTGCAGGAATATTTGACTCAGCATGAGTAACCTAGTTTTGTACCAACCTTAAAGTTGTAATAATTACCTTTGCGGCTAATTTTCAAGAGACAAACGGTTTATGATTTTACCAATAGTAGCATACGGATCGGAGATATTAAGGAAAGTAGCACAGGATATTGAACCGGATTACCCCGGCCTGCAAAAACTGTTGGAAGACATGTGGGAAACCATGTACTCCAGCAACGGGGTGGGTTTGGCAGCTCCACAAATCAATAAAGACATCCGGATTTTTGTGATGGATAGTTCACAGATATTTGAGCACCAGGAAGAAGATGAAAAAGGCGAATATCCCGATGAACCAGGTATTAAGAAAACCTTTATCAATGCGCATATTAAAAGCTTTGACGGAGAGGATTGGAGTTACAACGAAGGTTGCCTGAGCATACCCAAAATACGGGAGGATGTGATGCGCCCTGAGGAAGTTACGGTGGAATACCTTGATGAAAACTTTGAACCTCACACAGAAACTTTTAACGGAATTACAGCCCGTATTATTCAGCATGAATACGACCATATTGAAGGGAAGCTTTTTATAGACTACCTGAAACCTTTGAAAAGAAAAATGCTGAGGGGCAAGCTTACTGACATCAGTAAAGGCAAAATAAAAGTGGATTACAAAATGGTCTTCCCCAAATGAAATATTGCCTCTTTACCTGCGTAGCTCTAATATTGTTTGCAAAAATTTATGCTCAGGATACAACGGTGATATGGGAAAATCAAAAGATTACCTTACCCGAAGCCATTGTACACAATAACCTTGATTATTTAAGCATTCTGCAACGCATTAAGAACGACACTACTTTTTACAAGGCATTCCGTAACCTGCATATCGTTGAATTTACATCGTACAATGACATCCGCATTCTAAATAAAGATGGAAGCCCTAAGGCAAGTTGGAATAGTAAAACAAGGCAAATAAGGGATAGCGGTTGCCGTGAAATGGAAATAAAAGATCAAAAAACTACTGGAGATTTTTTTGACAGTAAAGGCAACTACAATTACATTACCGGCCAAATGTATGCTTCCATATTTCTGACCAGGGGAAAAGTTTGCGGGGAAAATAATATTGTAACCGGAAGAAATTTTAGTACCAGCAATAAAAGTGGTATGGATAAACATAAAGAACAATTAAAGATGCTGTTCTTTAACCCCGGCAAAAAAATTCCGGGTATTCCTTTTATTGGCGATAAGTTAGATCTTTACGACGAAAGGGCGCATAAACTCTACGATTGCCGCCTCGAGTTTACAGATTACAAAGGCAGTTTTGCTTATATTTTTTCTATAAAACCTAAAGAAGATCTTGGCTTTTTTAACCGTGATGATATTGTGGTGGATGAAATGACCACCTGGTTCGATTATAAAACCCTGGAAGTGCTGGCCCGCAATTATGTTTTAAGCTACAACGCAGGCGCTTACGATTTTCATGTAAACATGCAGGTTGAGATGACAAGGGTAGGGGATTTGCTTGTGCCGCAGGTGTTGCGTTATAAAGGTGATTTTGGTATTATTTTTAAAAAGAAAGAAAGAGGGGAATTTACCGCTACGCTGTTTGATTTTAAACGCTGAGCTGCACTTTGCTGATTCAAGTTCAGAACGTACAAGTGAGTGACACAAGAGAAGACTCACAAAGAGGTAAAAGCTGGTATCAAAATGCATTTATAAAATTTACAATTCGCCGTGCCGGAATTTTGGTTTCTTTCCCTTACCTTCGCCGCCCAAATCCTGCAAACCGGGATTGGATTAAACAAAATTTAAAAACAAAACAAGGGAAAATGAACAATTACGAATTGATGGTGATTTTTACCCCTGTGCTTTCTGAAGAGGAATTTAAAGCCGCTCAGAAAAAGTACACCGATTTCGTTACAGAACACGGTGGAAGTATCACGCACAGTAACCCATGGGGACTAAAATCGCTGGCGTACCCTATCCAGAAGAAAACCACAGGTATTTACTGGGTTCTGGAATATAGTGCGCTATCCAGCTTCAATGAGAAGTTACAGATCCAGATTTTGCGTGACGAGCAAATTATCCGTCACATGGCTACCAAACTCGATAAATACGCCGTCGAGTACAATGCCAGAAAGAGAAGTGGTGTACCAACAGGAACTGAAAAACTTGCAAAAGTATAACCATGGCAAAAGCAAATGAAATTAAGTACCTGACCGCCATTAAACAGGAAAAACCAAAGAAGAAATTCTGCCGTTTTAAGAAATATGGCATCCGTTACATCGACTACAAAGACATTGAATTTTTAAAGAAATTCATTAACGAGCAAGGTAAAATTTTACCCCGCCGTTTAAGCGGAAACTCTTTAAAATATCAGCGCAAAGTATCTGACGCAATTAAAAAAGCCCGCCAGATGTGTTTGCTGCCTTTTGTAACAGATCTTTTAAAATAGAAATTAGTACACCATTCCCTAACTCCTGTAAAGCAGGAAGGACAGTAAAATTTACTGGGCTCTTGGGACTAAAAACAAAACAATGCAAGTAATATTAATTCAGGATGTAGATAACCTGGGCGGCAGAAACGAACTGGTAAAAGTAAAGAATGGTTATGCACGCAATTATCTTATTCCACAAAAGTTTGCGGTAGAAGCCAGCCCTTCTAACATGAAGCAGCTTGATGAAAAGCTGAAAGTAAAAGCTAAAAAAGAAGCGGCAATGCTGGCTGAAGTAAATAAAGTTATTGCTGTGCTCGGCGAGTCTCCTGTTAAGATCGGTGCTAAAACCGGTACCAGTGGAAAGATTTTCGGCAGCGTAACATCATTACAGATTGCACGTGCCATCCGCGACCAGAAAGGTTACGAGATCGACCGCAAACGTATCACCATTACAGATGAAGTAAAAGAATTAGGCACTTACAAAGCTTCTATTGATTTCGGTAATGGAAAAACTACCGAACTTGAATTTGAAGTAGTAGGCGAATAATTTAAAACTTACTTTAGAATAATTTTACCCGTTGCGTTAGCAGCGGGTTTTTTTGTGAATTCAGCTTAAGTATAATATGGCATCTTCTGTTGTGTCACTCACTTGTACATTCTGAATTGTATTCAGCAAAGCGAAGGTTTGGTAACAGTTCACGGGTAACAAAAAATATTTTAACAGGGTAAGCTGTTCGCGGCAAAAGATTTCCTCCCATCTTTGAAAAAATATTTGTTGATGAAAAGCTTTGTTACACTTGCCATAATGCTTTTTACTTTTTCCGGTTCAATACATGGACAGGATTACGACACCATTCCACCATACGAGAAGAACCCAAACATTCCAGATTTTAATCTGATGCAGACTGACAGCAGTTGGTTTATAAAAGAAAATATACCCTCAGGCAAACCTGTAGTGATTATCTATTTCAGCCCCGATTGCGGGCATTGCCAGCTTACTGCTCATGAATACGAAGAAAATATCAGCAGGATGGATGATGTGTTTTTTGTTTGGGTAAGCTATCTGTCACTCGATAAGATAAAATCTTTTGCAGAAGAATATAAAATGCTGGATCAGAAAAATATACGCATTGGCCGTGACCCTAATTATTTTATCCCGGCTTTTTATAAAGTAAAATTCACACCTTTTATGGCAGTTTATGATGCTGCAGGTAAGCTTCTTAAAACCTATGAGGAAGGCACAGATCCCGATACACTTATTAAACTTTTACATCCTGCAAAATCCGGATCTTAATTTTACTTTGATATTCTTTATTTTACATGCAGCAACTATTACCTTTGCCGCTCATTTAATTAAATCATTTTAAAATACACTGCTGTATGAAAGTTACCGTTGTAGGTGCAGGAGCCGTTGGAGCTACATGCGCCGATAATATTGCCCGTGCTGCTTTATGCGAAGATTTGGTATTACTGGATATTAAAGAAGGTTTAGCCGAAGGCAAGGCACAGGATATGATGCAGACTGCTGCACTACTTGGTTTTGATACCCGTATTACCGGCAGCACCAATGATTACAGCAAAACTGCCGGTTCTGATGTGGTGGTAATTACTTCTGGTATACCACGTAAGCCTGGTATGACGCGTGAAGACCTTATTGGCACAAATGCAGGTATTGTAAAAGGGGTAGCTGAAAATATTTTAAAGAATTCTCCCGATGCTATTATTATCGTTATATCCAACCCTATGGATACGATGACTTACCTGGCCTTACAAAGCACGGGTTTACCAAAGAACCGTATTATTGGTATGGGTGGTGCTTTAGACAGTGCAAGATTTAAATACCAGTTAAGTACCCATCTTGGCTGCAGCCCGGCAGACCTTAATGCAATCGTTGTGGGCGGTCATGGTGATACAACAATGATTCCTTTAATCCGCTATGCTACATGGAACAGTGCACCGGTAACCGCTTTCCTTAGCGAAGAACAACAAAAACAAATCGTTGCTGATACAATGGTAGGTGGTGCTACTTTAACCAAATTAATCGGAACTTCTGCATGGTATGCGCCTGGCGCTGCCGGAGCAGCATTGGTTGAAGCAATTGTAAGAGACGAGAAAAAATTATTCTCCTGCTGCGTTTACCTTGATGGAGAATATGGACAAAAAGATATCTGCCTTGGCGTACCGGTTGTGATCGGTAAAAATGGTTGGGAAAAAATTCTTGATTATAACTTAAACGAAACAGAGCAGGCTGAATTTAACAAAAGTGCAGATGCTGTTCGCGCAATGAATGATGTATTGAAGAGTTTATAAAATAGTTATATAAATTGTTGTAAAACTCCACAGGATTTGACTTCTGTGGAGTTTTTTTATAATTTTTACAATGAACATACAGCCTGAAGCTGAATATAGTTGTGCAGTAAAAATGTGCGACGCAACCGGGATGCCATAAAATCCTTAAGCCGAGAAACAAAAGGATTTCGGATATACTCTAAAATGGTTTTTAAATTGCTGCACCGCTTTCTTCTGCTACAGTTTCTTCAATAGGCTCTGCCGGCGGTGTTGTGTTTTTTATAGTAAGTTTAAAATCGTTATTCAGAGAGAACTCGAAATTTTGATTGCTGATAAACCTGTTTGTAAAGGGGTCTTCCTGTAGTACAATAGCCAGCTCCGATGCAACTACGGCATGCTTTCCATCGGAATTTACCCTGCCTTTATTTAATTGAAGATTGGTGAAACTGAACTTTAATTTTCTGCCACCTGCCGCCCGTTCAAAATCAGTATGATTCATGCTTAACGTCTGGTCGCCTTGTGCCGAACGTTTAAGCAAAATGATAATTACCGGCAGATATTTTTTCCATGTTTGTGTAAACATATATAATTGATTTCAGCGTTGAATGCAATAATTTAAAAACAAAACAGCTTCTTTAATTCGTTTCTGTTAAACGTTTAAAGTCGGCACCATTAAATATTCGTGCCAGGCTGTTGTCTTGTGTTCGTTTCCATTCTTCAAGTTTTTCTCCTGAAACAACACGCCAGAAATTTTTTCCTTTCAGTTCCTCATAATCATCATTAAATATGAAAACACCTTTTAAGGTCTCTCTTTGTTTAAAATGAATATTTACATTATTATTTTTGTGCAACTTGCTTTCAATAAACTTTCCGATCAAATCATTAATCATAACATTGCTTTTTTAAAGTGTAATACCAACCCGTTATATTTCGATAGCCATTGTTTTGTTTTGCAACTTTACATTTAAGTGCAAACACCCACA
The DNA here is from genome assembly GCA_002390845.1 of Chitinophagaceae bacterium UBA4407. Taxonomy (GTDB): domain Bacteria; phylum Bacteroidota; class Bacteroidia; order Chitinophagales; family Chitinophagaceae; genus Limnovirga. Next base: position 39,358 of record DGQT01000074.1, on the reverse strand, counting down.
ATAACAGGTTGAAATAAAAAAATAATTGAGTAGAATGCTGGTGTAAAAGAAAAATTGAAGAAAAAACTGTGTGATTGTTCGCTTACAAAAGATTATCTCAAAGTTGCGTGAAGGTACTGTTTTATTTTTAAGTACCTGCTTTCATTTTCAGTGTGCTTTGCCTGGTTGCTGCGGCAAAAGCAGTCTGTTCGCATGCCTTAGAGGCACTTGTTAATTTTTATCCAACCAATTTTACATTCACGGCGTTGGCACCTTTAGGGCCCATTTCAAGTTCAAAAGTTACCTTATTGTGTTCTTTAATTGCCTCTGTTAAAGAATTGATGTGTACAAAAATGCTTTCCTGCGAGTCCTGGTCTTTAATAAAACCATAACCTTTTGCATCATTAAAAAAGGTAACGGTTCCCTTTCTTATAAGATCTTCCGGGTTAATGGCTTCCTGTTTGGGTACCCCAATCTCAATATCTTCTACATTAACCGTAATTTTTTTCCTTGGGTCTGGCGGTTTTGAAGAAAGGTTACCGTTTTCATCAAGGTAGGCGATCATATCGTCTAAATTATTTCCATCTTTGGCATGCTCTTTACGTTCCTGTTTCCGTTCTGCTTTTTCTTTTTTTGCTTGCTGCTTTTTCTTTTCTCTTTCCTTTTTATTCCATGTTTCTGCCATATAGCTTTACTGTTTTGTTTTAAATGTTCTGTTTAATCTGAAGGTAATGGTAAAAATACACCTTGTAAAAAGTAGTAGGTCTTTTACAGATTCAAATGAAGGTACAGTATTTTTCTACTTTTTCCCTTTTTCTATAAAAAGGAACACTTATCAGAAGCGATCTGAATTTTTTTAGACTGTTAGAATTGCTGCCAAAAGCTGCCCATTGTAATGCAGATAAAGTGATTGCGACGCAACAATGCTGCCATGAAAAAAAAGCCGGTATCAGAATTTGAATTTTTCTTTTGAGCCGGTCTTCTATACTACTATGAGGCTTTCGTTGTGTCACTCACTTGTACGTTCTGTTCTTTTTGCTACAGGCTGCAACCAACAAACAGGTATTCAGGCTAATCAAACTGTGCAAGGTTTAGTTTCGGGTCTAATTTCTCGTTGGAAAAATAAACTTCTTCCCAGGTCATTTCTCTTTTGGTTATAGCGGCTTCTCTGCCCAATAAAGCAGTCATGGTCGATTCTGCGCCGGAGCGGGTTTCGTTTAAATAATTACCCGTTTCTATACTTTGTATAAAGGCAATTTCTTTATTCGCATCTGCATCGTGCAGCGACGAAGAAAACACCCCTGATGCCCGTTGTTGCGGCGTTAATTCAGTTTCACTTTTTGCAATGCCCGAATCCCATTTGTTATCGCCAATAATAAATACACCGCCGCTGTAATGCGCTTCTGCGCTGCCTTTGGTGCCAAGAAATTTGCAACATACATCGCCAAAAGTGGGTCCCACTTTCGTTGTATGGATACTTACATTCACGTCGTTGGGATATTCATAAATTACCTGGAAATTACTGTACGCATCGCCTATGGGCAGCTTTCCCTTACTGTTGCCTCTGCCAATTGCATTAATGGGATGGCCTTTCAACGTCCAGTTGCAAACATCCAGCATGTGTATGCCCTGGTCCAATAAAGTATCTCCCGATAAAGCCCTGAAATAATAATGGTTGCGTATGCGGAATTCATCGTTCGAGACATTTTTTACATCAATCAACGGTGCGCCGGATGAAAAATAATATAGCTGAACCGTAAGCAAATCACCAATATCGCCGCGCTGTACCCTGTTCACCATTTCTACATAAGCACTGGCATGCCTTATCTGGAAACCGATCACTACACTTTGCTTTCCGTTGATTTGTTCACCTGCTTCAATTACTCTTCTTATTCCATCAACATCGGTAGCAACAGGTTTTTCGCAATACACATGTTTGCCTGCAGCTACTGCTGCTTCAAGAAAACCTACATGGCTGTAAGCCGGCGAAGATATTTGTACGGCATCAACTTCTTTATTTTCCAGCAACCGCATGTATGCTTTAGAACCCTTATAAATACTTGTTTTCTTTAGGGGCGCAAAACCTTTCGCTGCATTAAGTTTGTTGAAATTGTTTTCTGCTGTGGTTAGTTTGTCCTCAAACAAATCTGCAATGGCAACAATATTGGTATTTGTGTTTGCACTCATAGAACTGATAACAGCAGTGCCCCTGTTGCCGCAACCAATTACGCCAACCCTTACTGCCGAGTTAACCCTTGATCCGAAAACAAGGCCTGGCTTTATAATACTGAAAGCTGAAATGGCAGCGGTACTTTTAATAAATGATCTGCGTTCCATAATGTGTTGGTTTTGATTTTGGTAATTAATGCAATCGCTTTGCGCCATACAAATTATCTTAAAGCAAACAACTGAACAAAAAATTATTTTGATTTTTATGAGACCGGCAATTGTAATGCTATGAAGTATTCTTGCGTCGCACACTTGTGCTGTTGGACTGAGTATGAGCTTTTCCCGAAGCGAATGATGTTGATCAGGCGACCAACATTCGTGAGCAAGTTCTTGCATTTATATAAAGTTGGGCCAATTACCAAAACTGTGTTGGAACAACTTTAAAGAAAAACCCAGTTTGTACTATATACCAATAAAATAATACTACCATAGTAGGTAGAAGTGCAGAAATAATTTTGCTATTATTAAATATTTTATAGCTTAACCAAGTCACTAAAAGTAAAATAGCGGGATACGTATAAATTAGTAAATATTCCACACTTGTAGGTTGATAGAAAGTATAGTCGCCAGACCTTGCATAAGTAGATAGAACTGCCATTGGATAAAATAAAATTCCAACAAGACTTGTATAATTTAATAATACTATCCAAAATGGAAAATTTTTAGGTAATAATATTGCTGAATAAAAGTCTTTAGCCGTCATTGATAATTACAGTCTAATTAGGTTGTAGTAGGTGTCAGTGCAAGTTACCGCCAACTCCCAAATATACGCAACTCAACATTCAATCTTGCAGCAATACAGCTAATGCAGTTGCGTTGTCGCAATGCCGGGTATTGAACTAAACCCTCAAAGTGTGCGACGCAACAAAAGCTGCATGCATGTTCAAATGCCGGGCTCATCCTTCGGCTCCGCTCAGGATTTCTGCTTTTAAAATTTAGAATTTACCAGGTAATACTTTTTCTAAAAGCTTTTTATAACCATCTACATCTTTGGTTTCTTTAAGCACGTCGAGATTGCTTTGGCTAATAATGGAATAGCTATATTTATCTGCGGCAAGCCAGGGCAATATGCGGCTTGTGGTTATGGGTTTTGTTTTATCAACATACGCAACCGCAGCAACCGCATCAGCAAAGGGGCCAATCAATACAACATTGTATTGATCGTCTAATTTTACCGGCGTCATGGTAAGTTTTTGATTGTAAAAAGTTACCTGGTTATAGCGGTTGAATGCGTTCTTTGCTTCGTTTATATAAACCGGATCTACCTTGTTGAGCAATATGGCTACATACTGGGAATCGGTTGCTACGAATTCAAAATTTTTAATTATAGTAGCCGCACCACTGGTTGTATCTACCTTGGTTTTTGCAGCTTGAGTTACATTCTTATTTACCACAGAATCCCGGGTTATTACGGTTTTTTGTATGGTAGGCCTTACGGGGGTAAGGTCAACTACCGGTGCTGCATCTTCTTTATCGTTCCTCGTGATTTGCAGGTTGGTAAGGTATTCTTCTATCTCACTTCTACGCTGTAAAACGTCGATCATTGTAGTGGCTTTCTCTGCAAGCGGCGATTGCGGATTCAGGTCTTTTAAACTGGTAAGTTTTTCAATGGCGGTGCTGTCTTCTTTTCTTGACACATAAAAGATCGATTCAATGTAAAGCAACTGCGGTGTCCAGTAACTGTTGCCATATACGCTGTCGGCTTTGGCTTTTTCATCTTTAGCTTCTTCAAATTTACCTTCAATAAAAAGATTGTAGATGTCTTTATATTTTGCTGTTGCGGGGTCGTTCTCCTTTACCTGCGTGGCTTTGGGATTAATTAGTTTAGCGGTGGTTTTACTGTCAGGAAAATTCTTTGCAAGTGCATTGCGCACAGAATCCGCGGAAAAACTACGGCCCATTTTATTGTAGCAATAATACAAATTGAAGAGGGCCTGTTCCTGGTTGGTGTTGCCCGGATATTTTGTCAAAAGCGATTCATAAGAAGCAATGGCAGAAGGGTAATCTTCCAGTTTATCCTGGAAAGCCTGGCCATTTGCGAACAACGCATCTGCTATTTTATCATTTGAAGCCTTTAACTGATCCTCAGAAATCGGAAGGTTGGCAAGCAGTGCGTCAAAAGTAATTTCACCGTCTTCATCAACATTGCCGGGTGTTGGTCTTACATTTTTACCTGGGGGCGGGGCAACTTTTACACCGGGTGCTCTAACTGTATTTTGATCAGAATCATCCGGATCGTCACCATTGTCACTCGCCTGCTCTGCTTTTATTGCAGCCATCCTGCGCCAGTTGTCTGTATTTGGCCTGTCGCCCCACTTTTGCCTGAACTGGTTGTAGCCGGTACTTTTCAGTGATAAGTTATTAAAATACCAATCGCCGCCTGCAGCACTTGTATTAAAAATATCTTTTGAACCCTGTTGTTGTACTGCCGGGTTAATGTTTATTTCTTCTGTATCTTCTTTTAAACCCTGTTGTTTGCGAAGCTGCCTCACGGTCTTTTTTATTAAGGCATCCCTTTTATCTTTTGGCATGGCGGCAACAGTTTGCAGACTGTCTTCAACATGTATGGCTGCAAGGTTTTCTGCAATAATGGTTAAACCCGGCTGGCGAAGGTTAATGCGGTTTTTATCCTCCTCATCGGTAATTGAACTAAGGCTTAAACTGTCGTAAAAGTTTTTTGCGTCCACATATTTTTGCCGCTCGTAATTAATATCTGCCAGCAGCAGGAAAGACTGGCTTCTCTGATCGGGGTTTTCATCTGTATTGTAAAAGATACTTTTTTTAAGCATTTGCTCAGCCGAAGTGGTGTCTTTGCTTTCCAGTTCAACCTGTGCTATGGCATAATAAATAATATCCTTGTTATCGGTGTATTTATCGCGATGCGCCATTTTAAACAGGTTGTCTAATTTATCCTGCAGCATCTTGTCAGAACTGTCACGGTATGCTTTTATACTATTCAGGTTGGCATATACTTCCATGACCGGGTTTTTTGTATCAGAAGCACTTTTGCCATACCATTTCACCGCTTCTTCATTATTTCCGGTAACCTGGAACAATTGTGCTGCAAGAAATTCCATTCTTGCCTTGCCCTCTTTATCGTCGGCTACATTCAACGCCCTTACCAAATGACTGGCCGCACTGTCGTAAACCCCTTGTTTATAATACCAGTAAGCCAGTGTTTCATTCAGGTCGCTTTTTAATCGGGCCGGGAATACAGGGTCGTTTCGCAGAATTTCCATGATGCCTGCAGCTTCACCCATATAACCGGTTTCTATATAATTTTTAGCCTGCCACAACAATGCATCATTACGGCTGGGTGGGGTAGAAAAAAGTCTTTTAGAAAGGCTGCTGCTTTCTTTAGTGGCTACTGTAAAAGTGCTGCTGGTGGTACCATTGCTGCTGCCAACCGGAATATCGTAACCACCCGCTTCCTTAGGTGCAAACGCATAATTGATATAACGAAAAACCTGGTCTGCAGAATCAAAATTTTTACGGTAGAAATAAGCCTGGCCCATTAGCAGGTACATATTGTCTACCCAATCGCTGCGCAGGTCGTGCAGCAGTATGCCTGCATTGCATTTATAGATCACCGAATCCAGGTCGCTGCTGTTGGCAGTTACATCAAGGCTGTAATTGTAAAAAGGCAATAATTTCGTATAGTTGTCTACAAACGTGCCTTTAGCTTCCTCCACAATATTTTTTATAATAGTATTTGCATTAAAATAATAATTGTAATGCGTAAAAGCATTCTGCGTAACGCGTTTGGGAAAGGTAAATTTTTTGTCGCCCGTTTTTTCTGAAGTAAGGGTGCGTTTCTCGTATTTTTCAGGCTTCTTAATTTCAATAGTAGTACCGGGTTGTGCCACAACATTGAGTGAAACAGTAAAAGAAACCAATATCGAAGCAATATAAAAAGTAACATTTTTCATTCAGTAAAAAATTCAGTTATATAACTCCAAAGCAACCTAAAATATTTTTAAAAATACGGTTATTTTTTATGCGGCACCTTAAAGCTAAAGCCCGTGATCTTATTAATCCGGTAAATATAGTTTTTTGAGCCGGGCATTTGAACAGGCATGAAGCCTTAGTTGCGTCGCACAATTGTACGTTCGGAACAGCGGTCGACAGTCGACGGTCAACTGTCTACCGAAGCATCAAAAGTTCAAGTGTGCGATCCCGAAATGAATTCGGTCCCGAAATCCTTCGGGATGCCGCGCTTCGCTTAAATGTTGCCATGAAAGAGGAACTGTGAAACGAGCGTGGCAAGAAAAGCTGCCATCAAAACCTTCTGCCGGGTTCAAAATTGTATTGGCTGTTTTACCGCACTGTTAATTAATATTACCTTTATTTTTTTATTTAGGAAATTTATGGCAGAACAGGAAAAAAGCAGCACCTTAAAACGTTTGCGCAACCGCTACCGGCTTGTGGTGATGAACGATGACACTTACGAGGAAATGATCACTTTTAAGTTGTCGCGCATAAGCGTTTATGTGGGGCTAAGCACCATATTTGTTTTATTAGTAGGTTTAACGGTAGCGTTGCTGGTACTTACACCACTTAAATATTACATACCGGGTTATGGTAACAATAACAGCCGAGAGCAGCTTCAGGCTTTAAAAATAAGAACGGATTCGCTTGAACAAACCATTCTTTACAAAGACCAGTACATGAACAATATTCGAAAAGTTTTGAACGGAGATACACCTGTACAATTAGATACTGCAAAGCTTAAAGTATCTAAGCCCGACATCTCTGACGATTAAAGTATTTCTTTAAGCCCTATGGATAAAAAACCAAAATCGAACGGTGAGTTATTATTGCAATATTCAGGATTTGCGTTTCAGTTATTAATAGCAATTGGGGTTGCGGTTTACGCAGGTTTGTATATTGACAAGTGGATAAATACAAAGTTCCCGATATTCCTGTGGTTGCTACCTTTGACAGTAATAGCAGGTATGATTTTTAAAGCAATAAAAGACACTTCAAAAAAACAATAATGGAGAAGACAAAAGACCGCAATGCAATAGTGCCTGTGTTTATTTTTTTTATCATGGTAAACTCTTTTTGCCTGCTTTTTAAAGACTGGCTCAGCAGCGAAGGAATTGATCCTTTGGTATTGGGTGGTGGTAACAGTATCTTGTTTTTTCTTTCGGTTGTTATTTATTTCATGCAAAAGAAATCGCTTCAGAATCCCAATCCCAATGTGTTTGTGCGTAGCGTAATGGCAGGCACTTTTATAAAACTTGTTGTAATTGCAGGCGCAGTAATTATTTATCTTTTAAGCGCAGGCGAAAACAAAAGCAATTATGCGGTTTTGGCCGCAATGGGCTTATACTTTGTTTACACTTTTATCGAGGTAAAAACAGTGAGTAAGTTAAACAAGGAACATGGCAGGCATTGAGGAGCACCCTATGCAGGCGCTGAATGCGTACCTGCCTCCACATACTTTCGAAAACGTAGCAGCCTACCTTCACCGGCATAAAGTACACTTAACTGTAACAAGAGAAAGAAGAAGTGTGCTTGGTGATTACCGTAATGCTGTACACGGCAAAAACCACCGCATTAGTGTTAATGGCAATCTTAATAAATTCGCGTTCCTTATTACACTGCTTCACGAGCTGGCACATTTGCTTACTTATGAAAAATATGGCCATAGGGTTAATTCGCATGGTAAAGAATGGAAGCAGATCTATGGCAATATGCTGGCCGATTTTGTAAGCAGAAAAGTATTTCCGGCAGATATTGAAAAGGAACTACGGCAATCGCTCAGTAATCCGGCTGCAAGCAGTTGTGCAGAAGAAGGTTTGATACGTGTTTTGCGCAATTACGATGAAGCTAAAAGCGATGTAAATTTCCTGGAACAATTACCAAAAGGTGCATTCTTTAAAATTAAAGATGGCCGTATATTTGAAAAAGGCGACCGTCTGCGTAAGCGGTTTCGTTGTAAAGAAAAAACAACCGGCCTGGTATATTTATTCAGCCCGGTGTATGAAGTAAAACCGTTGTAATTTTTTGAGCCAAACTGCCTGCTACTATTGAGCTTCCGTTGCGTCGCACACTTGTACGGTTGGATTGGAGATTCAGCTTTTAGCGAAGCGAAGGATAATAGTGACGATACTGTAAACGGCAAGACGTTCATACATCTAAGACGTTCATTCCAAAAAGGACTTTAAAACTATCAACAATATTAAAATTTTGAAATCCTAAATATGTTAAGTCACTAAGTCCGTCTTTCAGGTCATTGTAATTTGAACAAAAAAAGCTTGAAATTTTTGATACGATTTTTTTTCCTTTACAAAATAAATAGTTTTATAACAAAAAGTTGAGAATATATCGTCAAGCCGCCATATAATCAAACCGAATCCTTATGTATTCGTGCATGTCACCTTAAGAAACTCTCATAATAGCTTTGCCATGTACTTTCTTGTCCATAAATATCATGATTTGAAAAATAGGGCCGCCTTTCTTCTAAGATTTTTTCTGTGACCATTTTAGTAAGGGGCCTGATGTCCGCCAAGTAAGAGTTGGCACGTTTGTCAGTCACTAAAGAAAGCAAATAATCGAACATCTGTATTAAACTGCTTGAACAACCCCAGTCAAGATAAACATAAGATGTAGTGTCTTTGGCAAAGTTTAGCAGCAAATCTTGAACTGTCTTATCGTTTATACTTTTATCTTTAGATTTTACCAGCGAATGGAATGCATAGCAGGTGACCAAAGGGCATTCATTCCGACCAATGATATTTATGAGTTGTTGGTCAGTAAATATTGTGTCGAAGTATGTTATAAAACTGCGGAAATGGTTCAAGTATTTCTCCCAGTCGGCAGCCTCCCCAGCGTCGCCAAGTGAGACGGCTCCCAATTCTATTAGTTTGTTTAACATTTCTGGTGAACGACCCTGAAAGTTAATCCTTACTTGTTCATTGCAAATCGATGCATGTTTCTCTTGTGCCAATGATGTCGTCGTCGTCAACAAACAACTAAAAACGATTAATATGGTTAAAACTGACTTCATATTGCATAACACACAACTTAAAAATACACGAAAGTTTGCAATAAAAATTTTGCATATCCAATCATATAAGCTGCAAATACGAAACTCAGTACCCTACGCTTAAAAGCTCAATCATAATCCAACCGTACAAGTGTGCGTCCCGATGAAACATACGGGATTAAGAACGCAACAATGCCTCATGCATATTCTGCTGCCTGGTTCAAAATGCTTTTACAACTTTACATTAACTGCAAGCATAAAATTGGTGCCGGCCATGGGGTAATAATAATTGTCGTTTATGAGTATGCCGCCATACACATACGGATAGGTGTAACCGTTGGCCTCATACTTTCTGTTGAAAATATTATTAACCTGGAAAATAAAATCCCATTCTTTAAACAACAGATTTTTTACGGTATAAATAAGCCTTGCATCCTGTGTGTAATAATCATTAATTACGCGGTTGTTGTTTTGAGTATTGTCCATATACTGCTTGCCTACGTACTTACCCATGATGCTTAGTTCTGAATTTTTAAAAGGCAATATGTTTATAACGGCACCGCCAATAACAGACGGTGCAAAGGCAATATCCGTGTTGCTGTGTTCAACAGTTTGCTGTTTGTAATCGTCGTAATCATCAATATACTCAGTGAACGATTTTATTTTATTGCGGCTCAACGTAATGTTTGCAGTTGTATTAAGCCATTCATTTATTACAAGCCCGCCCTGCAATTCAATACCCATGCGGTAACTGTTGGGTACATTGATTCTTGTATAACTGCCTACGTCGTTTATCTTGCCAGTAAGCACCAACTGGTTATTGTATTGCATGTAATAAAACGTGGCTGCCCAGTTGTATTTGGTGGTTTTTTTATCAATGCCTAACTCAACATCGTGCAGTGTTTCGAAATGAGGTTGCTCAGATAATGCAGCCTGAAAATCGTCGCGGTTTGGTTCGCGGTGAGCAAGTGCATAACTAAGGTAAGCATGCAGTCCATTACTGTTGTAGCTAAGGCCCAGCTTGGGATTGAAGAAATTGAAATTCCTTTTGATGAAAAGATCGGGACTGCCTTCGAAACCTTCCATGTTGTGCATTACTTTTCTAAACTGCAGGTCGCCAAATAAGTTCCAGTTGGTATTGAGCTGATGCAGCCATTTTGTATACACGTTTACATCGGTTTTGGTTGCAGGATAATTGTAGTATTGATAATCTTTTGGAATACCAATATTTGCCCAGATGATATTGCCATAATGTTTGCCATCATATTTTGTCCAGCTACCACCAAGCGTTAATTCATCTTTTGCATGTTTATATTGAAGGGAGAATGTTTGCCCGTAATAATAATTATTTAACCAGCGCTGGCGTACAAGATCGGTTGTTGTAATTGTATCGTTGTTTATGATCACATCTGGCAAACTATAATCGGCAAAATTTTGTTCGGCTTTATATTCTTCGTAGTAGCCGCGGCCACGGGTTAAGAATGAAGCGATGTTTAAATTCCATCGGCTGTTCAATACCTGGTTTAAGAATAACTGGTAATGATCCTGCTGGTAATTATCGGTTTGATTGGCGTAAGGTTCACCGGGTTTTTCTGTACCTGCTGCGTTATAAGTTCTGTCAGTTTGCAGCAAGGCTTCAGGCAAACCATACCATGACTGGTATGTTCTTTCTTTGCCTGAAAAAACATTTAGCCTTATTGAGGTATTCTTGCTGGTATACGCCGGTGAAAAATAGAATGATTGTAATGTACTTGAGGCACGATCTACATATCCATCACTGCTGATTCGGCTGAGCCGGGCATCAATAGTGAAATGATCGTTTATTAAACCACTGCCCAGTTTAATAGTGTTCTTCCATGTATTGAATGAACCGTAACTGTTGTTGCTTTCTGCGTAAGCATTTTCGTTAAACTCATTTGTGCTCATGTTGATGGTAGCACCAAATGCACCGGAGCCATTGGTTGAAGTACCCACGCCGCGTTGTATTTGAATGGAATTGATTGAAGAACCAAAATCAGGGAGATCAACAAAATATGTTCCCTGGCTTTCTGCATCGTTATAAGGAATGCCGTTAAGTGTAACGTTGATACGGGTTGCATCAGAACCACGAATACGGATGCCGGTATAACCTACGCCGTTACCTGCATCGGAATTCACGACCACTGAAGGAGTTTGATTGAGCAGGAACGGGATATCCTGCCCGAGATTCAGTTTACTTAATTGCTGCTTTGTAATATCTGTTTTTGTAAATGGCGATCTGTCAGATGCACGGATGGCTTTTACTTCCAGCGGTTCAAGAAAAAAATCTGAGTTTTCTAAAACAAAATTCAAAGAACTATTTTCATTTGCCGTAAAGTTTTGTTCCAATGTTTTTAAACCAATATACCGGACTAAAACTTTACAGTTTGAATTTGTCTGAATATTTGCAAATGCAAAATCTCCTGATGCATTTGTTAGCGTTGTAGTTTCTTTTTTTGCATTGCGGTAAAGTGTAACAGTAGCGCCTTCCAAAGGCTGGTTTTGTTTGTTGGTTACTGTTCCTTTTACAGTGATCTGTGTAAATGCGATAGTTGTAAATAATACAGCCATAGTTGTTCCCAAAAGCTTTTTCATTTGCTTAATTTTTTTTGTGTTAACAATAAATTTGGGAACAGGAATAAATTGCTCGTGGATAGGAATCATGTAAAAATGATGCACCTTCCCTTCGCAGGCATTACCCTGTTCAGGTTCTACGGGTGTGATCTCAGCCTTTACCATTTTATAGTAAAAGCACCCCGGGAAAACAGTATGAAGATTTGAGTTTTGCTGAATATTGATCTGAACGTACAAGTGAGTGACACAACGGAAGCTCAATAGTAGCAATTCAGTCCAGACCCAAAGGTTATTTCAAAAATTCTTACTGTTTATGCCGCAAAGTAAGTACAGAAATTCTAATTTGGCTGTAACTTTTTGTTCTTCACTTCGTTTCAAAGTATAAAAATTACAGAAATATGCAAAAGATGATATGTAGCCTTTGCTTAGCTTTTGTGCTGATTGCAACAAGCACCAAGGCCCAAAACCTTGTTTACGACGCGAATGCACAGGTAAGAAAAGTGAGCGATTTTAATGGTGTATCGGTAGGTAGCGGCATAAAACTTTACCTTTCTCAGGGTAAGGAACAGGCCGTTGCAGTAAGTGCAGATGACGCGCAATACATTGAAAGAATTATTACAGAAGTTAAAGATGGTGTGTTGAAAATACGCGTAGAAAGCAAAATGTGGAACAACTGGAACTGGGGCAACAAGAAATTGAAAGCTTATGTAACGGTTACCGATCTTAATTTCCTGGGCGCTTCAGGCGGTTCTATTGCCGAACTGGTTGATGAAATTTCGGTAAATAAATTAAACTGCGATGCCAGTGGAGGCAGCATCATAAAAGGTAAATTAAAAGGCAATTCATTCAACATAGATTTAAGCGGGGGCAGCATTGCAACGCTGGAAGGTGCTTTTGATGATGCATCAATAGAAGCCAGTGGCGGCAGCATTTTTAAGGATTATAATTTATCTATAGACAATTGCAATGTTGAGGCCAGCGGCGGTTCCATCATCAACATTAGTATTAATAAAACATTGAAAGCAGATGCAAGCGGCGGCTCCATTATTACTTATAAAGGTAGCGGTGTAATTACCAGTGTAGATGCCAGTGGCGGGTCGTCGATAAAGAAAAAAGATTAGCAAACGATTTAATAAGTTTGGCTCGTAAGCTCCATGCCCTTACTTTTGCACCGCGAAGTAGAGCAGCGGTAGCTCGTCGGGCTCATAACCCGAAGGTCAGAGGTTCGAACCCTCTCTTCGCAACAAGTGAAAGCCTCAAATGAGGCTTTTTTAGTATATGCATAAAGTGTATATCCTATATTCTCCAGGCTATAAAAAAATATACATTGGTTATACAGGTAATCTGGATGCAAGATTACTTTCACATAACGAGCTTGGCAAAAAAGGCTGGACAATAAAATTCAGGCCATGGATATTGGTTTATACAGAAGATTTTGATACTAAAGCACAAGCTCTTTTAAAAGAAAAAGAATTAAAATCAGGAAAGGGACGGGAATGGATTTGGATCGAACTACTTTCAAAATTATAGCTCGTCGGGCTCATATCCGCCGCGGCGGACAGAGTTTCGAACCCTGCAAAATTTCGCAACACAAAATTTAAAGTCTCGCACTTGCGGGACTTTTTAGTTTTAAGTATTTTGAGCCAGGCTAAAGATCAGGCATTAAGCTTTTCTTGCGTCGCACACGTGTACATCATAACTTTATTGAAAAAAAATACAGACCCGCGTCTTTGCGTATCTGCTATTAATAATATGAAAACAGGTTTTGTAAACATATTTGGTAAGCCCAACGCAGGTAAAAGCACATTACTAAATGCATTGCTGGGCGAAAAGCTGGCAATTGTTTCACCCAAAGTGCAAACCACGCGGCACCGTATTAAAGGTTTTATGACCGAACCGGGTAAATACCAAATCATATTTTCTGATACACCCGGCATCATTCAGCCAAAATACAAGCTGCAGGAACACATGATGCAGGCTGTAAAAAGTGCCATGGAAGATGCAGATGTGGCCGTTCTTTTAGCAGACGCAACAGAAGGGCCCGAAGAAAATAACCTGTTATTTAATTCGCTTAAATTAAAAGTTCCAGCCATTGTAGTGCTGAATAAAACTGATAAGATCGGGCTTAGAAGGATTACTGCTGCAGAAGATTTTTACAGGCAACAACCTTACTGTAAAAAACTGGTAACGATCTCTGCTTTGGAAAAACAAAATATCGATACGCTGATCGCCACAATTCTTGAACTGCTTCCAGAGGGCGAACCATTTTATCCGGAAGATGATCTTACTGATCTTTCAACAAAATTCTTTGTTGGCGAAATAGTAAGAGAAAAGATATTTGAATTGTTTGGAGACGAAATACCTTACCACACCGCAGTGCTGGTTAACGAGTTTAAAGAAAAAGATACTTTAACCAAAATACAGGCAGATATCATTGTTCAACGCGAAAGCCAAAAAGGAATTTTATTGGGTGAAGGTGGACAGATGATTAAAAAACTTGGCACCATGGCAAGAGAAGACATAGAAAAGTTTTTACAACAAAAAGTGTTTCTTCAACTCTTTATTAAAGTTAAACCCAAGTGGAGGGATAACGAGTTGCAGCTTAAAGAGTATGGCTATTGATTGATAAAAGACATTGGCTTCTTTTAAAAGCAAATTATTGTACCGGTTTATGAAATTTTTATTTGTCACTTTTTTTACTGTTTGCATATTCAATTTTTGCCAGGCGCAATTGGATATGGATCTTTCTGCCAGTGCAGCCGGGTCATTCTCAACATTGCGTTTCGATGAATTAAAACTTACAGGGCAGATAAAAGTGGACAAAGTAGAAAATAGTGATATAGGCGGTTCTCCTTTTTGGCTTGAAAAATGGAACGCAGCAATGATTTATACAAGCACTTATCGTGTTTTGATACCTAAAGTAAAATTGAATTTATATACAAATGATGTTTATTATATTAACAAAGACGGCCAAACACTTGTTGTTCAAAAGGGACAGATAAAGCGTATCACTTTTTTTAAAGGTGATGACACTTCTTATTTATTGGGCAGCTTTATTTACATGAAAATCCCTGGTGATGATAGTTTTCATTTTTACCAGCCATTAATTAATGGAAAGGCAGGTTTAATAAAGCTAAATAAAGTATTTGTAAATAAATTAGCTTACGATCCTATTTCAGGGAAATCAGATTTTACCTATATAACAAAATCTGCTTACTACCTGAACTACAATGGAAATATGCAGTTGCTTAGAACATTAAATAAAGAATCTGTTTCTGCAATACTTAAGCCCGGTACTGCTGCTGAAGAATGGCTTGCGAAAAACAAAAATAAATTAAGAACAGAAACAGATATTATACAGTTTCTTTATTATTTCAATGGTCAGGCAAATGAATGATTTTTTAATTCAGCAAATGAGGTTGTTTAAATTTGGTTTTGAACATTTTAATATAAGCCTGCAGATGCCATTGGTATAAGTGATAAAGTGATTGTCCCGAAAAAAGTTCGGGATAAACTGTGCAACTAAGATGCCATGAAAAAGATCGCTGGTATCAAAAAGATATCGTTTAAAAAGAACAAAAGAAAATGAGTTATACAGTAGCAATAGTCGGTCGGCCAAATGTGGGTAAGAGTACACTCTTCAACAGGTTATTAGAACAACGCAAAGCAATAGTAGATGACATCAGCGGCGTTACAAGAGACCGCCAGTACGGGGTTACAGACTGGAACGGAAAAACTTTTAATGTAATTGATACAGGAGGCTTTGTTCCCGATACAGAAGATATTTTTGAAACAGAAATACGCAAACAGGTAAGAATAGCAATTGATGAGGCAGATGCATTGATCTTTATGACCGATGCTGCAGTAGGCATTACCGATCTTGATGAAAGCATGGTTGCTTTACTACGCCGTAGCGACAAACCTGTTTTTCTCGCCGTTAATAAAGTAGATAATCCTGAAAGAATGTTCCTCGCTTCTGAGTTTTACAGCCTCGGTTTTGAGAATATATATTTTCTAAGCAGCATGAGTGGCAGTGGCACCGGCGAATTACTGGATGCTATTACAGAACTGATTCCAAAAGACAAAGAAGAAGATGAAAATACCAAAGAAGGTGAACTTCCTAAGTTCGCTATCATTGGTCAACCCAATGTTGGAAAATCATCTTTACTCAATGCAATGATTGGTGAAGAACGCACCATTGTTAGCGAAATTGCCGGCACTACGAGGGATAGCATCCACACACATTACAACCTGTACAACAAAGAATTTATTTTAATTGATACCGCAGGTTTAAGAAAGAAAAACAAAGAGAAGGAAGATCTTGAATTCTATTCCGTTATCCGCGCCATCCGCGCTATGGATGAAGCCGATGTATGCCTGCTGTTAATCGATGCAACGAAAGGTATTACAGCACAGGATGTAAATATCTTTTCTCTTGCAACCCGCAAAGGCAAAGGGATTGCGGTGCTTGTAAACAAATGGGATCTTGCTGAAAAAAATACCAACACAGCACGGGATTACGAAAAACAGTTAAAAGAAAAACTGGCTCCTTTCACCGATGTGCCCGTGATCTTTATTTCAGCAAAAGAAAAAACACGCATATTTAAAGCAATAGAAGTTGCATTGGAAGTTTACGATAGCCGCCACATAAAAATAACCACCAGCAAACTTAACGAGGCTATGCTAAAAGCTGTAGAAGCTTATCATGCACCTGTGGTTCGCGGCCATCCTTTGCGCATAAAATATGTAACGCAGTTGCCCACAGTGGTACCTTCGTTCGCATTCTTTTGCAATTACCCCGACGATGTAAAACCAGCCTACCGCAACTATCTCGAAAACCAGTTGCGCAGTAATTTTAAACTAAGCGGTGTACCCATAAGAATTTATTTCAGAAAGAAATAACGAATACATTTTTTGAGCCGGAAGCCAGTAATGCTATTGGGCATTCTTGCGTCGCACTCTTGTGCAGTTGGACTGTATATTGAGCTTTTACCTAAGCGGAGATTGAAGCGGTAATTGTTTTTGGAAAGGATATTTAGTTCGTTTATTTTCGAGTTAGCAGTAATTTTAACAAATCAACCCTATGTTTAAAAAGAAAAATTTGAGCAGAATACAACTTAGACTATTGGAGCATGCTTTAGTTAGAGACCTATTCCCTAAACCTGTTATTGGAGAATTGCTTGTCGAAGATGCAACTAATGCTGGATGTACTTTTTACTTTAAAGAAGGATACTACCTTAAACTCATCTCTAGGTTTTCTGAGCAAGTGCATACAGGTACTTTTGCTCGTGGCGATTCAGAAAGAGAATGGATGGATTTAGTTTCTGCCATTCAATCCGCTTCTGCTTGCGACACAATTGATATTTCTAAGTTAACTGCACACATCTTATCTATAAAAGAATCAACTAAATCTATTACGAATAGCAACAATTATTCACTTAAAAAAATTAAAATTCTTGAACAGAAAAGATTTCTACCATTGCTACCTTTTGGCTGGGAAATCATAGAAAGCTTATGGAAAGAAATTTTATTACTTGACGGGGGAAGTTTTGAAGAAACAGCAGACACTATAAAGTTGACAACTACGTCTAACAAAAATATTACTATAAATAAAAATAATTTAGAAGACAATAATAGTTCAAAGATTACTTATCAAGGGACATTTGACGAAATCTCATCGAAAAAAATGTTGTTAGTGTTCAATAAAGGCAGTAAGACTTTTGAAATTCTTGACCCATACTTTCCTGATAAAAGTTTTAAAATCCTGTTTAGCCTAACCTAAGTTATCAACACCAAAAATATTTGCAAAAACAATGTTTCAGAATAGACTATTAAAAACTTATTGAGTAGATATTCTTATAACCAATACAACCTATGAAATATCAAGAACTACTAGTAAAAACAAATTACGATTATCCATATCTTGAAATTAAAAGAAAGGAACTCGAACAAAATATATCTTCTATAAAGGGAATTGAAGGCGTCAGAATTGTTCTTGTAGTCAATAGTAATCCACATGATTTTAAGATTGTCATTTGGCCTACATCGCAAATAAGCGATGAGGAAGTCTTTGAAGATGTGTCATTTAAAACTAAAGAATTGCTTGGAACTAATTTTATTATTTCTATTGATTGGCTTTAGAATTAAATAATACAAATAATCCAGTGAATAAATGAGAAATCTACCAATAGACCAAGTTTTCTCCGTCGTTGGTCTCATCGTTCGTTTCAATCTACGCACCAATAAAAACTCCATAAAATATCCGAACGTACAAGTGAGTGACACAACAGACGATGCCATCTGTAACTTCAGTTGGGCTGCAATAAATATTTCCTCCGTTGTAAGAAGATTTTTAGTTTGTGCACCCAATTTTGATATACAATTTAATTGATAGCGCCATGAACGAAATAAATAAACAAGTCGAAAATCAATATCACCGCCCCCATTTATTTGAAGATATTTTAAACCTGCTTGCTCAGCAGGGAGTAGATTTAAATAATGTTTTAAGATCTGACATATCAGGCGTAGATGAGTTTCATGTAAGAGGTGCCGAAATATCAAAGGAACTTGTAAGTGAATTTAATTTTAATGGCTTAACGGTGCTGGATATTGGTTGTGGTATAGGCGGCCCTGCAAGAAGACTTGCTGATGAATTCAATTGCAAAGTTTACGGTATTGATATGAGCCACGAGTTTATTAGAACGGCACAGGAATTATCGCGGTTGGTTAAACTGGATAATCAAACAAAATTTATACAGGGCGATGCGCTGGCGTTACCTTATAAAGATGCATCTTTCGATGTTGTGTGGACACAGCACGTGCAAATGAATATTGAAAACAAAAACCAATTTTATTCAGAAGTAAAAAGAGTTTTAAAAAATGGGGGAACATTTATTTATTACGATATATTCAAAAAAAATAATGAGGATTTAAATTATCCTGTTCCCTGGGCAAACGAACCAACTGTAAGTTTTCTGCAAACAATTGCAAATATGGAAAGCATTTTAAAAAACTTAGGTTTTGTAAGAACAAAATCCACAGATCAAACTGCCAAAGGCATAGCATTTTTGAATCATCTTGTTCAAAAAATGAACAATGAGGGCCCGCCAAAATCAGGTTTGAATATATTAATGGGTAATTCGACAATTGAAAAAATGAGCAATCTCCTCAACGCGTTACTGGGAAACAAGATAGAACTTGAAAGCGGTATTTATAGCAAGTAATACTTCTGACAAGATCAGCAGAATAAAGTATCTGCCACGATTTTAATGACAGGATTTATTGGGCGGCAGGTTACCACAAATTCATTTCAGGATTGAATATTTACCCAATAACTTTATCTGGCAAATAAAACCTGGTTTAAACATAAACGGTTTTAAAATGTTATTCAACAAAATGAAAGGCTATGGCAAAACCAACAATTGAATTGGTGGCTGCTTTAAGAGAAACTGCAGCACGCTTAAAAAATGGAGCTCCTTATGCATGGGGCAGTCATGGAAGTTGTAATTGCGGCAACCTGCTGCAGGTAGTATCAAACTTAACCAAAGAAGAAATTTTAAAATATGCCCATACCGGCATTGGCGAATGGACAGAGCTCGCTGAAGATTACTGCGGCGTTACAGACGCCCCCTTCAGCCTGATGATTTACAAGCTGCAGCAGTTGGGTTTAACCCCTACCGATATTCACAACCTGGAATATCTTGAAGACCGCGATGTACTCAATAATTTACCCGAAGGATTTCGTTGGCTAAAGCGAAACGTAAGAGAAGATGTAATTGTTTATTTTGAAGTCTTTGCAAACTTGCTGGAAGACAAATTAATTCAGCAGGTGGATGTCAGGTTTAATGAATTGATGCAACCGGTTTCAATGGTTATAGAGCCTGAAATGATAATACGTTAAAAATCAGAAGTCCTTCGCACTGCCCAATAGAATATCCGAACGTACAAGTGAGTGACACAACAGGCGATGCCATCTGTAACTTCAGTCAGGGCCAAATTAATATTCCCGCATTTTCAGGGGATTTTTGTTTGTGCAGGCGAATGATTTATTTTGTGCAAAATTCACTGCATTGAAATCGATATTAACGGAACAACAGGTCGCACTCAGCATAAAAAGACTGGCACACCAGGTACTGGAAAATCATTTAAACCTGGAGAACACTGTGCTTATCGGGATGCAGCCCCGTGGCATTTATGTAAGCGACCGCATTATAGAAGAACTTAAAAAACTCTGCGACCCTAAAAAAATTGCTTACGGAAAACTGGATATTACCTTTTACCGCGACGATGTACGCCGCGAAATAAAGCTGGCTAACCGCACTGAAATACCTTTCAGCATTGAAAATAAAAATGTAGTGATCATTGATGATGTTTTGTGGACGGGCAGAACCATACGCGCTGCGCTTGATGCACTGGTTGATTTTGGCCGCCCGGCAAAAGTAGAATTGTGCGTATTGATTGACCGCCGTTTTAGCCGTGAATTGCCTATACATGCCGATTATGTAGGCAGAACAATTGATACTTTCCCTTCGCAAAAAGTACTGGTTCGGTGGAAAGAAATTCATGGCGTTGAGGAAGTGGTGCTGGTATAAGTTTGTAGTTTCTGGTTCAACAAATCGTAAATCGTATATCTGCAAAATCGTAAATCAATTATAAGCTGCAAACTATTAACTTCGCCCTTTAATGAAACTTACTACGCCACACCTGCTGGGTATTAAAGACCTCACCAAAGAGGATATACAGCTTATCCTTTCTACAGCCAAACAATTTAAAGACGTACTGCAAAGGCCTGTAAAAAAAGTTCCATCGCTAAGGGATGTAACAATTGTAAATCTTTTTTACGAAAACTCTACACGTACCAGAATGTCGTTTGAGCTTGCAGAGAAAAGGCTGGGTGCCGATTCGCTGAACTTTACCACAAGTGCTTCTTCGGTTTCAAAAGGCGAAACGTTGCTTGATACCGTGAACAATATTTTAAGCATGAAAGTGGATATGGTGGTAATGCGGCATAGTGCCAGCGGCGCACCGCATTTTCTTTCCAAACACATTCCTGCGGCGATTATTAATGCAGGCGATGGCATTAACGAACATCCAACGCAGGCTCTGCTCGATGCATTTTCAATGCTCGAAAAAAAGGACCAGCTTGAAGGTTTAAAAGTTGCCATTATTGGCGACATTATGCATAGTCGCGTGGCACTTAGCAATATTTACTTACTTACAAAAATGGGCGCCGAAGTTACTGTTGCAGGGCCGCCCACGCTCATACCAAAATATATTGCCGAAGCAATGGGCGTAAGGGTAGAATACAATGTTACCAAAGCTTTGGAATGGTGCGATGTTGCGAATGTTTTGCGCATTCAACTAGAAAGGCAGAGCCAACCTTTGTTTTCGTCGTTGCGCGAATACAACCTTGCGTATGGCATCAAACGCAGCATGCTCGAAAAACTTGACAAAGAAATTGTGATCATGCACCCAGGCCCAATAAACCGCGGTGTAGAACTTGACAGCGATGTTGCCGATGGGCCATTCTCGGTAATTTTAAACCAGGTAGAAAACGGTGTGGCGGTGCGGATGGCAGTATTGTATTTATTAAGTCCACAAACGCCGTAGCAGTTTTTTTTGAGCCCGGCTGAAGGATTTGGTGATTTGATAATTTGGTGATGTTGTGATGCAATACATTATCAAATTGGCCAATCATCAAATTATCAAATCAACTTCCTTGCGTCGCACACTTGTACTGCAGGATTCTTATTGAGCTTTCAACAGCCGCTTCATTTGGTTAAGTGTTGAGCATTGAATTTAAAATCATAAACCGCAACTCAATGAACCGAATTTGTCTTTTCCCCGGAACATTCGATCCAGTAACGCTGGGACACACAGATATTATTACCCGTGCATTACCTCTGTTTGATAAGATCGTTGTGGGTATTGGGTTAAATTCATCCAAAACCCCAATGTTTTCTGCCGAACAGCGAATGCTTTGGTTTAAAGAAATTTACAAAAACGAACCCCGTGTGGAAGCAACTATTTACGAAGGCTTAACCGTAAATTTTTGCAGGCAGATCGACGCAAAATTTATCTTACGGGGCATTCGTTTCGTAAGCGATTTTGAATACGAAAAATCCATTGCAGATGCCAACCGCATGATGGACCCGAAAATTGAAACGATCTTTTTAACCGGCGAACCACAATACACTTCCGTAGCTTCAACAATTGTAAGGGATATTTTAAAGCATCATGGCGATGCATCGCCGTTTTTACCTGAAGTTGTAATAAGGTCTATAAAGGGGTTATAGCATTTATTAATTTTATTTGAAAAAAGCTGCATATCTATCCTGCAGTCGAAGTGATTGCGACGCAACAGGCGATGCCATAAAAAATCAAAAGCTGGTATTACAAAACACATTATTAACAGCCTATATTTTAAATTAATAACCGTTATGGATAAAATAATATGGTTCAATAAGGCTATGACAATTGCAGATATTGAATACCTTGAAAAAAACAATATGGCCGAGCATCTTGGAATGAGGTTTACTGAGATTGGCAATGATTTTATAAAAGGAACTATGCCGGTTGACCACCGTACCCGCCAACCTTACGGGTTACTGCACGGTGGTGCCTCGGCAGCGCTTGCTGAAACATTGGGTAGCCTTGCTTCGGCATTTGTAATTGATCCTGATAAATATATCTGTGTGGGTATTGAAATTAATGCGAATCATGTGCGCGGGGTACGAAGTGGCTCTGTAACCGGTACCTGCACTGCAATACATATTGGCGCTACTACGCATGTTTGGGATATACGCATTCATGACGATGCAAATGAAAAATTAGTCTGCATCAGCAGGCTGACTGTTGCAATTTTAAAAAATAACAACGCAGTAAAAAGCGAAGCTTAGACTTACTTATTTTTTTCTTGCAGCAGCTTTTTTTGGGGTAACAATACCTGGCCTTTTTTTAACCGGAGAGATAGATTTTACAATAGTTGCTCCTTTAATTATTTCAGCTTTATCTTTTACTTTGGCAAGTGAATTCGCATAAGCTTCTTTCAAAAGTTTTTTGATATAAACCTTTGGAAAATCATTGTTGTTATTCACAATAATATACCTGTATTGATTTCCTTTGCCCAGCAGTTTTTTTTCGGGATCGGCAATTTGAGTTCCCCAATAAAAGCCAAAGTGTACATACTTTGCAAACACAGCAATGGAACAGAATGTGTGCTGGAGCCTATCTGTAACTGACCATCCAAAAGCAAGTGCATTGTAATTATCGTAAATGAGTTCGTTGCAATTCGGATACTGATTCCAAACAAAATCCCTTAACCACAAGGCAAGTTCCTGAACCTCTTTTGGAAATGGGGTAAGAAACTGCAACAGGTCTTTGGTTTCATCTTTACTCATGTTTTTGTATTTGATAAATTATTCAGGTTTTTGTAATTCCCTCAAATAATCATGCTGCAAATCTTCGTGCATGGTCTCAATTGCTTTATGAATTTTCTTTATCTGCTGGTTGTATAAATTTGTAAGTGCTGTGCTTTTTCGTATAGCAATGCCTAAGTTCTTTAATGAATTACAAAAATAAATAAGCAGTTCTGCTTCTGCCTGTTTAGAGCCTGTATGCCTTATATATTTTGAAGTTATCCTGAGTATTTTACGAAGGCTTTTTTTAGCGAAATATAAATTGTCTTTATTTACGTTTTCGAACTGTTCATCTATATCAGCCTTTACATTTTTAATATATGCTTCAAGATCATGGCTTTCGAAAAGCAAATAAGTAAGCAGCTCTTTATTCTCCTTTTTATATTTAGCAAGTTGCAGGCATAACTCTATCAATTGCTTTTGTGGTGTATTCAGTAATTCCTGTTTTATCTCGCTTACAGAAGAAGTTTTCATTTATCTAAAATACAAGGTTTATACAAGTAGTATATATTTACAAGCACAAAATAAAACGATGCCATTAAAAACATTTACCTTTTTTACAATACTATTCTCTTTGGTATATAACAGCCATGCACAAAGTTTTAAAGTAATTGCATTTTATACCGCAAAGGAAGACCAGGCGCACATTAGCTATGTGCATGAGGCGAACAGGTTCTTTCCTGAAATAGCAAAGCAGTATAATTTTACATACGATTCTACAAACGACTGGAGCAACCTGAATGAAAAATTCCTTTCAAACTACCAGGTAGTACTTTTTCTTGATACGAGACCCGAAGATCCTGCACAACGCGCTGCCTTCAAAAAATATATGGATAATGGCGGCGCGTGGATGGGCTTTCATTTTGCAGGTTTTGCATTAACGCCTTCTGCCTATAATGAAGATTGGGATTGGTATCATAATGATTTTATTGGTGCCGGGCAGTATAAAGGAAATACATGGCGGCCAACATCAGCGTTTTTAAGGATTGAAAGCCCCCAACATCCTTCTGTAAAACGTTTGCCTGAAACGTTTAAATCGTCGCCAAATGAATGGTATAGCTGGGAAAAAGACCTTACTAAAAATCCTGATATTCAAATATTATTGTCAATTGATTCAACAAGCTTTCCGCTGGGCACCGGGCCAAAGCTATACGAGATCTGGCACAGTGGATACTATCCTGTTGCATGGACGAACAAAAAATATAAAATGATCTATGATAATATGGGCCACAACGATATTGACTACGAACATGGCACCAATAAAGAATTATCTTTTCAGTTTGATAATGAGATTCAGAACCGCTTTATTATCGATGCGTTGCTGTGGCTGGGCACGGGCAAATAAAATTGAAATAATATTATTAAAATTTTCCGCTTGCAAACCTCAAATATTATTGTAGATTTATAGGAGTCTTAATCTTTAAAACCAACTGTCATGGGCAATCTGGGCTTTCAGGAACTATTACTCATCGTAGTATTGGGAGGCATTCTCTTAGTCGGAATATTTTATTTACTTACCCTGCAAAATACACTTAAAACAATCTCTCCTGAAAACAGGAAAATGGAACCTGGAAATGTATGGTTTCTCTTAATTCCGCTTGTGAATATCGTTTATAGCTTTATTGTGGTAGATGCCATTGGTGTATCGTTGAAAAATGAATATGAAAAATATGGAGTTGTTACAGCCGAAAAACCTGCGTACAATATTGGGTTGGCTATGTGCATACTCAATATACTTTCAGTAATACCTTTTGTGGGTATTGTAACCTTTCTTTGCTGGATTATTTATTGGGTTAAAGTAAACGAACATAAAAACGAAATAATCAGGTTGCAAAACGCAAATGATCCGCTACGTTTATAATTCTACATTATACCAGTATTAAGCCATACTGCACAATCAGCCCCAAGATTTTCAATACACATTTTTTCGTAGCGTTCGCTGTCTTCTTTACTCAAGGTATCTTTCCATCGTCCATTAACGCCTTTGTTGATAAAAGTGTCGGAGCCACCATCCCAAAAAGCGCCACCCAGCGGAACACTCTTTATTGAATGCTTTTTCATGTAATCAAAACTGCAATGCTCAAGAATGGCATCCCATTTTGCCGGGTCGATTTCAATGTTTAGAAAATCAGCAACCTTTTTAATTTCTCCCGGCATATCTTCTTTCAATTTTCCAAAATTTATCAGGTGAACATTGGGTAGGTTCCTGATCTGCCACCAGGTGCGGATATTTTCCCAGAAAGGCCAGAAAGGATAACCATCACCATCAAGCCATTCATGAAAATACTGTACAATATCTTCAGTTGGTTTTTCAATGGGTGGCCCCACACGGCCCGGTGTATCGTTTAAAGCCTGGTACCAAAATTCATTGGCGTTTGCATGATGGTTGTACATGCTCCACACCACATCGCGGCCATCCCTGCCTATATAAATATATTTTGCTTTTGGCGAAAAAACCAATGCATCAACAGGCAGGTGCGTTTTTAAAAAACGGCGGTGATCTTGTTTTTCTACTTCGGGTAGTTTAACTTCTTTAGGCGGAATTCTAAGATCAAGCCAGGGCGACATTTCGGCTACTTCTATATCTTCCTGCCCGTTAAAAATAAGCTGCGAAACAATTTGTTGCAACCAAGTAGTTCCGGATTTTGCATATGTAGCAATAACAATGTCGTCGTCTCTGAAATTGAAACCGTTCCAGATCGTTGAATCAAAATGATGGTTATGAAACTCACGTTTCTTTTGCGGCAAGTCAAAAGTTTCCATGCGGGTATTCTTTAAGTTTGAAAAGTCAAATTACAAATAAAAACAGAAGGCGGTAAAATATTATTAATCACCGGAAGATGAACTTCAAAACAGAATGCTACTTTTCTATTGGCTTATTACAAAAGATCTTTTTTTGATATCAGCAATTTTTTTCATGGCGTCATTGTTGCCACGCTCGGTTCAAAGTTCCTCTTACAATGGCATCTGTTAAAGACGTATCGCTTAACCAATCATATTGCCCGCAGCCAATGGAATATCATTTTGCAAAACAAGTACACGCCTTAGAAGCTGTATAAATTTAATTGCAGCGATTTTGCATAGTGCCAAAAGATGCCTTATGTACAACTGATAAAGTGATTGCGACGCAATGAAGTTGCTATAAAAAACTAATGCTGGTATTGAAATAAATCATTTCAGACAGTTTCTTAGCGGCATTTTTATTTTGCCTGGCGCATCTGCTTTTACACTTCGGGCATTTTGATAATTGTCAGTTTACGATTAACCATAGCCCATTTACAATTTATGCAGGCACTGCCCCTGTAATAAATTCAGGTGCCACTCTTTTTTTAGATGCCTGCTCATAAGCATAAGCAATAGCTATTAATTGCGGTTCTGTATAAGCAGTACTGAAAAAAGAAATACCAATGGGTAAACCATGCACCAAACCCATAGGCACAGTTATATGTGGAAACCCTGAAATTGCTGCGGGGGTTGATAAAGAGAAACCGGTATCATAGTCGCCATTTATCAAATCTATGCAACATGCCAGCCCGTTGGTTACACCGCAAAGTGCATCGAGTTTATTTTTACTGATAAGATCACTTAATATCTTTCTTGATGAAAGCGTTTTTGTAAGTGCGTCTTTATATTCTTTGCTGTTTAAATCGCCTTTAGCATCAGCCGCTATTAAAGTTTCCTGTTTGAAATAAGGCATTGTGGCGGGCACATTGGCGTTGTTAAATTTAATTACATCGGCAATGGATTTTACAGAAGCATTGGCACCAGCCAAATACTTATTTACACCATCTTTAAACTCATAAAGCAATACCTGGAATTCAGCATTACCCATACCGCTTAACGACTTTAAAATATCGACTTCTATAATTTCTGCGCCAAGCGTTTTAATCAGTTCAATAGCTTCTTTATAAACTGCAACCACGCTTTCATTTCCTTCAAGATGCGATTTTTCTATGCCAATCCTTTTTCCTTTTAATGCATCTTTATTTAAATAAGTTGTATAGTCCTTAAACGATTTTCCGGCACTTTCTTTTGTAACGGCATCATCATTGTCAACGCCTGTTAAAGCGCCTAAAAGTATGGCTGCATCTTTAACCGTTCGGCACATTGGCCCGGCTGTATCTTGTGTGGCTGAAATGGGTATGATGCCCGAGCGGCTCCACAAACCAACTGTTGGCTTTATACCAACCAATCCGTTGATAGAAGACGGTGAAACAATCGATCCATCTGTTTCTGTGCCAATGGTAATAGTACTAAGATTGGCGGCTGCGGCAGAGCCCGAACCTGCACTGGAGCCCGATGGATTGCGATCCAGTATATATGGGCATTTTGTTTGCAAACCCCTGCTGCTCCAGCCGCTGGTTGATCTTGATGACCTGAAATTGGCCCACTCACTTAAATTGGTTTTGCCAAGTAACACAGCACCGGCTGCCCTGAGTTGCTGTACAATGAATGCATCTTTTGCAACAACATTTCCTCTCAATGCAAGCGCCCCGGCAGTGGTCATCATTTTATCTCCGGTACTAATATTATCTTTTATCAATATCGGTATGCCATGCAGCGGCCCGCGTGTTTTACCCGCTTTTCTTTCTTTATCCATTTCGTCTGCAATTGAGGTGGCATCAGGATTTAATTCAATTACCGCATTAATGGCCGGGCCTTTTTTATCAATCGCTTCAATCCGTTTTAAATACAGATCGGTTATTGACCTTGAAGTGTATTCGCCGCTCTGCATCTTCTGTTGAAGTACATCAATCGTTGTTTCGTTCAAAGCAAAGTCGCCCACCTCCGCTTCAGTAGTTTTAATAATCACTTCTTTTGTTTCCGGAGTGTTGCATGATGCTGCAATAGCTGTGATTGCTATGCTTGCTGCTGAACCATTCTTTAAAAAGTTTCTTCTGTTCATGTAAAAAGATTGGGGGGGATGAATAAATTAAACGCACTGTTTCAAATGTACACAACGATTTATGAATACAGGTATTTTTATGAGCCCGGCAGCAGTACATGCATGAAGCTTTACTTGCCACGCTCGGTTCGAAGTTCCTATTTCATGGCAGCTATGCTGGGCAGTTTATCCTGAGCGCAGCCGAAGGATAGCACTCTTCGGATAAATGTATTTCTATTGAGCCAGGGAACCACAAAGCACGGGCAAAAAAAATTGAGAAACACTAATTAAAACAGTTCTTACTAAAACTGCCAGCCAGTTCAGATGTGGCAGTTCTTTATTTATTTACCCAATGCCTGTAGACGTAATTCAGCTACATGAATTTGGTAAATATTATGAGCGTTTTTGAAAAGATCATGGATAAAAAAGGGTCGCAAAAAACTTGCGTATTTTCAATTGTCGGTTAGCGACAATACAAAAAGCGCAAGCTTAAAACTTTTGTATAAAATATTGCTCTATTGGTAAAGTATTAATAAAAAAGGCTTAATAAGAACAGAAAGTAAGACCATCGTGTATTATCGAGTTAGCGGTGATCGTAACGGACAACCTGAAACCACATATAAACATCCCGACATTTTATCTGGACAGAAATAAGTGAGAATAAATTTGTGCAATCAAATTGTTGCGTATATATTTGCAACCGAATTGTTGCATAATAGACCATTTATAAAAATGAGAAGAGATGTATTTCAGGCATTAGCCGACCCAACACGAAGAGCAATTTTGCTTTTGCTTGCCTCACAAGCAATGACGCCCAATGCAATTGCAGAAGAATTTCACACAAGCAGACAAGCTGTTTCCAAGCATATTCAAATGCTTACTGAATGTGAATTAGTAAGTCAGGAACAACAAGGCAGAGAAATTTACTACTCACTTGAAATTAAAAAAATGAAAGAGATTGATAAATGGTTAGAGCAATTTAAAAAGATTTGGGAAAACCGATTTGACCAATTAGACAACGTATTATTAACCCTAAAAAAAAATAAGAAATGAGAAACAGTTTACTATTTGATTTTACTGTTGACAAATCTACTAATACGGTATTTGTAGTTCGAGAATTTGAAGCCGACCAATCTTTGGTTTGGGACGCATTTACTAAACAAGAAATCCTTGACCAATGGTGGGCACCTAAACCTTGGACATCAAAAACAAAATTTATGGACTTCAAAGTGAGTGGCAGAAGGTTTTACGCAATGGTAGGTCCTGAAGGTCAAGAACACTGGAGCATACAAGACTATACTTTCATAAACCCAATAACAAATTTCAAATACTTGGACGCATTTGCTGACAAAGACGAAAATCCAAATAATGAATTACCAAGTGCCATTTGGGATTTGAATTTTAACGAGCACAATGGCATTACTATAGTGAAAATTACAGTGAAACACAAGACACTTGCAGCTCTTGAGCAAATAATTAAAATGGGCTTCAAAGAAGGTTTTACGATGGGATTAAATGAATTGGAGAAATTATTACACTTAAAAAAATCGGGTTATGAAAACAATAGCAATTTTAGCAAATAGCACAATTACTTTCGGTAGTCTATCCATTTTGTGCCTTATCACTTTGCATTTTGTAAGTTCAGAAATTAAGCCGAATTTCCGTATGGTCAGCGAATATGCATTTGGAAATCACAAATGGCTATTAACTCTGTTCTTTATTAGTTGGGGCTTATGTTCTATGACTTCCGCATTTATGCTATGGAATATAGTTACTTCCGGTTGGGCTAAATTTGGAGTACTACTTGTTTTCATAACAGGCATTGGAGCAATAATGGGTGGATTATTTGATGTTCAACATAAACTTCACGGATTATCATTTGGTATTGGTGTTCCGTTTTTACCAATAGGTTCATTGATAATTACCTATCATTTGCTAAAAAATGCAGAATGGCAAAATAATAGCACTATACTATTACTGTCTTCACACTCAATTTGGATTAGTTTGATATTGATGGCGGGCTCGATGTTTCTACTTTTTTCCAGTCTAAAATATGCTGGTGTTGCTTATGGACCAGATCAACGCCCAATGACAGAGTTACCAAAAGGGGTTATTGGCATAAACGGTTGGGCTAATAGATTTTTAGTATTTTGCTATTTAGCTTATCCAATCATAACAGCAAAAATCTCGTTAAATATTTTAGAGCTAAAAAAATAAATAATATGTCATTTCAAGCATATATAGATAACATAAAAGCTAAGACAGGAAAGACACCTGCTGACTTCAAAGAGCTTGCAGAGAAAAAAGGTTTTTTAAAAAAAGGGAAACTTGTAAAAGCGGTTAAAGCCACAGAAATCACAAACTGGCTTAAGGAGGAATTTGAATTAGGACACGGACACGCAATGGCCATTTATATGACCTTCAAGGGAAAAACTGAATGACAAAGGAAACAACGAACCGCCGACTAGGTTTGGCGTTATTGGGGCTTGAAGGAATAAGCCTCAACATTTGTTTGTATTGTGCTTCAGTTATGGGCTGACGGAATTCAAATTCCACAACAACGCCAAGTCTTTTTCGTTAAAGGTCATGCTGTCGGCGGTCTTCTACTCCGATTACCCGGTGTTGAGCGTGCAATTGTCGCAATTCACCCTAATCTTTTTGTTGCATCACTTGATAAATCCCTGGTTCAGTTTAATCTTTGCTATCTTAATTATGTAAACTAAAATTGAACAACACGATGAAAAGCTTATTAAGATTCAATAATTCGCTCGTGGCAATCTTTATTACTGCAATGTCTCTGTTTATGACAACTCAGTCAATCGGACAGAAGGTTGACCCTTCCAGTAGGGGCTACGCTCCGGTTAACGGCATTAAGGTTTATTATGAAATATACGGTAAGGGAGAACCTATCGTTTTGCTGCATGGTGCTTTTTACACTATTGAAATGAACTGGGGAGAATTAATACCTGAGTTATCAAAAACCCGAAAGGTGATAGCCATCGAAATGCAGGGACATGGTCACAGCCCTTATTCTAACCGAAAACTAGACATAGTTACTCTGGCAAGTGATGTAGAACAAGTAATGAACTACTTAAAAGTAGATAGCGCGGATGTTGCCGGATATAGTATGGGCGGTTCCGTAGCGTATCAGTTTGCTGTACAATTTCCCAAGCGGTTAAAGAAACTGGTTATTATTTCTTCTACTTATAAAAGTAGTGGCTGGTTACCAGTAGTAAATAGTGCATTTAAGGATTTTAAGCCAGAATTTTTTGATAATACGCCCCTGAAATCAGGATATGATGCGGTTGCCCCTGATAAAACAAAATGGAGAAGTTATTTAGAGCAGATGATTGCTTTTGCAGATGTGCCATTTGATGTAGGAGATAGCAGTATTGCTCATATTACATCTCCGGTATTACTTATTGCAGGTGATAACGACGGCTTAGATAAAGTTGAGTTGATGAAGACTTATCAGTTGTTGGGAGGTGGTATTACTGCGGATATGGCACCAATGCCAAAATCACAATTGGCCATTGTTCCATCGCAGGGACATGTTAGCTTAATGACGCAAACGAAGACAATTTTAGGTTACTTAAATAGCTTTTTGGAATAGACGTAAGTATATTTGGCATCGAAGAGCATCAAGTTGATGAAAGAATCAATGAAAAGGTCGCTAAGTCTTTGATGTAGAAGCACGAACCGCTAGAAAAAGTATTGCCGGCAAATGGAGGCAGGCGGAAGATCAATCGGCTGCAAAATGTCTCGTCCTGAAATAGGTTGAACAAGACATCGGCAATATTGTAATTATTGGGCTTCGGTTATGGGCTCACGGAATGCTGATTCCCCAACAACGCCAAGCCTTTTTCTTTGCCTGCAAACTCCATGATCCTTTCGGTCTTTATATTAATATTCAGCTGTAGTGTGCAGTTTCGCTGAAAAGATTACGCTGCTTAAAGTACCCGCTCCACATTGTAAATGTTTTTTTTTAACCCGATCCTTTCCAGATTCCCTCTTTACTGCTTCAATCTTCGCTGAGATAAAAGCTCAATAAATGAATAGCAGATGAACGTAATGCGACGCAACGAAGCTGCCATGAAATACAAATGCTGGTTTCAAAAAAATTACACCTGTTTGATAAGCGAAAATTTGAGAGGCATAGCAACCGTTTCAAATTGTTATCTTTCACTAAAGATTCGCCTGCCATTTTTAAAACACTGTGTTTCGTAGCTTTCTTTTAGTGTTTCATCGCAAATCGTTTTAAAACAATAAGCGGGTGTATATCTTTCAGCACAAATAAAAATCAACTACATATTATGAGACAAATTACATCATTTATGATGTCTTTAGCGGTTGCCACGCTGCCTGTACTTGCTATTGCACAAAGCGGCATTACTGCCGGTAAAGACATTGCCATTGTTGCCACCGAAAGTGGTAAAGTAAAGGGCTATATACACGATGGCATTTATACCTACAAGGGTATTCCTTATGCAAAGGCAGACCGGTTTATGGCGCCATCAAAACCAGATGCGTGGCCGGGTGTGCGCAGCTCGATGAGTTACGGGCCTGTTTGTCCAACCGACCCAACAACTACAACTTTCGATGAATTTGAATTTCCTTTCAACCATAACTGGGGCTTCACCAATGAAAATTGTTTATGCCTCAACGTTTGGACAAAACAAATAAACGATGGTAAAAAACGCCCTGTAATGGTTTGGCTGCATGGTGGTGGTTTTACTGCCGGTTCCTCAATAGAACTACCTTCTTATGATGGAGAAAATTTAACCAAGAAAGGTGATGTTGTTGTGGTGTCTGTTAATCACCGGTTGAATATTTTGGGCTTCTTAGATTTGTCGGCTTATGGCGATAAATACAAATCATCTCCTGATGCAGGTCTTATGGATCTTATTGCTTCCTTACAATGGATTAAACAAAACATTGCACAGTTTGGTGGCGATCCTGATAACGTTACCATCTTTGGCCAAAGCGGTGGCGGTGGAAAAGTTACCTGTTTAATGAATGCGCCTTCAGCAAAAGGATTGTTCAGTAAAGCCATTGTACAAAGCGGCAGTTATATAACAAATTTCATGGATCAATCTGTTACAAAAAGAATTGGTGCGGCGTTGCTTGAAGTACTAAACCTTCAACCTTCGCAGGTAGATTCGCTACAGAAAATATCTTACGAAACGTTGAATGCTGCCGGCAAAAAAGCTTTGAAGAAAGTATCAGACGACTTAAAAGCAGAAGGCAAACCTGTTGCTGGTTTTGGATTGGGCTGGGGGCCAATTCTTGATGGCAATGTGTTGCCGTATCAACCGCAGGATGCTGCAGCAACAGCACTTTCAAAAGATATTCCTTTGCTGGTTGGTTCAACAAAAAATGAGTTTGCGCCGTTCGCTCCCGGCACAAGAGATATTACTATGGACCAGGCCAAAGAAAACCTGAAGAAAAAATACGGCGACAAAGCTGATGCATTTATTGCTGCCGTTAACAAGGCATATCCCAATACCGTTAAGCCTTCTGATTATACGGATATCGATCTAAACTTCAGGCCGCTTTCCATTACACAGGCAAACCTTAAAGTTGCCAGCGGAACGGCACCGGTTTACATGTATCTTTTTACATGGCAGTCACCCGTGAACGATGGTATTTACAAGGCGATGCATTGCATGGATCTTGCTTTCCAGTTTGATAATATAAAGCTCTGCGAACAAATGACCGGCGGCGGAAAAGAGGCTTATACACTTGCTGATAAAATAAGCAGTGCCTGGCTAAATTTTGCAAAGACCGGCGACCCAAATGCAAAGGGTTTACCCAAATGGCCAAAGTACACACCAGAGAATGGAGCAACCATGATCTTCGATAATACCTGCGAACTAAAAAATGCTCCTGATAAAGAATTGCTACAAATAGCTTCAGGGAAATAGTGTTTCAATTTTACAGAAAACAAAAGCATCATCTTTAAAAAGGTGATGCTTTTGTTTTAAACAGCCATTATGTACCGGGCGGAAGTAATTCTATTAAACTTTGGTTGCGTCGCACACTTGTGGGGTTGGATCAGGAATGAGCTTTTGTGTAAACGCAAAGACCCCTTCAGGAAACTTTTCGGAGAAGCTACTCCAAATTAAGTAGACTTTGCGAGGAATAATTCATTTAATGAGTCCGCATTTATAGTTCACTATAGCGTTTCACAAATGCCAAATTGAATCCTATAAAATCAGTTCGCAGCGGAAGGTTTTCTTAGGAGCTAATTTCAAGCTTATATCCTTTGCCGCGTATAACTACAATCTTAATGTTAGGATCAATTTCAAGTTTTTTTCTAAGTTTTGATATGAACATATCGAGACTGCGGCCTACTATAATACCTTCATCTTCCCATATCTCTTTTTGTAGCCGGCTTCGCTCTATAGCCTCGTTAGGAGACAACGCGAAAATGCGTAGTACACGGGTTTCAGTCCTGGTAAGGTCTATGATCTTTCCGTGTATGGTGAGTTTACGAGTCTCTGCGTCGAACGACGTTGAACCCAAAGTGAACAGACCTGTATGCTGACTTTCAGGTAAGATCAACCGCGGCTTAACACGTTTCAAAAAAATAAATCCAACAAATGCTAAAACTGTAAGGCTGCCCAGAATATATCCATTCTGTGCTGTAATTATTCCTGTTGGTTTGAATTTAATATTAATCATGTAACACGCTATGGGTTGCCTTCTTCCTATACAGGCTACAATATCATCTTTCTTATCTTTTGATATAGCATATCCATAGGCTACACTGGCATTGGCACAGTTCAATACATTTACAACATAATCACTTGCTAGCGGGTCTTTGGCTAACAAACGCTCAGTGGTATTCACCAGGGAGTCGGGTAGAAAAGTAAAAGCATTCTCAAAACTGATCTGGTATTCATTTTCAGCGATCTTTTTTACCGGAAGTACCCGTGATGTACTGTCGCCTGACTGAAGGAGGATTTCATGTCCGATCCGGCGAAGTAAAATTTCCCTTCTCGCAAAGTCAAAGTCATCATTGCCGGTCATGCTGAAAGCCACACAGATTATAGAGACAAACACGATTAGTAATAATAAGCCCAGGTACTTTCGTTTGACTAACAGGAGATTTCTTTTAACCAGCATATTGTCAAGATATTATTTACAAAGTTTACACTCTTATTTACGATCCAGGTTCCCCCTTATAAAAATTATCAAAGTATTTTTATTGCATCAATTTTAAAAAGATATGAAACCATCATGATTTTGCCAGAACCCGCAGGTAAATCATGATCGTTTCATCACCATTAAAAAGCAAAAAATAAACAAATGAAAAATAAAAGAAACGTTTTGTCCTGCCTGGTTATTCTGTTAACAGGAGTAATTTATTTTGCCTTACAGGCTTGCCAAAAAAATGGCACTCATCGCGCTGACTTTTCTGGCGAATGGCAAGCCAAAGAGTCGATAAGTATGGGTGGAAATATTGTTTGCTCATATGATGATGGTGATCGTATGCTGGCTAAAACAATGAAAATAACAGAGCAGGCAGATTTTCTAACCATAGAGGCATCAAGCTCATTTTCTGGCGCAGCGCCGGTTACAAGCCAGGAGAAACTGACCTTCGACGGTAAAGAAAGCCAAATTGATCATGGTCAGGAAAGAGGAAAGAAGTTTACCGTAAAGTTGTCGGCTGATGGACAAACTATGACTGTTAACTCAATTGTACACCTGGTAACTGCCAAACCTTATCATGTAGATGTGCAGGAACAAATGCTTGTTTACGTAACAGAGGTTTGGAAGTTAAGTGATGATGGCAAGTCTATTACAGTTGAGGCCAAAGCCAAATCAAACTTATTCAGCAAAGAAGAGCGTTCCTGGAATACTGTATTCGACAAAGTAAATTAGTTACCAGTAAATAGATTTATCTTATTTAAACCTACACAAATATGAAAAAAGTTATTTACGCGCTGATCTTACCGCTGGTTGTGGCAAGCGGACTGGTATTTGCTAATCACCAAACCAAAAATGAACCTTCTGAAAAATCAGCCCCAAAGCCACTCTCTGCTGCTGAAATGAAAGCCGAAAGAGAAAGATGGGAGGCTACCCCTGATGGTATAAAGTACAAAGAATGGGAAGCGTCTCCTGCGGGAAAAAAAGTGTATGCCGCTGAAGCTAAAATAAGGGAGCATATTAAAGATTCTACCAATATGGAGGCTGTTGTAAGCTCTCTTTCTCTTCCGCCAGGCTCAAGATTAGGTTTCGGAGTGATGGTCAGGATTAATGGTGACGACTATATTCTTAGCTTCGGGACGGAAGAGTCTAATGAATTTCAGCAATTGCATAGCCTGAAAGTTAACGACAAAATAATTATAAGAAGCCAAAACGTATCGCATGCGCCCAAGTATTCATATCCAATAGTATCGGGCGACTATGTAGAACGGGATAGTAAAATAATTTATAAACGTGCGCCTCGCAAAGGCGGTTGCTGAGTAATTAAATTATGAAATACATACAAGTATATGCTTTGTCCCTTCTGTTTGTTTTTCACACCTCCTGTAGAGGACAAAACCAAACAAACGTACCAAAAGATAATATCAAGTCCGAAACCAAAGACAAAGTCATATTTCCCGGATCTGATGAACGTAATATTTAAACCAAATATGAGTATGCTGATTCTAATAGCAAGAGTATAATCATACAAAACAGTTTCCCACAAGGTGGATCATACACTGACTCTAATGGGAAGGAAAAATGCTCCCGACAAAGAGTTACTGCAAATAGCTTCAGGGAAATAGTGTTTCAATTTTATAGAAAACAGAAGCATCGTCTTTAAAAAGGATGGTGCTTTTGTTTTAAATAGCCATTATGTACCGTGCAGAGGTAATTCTATTAAGCATTGTTGCGTCGCACACTTCGACTGAAGGTAATTCTATGGAGCAATTAAACCACAGAGTTACGCAGAGAAAAGAAATCACAGAGTTACACGGAGTTTCTCTGTGCAACTCTGTGAAAAAACTCCGTGTAACTCTGTGGTTAAAAATCCTTCGTATCCCTGTGTCTACTGATGGTTCATTAGAGATTGTACGGTTGGATTTGGAATGAGCTTTTATATTAGTGAAGATTGAAGCGAATTTATATTGGCCGGGTTAATTGCTTTACAAAGCATTTATTAATTTTTGTTGGCTGATTGACGCACCCAACATACAAGAAACGCAATGGCGTTCTTGTGTAAATCGATCGGGTAGAAAAATGTAAATTGTGCATTATATCAGTAATACACCCGTTAACTGCTACATTATGACGGCCTCATTTCACATATCACTTTTAATTTTAACAACATTGTTTTTAAGTTGCAACGGACAAATAACTTCTAACAATTCAAGTCAAGGTAGACAGGATTCATTAATTCAACGCAAGACTGAAAACAAAAAGAACAATCCGATTGATTATGTAAAAAACTACAATGGAGAAAACAATAAACTTTTTGTGTTTGTAGGACAAAAAATATCGGTTGACGCTTTACCTTACCGAGAAGGTTCAATGGACGGAGGTTTTAAAGCAGAATATAAAATTCTTCAAAAAGTATTTGGCAACTTTTCTAAGGACACAATTGAATTTGTGGCATATGACCATTATGGCATTCCACCATTTTCAAAGTTTGACAATGTATTATTGTTTGTATCGGCTGACAGTGGAACATATTTTCATCAAAAATACATGTATAATGATGTCTATTTAACAAAGGATGGTAAATGGGCAGGCAGTTATGCAGAAGAAGATTATGGACACGACTATAACAAAAGGACAAGAGTAAAACCCATAATAATTGATTTCGCAAAAGAAGTTTCGTATCCGACAAAAATTTTAAGGTCAGACAATCAATTTATAACAATAAGTTACCCTAAGCCTTATTTTAAAACAGTCGGGGAAAAGGCGATTGCTGTTTATGGTAATTATGTTGATGACTTATTTATTTTAAAACGAGACGGATATTTGACGGCAAGAGAGATATTTAAAAATGGGAAATTACAATAACAAGAAATCCAGCAGCTTACATTGGTCACTGTTGCACAACCATAATTTCGAAAAACAACTAGAAGCTTTTTTCGCTGCTGTTTGCATCCTCGCCAATAGCCTTCGCTTCAATCTTAGCTTTGGTAAAAGCTCAATAATTGAGTAACAGACAAGCGGCGATACTATGAAATACAATAGTTGGCCTCATCGTCAAACCTTACACATTTGAACATTTTTCGTAAATTTGATCAAACATTAAAATTATGCGGACACTAAATATTTCTATATCGGATATTGAATACAACAAGTTCGGCTTAAAAGAAGATCAGTTGACTTTTACTGATTTTATTGACATTGTTAGCAAAGAATTGACACGTCAAAACCTAAGTAAGTGCTTAGAACTTGCAGATAAATATGGCATTTCAAAAATGACAATGGACGAGATTACAAATGAAGTAAAAGTTGTTAGAAGAAATGCAAAGAATCGTAATTGATACGAACATAATTGTTTCATCGCTCATTCAACGTGGTTATCCGCACCTCATTATTAACGACCTTTTTATTGAGCAGAAATTTCAACTTTGTATTTCGGAAGAATTATTAGCTGAATATTACGAAGTTTTAGCAAGGCCAAGATTTTCTAAATTTCAAGACTTCTTTATTCGTGCCGAAGCCTTACTCGTTGAAATAGAAAGCAAAGCGACAAAGTTTCTTCCTGCCATAACACTTGACCTTATTTCAGACGATGATGATAATATGATTTTAGAACTTGCCCACGAATGTTTGGCTGACTTTGTAATTACAGGTAATACTACAGACTTTACTTTTCCTACTTATAAGCAAACTAAAATCGTAACACCAAAAGAATATTGGGAGAACTACCGACCTGACTAAAATGCACTACAAACAGGGGTTTTTCAATCTTCGCTTTGGTAAAAGCTCAATAAATAACTAACAGATGAACGGATTGCGACCCCGAGTTCCGCTTCGCTCGTCGGGGTAAACTGCCACGCCTTTCATCGATGCCATGAAAGAGGAACTGTGAACCGAGCGTGGCAACAAAGATGCTATGAAAAACCAGTGCCGGTATCAAAAAAATGCTTCCGATTATGGTAATGTACTGAAAAATAGTTGGTGGTTATTTGATATAAATCCTGTTTATTAGCATTGTTAATCTGAAGGGGGCTCTGCTGGAGAGCAACCTGCAGAGCAATAAGATTAATGCTTATACGAAAAAAGAGGGTTGAACAATTTAGTTGTTCAACC